>NZ_JAMYOU010000001.1:0-540035 GCF_040319995.1 Mesorhizobium sp. M0815 | reverse complement strand
CCCCCCCCCCACTTTTAACCCGCCTCGCCGTCCGCCCCCCCCCCCCGGCCAACCCGGGGCGCCCACCCCGCCCCCCGGGGCGGCGGCGGCGGCGCCGCCGCCCCCCCCCGCGGGGGCCCCGGCCCCGCCAGCCGCTTCTGCCGCGCCGGCGCCGGTTGCGCCCTCGAATGCCAGCAAGCCGAAGACCGACGCTGTCGAGACCAGTCCGGCGCTGAAATCGCCATCGGCGACAAAAGTCGCGCCCGCGGCGGAAAAGGCGGCGAGCGTTGCAGCGCCGCTGCATTCGGCCGCCAATGCCAACAAGGCCGAGCCGCAGGTCGAGGACGTCTCGAAACAGCGCAAAGGCCCCAAGAACAAGGCCGAGCCGGCGTCTGCTTTCAAAGCGCCGGAGGCCAAGGTTAAACCGGCGAAGACTGCCGCCAAGGCGGCCACGCCGTCGCCCGGAAACAAAAGCCGGCCGACCGGCAAGAAGCCGGTCTGAGGAACGAGCAATGCTTCAGGACAGAGACCGCATCTTCAACAATATCTACGGCCGCTTCGACAAGTCGCTGGCCGGCGCCATGGCGCGCGGTGCCTGGGACAACACGCCCGGCATCATCGCCAAGGGGCGCGAGTGGATCGTCAACGAGATGAAGGCCAGCGGCCTGCGCGGACGTGGCGGCGCGGGCTTCCCGACCGGGCTGAAATGGTCGTTCATGCCCAAGCAAAGCGACGGCCGGCCGAGCTATCTCGTCGTCAATGCCGACGAGTCCGAGCCCGGCACCTGCAAGGACCGCGACATACTGCGCCACGACCCGCACACGCTGGTCGAAGGCTGCCTGCTTGCGGGCTTCGCCATGGGCGCGGTCGCCGCCTACATCTATGTGCGCGGCGAGTTCATCCGCGAGCGCGAGGCGCTGCAACGCGCCATCGACGAGGCCTATGCGGCCAAGCTGATCGGCAAGAACAACACCTCCGGCTATGATTTCGACATCTACATGCATCATGGCGCCGGCGCCTATATCTGCGGCGAGGAAACGGCGCTGCTCGAAAGCCTCGAGGGCAAGAAGGGCCAGCCACGGCTTAAGCCGCCATTTCCGGCCAATGTCGGCCTCTATGGCTGCCCGACGACGGTCAACAATGTCGAGTCCATCGCTGTCGCGCCGACCATCCTGCGCCGCGGTGCCGCCTGGTTCTCGTCCTTCGGCCGGCCCAACAATGTCGGCACCAAGCTGTTCTGCATCTCCGGCCACGTCAACAATCCGTGCACCGTCGAAGAGGCGATGTCGATCCCGTTCCGCGAGCTGATCGAGACGCATTGCGGCGGCATTCGTGGCGGCTGGGATAATCTGCTGGCGGTCATTCCGGGCGGAGCGTCGGTGCCGCTGGTGCCGGCCGAGCAGATCATCGACGCGCCGATGGATTTCGACGCGCTGCGCGACCTGAAATCGGGCCTCGGCACGGCAGCTGTCATCGTCATGGACAAATCGACCGATATCGTGAAAGCCATCGCGCGGCTTTCCTATTTCTACAAGCACGAAAGCTGCGGCCAGTGCACGCCCTGCCGTGAGGGCACCGGCTGGATGTGGCGGGTGATGGAACGGCTGGTGCGCGGCGAGGCGCAGAAGCGCGAGATCGACATGCTGCTCGATGTGACCAAGCAGGTCGAGGGCCACACGATCTGTGCGCTTGGCGACGCGGCGGCATGGCCGATCCAGGGCCTGATGCGACATTTCCGCGGCGAGGTGGAGCGGCGCATCGACGCGTTTTCGCGCAACGCACACCGCGCCGAACCGGTGCTGGCGGCGGCAGAATAGAAGAATTCAAAAATGCGGGCGAATGTCCGAGACGAGGAAACGAGCGCGGGGCAGACGGAAACGACCAGGAGACCACCTATGTCGCTGTTTTCGACACCCGACGATTTTACGCCCGATATGGACCCGTTGTTGAAGATGAACCAGGATCTGACCAGGATGATGCCGAAGGAGATGGCCAATGCCGTCAATCTCCTGGCGCATCCTGTCGCGAGTGCGGCGGCGATGGCGGCACTCGGCATCGGTCTTGCCAACCACGCCTTTGGCATCTGGATGGGCGTGCTTTCGGGCGCGGCCGAAACTTCGCAGCGGCTTTGGCAGCCGGTCGCCGAGGATTTCGAGGCCAGGACGGAACGCTTTTCCGCGACCGGCAAAAGCTCCTCGACAAAGGCGCGCGCAGCGACCAAAACCCTGATTGCCGAGGCGCAGTCCTTCGCCAATGACGTGACCGACATTGCGACGAGCACCGCGGCGCGGAGCTTGGCGAATGCGAGCACCGTTGCAGCGGATGCATCGGCCGGGCTGATGCCGGAAGATTTCAAGCAGCCCAAGGCGATGGACCGGCCCGCCGAGCCCGCCGACCTCAAGGCGATATCGGGCATCGGGCCGAAACTGGAAAAGGTGCTGAACGGCCTTGGCATCTGGACATACGCCCAGATCGCGGCGTGGACGCCGCAAGAGATCGCCTGGGTCGAGGACTATCTGTCGTTGAAGGGCCGCATCGGCCGTGACGGCTGGATCGGTCAGGCGGCCGCGTTGGCCGGGGCCAAAAAGTGAATTCAATATCGTGCGCGGTCTCGGCTGCGCCCGGAAGGAAAGATTGCGGAACGTCCGCAGAGGTTTGAGGCGAAATGGCAAAGCTCAAGGTCGACGGGAAAGAGATTACTGTACCCGACCATTACACGCTGCTGCAGGCGGCCGAGGACGCCGGCGCGGAAGTGCCGCGCTTCTGCTTCCACGAGCGGCTGTCGATCGCCGGCAATTGCCGCATGTGCCTGATCGAGGTCAAGGGCGGGCCGCCCAAGCCGCAGGCGTCTTGCGCCATGGGCGTGCGCGACCTGCGCCCCGGCCCGAACGGCGAGCCGCCGGAAATCTTCACCAACACGCCGATGGTCAAGAAGGCGCGCGAAGGCGTGATGGAATTCCTGCTGATCAACCATCCGCTGGATTGCCCGATCTGCGATCAGGGCGGCGAGTGCGACCTGCAGGACCAGGCGATGGCGTTCGGCGTCGATTCCTCGCGCTACCACGAGAACAAGCGGGCGGTCGAAGACAAGTATATCGGGCCGCTGGTCAAGACGATCATGAACCGCTGCATCCATTGCACGCGCTGCGTCCGCTTCACCACCGAGATTGCCGGCATATCGGAGCTCGGCCTGATCGGCCGCGGCGAGGATGCCGAGATCACCACCTATCTCGAAAGCGCCATGACCTCGGAACTGCAGGGCAATGTCATCGACCTTTGCCCGGTCGGTGCGCTGACCTCCAAACCCTACGCCTTCCAGGCGCGGCCATGGGAACTGACCAAGACAGAATCCATCGACGTGATGGACGCCGTCGGCTCGGCGATCCGCGTCGATAGCCGAGGCCGCGAAGTGATGCGCATCCTGCCGCGTACCAACGAGGCGGTGAACGAAGAGTGGATTTCCGACAAGACCCGTTTCATCTGGGACGGCTTGCGCACGCAGCGCCTCGACCGCCCCTATGTGCGCAAGGATGGCCGGCTGGCCCCGGCAAGCTGGGCCGAGGCTTTTGCCGCGATCAAGGAAGCGGTGTCGAATGCGGCACCCGAAAAGATCGGTGCCATTGCCGGCGATCTCGCAGCCGTCGAGGAGATCTACGCGCTGAAGCTTCTGATGGCTTCGCTCGGCTCGAAGAACACCGACTGCCGCCAAGACGGTGCCGCACTCGATCCGTCGCTCGGCCGGGCGAGCTATGTCTTCAACCCGACCATCGAAGGCATCGAACAGGCCGATGCGGTGCTGATCATCGGCGCCAATCCGCGCTTCGAGGCGTCCTTGCTCAACGCCCGCATCCGCAAGCGCTGGCGGGCCGGCAATCTGCCGGTCGGCGTCATCGGCGATGTCGGCGATACGCGCTATGATTACGAGCAGCTCGGCGCCGGGCCGGAATCGCTGAAGGATCTTGCCGACGGCAACGGCAAGTTCTTCCAACTGCTGAAGAAGGCGACGCATCCGCTGATCATCGTCGGCCAGGGTGCGCTGGCGCGTGCGGACGGCGCGGCCGTGCTTGGCCAGGCGGCGAAGCTCGCCGTCGCCGTCAACGCCGCAAGGGCCGACTGGAACGGTTTTGCCGTGCTGCACACCGCGGCGGCCCGGGTCGGCGGCCTCGATGTCGGCTTTGTGCCGGGCGAGGGCGGCAGGAACGTCGCCGGCATGCTGGGCGAGACCGACGTGCTGTTCCTGCTCGGCGCCGACGAGATCGATATGGCCAAGACCGGCGGCGCTTTCGTCGTCTATATCGGCACGCATGGCGACAAGGGCGCGCACCGCGCCAACGTCATCCTGCCGGGTGCCGCCTATACCGAAAAGTCGGGCACCTTCGTCAACACCGAAGGCCGCGTGCAGCAGACCAACCGGGCCGGCTTTGCGCCCGGCGAAGCACGCGAGGACTGGGCGATCCTTCGGGCACTGTCGGATGTGCTCGGCAAGAAGCTGCCGTTCGATTCGCTGCCGCAATTGCGCGCAAAGCTCTATGCGGAATACCCGCATCTTGCCCGCATCGACCATGTCGCGGCCGGCGACCCGGCCGACATCGCCAGGGTGGCCAAGCTCGGCGGGCGGCTGAACAAGGGCACCTTCACCTCGCCGGTCAAGGATTTCTACCTGACCAACCCGATCGCGCGGGCTTCCGCGGTGATGGCCGAGTGCTCGGCTTTGGCGAAGAACGGCTTCAGGCAGGCGGCGGAGTAGACATGGACACCTTCTTCTCCTTCTACGTGCTGCCGGCGCTGCTGATCCTTTTGAAGTCGGTCGTGCTGATCGTCGTTCTGTTGATCTTCGTCGCCTATGTGCTTTACGCCGACCGCAAGATCTGGGCGGCGGTGCAATTGCGCCGCGGACCGAACGTCGTCGGCCCATGGGGCACGCTGCAGGCCTTCGCTGACCTTTTGAAATTCGTCTTCAAGGAGCCGGTGATTCCGTCCGGCGCCAACAAGGGCGTTTTCCTGCTGGCGCCGCTGGTGTCGGCGGTGCTTGCGATCTCAGCCTGGGCGGTGATCCCGGTCAATGAGGGCTGGGCCATCGCCAACGTCAATGTCGGCATCCTCTACGTCTTCGCCATCTCCTCGCTCGAGGTCTATGGCGTGATCATGGGCGGCTGGGCGTCCAATTCGAAATACCCGTTCCTCGGTGCGCTGCGCTCGGCGGCGCAGATGGTGTCCTACGAAGTCTCCATCGGTTTCGTCATCGTCACCGTGCTGCTTTGCGTCGGCTCGCTCAACCTGACCGATATCGTTTTGTCGCAGCAGGATGGGCTGGGCACGAGGATCGGCCTGCCCAATACCTTCCTCGACTGGCATTGGCTGTCCCTGTTTCCGATGTTCATCGTCTTCTTCATCTCGGCGCTGGCGGAAACCAACCGTCCGCCCTTCGACCTCGTGGAAGCCGAATCGGAACTCGTCGCCGGCCATATGGTCGAATATTCCTCGACGCCGTTCCTGTTGTTCTTCCTGGGCGAATATGTCGCCGTCGTCCTGATGTGCGCACTGGCCACCATCCTGTTCCTTGGCGGCTGGCTGCCGCCCTTCAATTTCGCGCCGTTCACCTGGGTGCCGGGGCTGATCTGGTTCGTGCTCAAGGTCTGCCTGGTGTTCTTCATGTTCTCGATGGTGAAGGCGTTCGTGCCGCGCTATCGCTACGACCAGCTGATGCGGCTCGGCTGGAAGGTCTTCCTGCCGATCTCGCTGTTCATGGTGGTCGCCACCGCCGCCTTCCTCAAGATCACGGGGTTTGCCTGATGTCAGCATTGTCCCAGGCCGCCAAGTCACTGCTATTGCAGGATTTCGTCAGTGCTTTCTTCCTGTCGATGCGCCAGTTCTTCGCGCCGAAGGAGACGATCAATTATCCGCATGAGAAGGGGCCGGTCAGCCCGCGCTTCCGTGGCGAACATGCGCTGCGCCGCTATCCGAACGGCGAGGAACGTTGCATCGCCTGCAAATTGTGCGAGGCGATCTGCCCGGCGCAGGCCATTACCATCGAAGCCGGCCCGCGCCGCAATGACGGCACGCGGCGCACCGTGCGCTACGACATCGACATGGTGAAATGCATTTATTGCGGCTTCTGCCAGGAAGCCTGCCCGGTCGACGCTATCGTCGAGGGGCCGAATTTCGAATTCGCGACGGAGACGCGCGAGGAGCTTTATTACGACAAGGACAGGCTTCTGGCCAATGGCGACCGCTGGGAGCGTGAACTTGCGCGCAACATCTCGCTGGATGCGCCTTACCGCTGATATTTGACGCATGGACGGGGCGAGGGGCCTCGTTTAAGGAACACGCAACTTGCCGGCCGGAGGCGGTGGCAAAAAACAGGACGAATGTCCTGTTCGGACAGGAAACCCGGGGGAACCCATGCTGAGTGGACTAGAGGCGGCCTTTTTCTACCTCTTCGCCTTTGTCGCGGTGGCGTCGGCGTTCATGGTCATTTCGGCGCGCAATCCTGTGCATTCGGTGCTGTTCCTGATCCTGACCTTCTTCAACGCCGCCGGCCTGTTCATGCTGACCGGCGCCGAGTTCCTGGCGATGATCCTGCTCGTCGTCTATGTCGGCGCGGTTATGGTGCTGTTCCTGTTCGTCGTGATGATGCTCGACGTCGATTTCGCCGAGATGAAGGAAGGCGCCCTGCAATACGCGCCGATCGGCGCGCTGGTCGGCCTGATCCTGGCAGCGGAGCTGATCATCGTGCTCGGCGGCTACACATTTGCGCCGAAACTGGCGGCGACGGTTTCGAAGCCCATCCCGGACCTGGCCGCGCGCTCCAACACGGCGGCGCTCGGCGACATCCTCTATACGGATTACCTCTATTACTTCCAGGTGGCGGGGCTGGTGCTGCTGGTCGCCATGATCGGCGCCATCGTGCTGACGCTGCGCCACAAGCCGGGCGTCAAGCGGCAGTCGATCGCCGCCCAGGTCGGCCGCACGCCGGTAACCGGAGTGGAAATCCGCAAGGTCAAGACGGGCGAAGGAGTCTGACATGGTCGTCGGCATCGCGCACTACCTGACCGTATCGGCGATCCTGTTCACGCTCGGCGTGTTCGGCATCTTCCTGAACCGTAGGAACGTCATCGTCATCCTGATGTCGATCGAGCTGATCCTGCTTGCGGTCAACATCAATTTCGTCGCCTTTTCGGCGGCGCTCGGCGATCTGGTCGGCCAGGTGTTCGCACTGTTCGTGCTGACCGTCGCGGCGGCCGAGGCGGCGATCGGCCTTGCCATTCTCGTCGTCTTCTTCCGCAACCGCGGCTCGATCGCGGTTGAAGACGTGAACATGATGAAGGGTTGACGGAACCACCATGTATCAGGCCATCGTCTTCCTTCCGCTGCTCGGCTTCCTGATCGTCGGCCTGTTCGGCACCTCGCTCGGCGCCAAGGCTTCCGAATACATCACCTCCGGCTTCCTGGTGATCGCGGCTGTGCTGTCGTGGGTCGCCTTCTTCTCGGTCGGCTTCGGCGGCGGCGAGGTGTTCACCGTGCCGGTGATGCGCTGGATCCAGTCGGGAGGCCTCGAAGCGTCGTGGGCGCTGCGGATCGACACGCTGACCGTAGTGATGCTGGTCGTCGTCAATACGGTGTCGGCGCTGGTCCATATCTACTCGATCGGCTACATGCATCACGACCCGGACCGGCCCCGCTTCTTCGCTTATCTGTCGCTGTTCACCTTCGCCATGCTGATGCTGGTGACGGCCGACAACCTCGTGCAGATGTTCTTCGGCTGGGAAGGTGTCGGTCTGGCCTCCTATCTGCTGATCGGCTTCTGGTACAAGAAGCCGTCGGCCAATGCGGCTGCGATCAAGGCCTTCGTCGTCAACCGCGTCGGCGATTTCGGCTTCGCGCTTGGCATATTCGGCGTGTTCGTGCTTTTCGGCTCGGTCAATCTCGGCACCATCTTCGCCAATGCGGCGACGTTCATTCCGGCCGAAGGCGCGCAGCAGGGTCCGGCCGTACTGACCTTCCTCGGCTATGCGCTTGATAAGCAAGCCGCGATGACAGTCGTCTGCCTGCTCCTGTTCATGGGCGCCATGGGCAAGTCGGCGCAGGTGCCGCTGCACACCTGGCTGCCGGATGCCATGGAAGGCCCGACGCCGGTCTCGGCGCTGATCCATGCCGCTACCATGGTGACGGCAGGCGTGTTCATGCTGGCGCGGCTGTCGCCGCTGTTCGAGCTGTCGCATTCGGCGCTGACCGTGGTCACCTTCATCGGCGCCTTCACCGCCTTCTTCGCGGCGACAGTTGGCCTCGTCCAGAACGACATCAAGCGTGTCATCGCCTATTCGACCTGTTCGCAGCTCGGCTACATGTTCGTGGCGCTCGGCGTCGGCGCCTATGGCGCGGCGATCTTCCATCTGTTCACGCACGCCTTCTTCAAGGCGCTACTGTTCCTCGGCTCGGGTTCGGTCATCCACGCCGTCTCCGACGAGCAGGACATGCGCAAGATGGGCGGCCTGAGGACGCTCATCCCGACGACCTACTGGATGATGGTGATCGGCACGTTGGCGCTGACCGGCGTCGGCATCCCGGTGACGATCATCGGCACGGCCGGTTTCTTCTCCAAGGACGCCATCATCGAAGCCGCTTTTGCCAGCCACAATGCGGTCGCCGGGTTTGCCTTCATATTGCTGGTCGTTGCCGCCTGCTTCACCTCCTTCTATTCCTGGCGGCTGATCTTCATGACCTTCCATGGCGAGCCGCGGGCCAGCCATGAGGTGATGCACCATGTCCATGAATCGCCGCCGGTCATGCTGGTGCCGCTGTTCATCCTGGCGGCAGGCGCCCTGTTCGCCGGCGTGATCTTCCACGGCGCCTTCATCGGCGAGGGCTATGCCGAATTCTGGAAGGTGTCGCTGTTCACGCTGCCTGACAACCACATCCTGCACGAGATCCACGAACTGCCGCTTTGGGTCGAGCTCGCGCCGTTCATCGCCATGCTGATCGGCTTTGCGATAGCCTGGCAATTCTACATTCGCGCGCCGGAAATGCCTCGGAGCGTCGCGGCCAACCATCGCCTGCTCTATGCCTTCCTGCTCAACAAATGGTATTTCGACGAGCTCTACGACTTCCTGTTCGTGCGGCCGGCAAAGCGCCTCGGCAGCTTCCTGTGGAAGACCGGCGACGGCACTATCATCGACGGGCTCGGGCCGGACGGCATCTCGGCGCGCGTCGTCGACGTCACCAACCGCGTCGTCAAGCTGCAGACCGGCTATCTCTATCACTATGCCTTCGCCATGCTGATCGGCGTTGCCGCACTCGTCACCTGGATGATGCTCTGATGACCGCCTGGCCGATCCTATCGCTGGTCACCTTCCTGCCGCTGGTTGGTGTGTTGCTCATCCTTTTCGTGCGTGACGACAGCGACAATGCGCGCCGCAACATCCGCGCCATTGCGCTGTTCACGACCGCCTTCACCTTCGTGGTTTCGCTGTTCATCTGGACCGGCTTCGACAATTCGCAGCCCGGCTTCCAGTTCGTCGAGAAGTTTGCCTGGCTGGATTCCGGCATCTCCTACCATATGGGCGTAGATGGCATCTCCATGCTGTTCGTCATCCTGACCACCTTCCTGATGCCGCTCTGCATCCTCGCTTCGTGGGAATCGATCGAGAAGCGCGTCAAGGCTTACATGATCGCCTTCCTGTTGCTCGAGACGCTGATGATCGGCGTGTTCTGCGCGCTCGACATCGTCCTGTTCTATGTCTTCTTCGAAGCCGGCCTGATCCCGATGTTCATTATCATCGGCGTGTGGGGCGGCAAGCGGCGCGTCTATGCCTCGTTCAAGTTCTTCCTCTATACGCTGGCCGGCTCGGTGCTGATGCTGCTCGCCATCATGGCGATGTTCTTCCAGTCCGGCACCACCGACATCCCGACGCTTCTGACCCACAACTTCCCGGCCAATATGCAGACCTGGCTATGGCTTGCCTTCTTCGCTTCCTTTGCGGTGAAGATGCCGATGTGGCCGGTGCATACCTGGCTGCCGGACGCCCATGTCGAAGCGCCGACGGCCGGCTCGGTGATCCTGGCCGCCATCCTGCTCAAGATGGGCGGATATGGCTTCCTGCGTTTTTCGCTGCCGATGTTTCCGATCGCATCAGAAATGTTCGCGCCGCTGATCTTCACGCTATCCTTCGTCTCCATCATCTACACCTCGCTGGTGGCGCTGATGCAGGAGGACATGAAGAAGCTGATCGCCTATTCGTCGGTCGCCCACATGGGCTTCGTTACCATGGGCATCTTCGCGATGAACCAGGAAGGCGTCCAGGGTTCGATCTTCCAGATGCTTTCGCACGGCCTGGTCTCAGGCGCGCTGTTCCTCTGCGTCGGCGTCGTCTACGACCGCATGCACACGCGTGACATCGACGCCTATGGCGGGTTGGTCAACAACATGCCGAAATATGCAACCGTGTTCATGATCTTCACCATGGCCAATGTCGGCCTGCCCGGCACCAGCGGCTTCGTCGGCGAGTTCCTGACCATGCTCGGCGTGTTCCGGGTCAACACCTGGGTGGCGTTCTTCGCCGCCACCGGCGTCATCCTGTCGGCGGCCTATGCGCTCTGGCTCTACCGCAAGGTGATCTTCGGCGCATTGACCAAGGAAAGCCTGAAAGGCCTGCTGGACCTGTCGACACGCGAGAAGGTGATCATCTATCCGCTGGTCGCGCTGGTCATCTTCTTCGGCGTCTATCCGGCGCCGATCTTCGACGCGACGGCCGAATCGGTCAAGGCGCTCGTCACCAATGTCACTGCATCCATCGGCGCCGCGCAGACCGCGGCGGCGAACTGACTGGGGTTTTGCGAACCATGACGCCGGACCTTCTCTCCAGCCTGTCGCTCTCGACGCCAGAGCTGATCCTCGCCATCGGCGCCTTGGCGCTGTTGATGCTCGGCGCCTATTCGCGCGCCAACACCACCGTCACAGTGAGCGGCCTTGCCGTCGCCGTGCTGGTGATCGCTGGCGCCTGGCTGATCTTTTCCCCGGGGCAGGGCAACGCCTATGGCGAAGCCTTCATCCAGGATCCGTTCGCCCGCTTCATGAAGGTGTTGGCGCTAATCGGCTCGGCGGTGACGCTGGTCATGTCGGTCCGCTTTGCCCAGGCGGAGCATTTCGACAAGTTCGAATATCCGGTGCTGATCCTGCTCTGCACGCTCGGCATGATGCTGATGATCTCGGCCAACGGCATGATCGGGCTCTATCTCGGCCTCGAGCTGCAGTCGCTGGCGATCTACGTGCTGGCGGCGATCAACCGCGACAGTCTGCGTTCGACCGAGGCCGGCCTGAAGTATTTCGTCCTTGGCGCGCTGTCTTCGGGCATGCTGCTTTACGGCATCTCGCTGGTCTACGGCTACACCGGCAATACCGGCTTCCAGGAGATCGCCGCGGCGCTGAGCGGCGGCGAGCGCCAGCTCGGCCTCGTCTTCGGCCTGGTTTTCGTGCTGGCCGGCCTTGCCTTCAAGATCTCGGCGGTGCCGTTCCATATGTGGACGCCCGACGTCTATGAAGGTGCGCCGACGCCGGTGACGGCTTTTCTAGCGGCGGCACCCAAAATGGCGGCGATGGCGCTGATGGTGCGCGTCACCATGGGCGCCTTCAAGCCGATCGCCGCCGACTGGCAGCAGATCATCGTCTTCATCTCGATCGCGTCGATGGCGCTCGGCGCCTTTGCGGCGATCGGCCAGACCAACATCAAGCGGCTGATGGCCTATTCCTCCATCGGCCATATGGGCTATGCGCTGGTCGGCCTTGCCGCCAACAGCCAGGACGGCGTGCGTGGCGTCGCCATCTACATGCTGATCTACCTGGTGATGACGCTCGGCACCTTCGCCTTCATCCTCGCCATGCGGCGCAAGGAGGGCAATGTCGAGCAGATCAGCGATCTCGCCGGCCTGTCGGCGACCAACCCGATCATGGCGACGATCCTCACCATCCTGATGTTCTCGCTGGCCGGTATCCCGCCGCTCGCCGGCTTCTGGGGAAAATGGTACGTGTTCCTTGCCGCCATCAATGCCAATCTCTACGCGCTGGCGATCATCGGCGTGCTGGCCTCGGTGGTGGGCGCCTATTATTATCTGCGCATCATCAAGATCATGTGGTTCGACGAACCGGTCGGCGGCTTCGTTCCGATGGCGACCGAACTGCGCGTCGTGCTCGGCGTCTGCGGCGCCTTCGTGCTGTTCTATGTGCTGATCGGCGGCCCGATCGGAACCTATGCCGCTGCCGCAGCCAAGACCTTCTTCTGACGGAATGACATTCAGGCTGGCTCCAACCGCGGCTTCGGAAGGGTTCCGGCTCGAGGCGCACGACACGGTCGGCTCCACCAATGCGCTGGCGCTGGAGCACGCGCGGGCCGGCGATCCGGGCAAGCTCTGGGTCGTCTCAAAAAAGCAGGAAGCCGGGCGTGGCCGCCGTGGCCGCGCCTGGGCGACGCCCGAAGGCAATCTGGCAGCGACGCTGCTGGTGATCACCAACACCGAGCTTCGGCTTGCCGCGACGCTCGGCTTCGTTGCCGGACTGGCGCTGGCCGACGCGCTCGACGCTGTCGTGCCGAAGGGCAGGATCGCGATCGGCCTCGATGGTGCGAGCCAAGGCAAGAACCGTTTCGAGCTGAAATGGCCGAACGATGTGCTTGCCTCGGGCGCCAAGCTCGCCGGCATCCTACTGGAATCGGCGATGCTGGAGGGGGGCCGTTCCGCAGTGGCTGTCGGCATCGGCGTCAATGTGGTGGCTTATCCCAGGGATTTGCCCTATCCAGCGACGTCGCTCAACGCGCTGGGGTCTGCTTGCGATGCCGAGACGCTGTTTCTGGCGCTGTCGGATGCATGGAGCGAGAATGCTCGGCTGTGGAACGAAGGGCGTGGGCTTGCCGCCGTCAGGCAGCGGTGGCTGGCGCGTGCGGCGGGGCTTGGCGGGCAGGTTGCTGTCAGAATTGACGGTAATGTGGTGCGCGGCACCTTCGAGACCATTGACGAGGACTGCCGTTTCGTGATCCGCGACGATGAAGGTTCGGTTCTGACGATCGCCGCCGGCGACGTGCATTTCGGCGCGGTTGCCTCGGCCGGCGGTTGACTGGCCAATACGTTTGACTGGCCTGTATTTGACCAGCTTGAATTTGACCGGCCCAAGAGTTTGACGGGCAAGGAAGGAAAGATCATGGCGAAAGCGGAAAACGCCGAACTTGTCTTCGTGCCGCTCGGCGGTGTCGGTGAGATCGGCATGAACTTCGCCCTCTACGGCTATGGCCCGGCCAATGCGCGCGAATGGATCGTCGTCGATGTCGGCGTCACCTTTCCCGATGCAACCCTGCCCGGCGTCGACCTGGTGCTGCCCGACACGCGCTTCATCGAGGAGAATGTCGCCAATCTGCGCGGGATCGTCATCACCCATGCGCATGAGGACCACTACGGTGCGCTGCACGACATCTGGCCGAAGCTCAAGGCGCCGGTGTGGATGACGCCGTTCAGCGCCGGCCTGCTGGAAGCCAAGCGGCAGGGCGAGCAAGGGGCGCCGAAAATTCCGGTGACGATCTACCGGGCCGGCGAGAAATTCACCGTCGGTCCGTTCGAGATCGAGGCCATCCCCGTCGCGCACTCCATTCCCGAGCCGATGTCGCTGGCGATCACCACTCCGGCCGGCGTCGTCATCCATACCGGCGACTGGAAGATCGATCCGGCGCCGACGGTGGGGCCGATGACCGACGAGTCACGCTTCCGCGCCTATGGCGACAAGGGCGTGCTGGCGCTGATCTGCGATTCCACCAATGCGTTGCGGGAAGGGGAATCGCCGTCCGAAGTGGCGGTGGGCGAGGGCATCAAGAGCGTCATCCAGAACGCCAAGGGCCGCGTCGCCGTCACCAGCTTCTCCTCCAATGTCGGGCGCATCGTCTCCATCGCCAAGGCAGCGCGGGATGCCGGCCGCCAGTGCCTGGTGCTTGGCCGCTCGATGAAGCGCGTCATCGATGTGGCTGATGAACTCGGCTATATGGACGGCTTGCCGGAATTCATCGCCGAGGAAGATTACGGCTTCATCCCGCGCGAAAACCTCGTCATCATCTGTACCGGCAGCCAGGGCGAGCCGCTTGCCGCACTCGCCAAGCTGTCGCGCGACGAGATGAAGTCGGTGGCGCTGACTGCCGGCGACACGGTGGTGTTTTCCTCGCGCACCATTCCCGGCAATGAGAAGGCGATCCTCGAGATCAAGAACCGCCTGATCGATCTCGGCATCAAGATCATTGAGGACGGCGATGCGCTGGTGCATGTCTCCGGTCATCCGCGCCGCAGCGAATTGCGCAAGATGTATGAATGGGTGCGGCCGCAGATCGGCGTTCCCGTGCATGGCGAGGCGGCGCATCTGGTGGCGCAGGGCTCGCTGATGTCGACGTCCGGCATCGGCCAGGTGGCGCAGGTGCGCGACGGCGACATGCTCAGGCTCTATCCGGGTGCGGCTGCGATCATCGACCAGGTGTCGTTCGGCCGCATCTACAAGGACGGAAGGCTGGTCGGCACCGACCAGGCGATGGGCATTCGCGACCGGCGCAAGCTGTCCTTCGCCGGCCACGTCGCCGTCAATGTCGTGCTCGACGACAAATACGAACTCGCCGGCGATCCCGATCTCGTCGCCATCGGCGTCGCCGAGGCCGATGGCAGCGGCGAGAGCCTGGAAGACCTGATGATCGATGCGGCAATCGGCGCCGTGGACTCCATCCCCCGCCAGCGCCGAAAAGACCTCGACCTGGTCCAGGAGGCGGTGCGGCGCGCGGTGCGCGGCGCGGCCAACGAAGCCTGGGGCAAGAAGCCGCTGGTGACGGTGTTCGTCACGCGGTAAGGGAATAGGGGAGTAGGGCAGTACGGCAGTAGGGGAGAAAGTAGTTTTCCCTACTCCCATACTGCCCTATTGCCTTACTGCCCTAAGGACGCAGTCAATGCTCGGACGCCTCAACCATGTCGCGCTTGCCGTGCCGGATCTGGCTGCGGCGGCGGCGGCCTATCGGGATACGCTTGGCGCCCGCGTGACCGCGCCGCAGGCGCTGCCGGAGCATGGCGTGACGGTGGTGTTCGTCGACGTCGGCAATACCAGGATCGAGTTGCTGGAGCCGCTCGGCGAAGGCTCGCCGATCGCGGCATTCCTCGAGAAGAATCCGTCCGGCGGCATGCACCATGTCTGCTACGAGGTTGACGACATTGTTGCGGCGCGCGACCGTCTCAAGGCCAGCGGCGCGCGCGTGCTGGGCGATGGCAATCCGAAGACCGGCGCGCATGGCAAACCCGTATTGTTTCTGCACCCCAAGGACTTTTTCGGCACGCTGGTCGAACTGGAGCAAGCATGAGCTGGGTCTCTTTCATCGCCCTGTTCTTCGCCACATGGTGGGTGGTGTTGTTCGCCGTCTTGCCGTTCAGCATGCGGACGCAGGACGAGGACCAGGATGTGACGCTGGGTACGGTTCCGAGCGCGCCGCGCGGACCGCATATGCTGCGCGCCGCACTGCGCACGACGATCGCCACACTGGTCCTGATGGGCATCTTCTACGGCATCACGAGAGGGCTTGGTCTCGGCATCGACGACATCCCGCACATCGTGCCGGATTTCAACCAGAGCCCAGCGCATTAGCCGGCTACCCAATGTCCGGCTATCCAAGACCTATGCCGACGCCCTGAAATCAAGCTCAGCCAGCAAGGTCAACCCAAGTAAAGGCCGTGGGCCGGATTTGGGCTGACGCAACGTAATGTAGTTTGGCAATCTGTCTTGCTAACCAAATGATTGCACAAAAAAAATGCAAGGCGCGAGGCCTTGCAATTTAAACGCGTCCGATCTGTTTCCGGTGTCCGGCGGCAGCGAGTTACCGCGCCTAGATCGCATCCTCCCAAGACTTTGACCGCGTAGGAGGGCAGATTTTTCTCCGCCCTCTCGGTTATCGGGGCACACTAGCCTAAGGCGGGTGAAAATGTCACGAAGAATTTTGCCCGGAAACAGGCAATCTCGTGCTGCAGTGCACAATAGTACGGCAGGCGTTGCTTGCGAAACGCCCAGCAAGCCGTGTGCGGCAATTGCGGCGTCTGTGCAGCGCCTGGGCCGGGTTTCCATTCCGCCATGAAATGGCTATGAAGCCGGGGCAAGCAAGCCTGCGCTGCGCCGATTCCGGCGCCGCCATCCTCTCTCACGGACCAGTTCATGCGTTTGTCGCGCTATTTCCTGCCCATCCTCAAAGAAAATCCGCGCGAGGCCGAGATCGTCTCGCATCGGCTGATGCTGCGCGCCGGCATGATCCGCCAGCAGGGGCAAGGCAGCTTCTCCTGGCTGCCGCTCGGCAAGCGGGTACTGGACAAGGTCTGCCGGATCATTCGCGAGGAGCAGAATCGCGCCGGCGCGCTCGAAATCCTGATGCCGACCATCCAATCGGCCGAGCTGTGGCGCGAAAGCGGCCGCTACGAAGACTACGGCAAGGAGATGCTGCGCATCAAGGACCGGCAAGATCGCGACATGCTCTACGGCCCGACCAACGAGGAGATGGTCACCGAGATCTTCCGCTCCTACGTCAAGTCCTACAAGGACCTGCCGCTCAACCTCTATCATATCCAGTGGAAGTTTCGCGACGAGGTGCGCCCGCGCTTTGGCGTCATGCGTTCGCGCGAATTCCTAATGAAGGACGCCTATTCCTTCGACCTCGATTATGGAGGCGCCAAGGCCGCTTATAACCGTATGTTCGTGTCCTATCTCAGGACGTTCACGCGCATGGGGCTGCAGGCGATCCCGATGCGCGCCGACACCGGGCCGATCGGCGGCGACCTCAGCCATGAGTTCATCATCCTGGCCGACACCGGCGAGAGCCAGGTGTTTTGCCATCGCGACTATCTCTCGCTTGATGTACCGGGGGCGAATACCGACTTTTCGAATGACGCCGAGATTGCCGAGATCGTCAAGACATGGACGACGCCCTATGCCGCCACCGACGAAATGCATGACGAGGCGGCATGGGAAAAGCTCACCGAAGCCGACAAGGTCTCGGCGCGCGGCATCGAGGTCGGCCATATCTTCCATTTCGGCGACAAATATTCCAAGCCGATGGGCGCCAAGGTGACCGGGCCGGACGGCAAGGATCATTTCGTCTCTGGCGGTTCCTACGGCATCGGTCCGTCGCGGCTGGTCGCGGCGATCATCGAGGCCAGCCATGACGATAACGGCATCATCTGGCCGGAAGCGGTGGCGCCGTTCGACATCGGCCTGATCAACATGAAGGCTGGCGATGCCGAATGCGACCGCGTCTGCGGCGAGCTGCATGCCGCCTTTGCCGCCGCCGGCAAGGAGGTGCTCTACGATGACACCGACCAGCGGCCGGGAGGCAAGTTCGCTACCGCCGACCTGATCGGACTTCCGTGGCAGGTGATCGTGGGGCCGCGCGGCGTCGCAGCCGGCGAGGTCGAGATCAAGAACCGCAGGACCGGCGAGCGCGAGACGCTGCCGATCGGCGACGTGAAAAAGCGTTTCGGTGCCGCCGCATGAACGAAGCGGCAGCAGCCAAACCTTCGGGGGCAGGACCCTTTTCCGGCTTTGAGCGTATGGTTGCGTGGCGCTATCTGCGCTCGCGCCGCAAGGAGACGGTGATCTCGGTCATCGCCTCGATCTCCTTCCTCGGCATCATGCTGGGCGTTGCCACGCTGATCGTCGTCATGGCGGTCATGAACGGCTTTCGCGCCGAACTGCTGACGCGCATCCTCGGCGTCAACGGGCACCTGATCGTGCAGCCGCTCGACATGCCGCTGGAGGACTATGCCCAGGTCGCCGGCCGCATCAACGGCGTGCCCGGCGTCAAATACGCCATTCCGCTGATCGACGGGCAGGTGCTGGCGCAAGGCAATGTCGGCGGCGGCACCGGCGCGCTGGTGCGCGGCATACGCGGCGAGGACCTCGGCAAGATCACCATCGTCGCCAACAACATCAAGGAGGGCTCGATCGTCGGCTTCGACACCGGCGAGGGCGTCGCCATCGGCAGCCGCATGGCCGAGAATCTCGGCCTTGTGCTTGGCGATACGATCACGCTGATCTCGCCCGAGGGCGACGTCACGCCGCTCGGCACGACGCCGCGCATGAAGGGCTATCCGGTCACCGCGATCTTCGAGGTCGGCATGTCGGAATATGACAGCTCCATCGTTTACATGCCGTTCTCGGAATCGCAGCTTTATTTCAACATGGACGGCCGGGCGCAGACGATCGAGATCTACACCGACAATCCCGACAATATCGACGCGCTGAAGCCGAAGGTCGAAGAGGCGGCGCAGCGGCCGATCAGCCTTGTCGATTGGCGGCAACGCAACAAGACGTTCTTCGACGCGCTGCAGGTCGAGCGCAACGTCATGTTCATGATCCTGACGCTGATCGTGCTGGTGGCGGCGCTCAACATCATTTCGGGCCTGATCATGCTGGTGAAGGACAAGGGCCACGACATCGCCATCCTGCGCACCATGGGAGCGACGCGCGGCGCGATCCTGCGCATCTTCCTGATGACAGGCGCTGCGATCGGCGTTGTCGGCACCATCGCCGGCGTGCTGCTCGGTATCTTGATCTGCCTCAACGTCGAGCGCATCCGCCAGTTCTTCTCCTGGCTGGCCGACGAGCGGCTGTTCAATCCCGAGCTTTATTTCCTAAGCCAGCTGCCGGCCCGCATGGATGCCAGCGAGACGATCTCGGTCGTTCTCATGGCTTTGGCGCTGTCGTTCCTGGCGACACTGTTTCCGGCGTGGCGGGCGGCCAGGCTCGATCCGGTCGAAGCGCTGAGGTACGAATGATGGCCGAGGCCATTATCGAGCTGAAGAGCGTCGAACGGCACTATGTGCAGGGGCCGCGCAAGCTGACCATCCTGAACGGCGCCGATTTTTCGCTTAAGCGTGGCGAGATGGTGGCGCTGGTGGCGCCTTCGGGCACCGGCAAGTCGACGCTGCTCCACACCGCCGGGCTGCTGGAGCGGCCGGACGCCGGCGTCGTGATCCTGGCGGGGCGCGCCTGCGGTCGGCTTTCCGACGACGAGCGCACGGCGATCCGCCGCAACGATGTCGGCTTCGTCTATCAGTTCCATCACTTGCTGCCGGAATTCTCGGCGCTGGAAAACATCATGATGCCGCAGCTGATAAAAGGGCTGGCGCGCAAGGAGGCGGCCGAGCGGGCGGCGCAATTGCTCGACTACATGCAGATCGGCAAGCGGGCGCATCATCGCCCTTCCGAGCTCTCCGGCGGTGAGCAGCAGCGCGTCGCCATTGCGCGCGCCGTCGCCAATGCGCCGCTGGTGCTTTTGGCCGACGAGCCGACCGGCAATCTCGACCCGGTGACCGCTTCCTACGTGTTCGAGGCGCTGGCAGCGCTGGTCCGGCAATCGGGCCTGGCGGCACTGATCGCCACCCATAATCACGAGCTTGCCTCGCGCATGGATCGCCGCGTGACGCTTGCCGACGGCAAGGTCGTCCCGCTTTAGGGTGTGCTAAGACCGAGGTGATGCCGGCCTGCGAACTGGCGTGCGCCGTCCGCTATTTTTCGTGCGCGCTCTCGGCCCGAAACCGTCGGCAATCTGCCTCTCAACCCTTTCTTAACCCTGCCGAAACTGACCGCACGCAATTCCGGCCATGCCGGGATTGCGATCGTTGACATTCGAACAAAACTAGAACAAAATACGAACATACTAACAACAGGAGAGAGCTATGACCGATCTTGTTCAGGATGTCGTCTCGCTGGTGTGCATGAGCACGTTCCTCATTTCCATGGCAATCTGGATCGGCGCGATGTGAGGATGCGCTGAAAGACATGGCTAGAACGCTGACGAGCCGTTCTTCGCGGAGGAGAGGGGCGCAGCGTAGGAATTCGGTCTTCAGTGAGGTCCTGTCAGCCGACTTTGCGGGCCGCCTCGACCTGCAAAGGCGCTGCCGGGCCGAAGACATCTTCGAAGGCTGATTTCAGCGCCAGGTCGAGATCGGCCATTGTCACGGGAAGGCCGAGATCGATGAGGCTGGTGACGCCGTGATCCTGGACGCCGCACGGCACGATGCCGCTGAAATGGCTGAGGTCCGGTTCGACATTGATGGCAATGCCGTGGAAGCTCACCCAGCGCCTCAGCCTGATGCCGATGGCAGCGATCTTGTCCTCGGCGACCGAGCCGTCGGGCAAAGCGGGGCGATCCGGCCGCACCACCCAGACGCCGACGCGGTCCTCGCGGCGTTCGCCGCGTACGTTGAAGGCGGCCAGCGTGCCGATGATCCATTGTTCGAGTGCCGCGACGAAGGCGCGGACATCCTCGCGCCGCCGCTTGAGGTCGAGCATGACATAGGCGACGCGCTGGCCCGGCCCATGATAGGTGTATTCGCCGCCGCGCCCGGCGGCAAAGACCGGGAAGCGGTCCGGCTCGATCAGGTCCTCGAAACGGGCGCTGGTGCCGGCGGTATAGAGCGGCGGATGCTCGACCAGCCAGACCATCTCGCCAGCCGCGCCGCTGCGGATTGCTTCGGCGCGCGCCTCCATCACGGCGAGCGCATCGGGATAGGCGGTGAGCCCGGGCTCAATGCGCCATTCGACCGGCGCCGAGCCGGGCGAGGGCAGGAACGACGTGGCGATCTGGCTGCGTTCTGTCATGATATCTCGTCTCGCCCCTCATATGGCGGCAATCGGTACAAACGTCCAGTTCCGGGCACGTTCGGCGCTTTGCAGAGTTAAGCCGATATCCGGCCGATTATTGCTGGCCGCGCACTTGTTTCACCGGAAACGATTTGCTACACGCCGCGGGCCGGTTCGTTCTGGCTCCTACCACGTGCGGTCGTGGCGGAATTGGTAGACGCGCAGCGTTGAGGTCGCTGTGGGGCAACCCGTGGAAGTTCGAGTCTTCTCGACCGCACCATTAAATTCGAAAGCGCCCCGTTGAGTTCGAGCACGGCAAAGAGCGTCTTTGTCAGGCGCGAGGCTTTTTTGCCTGCGATCGCGAGTTTGGCCGATGCGGAAACACCATCGGCGCGTAACCATATATGCGGTTTGCGTGGATAATTATTCGCGCACCAGGCGTCCGGTTGCCCACCAGATCACAGATACAGCAGCGATCGATACGTAGCCGTCCAGGGCATAGTGCCATCCAGTGTACACCGATCCGTACAGGATCAGGGCTGCAAACGCCCAACCCAGAGCGCCCAGCCAGAGATTGATCGAGGACAGCAAATAGGCGTTCAGTGCGGCAAAGGCGACATGCATGCTTGGCATGGCCGAGATGCCGCCGCCAAGGCTTGGCCGGCCACTCCGGTAAGCCATCAGGAGATATGCTGCGGGTTCCCGCACCATGTAATTATGGTCCAGTCTGTCCAAGGCGGCATTCAATCCGTGGAAGCGATCCACGCCAACAAACTGGTGGTAGTAAACCGGCCCGACCGATGCCAGCGCCAAAGCCAAGACAGTTCCGAGGATGCACAACGTCAGCGCTGCCGCGCTGAGATAGCGGATGCGCGCAATCTCGTCCGACCAGAGCGCCACGAAAAGGATGGTGCCGAACCACTGGTAGAACCAAATGACTTCATAGCTGTTGAAGACGACGAGCGACCACCCGTTGCTGTCGAGCTTATGGGCGATCTGCCACGGCGGCATCCCGTGCAACCATTCATCAGCGTCGGCTAACCAGTGGTCGGCATAGTATGGGACGACGGACGGGATGGCGATCTTGTAGGTGGAGAACGCGGTCAAGCTGGCAAAGAAGAACAGCAGCACCAACAGACAGCCGCGCCAGCGCCCTTGAACCAAATCCCGGGCGTAGCGAACCGGTTGCCGTCGGCCATGGATGAGCGCGGCACAACAGACGCCACCGATAAACAAGACCGGCATGCCAATAAGAAACTTGTGAGAATAGATTAGGGCTGATGTACGGAATACTTCTGGATATAGTGCAGATGCACCTAACACGTACATTGCCATAAACAAGGAGAGGCGCAATTGCCATATGGCTGAGGGCCTGTGGCGAGAGGCTTCCGTAGTTAGGGCCAAGCCAATTTACCCGTTCTTAATGTTTCGCCGGAGAGACATATACACCGATAAGGTAAAAACCTTGCCGTCAGGTTTACTTTTCCCCGGTGGTCGACACCTGCCGGCTCGCATGCGGTGGATTGATTCCCTGAGCAATCTTGCATCCGCATTGCTGTCCATGCCCCGCGCGAAGGAATTGCCCGGAGCCTCGGGGTCGAACCGGCCGGTGCTTAAACACGGGCCCGCCACTCCCTCGGTTGACCTATCATAAGTTTTAGCTTATCATAAGTCATGGTTTATGATTACCCAGGAATGGTGGCCTTGGCCGATCCGACACGCCGCAAGGTGTTCGAGCTCATCGCCGATCGGCCGCGCTCGGTCATCGATCTGACGCGGGTGCTTCCGGTCTCGCAGCCGGCGGTATCGCAGCACCTCAAAGTGCTGAAGGAAGCCCGACTGGTCCGTGCCGAGCCCAAGGGCGCCAGCAATATCTATCATCTCGACCCGCATGGGCTCGGCGAGATGCGCGCCTGGCTCGATCGCATGTGGGGCGATGCGCTCGACGCCTTCAAACGGGAAGTCGACAACAGCAAGGAGAAGAGGAAATGACGACTATGATCAAGCCCGCACCGGTCAGGAAGTCGGTGACCGTGGAGGTGCCGCTCGACAAGGCATTCGATGTGTTCACGACAGGGTTCGGACGGTGGTGGCCGGCTTCGCACTCAATCGGCAAATCCGCCCTGACGACCGCGGTGATCGAACCGAAAGCCGGCGGCCGCTGGTACGAGATCGGCGAGGATGGGTCAGAATGCGATTGGGGCGAGGTTCTCGCCTGGGATCCGCCGTCGAGGCTGACGCTCGCCTGGCGTATCGGGGCCGACTGGCGCTACGATCCGGCATTGCTGACCGAGGTCGACATCCGCTTTGTCGCGCTCGGCGAGAATTCGACGCGGGTGGAACTCGAGCACCGGCTTCTGGAGAACATGGGCGAGACCGCAGAAGCAGCGCGCCAGGCCTTCGAATCGGAGCGTGGCTGGAGCGGTGTCCTTGGCGCCTACGCGGCTGAGGCCAAACGCTACGCTGCCTGATCGGCAGGCCTCTAAGCCCGATATCCAGCGAGGCCGTCGCACCGTCGGCCTCGCCTCATTCCCGGTGCAGCATATGCCGTTCTGCCCGACCACCGGGACTGTTGTTGTTGGGCGACCGATTCCCCGACCGGGGCACACCACACCTGGCGTTGTCGCGGACTGCCCGGCGGTTGGTCGGCGGCGATGGCAGAGCTGGATTACCGGTGCTTCTCGACGAAAGCCTTGCAGGCGGGTGACAACTGCTCGATCATGCTCTGAAGGTCGCATTTGCCGATCGGTGTCATTGGGCAAAGCCGTTTGTAGTCAGGCTTGCATTCCTTGCCCTGAAAAGATTTGAAGGCCTTTGCATCGGCGGTAATCGGGTTCAAAAGTATTCCCGAACAAACCAACGCAAGACTGGTAAACAGATACTTCCCCATAAACACCCTCCCTTTATTACCGGTAATTATAGAGATGCTAAATTAGAATCCTCTAATTATCAATCTTGAATTATCAATCTTGGGCAACCGGCAGCTCGCAAGGTCGCCTGATATCCGTCGGTTGCGCACAGAGAGGCCGATGCTCAAGCCAAATCGCGCCGCCGCTCCATCCTTGTGTTTGACCATGATCTTTTCGGAAAACCGGTTTCCACTTTTCAGGATCATGGTCTAGACCTGACAGGCACCTTATCCGGAAATCCGATGGCGGGAGGCGCTGGTGGAAGGCCAGGACGAACACATGACCGGCGCCAGGGCCGCTGAGGAGCGCCGCGCCGACATCTATGACGAGGACGGCGTCATCCTGTCGTCGTTTCTCACCCAGATCGGTGCCGCGATCGCCGATCGCGATACGCTGACGCTGAAGCGCGAAGTCGACGATCTGCACCAGTCGGAACTCGGCCACCTGCTCGAGGCGCTGCACCCGGAACAGCGCCGCGCCCTGGTCGAATTGCTGGGCAAGGATTTCGATTTTTCCGCGCTGACCGAGGTCGACGAGGCGATCAGGCGCGACATCGTCGACAATCTGCCCAATGCGCAGATCGCCCAGGCCGTGCAGGAGCTCGATTCCGACGATGCCGTCTACATCCTCGAGGACCTCGACCAGGAGGACCAGGACGAGATCCTGTCGCAACTGCCGTTCACCGAGCGGATCAGGCTGCGGCGCTCGCTCGACTATCCCGAAGAGACCGCCGGCCGCCGCATGCAGACGGAGTTCGTCGCGGTGCCGCCATTCTGGACGATCGGCCAGACCATCGACTACATGCGCGAGGACAACAACCTTCCCGACCGTTTCAGCCAGATCTTCGTCATCGATCCGAGCTTCAAGCTGCTCGGCGCCATCGACCTCGACCAGATCCTGCGCACCAAGCGCTCGGTCAAGGTCGAAGAGGTCATGCATGAGACCAGGCATGCCATCCCGGCCACCATGGACCAGGAGGAGGCGGCACGCGAATTCGAACAATACGATCTTCTGTCCGCTGCCGTCGTCGACGAGAACGAGCGGCTGGTCGGCGTGCTGACCATCGACGACGTCGTCGACGTCATCCAGCAGGAGGCCGAGGAAGATCTGCTGCGCATGGGCGGCGTCGGCGACGAAGAACTCTCGGACAGCATCCTTTCGACTTCGCGCTCGCGTGTGCCGTGGCTGCTGGTCAACCTTTTGACGGCCTTCCTCGCGGCTTCGGTGATCGGCCTGTTCGACCGCACCATCGAGCATATCGTGGCGCTGGCGGTGCTGATGCCGATCGTCGCCGGCATGGGCGGCAATGCCGGCTCGCAGACCATGACCGTCACCGTGCGGGCGCTGGCGACGAGGGACCTCGATATCTACAATGCCGGCCGCATCATCCGCCGCGAAATCGGGGTGGGCTTCATCAACGGCATCATCTTCGCCATCCTGATCGGCATCGTCGCGGCTGCCTGGTTCCACGATCGCAATCTCGGCGGCATCATCGCGGCGGCGATGATCATCAACATGTTCGTGGCGGCTCTGGCGGGCATCCTGATCCCGCTGCTGCTCGACCGCTTCAAGATCGATCCGGCTGTGGCTTCGGCGGTTTTCGTCACTACGGTCACCGATGTCGTCGGTTTCTTTGCCTTTCTCGGGCTTGCCACATGGTGGTTCGGCGTAGGCTGAACGGCACCTCAATTGACTTTTACGTAAATGCCGTGCGAGGCTTTGGAAGGTGCCTTGTCCGCCGATTCTGGTACGCGCCTGGATGCCGGCGGCGCCGGCCAGTTGGAACTCGCGGCGTGGCCGGGGCATTGGAGTGGCGATGCGGGAATATTATTCGATCACGGAGCTGACCCGCGAATTCGACGTGTCGACGCGGACGTTGCGCTTCTACGAGGACGAAGGGCTGGTGCAGCCGGTAAGGCGCGGCCGCACCCGGCTGTTCCGTCCGTCGGACCGGCATCTCATCCGCCAGATCATGCGCGGCAAGAGGCTCGGCTTCTCGATCAACGAGATCCGCGAAATCATCCAGATGTACAGGGAGCCGCCCGGCGAGGTCGGCCAACTCAAGCTGATGATCAAGCGCATCGAGGAAAAGCGCGAGGATCTTCGCCAGAAACGCCGCGACCTCGAGGAGACCCTGGCCGAGCTCGACCAGGCCGAGGAATCCTGCGTCGAGCGGCTGGTTGAACTCGGCGTCACCACGTAAGCGCGGTGTCAGCCCCGGCTCAAATCCAGCGCCGCACCCTTTTGGCGTAGTCCCGGTACTTCTTGCCGAATTTGGCCGTCAGCACCTTCTCCTCGCTCTCGATCGTCAGCTTCTGCGTCAGGAACGCCGCGATGACCGCGAGCGGCAGGAACCAGGCGATCCCCGAGACAAAGGCGAGGCTGACCAGCAGCAATGTGTTGGCGAGGTAGATCGGGTTGCGGCTGACGGCGAAGGGTCCGGTGGTCACCAGATGGTCCGGCACGCCGTTGGGGTTGAGCGTCGTTTTGGCGCGGATCATGGTGCGGATCGCGGTGAACCAGAGCGCGGCGACCGCCACCAACCCCACAAGGCCGGCGGCGAACAGGATGTCGCCGAGAAGATCGCCGATCCACGGCAGTGGATAGAAAAACCCTAGCGCGACGCTGACGATGATGGCGGCGACATAGATCAGCGGCGGCCATGGGATGTGCCCCAGCTTCGGCTGCCCAGGATTTTGCTGCACGGGTTTCGGGTGACTGTCGGTCATTGTTGTCCTCCCTCGATTAGCGCGTTCTCGGTTCCGCCGTCTCGGTTTGGGCGGTGCAGGTGCCGGCGAGCTCGCCAATATGCGCCTTCCACTCCGGGGACTGGTCGTTGCTGTAGAGCCGGTCAAGCGAGGCTTCGCCCTGGAGAGTGTCCAGCATGCAGGCACAATAGCTGGAGCAGAACTCGGTGTCGCGCGCCTGCTCGCAGGATATTTGGCAGGATTTCAGAAAGTTCACCTCCCTGCTTTCGACCCGCGCCGGCATGAATTGCGAAAACAGCCAGACCGAGCCGATCAGCAGCGGCTGATGGATCAGATAAAAGGCAAGGCTGTGCCGGCCGATGAAGACCAGCGGGTTTGCCCAGCGGCCTGGCGTCATGGCCGACAGCCGGGTCAGCACGCCGGAGGTGGCGACGAGTTTGGTAACCGCGATGCCGGCAAGCACGGCGCCGAACCAGGGCAGCAGCGGAACATAGTCGTTGGAGTGCGGATTGGTCGCCGATAGACCGACCCACCACAAAGCCGGATGATCGAAGGCCTCGGATCTGAGGTAGAAGGGCGCCGCGATGACAAACGCCGCGACAAGCAGTGTCAGCAGCGCCGGCAGCCGCAGGAACGCCAGGCCGAGCAGGCTGGCGAGCGCGATCTCGTGCAATATGCCGAAAAAAATGAAGCCGTCGGGCGTGGCGATTCGGGTGACCAGCGATATTGCGAGAGCCGCCCCGGCAACCATGGCGAAGCGCTTCCAGAAGCCTGTCCAGCGGATTTTCTTGCCATGGGCGAGATAGAGGCTGACGCCGACCAGGAACAGGAAGCTCGAGGCGATGCAGCGCGCGTAGATTTTCCACCAGCCGAAGGCGGTGAGGCCGGGATCGGTGTAGCCGAAAAATTCGAGATCCCAGGTGAAATGATAGCTCGCCATGGCAAGCAAAGCGATGCCGCGTGCGATGTCGATGGCGGCGATGCGCTTCGCCTTCGGTTGATCCTGAACGGCGGTGGTCGGCGTGGCGATGCTCATCGGTCTCGCTGTCTTGGTTCAGCCCCGGCAAGACGACTATCACGGTTGCCACCGTCAAAAGAAGCAGTCCTCGCGTCGCGTTGGCGCGGGTCAGCATTAGAACTCGCTTTAGGCCAGAGCCGGAAAGCCTTTGGCCGGCTTCGCTTTTTGCCGTGAAGGCGTCGGTTTCCTGTTACCCGGCCAGGAATCGCCGCGGCAGATTTGTGCTCCAAACCCTGCTTTGGGCGATTCTGCTTCGGGGAAAGCAATGGCTACCCATGTGCGCCATCCTATCTGGCTTGCGGCCTTGCGGCCGGCGGATGCACGCACCTTCGCCTCGCTTTATGCGGTCGAATCGTTCGCGCGCGCCACCGTCTCCAGCGTCATCCCGATCCAGGCCTATGAGATCCTGCACAACGAGCAGATCGTCTCGATCCTCTACACGGTCGTGGCAATGCTCGGCCTCTCGGCGACGCTGTTCATGCCGATGTTGATCCGGCGCTTTGCCCGGCGCTGGGTCTATACCGCCGGTGCCTGCCTGCTGGCCGTCGGCTCGCTGTTCTTCGTCACTCATACGCTTGCTGGCCAAACGGTCGGCATGCTCTGCCGCGTCATCGGCGCCAGCGCGCTGGCGATCACGCTCAACCTCTACATCATGGACCACATCCGCAAGACCGATTTCATGCAGGCCGAGTCGCTGCGCATGGCGTGGTCGATGCTTGCCTGGACCGCCGGGCCGACGCTCGGCATTTTCCTCTACACGCGTTTCGGCATCTATGCCGCGCATAGCGCGGTGGCCGTCTTCGCCATGGCCCTGCTGGCGCTGTTCTGGACCTACCGGCTTGGCGACAACCCGTCGATCCGCCCGGGCAAGACGCGGCCGGTCAATCCGCTGGCCAATATCGGCCGCTTCGTCGCGCAGCCAAGGCTGAGGCTGGCCTGGCTGATCGCCTTCGGCCGTTCCTGCTTCTGGACGACGTTCTTTGTCTATGGGCCGCTGTTCATGGTGATCACCGGCGAGGGCGAGCTCGCCGGTGGCCTCTTGGTTTCGGCCGGCAATGCGCTTTTGTTCATGGCCATCTTCTGGGGCAGGGCGGGAAAGCGTTTCGGCGGCCGGCGCACCATGACGTTTGCCTATTTCGCCATGTCGGCGACGCTGCTGGCGGCCGGCGCCGTCGGCGAGGCCGCGCCGCTCGTCACCGGCGCGTTGCTGCTTTGCGGTGCCTTCTTCACCATCGCGCTCGATGCGCTGGGCTCGACCGCGTTCATGCGCTCGGTGCGCTCGTATGAGCGGGCGCAGATGGCGGCGGTCTACCGCACTTATCTCGACTTTTCCGAGCTGACGCCGCCGCTGGTCTATTCAGTGGTGCTGGCGTTCTTCGGCCTGGGCGCGGTTTTCGCGACGCTCGGCCTGCTGGCGGCGGTCTGCGGCTTCGTCACTTGGCGCTATCTGCCCAAATCGCTTTGATGTTCAAGCGCCGCATGCCGCTCGCGCACCCAGTTGTGGAAGCGGTGCAAATCATATTCCTCGGGCATCAGCACGCCGGCCTTATGGCGCATCGAGCGCAGGCCCTTCTGGTTGACCTCGCAGATATCAGCGTCTTCCTCCAGCACCTGGGTACCGAAGGCGACGATGTTGTCGATATCCGCAGCCGGATCGACGAGCGCTTCGGGCGAAAAAAGCCATTCGGCGGTGAGTTCGGTCTGCTCCGGCCCAAGCGGCACCAGCCGCACGGTCCTGACATAGTCGACATGGCCGACGACGAACATCGACGGCAAGTTGGTGGCATAGGTCTGCCCGGCAGCACGCTCGGCCGGCGTCAGGCTCGAAAAGACCGAGCCGTGGACGCGCCCGTCGCGCGACCAGGTTTCGGCCCCGGCCCGCAAGCCGCCGGCAAATTCCGGCGCGTCATTGTCGGCGTGGCGCGCCCATTCGGGGTCGTCGTGCCGGCCCATCAGGCCGCGGCCATAGATCGGCACCAGCCGCGACAGGTCCTTGTGGACGCCAGGGCAGTGCAGGCACTCGTTGAAGTTCTCCCAAAATATCTTCCAGTTGCAGTTCATAACCTTGCGCAGCACATGGCCGCTCAGCAGCGTTTCCAGCGGCCAGTTGGCGAGGTTGCCGGATGCCGGATCGAAGGATGTTTCAGCCGAACCGGCAGCGTCTTGCGCGAGGTTGACGAAAACGAAACCGCGCCACACCGAAAGCGCGACGCGGTAGAGCGGATGATCGGCCTTGTCGAAACCGTCCGGCAGCGATTTCGACGGCACGCGCACCAGATCGCCGCGCAGCGAATAGGACCAGGCGTGGTAGGGGCAGGTGATGAGCCGCGCCCTCAGCCGTCCTTCGCTCTGCTGGCAAAGCTGCGAGCCGCGATGCCGGCAGGTGTTGTGAAAGGCGCGCAATTCGCCGGTCTCGTCGCGCAGCACGACGACCTCCTGCGTGCCTATGCGAAACGTCCTGAAAGCCAGCGGCTGGGCAAGGTCGGCCTCGCGGCAGACCAGCAGCCAGTTGCGATACCAGATGGCCTCGAGATCGCGCTGATAGCCTGCGATGTCCCAATAGGCCGATGACGGCAGCGTCGGCTCGGCCCGCGTCAGGCCGTTATAGGGACCGCGCTCATTCGGGCTGGGTTGCATGCCGGCTTCCTCCCCATCCGCCAGCCGACACCCGGCTGTGAGAATTGTCAATTGCGGCGCCGGCCGGCGAGCTTGGCGAGGCGGCGCATTCGCCACACGATCCGGCGGAATTTGGTTTGCCGGGCGCGGCGATTCTGCCTATAGTCGCTGATGTCGTCGGTTCCGTTTGGAACCAAGAGGGAATGCGGTGCGGGCGAAATTCTTGCCCAATGCCGTGGCTGCCCCCGCAACTGTGTGCGGTAGTCCTCTCCATATGCCACTGAAGATTTTCTTCGGGAAGGTGGGGAAGGGCGCTGATCCGCGAGCCAGGAGACCTGCCGGCGACAGGAAACTGACTTCTATGCCCTCGGGTGGAGGGCGAAAGGACAAGACATGAATACCGCTTCCGTCTCGCTCGGCGCTTCCGTCTCCTCGCAGTCGCGTTTCATGCAGCTGGCGCTTGCTGCATTCCTCGGCATTTTCGTCATGGGCTTTGTCGGCTTCTCGCACATCGATGCGGTCCACAATGCCGCCCACGACTATCGCCACTCGATGGGCTTTCCCTGCCACTGACAAGGGGCTGACATCATGACACTGTTTCGCAACGTCGTGTTCATCGCGGCGATCGCAGGGCTCGTGGCCGGCGTCGTTCTCGCCTGCATGCAGGCCTATGCCACGGTGCCGCTGATCCTGAAGGCGGAAGTCTACGAACAGGCCGGCGGCGGCCATGACCATGCCGCGGCACCTGCGGCACCGGTCGAAAACGCCGGGGGCACGATGGCTATAAGCAGCGCCGCGCCGGCACCGGCTGAAGCAATGGCTCCGGCGGAGGACGAAGGCTGGGCGCCGGCCGACGGTTTCGAACGCTTTGCCTTCAGCGTCGTTGCCAATATCGTCACCGGCATCGGCTTCGCGTTGGTCCTGGTTGCGGTTTCGGAGTTCGCCGGCGGCATCGGCAATTGGCGCCAGGGCCTGTTCTGGGGGCTTGCCGGCTTTGCCGTGTTCACGCTGGCGCCGGGCCTCGGCCTGCCGCCGGAATTGCCGGCAATGCCGGCGGCCGACCTTGTCCAACGCCAGATCTGGTGGTGGGCAACGGTGGTGGCGACCGCCGCCGGTCTCGGCCTGCTCGCCTTCCGCAGATCGCTGCCGCTGGCGGTCCTTGCCGTGGCGTTGATGGTGGCGCCGCATATTGTCGGCGCGCCGCAGCCCGACAGCTTCGAGACGACAATCCCGGAAGGCCTGCATCATCAGTTCGTGGTGGCGGTGACGCTGACCAATCTGGTGTTCTGGCTGGTGCTCGGCGCGGTCGTCGGCGTGGTGCGCGGCCGCTTCACCGGCACGGCGACCAGCCTGCGCGACAGCTTTGCCTGACCGCGCTGCCGGGGCGCTGACCCTGATCATCGGCGGTGCGCGCTCCGGCAAGAGCGTGCATGCCGAGAGGCTGGTGAGTGCCTGTCCGGCGCCATGGAGCTATATCGCGACGGCGCAAGCCTATGACGAGGAGATGCGCGAACGGATCGCGCTGCACCGCTCGCGCCGCAGCGCCGGCTGGACGACCATCGAGGCGCCGCTCGACCTTGCCGGCGCGATCGAGGCACTGCCTGACGGCCAGCCGGTGCTGATCGATTGCCTGACGCTGTGGCTGACCAACCATATGCTGGCCGAACATGATGTCGAGGCCGAATGCCGAAGGCTGGCAGATGTGCTGTCGCGGCCGCGTGGACCCTGGTTCGTGGTGTCCAACGAGGTCGGCCAGGGCATCGTGCCGGAGAATGCGCTGGCAAGACGGTTTCGCGACGCGGCCGGCCGGTTGAACCAGGACGTTGCCGCCGTCGCTGACACCGTGCTTTTGATGGTGGCGGGGCTGCCGCTCAGGGTGAAATGACATGGCTGATACCGACCACATCGATCCCAAGGACGAGGAACGCCACCGCGCGAAGATGGCCAAGCGCAAGGCGGTGCAGGACGCCGAGGTTGCAGCCAAGACGGTCGAGAAAGGGCTGTTGATCGTCAACACCGGTCCGGGCAAGGGCAAGACCACGGCCGCCTTCGGGCTGGCGCTCAGAATGCTCGGCTACGGCAAGCGCGTCGGCGTCGTCCAGTTCATCAAAGGCAAATGGCACACCGGCGAGAAGGATGCTTTTGCCTGCTTCGGCGACCGCGTCGTCTGGCACGCCATGGGCGAGGGCTTTACCTGGGAAACGCAGGACCTGAAGCGCGACATCGCGGCCGCTGAGGCCGCCTGGGCCAAGGCGCTCGAGCTGATGGCCGAGCCGTCGATCAGCCTCGTGGTGCTCGACGAACTCAACATCGCGTTGCGCTACGATTATCTCGACCTCGAAAAGGTGGTCGCAGCGCTGAAGGCGCGTCGCGAGGGCCTGCATGTCGTCGTCACCGGCCGCAATGCCAAGCCGGTATTGGTCGAGGCAGCCGATCTGGTCACCGAGATGGGCGTGACCAAGCACCACTTCTCCGCCGGCGTGAAGGCGCAGCAAGGGATAGAGTTCTGAGGGGTTTGGCGATCGGGGAAGGGCGTTTCGGAGCAGGCGGCGCCGGCGAAGCTGCCGATCTCCCCCCTTGTGGGGGAGATGCCCGGCAGGGCAAAGGGGGGCACTGTCCCTCGGCCTGTCAGTCGGAGACAACTACGTCGTCAGACCGTCATTAGCAGGTGAACGGTCAAGAGGCTGGCGATCCTTCGCGCCCCCCTCTGTCCTGCCGGACATCTCCCCCGCGAGGGGGGAGATTGGATGGCGCTTCGGATTTCGCCAACCTCGAACGTCAAAGGCAGGGAATGAGAAGCGCAAAGCTGGGGCGATTATTCTTTGGGCACAGCAATTTTGTTCTTGCTTTGTGCCGGCAGCTATGGTACTAATCTCGCTATGGTGCTAACTGGCTCCAACGACCCGCCGCTTGGCGGGTTTTTTGTTTCCGCTCGATCTCGGGCGCAGGTCACGCCAAGACAACAACCACTGCGACCACCCCGAACAGCGCGATCAGCAGTAAGTCGGCGACCCGGTAAAGTTTCAGCGCCCGTCGGATGTCGGTGCTCTCGATATCGTCGCGGCGGCCGCCTTCGCCCATCAACGCGTCTTCGACCATGACGCCGTCATAGGAACGGGGGCCGGCGAGCGCCAGGCCGAGCGCACCGGCCATCGCTGCTTCCGGCCAGCCGGCATTGGGCGAGCGGTGTTTTTTCGCATCGCGCCGCACAGCATGCCAGGCGGCTTTGGCATCGGCGCCCTTGATCAGGAAAGCGGCAAGCACGATCAGCAGCGCCGTCAGCCGTGATGCCGGCAGGTTGATCCAATCGTCGAAGCGCGCCGCTGCCCAGCCGAAGGCCTCGTGGCGCGGGGTGCGGTGGCCGATCATCGAATCGGCGGTGTTGGCGGCCTTGTAGGCGACGCCGCCGGCGAGCCCGCCAACGCCGATCCAGAACGCCGGCGCGACGACGCCGTCGGAGAAGTTCTCGGCCAGGCTTTCGATCGCGGCGCGGCAGACAGCGGCCCTGTCGAGCTTTTCCGGGTCGCGGCCGACGATCCGCGAGACGGCAATGCGGCCCATGTCCAGTCCGCCGCTGTCGAGGGCGTCGGCCACCGCTTCGACATGCTCGGCCAGGCTCTTCTGCGACAGCAGCGACGTCGCCAGGATTGCGATGACCAACAAGCCGAGGGGAATGCTCCAAAGCATGGCTTCGATCCAGAAGGCGAGGGCGGCCGGCACCAGCACGATGACCAGCAGCGCGAAGACGCCCCAGCGGCGACGCTGGGCGTCGGAATCAGTGGCGCGGTTGAGCCTGCGGTCGAGAAAGGATATCAGCCTGCCGAACCAGGTGACGGGATGGCCAATGGCATCGAAGAGCTGGGCCGGGTAGCCGAGTACAAGTTCGATGGCCAGCGACAGGAAAGTGATCAGGATCGACATGAAGTCTCTTGATGGAGTGACGGCGGCAGTGGACCACGGCGGAAGCCTTGGCCGGGCGAGGGCGCTTTTCGCTCACGCGCCGCTGCCTTTCGTCGACCTCTCGACCGGGATCAATCCGCACTCCTACCCGCTTTTCGATTTGCCCGCCACCGCCCTGTCGCGATTGCCGGAAGCAGCGCGTGCCCGTGAATTGGCCGAAGTCGCGGCAAGCGCCTATGGCGTGCCGTCGGCGGCGAATGTCGCAGCGGCGCCCGGCACGCAGATCCTGTTGCCGCGCGTCGCTTCGCTGGTCGGCCCAGGTAAGGCGCTGGTGCTCGGGCCGACTTATGCCGAGCATCGGCGGGCAGCGGCGATCGCCGGCCATGCAGCGGCTGAAGTCGATGATTTCGAAGCCTTGGCGGCGGCCGACCTTGCCGTCGTCGTCAATCCCAACAACCCGGACGGGCGCGTCGTCGAGCGCGAAAGGCTGCTTCGACTTGCCGCAAAATTGCGCGCCAGAGGCGGGCTGCTGGTCATCGACGAGGCCTTCATGGATGTCGGCCCACGCAGCGAAAGTCTCGCTGGCGACGTCGACCAGGGCGGCATCGTCGTGCTGCGCTCGTTCGGCAAGTTCTTCGGCCTGGCCGGCCTGCGGCTTGGCTTTGCATTGACCGACGCGCTGACGGTCGAGCGGCTGCAGGCGCAATTCGGGCCATGGGCGATTTCCGGGCCGGCGCTCGAATATGGCATAAGGGCGCTTGCCGATACCGGCTGGCAGGCCGGGATGCGGCGCCGATTGGCCGAGGATGCCGCACGGCTCGATGCGCTGTTCGGCCGGTTCGGCGTGCCTGTCGCCGCTGGCACCGCGCTGTTCCGCTATATCAGGCTGGCGAACGCCGCCCGCCTGTTTTCGGTGCTCGGCCAGCGCGGCATCCTGCTTCGGCATTTCGCCGACCGGCCGGATGTGTTGCGCGCCGGCCTACCGGGAGCCGACGAAGAATGGCGGCGGCTCGAATCAGCGCTTGCCGGCTGGGCCTCGCGGCGCGACGATGATGCCAAGGGAGAAACGATCCAATGATCCATGTCTGCTCGCTGTCCAAAGTCGAGGAAACGGTGACGAAGACCGGGGCCGGGCGGCTGCTTTCGCTGCTCGCTGCCGGCACGGAGGTGATGCGGCCGGCCTCGATCACCAGGGAAAACCATCTGCACCTAGTCATGCACGACATTGCGGTAGCGCAGGAGGGCATGACCATGCCGGGCGAGGAGCATGTCTTGAACCTGCTCGATTTCGCCCGCCAATGGGATCGCTCGCGGCCGCTGGTGGTGCATTGCTATGCCGGCATCAGCCGGTCGACCGCCTCGGCCTACATTATCGCGGCAGCGCTGGCGCCGAAGCGCGACGAAGCCGAACTGGCCAAGACGCTGCGCGCGCTGTCGCCCACGGCGACACCCAATCCGCGGCTGATCGCAATTGCCGACGCACTGCTCGAGCGCGACGGCCGCATGAGCCGCGCCATCGAGGCGATCGGGCGCGGCGCCGAAGCGTTTGAGGGCACGCCGTTTGCGCTGAGGATCGAGGGCTAGTTACGCCAGCCAATCCGCCAGTTTTGCCTTGCGCACGTCCTTCAGCAAGCTGATGAAGCCGTCGGCCTGATGCTCGGCGGTGAGCCGGCCTTTTTCGGCGGTTGCAATGCTGGCGTCGCCGACCACGCCATTTGGGTTGAGGTCGCTGGCGATCCAGGCGAAGGCGTGCGTTCCGGTGTGGCGCAGCAGCGAAAATTCCTTTTCGGCGCGCGCAACCTTGGAGACGAAATTGTCGGCCTTGGCCATGTCGACGAGGTCGGGCCGGAAGTGCAGCATCAGCGAGGTCTCGACGTCGCCGCCATGAATGCCGTGGCGGTCTTCGAGGTCGGTGTACATGCCGGCCGGCCGGCCAAACCGTTGCCAGCTGGTCTTTACCGCCAGCATCTTTGCCCGCACGCGCAATTCGCGGGTGACGATGCCCATGATCTCCTCATTGCCGCCATGCGAGTTGACGACAATCAGTTTTCGCACGCCGGCGCGTGCGACCGACAGGCCAAGTTCGGTCCACGCCTCGACCAGGGTCGTCGCCGGCAGAGTGAGGGTGCCGGGCGCATGCAAATGCTCGTTCGACTTGCCCACCGCCTGAACCGGCAGGATGCGGATGTCGAGATCGCCGGGCAGGCGCGCGATCACCGTTTCCAGCATGCCGTTCATGATCGAGGTGTCGGTCGAAACCGGCAGATGGGGCCCGTGCTGCTCGATCGCCGCCAGCGGCAGAACGGCAATGGTCGCCTCAGGATCGACGGTCGCGTATTCGGTGGTCCGGTAGTCACCCCACCATACGCGTTTTTTTGTTCCGGCCATTTTTTACCTCGAAGAGACTGGATGCGCGCTTGATGAGGGGCGGCACCAACCTTTGTCGTGTAACTTGAGATCATCGGCCTGTCGATTCCAGCCGCTGGCCAGCGCTCCTCAACCCGCCGCGATGACCTCGATCTCGACCTTAAACTCCGGCCGGGCAAAGCCGGACACGATCATCAGCGTCGAGGCCGGCGCCGGACTGGCGAACAGCCGGTCGCGAACCTCCATATAGGGCCGCAGGAAGGCGCGGTCGGTGACGTAGGCGTTGATGCGGACGATGTCGGACAGGCCGAGCCCGGCCTCGCCGAGAATCGCCGCTATGTTCTGGAAACAGAGCTCGGCCTGTGCGCCGGCCTCCTCGGGGATCTGGTCGTCCGCTGTGATCGCGACCTGGCCCGAACACAGCACCAGCCGCTTGCCGGGCGGCAGCTCGACGCCATGGCTGTAGCGGGCGAAGGGCGGCTTGATCGACTTCGGCGTGAGAAATTTGAACATGGCAATCTCCGTTCACGGCAGCGTAAAGCTGGATGTAGGCGGGCATCAAGATGGCGGTGCATGTCACGAGGGCGATTGTGGACAGGCGATCAAAAAATAGGCACGATGCCTTCCGTACAGCATGACCCGTCCGGCCTTCGCGCCGCCATTGCACAGGCGGGCATTGCACAAGCGGGCGGTCCCGACGCAACGCGCCGGTGGCATGTGTCTTGCTTCTTGAAACAATGGTGTCGAGCCCGGCGCGTGATGCGCCGGAGCGAACAAAGGGTGGTGTGGATGTACGGAAGACTCAAGATTTCGGCGGGCGTGATCGTGCTGCTTGGCGCAGGTACGCTTGCCGCGGCAGCGAACGAAAAAGTCACCTTCGGCACCAACTGGCTGGCCGAGCCGGAACATGGCGGTTACTACCAAGCCGTGGTGGATGGTACCTATGCCGCATGCGGCATCGACGTGACGATCATGCAGGGCGGCCCACAGGTCAGCGGCCGGCCGCTGCTGCTCGCAGGTAAGATCGATTTCTACATGGGCGGCAATCTGCTGTCGGCCTTCGATGCCGTGCAGCAAGGCATACCGATGCGCGTCGTGGCCGCCGACTTCCAGAAGGACCCGCAGGTCATCATGTCCCATCCCGGCCAGGGGCTGGACAAATGGGAAGACCTGAAGAACGCCGACCAGTACATCCTCGGCGACGAAGGTGCGCAGACCTTCTTCCAGTGGATGGTCACCGACCTCGGCTTCGATGCCGCAAAACGCGTGCCCTACACTTTCAACCCGGCTCCGTTCATCGCCAACAAGAAGTCGATCCAGCAGGGCTACGTCACCTCGGAGCCATTCGCCGTCCAGAAGCAGGGCGGTTTCACGCCGAACCAGTTCCTGCTGGCCGACTATGGCTGGGACACATATGCAACGACGGTCGAAACCATGCAGGAGACGGTCGACAAGCGGCCCGAGGTGGTCCAGTGCTTCGTCGATGGCTCGGCCAAGGGCTGGTACAATTATCTCTACGGCGACAACAAGGCCGCCAACGAGATGATCAAGAAGGAAAATCCGGACATGACGGATGAGCAGATCGCCTTCTCGATCGAGCAGCTGAAGAAGTTCGGCGTGGTCGATTCCGGCGACAGCGAAAAGCTCGGCATCGGCGCCATGACCGATGCGCGCATCCAGAGTTTTTACGACAAGATGGTCAAGGCCAAGGTAACGCCGGCGGGCATCGACATCAAGAAGGCCTACACGCTGGCCTTCGTCAACAAGAGCGTCGGGCTCGACCTGAAGAAGTAGGCCGTGAAGCTGGAGAAAGTGGCGCAACAGCCAGGAAGCGTATCGGGGCCGACGCTGTTGGCGCTGCGTGGCGTCGGCAAGGTGTTTTCCAACGGCGTCACCGCGCTCAGCAATGTCGAGCTGACGATCCGGGAAGGCGATTTCCTCAGCCTGCTCGGACCGTCGGGCTGCGGCAAATCGACGGCGCTGCGGCTGATTGCCGGCCTGTCGACGCCGACTTCGGGCGTGCTCGACTGGCGCGGCAGCGGTGCCCTCGATCGTTCGAATATCGGCGGCCGCTCGAATATCGGCTTCGTCTTCCAGGAGCCGACGCTGCTGCCCTGGGCCGACGTCTTCGACAATGTCTGGCTGCCGCTGCGGCTGAAGGGCGTGTCGCGGGCCAAGGCGGCGCCGGCGGTGATGGAGATGCTGGCGCGGGTTCACCTGACCGGCTTCGAGAATGCCGTGCCGCGCGAATTGTCGGGCGGCATGAAGATGCGCGTCTCGATTGCCCGGGCCATGGTGACCAAGCCGCGGATTCTGTTGATGGACGAGCCGTTCGCAGCACTCGACGAGATCACCCGCTTCAAGCTCAACAACGATCTGCTGGAGCTGTGGCAGGATGAACGTTTCACCGTCGTTTTCGTCACCCACAGCGTCTTCGAAAGCGTTTTCCTCTCCAACCGCGTCGTCGTCATGGCGGCGCGGCCGGGCCGGGTGTTCGCCGAGCTTGCCGTCGATGCGCCCTATCCGCGCGACGAGGCGTTTCGCACCTCGCCTGACTATGCCGCGCTCTGCCGCCAGGCATCCGACGTGCTGATCGGCGCCATCAACTCAACTGCCGGACCGCATCATGACGGCCATTGAAGAACAAGTGCTGGCGCTCGACCCGGAGGAGGCGCGTCGCGTCCGCCAGGAGCGCTTCGAGCGCATCGGCAGATGGCTGCTGCCGCTGGCGATCATGATCCTGGCGATCTGGCTGTGGGACCGCGTCTGCGACTGGAACGACATCCCGAAATACATCCTGCCGCGTCCCGGCGTGGTGCTGCAGACGCTGCATGACGATGCCGGGCTGCTGTTCTCCTCGCTGCTGGTGACGCTCAGGATCACCTTCTTGAGCCTGCTTCTCGCCGCGGTCGGCGGCGTCGGGCTGGCGGTGCTGTTCGCCCAGTCGAAATGGGTGGAGATGTCGTTCTTTCCGTTCGCCGTCGTGCTGCAGGTGACGCCGATCGTCGCGATTTTTCCGCTGATCAACATCTATGTCGACAACCAGACGACAAAGCTGCTGCTTTGCGCCTGGATCGTCGCCTTCTTCCCGATCCTCTCCAACACCACGCTCGGCCTCAATTCCGTCGACCGCAATCTGCGCGATTTGTTCAAGCTCAACGGCGCCACCCGCTGGCAGCAATTGCGCTATCTGCGGCTGCCGGCCGCGATGCCTTATTTCCTCGGCGGGCTGAAGATCGCCGGCGGCCTGTCGCTGATCGGCGCGGTGGTGGCAGAGTTCGTCGCCGGCGCCACCGGCCAGTCGTCCGGCCTAGCCTCGCGCATCATCGAGGCCGGCTACCGGCTCAACGCACCAAGGCTGTTCGCGGCGCTGATCCTGATCTCGCTCACCGGCATCCTGATCTTCCTGGTGCTGTCGCTGATATCGCATCTCATTTTGCGGCGCTGGCACGAGAGCGCACTGAGGCAGGAGCGGTGATGGTGGACAGCGCCGCCTTGATACCAGCTTCTGGTTCCTACCATCTCGCCAAGGTTCGGCTTCATGCCTCACTGACGCCGGGCTTTTCTGGAGCCTTCGATACCGACGGGTTTGGGCTCGCCGATATCGCCATCGCCGATGGCAAGATCTCCGGGATTACGGCGCATCGATCCAACGCATCGGCGGACGCCCTCGACCTCGGCGGCCGGATCGTCTTGCCGTGTTTCGTCGACTGTCACACCCATATCGACAAGGGCCATATCTGGCCGCGAAAGCCCAATCCCGACGGCACTTTCATGGGCGCGTTGAACGCGACCGGCGCCGACCGCGCGGCGCGCTGGAGCGCCGACGACGTTGCCCGCCGCATGGATTTTTCGCTGCGCTCTGCCTATGCGCATGGCACCAAGGCGCTGCGTACGCATCTCGACAGCGTTGCGCCGCAGGAAGAGATCTCCTGGCCGGTGTTCGAGACGATGCGGGAGAAATGGCGCGGCCGCATCGAGCTGCAGGCGGCCTGCCTGCTCGGCATCGAAGGCGTGCGCGACAGGAAATGGTTCGAGAGGCTGGCCAAGCGGGTGGCTGCCGCCAAGGGCGTGCTCGGCGTCGTCACCTATATGGTGCCGGACCTCGAGGAACTGCTTGACCAGGTGTTTGCGCAGGCGATCAAGCATGGCCTCGACCTCGATTTCCATGCCGACGAGACCGACGATGTCTCGGCGATCTCGCTCAAGAAGATTGCCGAAGCCGCCCTCTGGAACGGTTTTGACGGGAACATCCTGGTCGGCCATTGCTGCTCGCTGGCGCGCCAGCCCGATCTCGAGGTGCTCGACACGCTGGACAAGGTCGCCAAGGCCGGCTTGGCGGTGGTGTCGCTGCCGATGTGCAATCTCTATTTGCAGGACCGGCGCGGCGACAACACCACGCCGCGCTGGCGCGGGGTGACGCTGCTGCACGAGATGAAGGCGCGCGGCATTGCCGTCGCCGTCGCCTCCGACAATACGCGCGACCCGTTCTACGCCTATGGCGATCTCGACATGCTGGAGGTCTATCGCACGGCGACGCGCATCCTGCATCTCGACCATCCCGTCGCTGACTGGCCGCAAGCGGTGACAGCGACGCCGGCCAAGGTGATGCGGCTCGATGGTTTCGGCACGCTTGCCGCCGGAGGGCCGGCCGATTTCGTCGTCTTCAAGGGGCGAAGCTGGACGGAATTGCTGTCGCGGCCCGAATCCGATCGCATCGTGGTGCGCGACGGCCAGGCGATCGAACGCCAGCTGCCCGATTATGCCGAACTCGATGATCTGATGGTGGAATGATGGATATTGCGGCGCTCAAGCGCGACCTGGACGGCCTCAAGGTCGACGACCATCCGGCGATCGTCCAGCAGAAGAGCCGCGACTTCTACTGGTACAGCCCGGTGCTGAAGCAGCAGCTCGAGCATGTCACCGGCGACCTGATCGTGACGCCGAAAACGGAAGACGAGGTCGTCCGCGTGCTCGCCGCCTGCCACCGGCATGGCGTGCCGGTGACGCCGCGCGGCAGCGGCACCGGCAATTACGGGCAGGCGATGCCCCTGTCCGGCGGCGTCGTGCTCAATCTCGCCGAGATGAACGCGATCAAGGCGATCGCGCCCGGTCGTGTCGTCACCGGTCCCGGCGCCGTGCTCGCCGACATCGACAAGGCGACTCGGGCGCATTCCGGCCAGGAGCTCCGCATGTCGCCGTCGACCTACAACACGGCATCGATCGGCGGCTTCGTCGCCGGCGGCTCCGGCGGTATTGGCTCGATCCGCTGGGGCGGCTTGCGCGACCTCGGCAACGTCATCCGGCTGAGGACCGTGACGATGGAGGCACAGCCCCGCGTCATGGAGCTCACCGGCGAGGACGTGCTGAAAGTGATGCACGCCTACGGCACCAACGGCATCATCACCGAAGTCGAGATGCCGCTAACCGCCAGTTATGACTGGATCGACGTCATCGTCGGCTTCGACGATTTCATGGATGCGGCCGGCTTCGGCAACGATCTCGCCATCCAGGACGGCATCCTGGCGAAGCTGATCACGCCGATAGCAGCACCCATCCCCTACGATTACTTCAAGCGCTACCAGCGGTTTTTCCGGCGCGGCCAAAGCATCGTCGTCCTGATGATCGCGCCGCATGCGATGGATGCCTTCCTCGCCTTCACTGCGCGCAGTAAGGGCGAGATCGTCTTTCGCGCCGATAAGGAGGCCGATCTCAAGGGGCTGCCGCCGGCCTATGAGCTGACCTGGAACCACACCACGCTGCGCGCCATCCGGGTCGACCCGACGATCACCTATCTGCAGACCCGCTACCCGTCGCCGGACCACCTCGGCCACGTCAAGGCAATGGTCGAAGGCTTCGGCGACGAGGTGCCGGCGCATCTCGAATTCATCCGCTTCGACGGCGCCATCGGCATCGCAGGGCTGCCGCTGGTGCGCTTCACCACGGCGGAGCGGCTGGACGAGATCATCCGCATCCACGAGGACAATGGCTGCTGGATCTTCAACCCGCACCGCTACACGCTGGAAGAAGGCGGCATGAAGCGGACGGATGAAGTGCAACTGGCTTTCAAGCGTGAGACCGACCCGCAAGGGCTACTCAATCCGGGCAAGATGATCGCCTGGGAAAACCCGGACTATGATTATCGCTCAGGCAAGTCGTTCCTGTTCAAGGGGCTGGAGAAGACGGGTTGAGGAGAGGTTTGCGCTTGAACACCCCCCTCTGGCCTGCCAGCCATCTCCCCCTCAAGGGGGGAGATCGGCTGTCGGTATCGCTTTCGCCAGTTGACGACGTTGGAAGATGGTCGAGACGATGGAACCGCCAATCTCCCCCCTTGAGGGGGAGATGCCCGGTAGGGCAGAGGGGGGTGCCTCGCGCCGACCTGCGAGGACTTGGGTGAACATCCTCGTCCTCTACGCTCATCCGGTCGAGACCAGCTTCAATGCCGGTCTGCACCGGACCATCGTCGAGCGGCTGAAGGCCGCCGGCCATGCCGTCGACGATTGCGATCTCTATGCCGAGGGGTTCGATCCCAGGCTGACGCGGGCCGAACGGCTCTCCTATCACGACGCGCGCAGTGACGGCGATCCTGCAGCGGCTTACGTCGAGCGCTTGCTGTGGGCCGAGGCGCTGGTGCTGTCATTTCCGGTGTGGAACTTCGGCTATCCGGCCATTCTGAAAGGCTTTTTCGATCGCGTCTTCCTGCCCGGCGTGTCGTTCAAATTGGTTGACGGCAAGGTGCAGCCGTCGCTGCAGAACATTCGCAAGGTCGCCGCGGTCGCCACCTATGGCGGCAGTCGGTTCCGCGCCATGCTGATGGGCGACCCGCCGCGCAAGCTGGTCAAGCGGGTGCTGCGTGCGACCATCAAGCCTGGCGGCTCGGTTTCCTACCTCGCGCAGTACTCGATGAACCTATCGACCGACGAGAGGCGGACGAGGTTCGTGGCGAAGGTCGCGGCCGAGATGGATGCGTTCTGAGCTACATCCGCACTCGCTCGGCCTTCGGATCGTACATCGGCTTGAGCGAGGCCTCGGCGGCAAAGCGCTCGCCGGCGATCTCGATCTCGTAGGACGACGACAGCACATCCGCCTCGCTCTCACCCTTGCAAGGCACGTAGCCAAGCCCGATTGCGCCGCCGAGATGATGGCCGTAATTGCCCGAGGTGATCGGACCGACGATCTTGCCGTCGCGCAGGATCGCCTCGTTGTGGAAGAGCAGCGGCTCGGGGTCGTTCAGGCGGAACTGCACCAGCCGGCGTGACAGGCCGGTTTCTCTCTTCTTCAGCACCGCATCGCGGCCGAGGAAATAGCTCTTGGCCGTCTTCACGGCGAAGCCAAGGCCGGCCTCCAGCACATTGTCTTCGTCGGTGATGTCGTGGCCGAAATGCCGGAACGCCTTTTCGATGCGGCAGGAGTCCAGCGTGTGCAGGCCGCATAGCTTCAGACCGACATCGGCGCCGGCCTCTTCTATCGCCTCGAAGACGTGGGCGGCCTGATCGGTCGAGACATAAAGCTCCCAGCCGAGCTCGCCGACATAGGTGACGCGGTGGGCGCGGGCCAGGCCCATGCCGATCTCGATCTCCTGAAACGTTCCGAACGGATTGTTGTCATTGGAGAAATCATTCGGGCTGACCTTTTGGATCAGCTTCCTCGAATCCGGGCCCATCAGGCAAAGCACCGCTTCGGCAGCGGTCACCTCGGTAATGACGACGAACTCGTCGGCAAGATGTTTTTTCAGCCAGGCCAGATCGCGCTGCAGCGTGGCGCCCGGCACGACGAGGAAGAAGGCTGTTTCGGACAATCGCGAGACGGTCAGATCGCTCTCGATACCGCCGCGCTGGTTGAGCATCTGGGTGTAGACGATCTTGCCCGGCGCCACGTCCATGTCGTTGGCGCAGAGCCTTTGCAGGAAGGCGCAGGCGTCGCGGCCTTCGACGCGGATCTTGCCGAACGAGGTCATGTCGAACAGGCCGACGCCGTTCCGGACCGCCAGATGCTCCTCGCGCTGGTTGTCGAACCAGTTCTGCCGTTTCCACGAATAGCGGTATTCGCGCTCCTGGCCGGGCCTAGCGAACCAGTTGGCGCGCTCCCAGCCGGCGACCTCGCCGAACACCGCGCCGCGCGTCTTCAGGTGCTCGTGCAGCGGCGAACGCCTCACGTTCCGCGAGGTTGCCATCTGCCGGTAAGGAAAATGATCGGCGTAGAGCAGGCCGAGCGTTTCGGAGACGCGCTCCTTGAGATAGCGGCGGTTCTTCTGGAACGGCTGGGCGCGGCGGATGTCGACCTCCCAGAGATCGAACGGCGCCTCGCCGTCATTGATCCATTGCGCCAGCGCCATGCCGGCGCCGCCGGAGGAGACGATGCCGATCGAATTGTAGCCGGTCGCCATCCAGTAGCCGGAAAGCTCCGGCGCCTCGCCGAGATAATAACGGTCGTCGGGGGTAAAACTCTCTGGGCCGTTGAAGAAGGTGTGGATGCCGGCGGTGGCCAGCATCGGCATGCGGTTGATGCCCATTTCGAGGATCGGCTCGAAATGGTCCATGTCCTGCGGCAACTGGTCGAAGCAGAACTCCTCGCTTATGCCGTTCATGCCCCACGGCTTGGCCACCGGCTCGAAAGCGCCGAGCATCATCTTGCCGGCATCTTCCTTGTAGTAGGCGCATTCGTCCGGCACGCGCAGCACCGGCAGGCGGGAGAGCCCCGGGATCGGCTCGGTGACGAGATAGAAATGCTCGCAGGCGTGCAGCGGGATGGTGACGCCGTTCTGGGCGCCAAGTTCGCGTGCCCACATGCCGGCGCAGTTGACGACGATATCGGCTTCGATCGTGCCTTGCTCGTCGCCTTGCGCCCAGGAGACGCCGGTGACGCGGCCGGCCCTGGTATGAACCTTGGTGACCTTCACGTTCTCCAGGATGGTCGCACCGCGCTGACGTGCGCCCTTGGCCAAGGCCATGGCGATGTTGGCCGGATCGCACTGGCCGTCGAGCGGCAGATGCACGGCGCCGACAACATCCGAAACATTGAGATGCGGGTACATCTCCTTGACTTCACCTGGCGAAATCTCGCGCACGTCGACATCGAAGGCGCGGGCGAGAGACGCCTGCCGATAGATCTCGTGCTTGCGCTCCTCGGTAAGCGCCACCGTGATCGAGCCAACCTGGCGCATGCCGGTGCCGACATCGGTCTCGGCCTCGAGCTTGACGTAGAGATCGGCCGAATACTTCGCCAGCCGGGTCATGTTCTGCGAGCCGCGCAGCTGGCCGATCAGGCCGGCAGCGTGCCATGTCGTGCCCGATGTCAGCTGCTTGCGCTCGAGCAGAACGATGTCGGTCCAGCCGAGCTTGGCCAGATGATAGGCGACCGAGCAGCCGGAGACGCCGCCACCGATGATGACCGCCCTTGCTTTGGGAGGAATGGCCTTGGTCGGTATGGTTTTGGCGGGCGGCGAGTTCATGCGGCTTCGCGGCGGTAGCTGGAGGCGAAGCGGCGCAGGCGCGTGGCAGCCTCCATCAGCACCGGCTCAGGCTGGCAGAGGCTGAAGCGGATGTGGCCGGCTGCAGCTTCGCCGAAGCTCGAGCCGGGCATGACGCCGACCTTCTCCTGGTCGAGGAACGCCCAGGCGAATTTCTCATCGTCCGGCTCGATCGCCGATATGTCGAGCATCACGTACATGCCGCCCTCGGAGCCGCGCACGGTGATGTTGTTCATGCCGCGCATGGCATCGAGAACGACGGCGCGCCTTGCGGCATAGCGCTCGGCGATCTCCTTGACGCCGTAGCCGTTTTCGAGCGCCTCGGCGCAGGCGAGGCTGATGAAGGCCGGCAGGCCGTAGGTCATCACCAGATTGAGGTCGGTCAGCAGCGAGACCATTGGTTCGGGCCCGGTCAGCCAGCCCATGCGCCAGCCGGTCATGCCGTGGCTCTTGGACATCGAATTGATGACCAGCGTACGTTCGGCCATGCCGGGCAGCGAGCGTGGTGAGACGTGCTCGCCGCCACCCAGCGTCCAGTAGACCTCGTCCGACAGCAGCCATAGGTCATGCTCGCGGCAGATCTGCGCCAGCTCTTCCAGGCGCTCGCGCAAATAGACGGCACCGGTCGGGTTGTTCGGCGTGTTGATCAGAATGGCGCGGGTGTTCGGCCGTAGGGCGGCGCGGATCTCGGCGGCGCGCGGCTGAAAGCCATCCTCGGCGGGTGTCTCGACGACGCTGAACGCGGCGCCCGCCGCGCTGAAGGTATTGGGATAGGTGGCGTAATAGGGCGCGACGACGATGGCATGGTCGCCCTGGTCGAGAACAGCTTGAATAGCTGCGTAAAGCGCGGCCTGCCCGCCCGGCGTGGCGATGACCTGGTCGGGGCTGGTCGCAACACCGGTGCAGAGCGTCGAGGCCGCCGCCATCGCCTTGCGCAGCCGCGGAACGCCGGCAAGTGGGGTGTAGTGGTGATTGCTGGCGCGGACCGCCGTCACGCAGGCTTCGATCGTCTCGCTCGGCGTGTCGAAATCATGGTCGCCGACCGACAGCATGATGATGTCCTCGCCGGCCTGCTTGCGCGCCCAGGCAGCGGAATGAACCTCCCAGCCATCCTTGCCCGAAGGCACGATGCCGGAAATGCGCGATGATGGCCTGGGCATTATGCTACTCCCGAAATTTCGTAGCCGGCCTGTTCGAGCCGGTCGCGCAAGGCGGCGATGTGGGCCGGTCCGACTTCGCAGCAGCCGCCGACGATGCCGGCGCCGGCCTCGACCCAGCCGATCGCCTGGCCGGCATAGGCGTCCGGATCGAGGTCGTGGCGGGCGTGCAGCACTTCGACGGTGCCGCCATGCTTGAGCGCCTCGACCGAGGTGAAGCCATTGGCATAGGCGCCGACCGCACCGCCGAGAGCGATCAGTCCGGGCAGCGCTGCAGCGATCGCTTCGGGCCGACAGCAATTGATCAGCCGGGCCGCGACGGGTAGGCCGTCAAGAGCGCCCGACGCCGCCGCAATGGCTTCGCCGCTGCGCAGGCGCGGCATGCCGTGATCCGCGAGCGTCCACGACACCCAGACAGGCTTGCCGCTTTCCGATGCCGCGGTGACGGCGGCGCGCGCCTCTTCGGCCGACGCCATGGTTTCGCACAGAAACAGATCGACGCCGTCCGCCTGCTCGGCAACTATACGGCGATAGATGTCGAGCGTATCCTGGAAGGATATCGTCAGCGCCGGCGCATAGCTGCCGAACAGCGGCGACAGGCAGCCGGCGATCGCCGCGTCGCCGGTCTGGTCGCGTGCTTGCCTTGCCAGTTCGATGCCGCGCTTCTGCAGGCTTGAACAGCTCTTCCGCGCCCTCGCGCGCCAGCCGCTCCGGCGTTGCGGAATAAGTGTTGATGGTGATGACGCGGGCTCCGGCGCGGATGAATTCCGCATGCAGGTCGCGCACCAGATCCGGTTCGTCGATCAGCACCCTGGCCGACCAGAGCGGCGTCGGCTCGGAGCTGCTGCGGCGGACCAGCTCCTGGCCCATGCCGCCATCGGTGAGGATGACTTTCTTCATGCTTTGAGCCTCTCGTTCTTCGGATCCCATAACGGCTCATCCTTCTGCACGATCGCCCGAAAACGTTCGCCGAAGATATCGACCTCGACCGCGGTTCCCGGCTCGGTGAGGTCGGCGCGCAGCATGCCGAGCGCGATCGACTTGTCGATGCGATGACCCCAGCCGCCGGATGTCGTCTCGCCGACGATCCGGCCGTCATGCCAAAGCGTCGACATGTAAGGTGTGTCGCAGTCGCCGGGATTTTCGACGACCAGCGTGACGAAGCGTTTCTTGACGCCTTGCTGCTTTTCGCTCTGCAACGCCGCCTTACCGCGGAAGTCGGGCTTGTCCCATCTGACGAAGCGCTCCAGCCCGCCCTGCAGGATCGAGTAGTCGGTCGACAGATCGCCCTTCCACGTACGGTAGCCTTTTTCGAGCCGCAGCGAATCCAGCGCGTACATGCCGAATGGTTTCAGGCCGTGCCTCTGGCCGGCCGCCCAGACAGCGTCGAAGATGACTGCGGTATCGTCGACCTTGCTGTGGATTTCCCAGCCGAGCTCGCCAGCGAAGGATACGCGCACCAGCTTGGCCCAGCGCCCGGCGATCGATGTTTCCTGATGCGTCAGCCAGGGCAGGGTGAGGTCGGCCGCGCAGAGTTCGGCGAGGATGTTTCGCGAGTTGGGTCCGGCGAGGATCTGGGTCGAATACTCTTCTGTCCGGTCAGTCAACTTGAACGTCGCGTCCTTCGGCATGCGCGATTTCAGCCATTCGAAATCGTGCCACTGCGCCACCGCGGCGGTGATCAGCGTCATGTGATCTTCGTCGTGACGCACCACCGACATCTCGGTGACGACGCGGCCCTTGTCGTCGGCAAAGTAGACGAGGCCGATGCGGCCGGGTTTCGGCACCAGGCCTGTCACCTGGAGGCTCAGCCATTCGGCGGCACCCGGACCGTCTAGATTGAACCGGGAAAATCCCGGCAGGTCCAGAATGCCGGCGGCATCGCGGACGGCGAGGCATTCCTCGCGCACACGATGCTGCCAGGGGCCGTCACGGCGGAAGGTCAGCGTGGATTGTTCGGAGATGTCGTCGCCTGGCTTCGCATACCAGGTGGCGCGTTCCCAGCCATTATAGGCGTCGAACTGGGCGCCGAACGCCTTGATGCGGCCGTGGAGCGGCGACAGCTTGCGGTCGCGCCCAGCCGGCCAGGCGTGGCGCGGGAATTGGATGGCATACTCGTTGCCGTAGATCTCCATGCCCTTGGCGACGCAGTAATCCGGCGCCGACGCAAAGGCGGTGAAACGGCGTGGATCGCAGGACCACATGTCCCATTCGGTCTGGCCCTCGGTCACCCACTCGGCCAGCACTTTGCCGGCGCCGCCGCCCTGGGCGATGCCGAAGGTGAAGACGCAGGCCTCGAAGGCGTTGGGCACGCCGGGCATCGGGCCGATCAGCGGGTTGCCGTCCGGCGCATAGGGGATCGGCCCGTTGATGACCTTGGACAGCCCGGCGGTGCCGAGGATCGGCACGCGGGCGACGGCATCGGCCAGGTAATGTTCCAGCCGGTCGAGGTCGTCGGGAAACAGCTGGAACGAAAAGTCGTCCGGCATCGGGTCGTTGTGGCCGACCCAATGGGCGCGGCAATTGCGCTCATAGGGGCCGAGGTTCATGCCGTTCTTTTCCTGGCGCAGATAATAGGACGTATCGACGTCGCGCAGCAGCGGCAGCTTCTTGCCTTGTTCCTTCGACCACGCCGCCAGTTCGGGGATTTCCTCAAACAGGATGTATTGATGGCTCATCACCATCATCGGCACCTCGCGGCCGAACATCCTGCCGACTTCGGCGGCGCGGTAGCCGGCGGCGTTGACGACGATCTCGCAGCGAATCTCGCCTTGCGGCGTCTCGACCACCCACTCGTCGTTCTCGCGGCGCACGCCGGTGACCGGGCAGAAGCGGATGATCTTCGCACCCATGTCGCGCGCCCCCTTGGCCAGCGCCTGGGTCAATTGCGCCGGGTCGATGTCGCCGTCGCTCGGATCGTAGAGCGCGCCCTTCAGCTCATGCGTTTCGATGAAGGGGTAGCGGCGCTTGATCTCGTCGGGGCCGACGACATTGATGTCCATGCCCTGATAGCGGCCCATGCCCTTGGCGCGCTGGAATTCCTGCATACGCTCGATCGTATGGGCGAGCCTGAGCGAGCCGGTGACATGATAGTTCATGGGATAGCCGACCTCGTCGGCCAACCGGCGATAGAGCTCGGTCGAATAGCGCTGCATGTTCATCAGCGACCATGACGAGGAGAACGTCGGCACGTTGCCGGCGGCATGCCAGGTCGAGCCGGAAGTCAGCTCGTTCTTCTCCAGAAGCACGCAGTCGGTCCAGCCCGCCTTGGCGAGATGATAGAGCGAGGAGGCGCCGACGGCACCGCCTCCGATGATCACCACGCGTGCCGTGGTCGGCAAACTGGCCATGTTCTTCTCCAGATCAATAGACGGGCGGCGAAACCACCCAGATCACCACAGCCGGTTCCGCTCCAGGATTGCGCCAGCGGAACGGCTTGCCCTCAAAGCGGAAGGAGTCGCCTGCTCCAAGCCGGTGCCAGACGCCGGCGATTTCGATGTCGAAGCTGCCGGACGCGACGTAGCCGGCTTCCTCGGTCGGCCGGCGGGCCTCGGTCTTCAGCTCGGCACCGGGGGCGAAGACCGAACGCAGCATCTCGAAGCTACCGCCGAGATCCGGCGACAGAAGCTCCTCCACCAGGCCGGAATCGCTTGTGCCAAGGGTGCGCCGGTTGCCGGCGCGCACGACCACGCCGCGTTCGGTCTCGACAGGCACGTCATGGCTGAAGAACAGGCTGACCGGCACGCCGAACAATTCGGCGAAGGCCCTGAGATCGCCGAGCGACGGGATCGACAGGCCGCGCTCGACCTGACTGACCCAGCCGACGGAACGGCCGAGCTTCAGCCCGATTTCGGCAAGCGTCAGGCCGCGCGCCTTGCGCAACGCGCGAATGTCGCCGGCCAGCAGCCGTTCGCCGTTATCTTGTTCCGGTGTTGCGGCGGTTGAGGGCAAAGCCATCCCTGTCTCGATGAAAAATTCCCAGCAAATTTCATGTGACCGCAGGTCTGTGAAAAAATCAAGATGATTTTCATGAACCCACAAGATTTACTTGCGCCATTTTGACGGTTCAGGCAAAGGCTCGGCACACGAGCGGCGAGTGGGGCGTCCGGTCGAGGCGGATAGGGCGTCGAGCGTTCATAGAAACTCGCAAGGATGCTCCATCACTTCTAGTCGGCGCATGATCCTTTCCGGAAAAGCCGGGTTCCAGGATTATGCGCAAAGGGACGGCCCATGCTGGAAAACAACTCCCGGATTGCGGCGGCGATCGTCGATGACGCGATCACCTCGCGCCGGTCCGTACGCGCCTTCTTGCCTGACATGGTCGATGACGACACCATCCGCGATATTCTCGCCGTTGCCGCGCGCGCGCCTTCAGGCACCAACATGCAACCCTGGAAGGTCTATGTGACCAAGGGCGAGGTCAAGCAGCGCATCACCGACGCCATTCTCAGTTCGGGCATCCGCGCCGAAAAGGCGGAGTGGGACGAGTACCGCTACTATCCTGACCAGTTCTTCGAACCCTATCTGACGCGACGGCGGGCCAACGGCTTCGGCCTCTACGGCGTGCTCGGCATCGGCCGGCGCGAGGTCGACAGGATGCGCGCCCAGCACGACCGCAATTTCGTCTTCTTCGATGCGCCGGTCGGCATGATCTTCACCGTCGACCGGCGGCTGAACAAAGGGTCGTGGATCGATTACGGCATGTTCCTGCAGAACATCATGGTCGCGGCGCGGGGCAGGGGCCTACACACCTGCCCGCAGGCCGCCTTCGCGCCCTATCACCGGCAGATCAGGCCGGTGCTCGACATCCCCGACGAGGAGATCGTCGTGTGCGGCATGGCGCTCGGCCATGAGGATACGTCCAAGCCCGAAAATGCCTTCCGCACCGACCGCGCGCCGCTGGAAGAGTGGGTTACGTTCGCGGAGTAGGGTGACGACGCGCCGTCTAGCTACTGCACTTCGTAACCGACTTCCTCGCTGGCGTGGCAGAGCGCCTTCCAGAACGAGCGTGCGAACGAGCGGAACACATAAATGTCGAATTGATCGGCGCCGGTGCGCTGGATCTGCGCGAAGACGTCGTGATGCATGGTCGAGCGGCCGGCGCCGATCGGGAAGGCCGGCAGCGCGAAGTCGATGGCGAAGAATTTTGCCAGGACCCACTCGGCCTTCGGCCCGGCGATACGGATCGCGGTGCGGCCGTGCGAAAGGTCGGTCACCGTACCGATAGCCGGAGTGACGACGTCGGCAAAGGCCGACGCCAATCCCTCGGCCTCATCGACCATTGTGAACTTTCCCGGCGCGAAGCCGAACACCGATCTGACGCCGTCCGTGACGCCGCCGCCGGCGCCGTCGGGCAGAGCCAGGCCGGTGACCGCATGGATGCCGGCCATCAACGCCTTCTCCTGGCCGGGCCAGGCGGCGAGCTGCAGGATCGAACCCGGCCTGGTTTCGGAGAGGATGATTTCGACACCGTGCTCGAAATTGCCATGCGAGCCTGGATGCAGCACCGGCTCAAGCGGTGATTGGCGCTCAACCATGCATGCGGCTCCCGTCCGGATCGAAGAAATGGTTGGAGACGATCTCGACCGGCCCGAACCGGTTGCGCAACGGGTCGGAGACATAAGCGCGCGTGCCGCGCCGCGCCTTGCCGCCCTTGACCAAGGCAAGCGCTATATATTTGCCGAGCGCCGGCGAATAGCAGCAAGCGGTGATGTGACCGAGCGAGCCGTGCGGATTGGCTTCGTCAAGCTCCTCGACGATGTGTGCGCCGCCGTTTAGCGGCTGGTTGTCGAGCGAAACAATACCGACGAGTTCCAGGCGGTCGGGCGCGATCAGCCCCTCGCGATCCATCATCGCCGAACCGATAAACGGCTTCTTCTTCGACAGTATCCAGTCGAGATGCAGGTCGCGCCCCGTGGTACGACCGTCGATCTCGGCGCCGGTGACGTGGCCCTTCTCGATGCGCAGGGTGCCCAGCGCCTCCAGTCCGTAGGTCACCAGCCCGAACGGCTTGCCGGCTTCGATCAGCGCCTCCCAGACATGGGTGCCGTAACCGGTGCCGGAATAGACCTCGAAGGCCATTTCGCCGGAGAAGGACAGCCGGCAGATCATCACCGGCACGCCGGCGATTTCGCCGTGGACGATGCCCATGAAGGGCAGGGCGGCATTGTCGACAGCGGTGCCGCTGACGCAAGCAGCCAATATCTGCCTGGCGTTCGGCCCGCCGATGGCGGCACCGGCCCATTGGTCGGTGACCGAGGTGACGTGGACCTTCAGCTCCGGCCAGATCACGTCGAGAAAATACTCCAGATGCTGCATTACCTTGCCGGCATTGGCGGTGGTGGTGGTCATCAGGAAATCCTGCTCGCCAAGCCGCCAGGTGGTGCCGTCGTCGAAGGCGAGGCCGTCCTCGCGCAGCATTAGCCCATAACGCGCCTTGCCGACGGCCAGCGTCGAAAACATGTTGGTGTAGACGCGGTCGAGGAATTCCGCCGCGTCCGGGCCTTGCACCGCGATCTTGCCCAGTGTCGAGACGTCGACAATGCCGGCGCTCCCGCGCGTGGCTCTCGCCTCGCGCACATAGGCCTGCTCGATCGTTTCACCGGGATGGCCGTAGATCATCGGCCGGTACCAGAGGCCGGCCGAATACATGGTGGCGCCGTTGGCGACGTGCCAGTCATGCATCGGCGTCAGCCGCTCGGGCTTCAGATCGCCGAAGCGTTCGGCGGCAAGCGAGCCGATCGACACCGCCGAAAAAGGCGGACGAAAGCGCGTCGTGCCGACCTGCGGGATCGGCTTGCCCAGCGCCTCGGCCATGATGGCGAGGCCTGGTATGTTGGAGCTCTTGCCCTGGTCGGTCGCCATGCCGAGCGTGGTGTAGCGCTTCAGATGCTCGACCGAGACGAAGCCTTCGCGGTGTGCCAGACGCACGTCGTCGGCCGTCACGTCATGCTGGAAGTCGACGAAGCTTTTTCCTGCGGCCTTGATCTCGAACACCGGTGCCGGATCGGGATCGCCAGGTGCTGCCCCGACGGCAGGCAAGGCCGCCGGCGTGGCTGTTGCGCCCGCAGCGGAAAGGCCGGCGGCGCGACCTTCGGCGATCGCCTCGGCGGTGGAGAAACTGCCGGTGAAGGCGCCGGCGCCGATCCATTGCCGTGTTGTCGGTTTCGGCGGCAGGAACGCTTGTAACGCTTCGTTCCATTCCGCTTTGGCTCCGGCCTGGCTGGCCAGATGGATGGTCGGCGACCAGCCGCCCGACATCAGCAGGCAATCGGCGTGGATGCTGCGCGCATCGCCGGAAAGCGCACCACTGGCCATGTCGAAGCGCTGCACCTTGAAGCCGGAAAGCGCCTTGCCGCCCTCGGTGGCTATCACCGCGTGGCCAGAAAAGATCTCGGCTTCGGTCTCGCCGGCCAGCTTGCGCATTTCGCTCGAAAGCTCTGGGCGCGCGTCGACGATGGCGACGACCGCGGCACCGGCCTTCTTCAACGCCAGTGCTGCGCGATAGGCGCTGTCATTGTTGGTGAACAGCGCGACCCTGTGACCCGGCAGCACGCCATATTCATTGGCATAGCGCTCGGCCGCATGCGCCAGCATCACGCCTGGCCGATCATTGCCAGGAAAGACCAAGGGACGCTCCAGGGAGCCGGTGGCCAGCACCACCGATTTGGCGCGGATGGTCCAGTAGCGATGGCGCGGCTCGCCTTTGTCCGGCGTTTCCTTATGGTCGGTGACGCGTTCGATCGCGGCAAGCGTGTTGCCGTCGTAATAGCCCCAGACGGTGGTGCGCGGCAGCAGGCGAACATTGTCATGGCCTTCGAGCTGGCCGGCGGCGCGCGCCGCCCAGTCGGCGGCCGGCATGCCATCGATCGTCTCGCCCGACCAATTGGCCGAGCCGCCGAAATGCGGCTCGAGCTCGGCCAGGATGACGCGTGCACCCTGATCGGCGGCCGCCCTGGCGGCCATCAGCCCGGCCGGGCCGGAACCGACCACCAGCACGTCGCAAAACGCGTTCATGCGTTCGTAGCGCGCCGTATCGGGAGCCGTGCCTGCCTTGCCCAGGCCGGCGGCACGGCGGATGAAATGCTCGCAGAACATCCAGAAGCGCGTGCCCTTCAGCGGACCGACCACGGGTCCCATGAAGGTCTTGTAGTAGAAGCCGGCCGACAAAAGCTTGCCGCCGAGCTGGTTGATGGCATTGACGTCCCAGGCAAGCGAGGGGAAGCGGTTCTGGCTCATTGCGGCCAGCCCGTCATAGATCTCGACCATGGTGGCGGGAATGTTCGGCTCGCGAACCTCGCCCCTCAACACAGTCACGAGCGCGTTTGGCTCCTCGACGCCGGCAGTCAGCACGCCGCGCGGGCGGTGATATTTGAACGAACGCCCAAACAGGGTGACGCCGTTGGCCAGCAGCGCCGAAGCCAGCGTGTCGCCGGCATGGCCGGTATAAGGCGCGCCGTCGAAGGTGAAGCGGATGGTCCGCAGCCGGTCGATGCGGCCGCCGGTCTCGGTACGGCGCGGGCTCATGACTTGTCCTCGGCCCTGTGCCGCGCAACCGAGTTGTGGTCGCCGCGCGCGAAGGCAGTGCTGGAGATCTCGTGCGTCAGCGTGTTGCGCACCACCCTGAGATGGGCGCGGCAGCCGCCGGAATGCTGCCAGATCTCATTGTGGTCGCCGGCGGGGTTCAGCCGGTCGTAGACATAAGCGTTCCAGGCGTCGAGGTTTTGCGACGCGGGCTGTGGGCGCTGGCGATTGCCGTCGCCCTGATAGGTGAATTCGATAACGTCGCGCGGGCCGCAATAGGGGCAGGTGATGAGCATGGATCTCTTAAACTTCTCGTTTGACCATGATCTTGTCCGAAAACCGGTTTCCACTTTTCGCTGACGCGGACCTGCGGTTCGGGATCATGGCCTAATGCAGCCGGGGTGTGGCGCCCTGGCCCTTGTCGTCGATCACCATGCCACGGTAAAAGCGGTCGAGTGTGAAGGCCGCGTTGAGATCGTGCGGCTCGTCCTTGGCGATGGTCCAGGCAAAGCACCAGCCGGAAGCCGGCGTCGCCTTGAAGCCGCCATAACACCAGCCGCAATTGAGATACATGCCCGGCAGCGGGCCGGTGGTGATGATCGGCGAGCCGTCCATCGACATGTCGCAGACGCCGCCCCATGAGCGCAGCATGCGGACGCGGGCGAGCCCCGGGAACAGCGCCAGCATCTCGCTCATCACCTCATCGACGATCGGCAGGCTGCCGCGCTGGGCGTAGCTGTTGTAGCCGTCGAGGTCGCCGCCATAGACAAGACCGCCCTTGTCCGATTGCGACATATAGAAATGGCCCATGCCGAAGGTCAGGACCGTATCGATGAAGGGTTTTAGCGATTCCGTAACGAAGGCCTGCAGCACGTGGCTCTCGATCGGCATCGTCTCGATGCCGGCAAGCCGCATGACCCGCCCGGTGCTGCCGGCCACCGCTACCGCTACCTTCTTGGCGCGGATTTCGCCGCGCGTCGTCGTGACGCCGGTGATACGGTCGCCGTCGCGCAGGAAGCCGGTGACCTCGCAGTTTTCGATGATGTCGACGCCGCGGCGATCTGCGCCACGCGCATATCCCCAGGCGACCGCATCGTGGCGGGCGGTGCCGGCGCGTCGCTGCATCAGGCCGCCGACGATCGGGAAACGCGCCGTGGCGGAGACGTCCAGCGCCGGAACCAGGCGGGCGATCTCGGCCGTGGTCATCAGTTCGGCGTCGACGCCGAGATGGCGCATGGCGTTGCCGCGCCGGGCATAGTCGTCGAGCTGGGCAGGTGTGTGGGCGAGGTTCAGGCAGCCGCGCTGCGAGAACATGACGTTATAGTTGAGGTCATGCGACAGGTTCTCCCACAGTTTCATCGAATGTTCGTAGAAGCGCGTATTGGCGGGCAGCAGGTAGTTGGAACGGACCGCCGTGGTGTTGCGGCCGACATTGCCGGAACCGAGCCAGCCCTTCTCCAGCACCGCGACATTGGTGATGCCGTGCTCCTTGGCGAGATAGTAAGCGGTCGACAGGCCATGGCCGCCGCCGCCGATGACGATGACATCGTAGGACGCCTTCGGGTCGGGCTTGCGCCAGGCCGGCTTCCAGTCCTTGTTTCCGGTCAGCGCGTTCTTGAGAAGCGAAAAGGCCGAATATTCCGCCATTCTTATTGTCATCCATTTCAGGCTTGCGGCAGACTATAGAGCAGGCCGCCAACCCAAAGCCAAGATTGCGCCATCGCTTTTCGACTCCCCGACTTCGATTGGATTTGCCGACTTCGAAAGCGGGCCGTCAGGGACGGCTTGCCCCCAGATATGACGGTCTTTATCAAGAGCAGGCCTTTAGAACGCCTTACCGCCCGTGAGTCGCCAGACAATCATGCTTTTCCGACTGATCCGTTTCGTTCTGGTCCTGGCGCTTGTCGCCACGGCGCCGCTTTCGTTGCGAGCGGTGGCGCAAGGGCTTGGCCAGGCGCCTGCGGGACTGGTCAGCGACCAGCAGAAAATCCTCCAGGACCTGACGACGAAGACCGACAATCTCGAAACGAAGATCCAGCAGGACGGCGACGACGACGCCAGCCTTGTCGATATTCGGCTGCAGCTGGAAGAAATGTCGCGTGCCTCGCTCAACAGCGCGCTCGCTTTCCGGCCGCGGCTGAACGAGATCAACAGCCGGCTCGAGCAGCTAGGCCCGCCGCCGGCCGCGGGCCAGCCGGCCGAGCCCGATATCGTGACCGGCGAACGCCAGGCGCTGGCCTCCGAAAAAGCCGAGATCAATGCCGTCATCGCCACGGCGCAAAACCTGTCGATCCGCATCAGCGGGCTGATCGAGAAGATCGGCAATATGCGCAGCGAGCTTTTCCGCAACCAGCTCACCAAGCGCTACGTGCTGTCCGATGCATTGAGCCCGGAGGTCATTTCCGATGCCAACAACGAATTTACCAGTTTCTACAAGGCGGTGTCGTCCTGGCTGAGCTTTGCCTTCAAGTTCAAGTTCCAGGCCGTTCTTGCCGCGGCCTTGATGGCGCTTGCCTTGGCCGCCGTGCTTTTCGTCGGCGGGCGGCGCCTGTTCGGCCGTGTGTTCGAAGCGGACCCCTCGGTGGAGGATCCCTCCTATCTCAGCCGGCTGTCGGTGGCGTTCTGGTCGACATTGCTGCCGACGCTGGCAGTCGGCGTCTTCCTTGCCTCGACCATTTTCTTTTTCAATTATTACAACGTCTTGCGCGGCGATATCGGCATCTTCCTGAATGCGCTGGCTGCCGTTGTCGCGGGTGTGTTCTGCGTCAACCGGCTGACCAATGCGGCGCTTGAGCCGCGACTGCCGAACTGGCGTCTGATCCCTGTCGAAACCGGCCCGGCGCGCTGGCTGGTGCGGCTGACGACGGCCATGGCCGTCGCCATCGGCATCAATTATTTCCTGTCGGTCGTGAACGACAAGATGGGCTCGCCGCTGTCGCTGACCATCGCCAGAAGCTTTGTCGCCACCATCATCGTCGGCGTCATCCTGATCCTGATGGGCCTGCTGAAGCCGTTCAAGGCCGCCGACGGGATCTGGCGGCCGTGGCCGGCGTGGCTGCGTTACACCGCCGTGGCGCTGGGGCTGTTCACCATCGCGTCGGCGCTGTTCGGCTATATCGGCCTTGCCATGTTCGTCTCGGTGCAGGTCGTGATCACCGGCACCATCCTGGTCACCGCCTATATCGGCTTCCTGTCGGCGCGGGCGATCGGCGAGGAAGGCGGCTTCGCCAATAGCTCGATCGGCCGTTGGCTATCCGCCAATTCAAGCTATGAGCCGACCGCGCTCGACCAGCTCGGCCTGGTCGTCAGCGTCGCCATCAACGTGATGATCGTGCTGGTGTTCCTGCCGCTGATCCTGTTGACGTGGGGCTTCCAGCCCGGCGACATCCAGGCTTGGGCCTACAAGCTGGCAACGGGGCTGACCATCGGCTCGGTGACGATCTCGATCACCGGCATCCTCTCAGGCGTCGTTGTCTTCATCATCGGCTATTTCCTGACGCGCTGGTTCCAGGGATGGCTGGACGGCTCGGTGATGGCGCGCGGCCGCGTCGACACCGGCGTGCGCAATTCGATCCGGCTGGCGGTCGGCTATGCCGGCGTCGCCGTCGCGGCACTGGTCGGCATCTCGGCCGCCGGCATCGACCTCTCCAGCCTCGCGCTGGTCGCCGGTGCGCTGTCCCTCGGCATCGGCTTCGGCCTGCAGAATGTCGTCTCGAACTTCGTCTCGGGCCTGATCCTGTTGGCCGAGCGGCCGTTCAAGGTCGGCGACTGGATCGTCGCCGGCGACATCAGCGGCACTGTCAAGAAGATCAGCGTGCGCGCCACCGAGATCGAGACGTTCCAACGGCAATCGGTGATCCTGCCCAATTCAAACCTGATCAACAATGCGGTCGGCAACTGGACGCACCGCAACAAGCTCGGCCGCGTCGACATCAAGGTCGGCGTTGCCTATGGTAGCGACGTCAAGCACGTGCATGGCGTCCTTTTGGAGATCGCACGCAGCCATCCGCTGGTGCTGAAGAACCCGGAACCCTTTGTGCTGTTTTCCAATTTCGGCCCGGCCGCACTCGAATTCGAGATTCGCGTGTTCCTGGCAGACGTTCTTAGTGGCAATATCGTCCAGAACGACATCCGCTTTGCAATCTTCGATGTGTTCGCCGACCAGCATATCGAAATTCCGTCGGCGCCGCGCGCCGTCGTCGAGACCAAAAAGCACGAGGCGTGGCCGATCGACGACGACAAGATCGAAGTCGAATTCGCCGAGCGAGAGCAAGCAAAAGCACTGGCAGTTGCGGAGGCGAAACGTCTCGCCAAGTCGGGACGCAAGGTGCGGAAGCCCGATCCTGACTAGCTGTTTGGAGCTTGCCTTCAAGCCTTCGGAAACCAATTGCGGCATGAATGCGGCATTCAGTTGCCGTTCAGCTTGCATTGCATATAAGCTCACCTGCAAACGGCGAGAATGCCTTGCAAAATGCAACAGAGGCGGTGGCAACACCGATACTGCAAAATGTGGAAGTCTCTCGTCGCCGCCATCGCTTTTCTGGCCGTGGGCGGTTCGGCCCATGCCGCCAGCGCGGTCAACAAGGACGCTGAGACCCGCACGCTGATCGTGACCGAAGGCGGCGGCAAGACCGAGCTGGCGCTGGCCGCCGGCGAAACCGTGGAATTTTGCCCGAGCGGCTGTTTTGTTACCTTGCCGAATGGCGACCTCGAGGCGCTGACCGGTTCGGAGACCATTGAGATCTCGGGCGGCGTCGCGCGCATCAAGTAAAGTCGACGCCATGATTTTTTGAAGGCCGGGCAAACGCCCGGCCTTTTATTTGCTTCCGGTAATCGGCGATGAAGGTATGCACTTTTCTTCGAAGCTGCGCAGGACGGGCTCTAGCAGCGCCTTCGTACTGAGCAGGGCGAAGGCGTAGGTCTAACTGCATTCGACGGGCTGGTGGCGCGGGCTTTTTTGGCGATGTCGCAAACAGGCTGCAAGCGCGGCGCGGCGCCGCCCTATAGTCTGGCGCAATAGCATCTTGGAGTCGCGGGCAATGGCAGGGTTTCCGGAAAAGGCGAAGGTCGTCATCGTCGGGCTTGGCGGCATCGTCGGCGCATCGGTCGCCCATCACCTGATCGAGCGCGGATGGGACGATATTGTCGGCATCGACAAATCAGGCATCCCGACGGATATCGGCTCGACGGCGCATGCCTCCGACTTCTGCTACACGACCAGCCACGATTTCCTGTCGTGCTGGACGACGCTCTATTCCATCGATTTCTACGAAAAGATGGGCCATTACGCGCGCATCGGCGGCCTCGAGGTCGCCCGCGTCGGCGACGACGCCCGCATGGCGGAGATCAAGCGCAAGATCGCCTCGGCGAAGGCCTTCGGCACACGCGCCCGCCTGATCGATCCCGCCGAGATCAAGGAAAAATTCCCGCTGATCGAAGAGCAGATGGTACAGGGCGGCCTGTGGGATCCCGACGCCGGCCTCGTCATCCCGCGCTCGCAGACGGTCGCCGGCAAGCTGGTCGACCAGGCGGAAGCCTCCGGCAAAGTCAGGGCGTTTGCCAATACCTCCGCCAAGTCGCTCGTCATCGAGAACGGCCGCATCAAGGGCGTGGTGACCGACCGCGGCACTATCGAAGCCGACTATGTCGTGGTCTGCACCGGAATCTGGGGACGGCTTATTGCGGAAATGGCGGGCGAGGACCTGCCCGTGATGCCGATCGACCATCCGCTTACCTTCTTCGGGCCGTACACCGAGTTCGCCGGCACCGGCAAGGAGATCGGCTGGCCGCTGCTGCGCGACCAGGGCAACTCGGCTTACATGCGCGATACCGGCGATCCCAAGACGGCCGAAGGCGGGCAGATCGAGTGGGGCTACTACGAAGAGACCAATCCGCGCCTTTGCCATCCGCGCGACATTCTCGAGAAAAACGAGGCACGGCTTTCGCCGTCGCAGCGCGATCTCGACATGGAGCAGATCATGGCGCCGCTCGAGCGCGCCATGGAACTGACGCCGATCCTGGGCGAGTTGGGCTACAATGAGAGCCATTCCTTCAACGGCCTGCTGCAGGTGACGGCGGACGGCGGCCCGTCGATGGGCGAAAGCCAGAAGGTCAGGGGCCTTTGGTATGCCGTTGCCATCTGGGTCAAGGATGGCCCGGGCATGGGCAAGCTCATCGCCGACTGGATGACGGACGGCCGCACGGCGATCGACCACCACGCCATCGACTATTCGCGCTTCTATCCGCACCAGACGAAAGAGCAGTTCATCTGGGACCGCTGCACCGAAACGGCGATGAAGGTCTACAACCCGGCGGTGCATCCGCGCGAACCCTTCTCCAAGGCCCGCAATGTCCGCCGCTCGCCCTTCTGGGAGCGCGAGAAGGAACTCGGCGGCTATTTCATGGAGCTCGGCGGCTGGGAACGCGCCCATGGCTACGCCGCCAACGAGCATTTGCTCGAGAAATACGGCAACCGGGTGCCGATGCGTCAAAACGAGTGGGACAACCGCCATTTCTGGCGCGTCTCGAATGCCGAGCATCTCGCCATGAGCGAGGATTGCGGCATCGTCAACCTGTCGCATTTCGCCATGTACGACGTCGAAGGCCCCGATCACGTCGCGCTGATGGAATGGCTGTGCGCGGCAAAGATCGGCGGCGACGGCAATATCGGCAAGGGCATCTATACCCATTTCCTCGATGAGGAAGGCATGGTGCGCGCCGACCTGACCGTCATCCGCATGGCCGACCGCTGCCGCGTGATCGACGGCGCCGATGCCGGACCGCGCGACTTCCAGTACATGCGCCGGACGGCAGAAGACAAAGGCTTCGACGTTACCGTCACCGACGTGACCGAGAAGTACGTGACCGTCGGCATCTGGGGTCCGAATGCGCGGGCGGCATTGAGCAAGGTCGTGGAAAATCCCGACGGACTGACGCCGGAGAATTTTCCCTTTGCCGCCATCAAGCCTGTCAGGATCGCCGGCAAGGACGTGACCGCCTTCCGCATCTCCTATGTCGGCGAGCAAGGCTGGGAACTGCATATGCGCTACGAGGACGGCCTGGCCGTCTGGGACGCCCTGCGGTCGACCGGCGTAATGGCCTTTGGCGTCGAGACCTATGCCAACAGCCGCCGCATGGAAAAGAGCCTGCGCCTGCAGAACGCGGATTTCTTGACCGAGTACAATCTGCTGGAGGCTGATCTTGCCCGGCCGAAGGTCAAGGAGGCCGATTTCTGCGGCAAGGCAAAGCATCTGGAATATCGCGCCCGGGCGCATCAGCCGGCCATGCTTTGCACCCTTGTGATGACGGACAATACCGATTCCAACGGCGTTCCCCGCTATCCGGTCGGCACGATGCCGGTGATGGACCCGCAAACCGGCGAGACGCTGGTCGACGAGCTCGGCCGTCGGTCGTTCACGACCTCGGTGGCCTATGGTCCGACCCTCGGCAAGAATATCGCGCTCGCCTACCTGCCCTGGGCTTATTGCCAGGAGAGCCGCAAGTTGAGCGTCGAATATTTCGGCGAGAAATACCCGGTCGAAGTGGCCGCCGTCGGCTACAGGCCGCTCTACGACCCGGAGAACCTCAATCCGCGCAGCTGAACTTAGAGACGTGCTCGCAAAAACGTGACTGGAACAGCCGCGCTCTCGGCCGGGCTTTCCTCTTTGTCGGTCGTCGATTTTAGCTTACCGTGCGGCATGTCTGCTTTTGCCTGTGCAAGACATCTCGTCTCGGGTGCCGCCGCGCTGGCGTCGGTGCTATGGCCGGCGGCAATCTCCCGCGCCGCCGAGCCGGTTGACGTCGAACTGGTGCTGGCAGTCGACGTGTCCTTGTCCATGTCGCCCGACGAGCTCGAAATCCAGCGCCACGGCTATGCGGCGGCGCTGACGCACGACGACGTGCTGCAGGCAATCGGCGACGGCGCTCACGGCAAGATTGCCGTCACCTACGTCGAATGGGCAGGCGCGACCTGGCAGCAGGTCGTTGTGCCGTGGACGGTAATCGCCAACCGTGCCGACGCCGAGCGGCTGGCAGCGCAGCTTTCCGCTCATCCGCCGGCCAGTGCCAGGCGCACCTCCATCTCCGGCGCGCTGGAATTCGCCAGCGATCTGTTCGCCGAAAGCGGCTTCCAGGGCGTCAAGCGGGTGATCGACATTTCGGGCGACGGCCCCAACAACCAGGGCGCACCTGTCGACATCACCCGCGACGCCGTGATCAAGCAGGGCATCACTGTCAACGGCCTGCCGCTGATGACCAAGGGCGGCGGGTTCAGCAGCGCTTACGATGTCAACAATCTCGACCGTTACTACAGCGATTGCGTCATCGGTGGGCCGGGTTCCTTCATGATCCCGGTCAATGACTGGACGCAGTTTCCGGAGGCCATCCGCCGCAAGCTGGTGCTTGAGCTTGCCGGTCCGGCCTCGCCGCAGCGAGCGGCGGAAGAGGCGGCGCATCCGCCATTGGTCTTGGCACAGGACAGCCCCGTCACCGACTGCCTGGTCGGCGAAAAAATGTGGCGCGACCGCAGCTGGATGTACAACACCCGCTAATGGCGAAGTTTGCTGCCGGCGGTGAGATACCGCAGTGCAGCATCGGCTTCATTGACAAGCCTGCGGGCGTCTGTGACACAATTCCGATCCGAACAAAAAAGGGGAACCGACATGAACAGGATCGGAATTCTTGCCACAGGCTTGACGCTTGTCGCTGGGTTGTGCGCGCCGGCGATGGCCGCCACATCGGTCAGCATCGGCATCAGCGGATGGACGGGCTTTGCGCCGCTGACGCTCGCCAAGCAGGCCGGCATCTTCGAAAAGCATGGCCTCGACGTCACCTTGAAGAAGGTGCCGCAAGCCAGCCGGCCGCTCGCCATCGCCAGCGGCGACCTGCAATGCGCCGCCACCACGGTCGAGACCTGGCTGGTCTGGAACGCCAACGGTGTGACGACTAAGCAGATATTCCAGCTCGACAAGTCCTACGGCGCCGACGGCATCGTCGCCCGCAACGACATCAAGACCGTTGCCGACCTCAAGGGTAAGTCGGTTGCGTCATCGGCGCCGGGCACGTCGCCCTATTTCATGCTGGCCTGGGTGCTCAACAAGAACGGCATGTCGACCAAGGACGTGACGGTCGTCAATCTGGAGCCGGATGCGGCGGCGCAGGCGTTTCTTGCCGGACAGAACGATGCGGCAGTCACCTACGAGCCGTTCATCTCGGCGGTGCGCGAAAAATCCGACCAGGGCCATATCCTTGTGACCACTCTCGACTATCCGATGGTGCTCGACACGGTCGGCTGCACGCCGGAGTTCCTCAAGGCCAATCCGGATGCGGCCAAGGCGCTTGCCGACAGCTATTTCGAGGCACTCGCCCTGATCAAGAGCGATCCGGCGAAATCCTATGAGACCATGGGCGCCGACGTGAAGCAGTCGGCCAGGGAGTTCGAAGAGTCGGCCAAATATCTGAAATGGGCGGACAAGGCCGAAAACAAGCAGTTCTTCACCAAGGAGTTCCAGGACTTTTCCAAGACCGCTGGCGAGCTTCTGCTGCAGATGGGCCTGATCAAGGAAGCGCCCGACGTCTCGACATTGGCCGACACCAGCGCCGTCGCCGACTGACCGGCAGGATTGTCGCCCGGCGGCGGTGCCCTGCGCCGCCGCTTTTTCATTCAGATCAAAGGACGGTTGACGATGCCGCGCCCCTTGCATCCGGTCTCGCCCGGCATTCGAACCGTGCTCGGCATCTCGTTCTTCGTGCTGTTCGTGGCGTTCTGGGCGTGGATCACGCTTGGCGGCCACGTCAATCGCATCTTCCTTGCCGATCCGCTTTCGATGCTGAGAGACGGCTGGCGGCTGCTGGTCGAGGACCGCTTCTGGCTCGACATCCTCATCACCATCTGGCGCGTCTTCGGCGGGTTTCTGATGGCAGCCATCGTTGCCGTCCCGCTCGGCATCGTGATGGGCGCCTGGAAGCCCGTGGAGGCGTTCCTGGAGCCGTTCGTCTCCTTCGCCCGCTATCTGCCGGCATCGGCCTTCATCCCGCTGCTCATCCTGTGGGCGGGCGTCGGCGAACTCGAAAAACTGCTGGTGATCTTCGTCGGCTCGGTGTTCCAGATCATTCTGATCATCGCGGTCAAGGTCGGCGGCACACGGCGCGACCTGGTCGAGGCGGCCTACACGCTGGGCTCGTCCGACAACGGCATCGTGCGGCGCGTGATCATGCCGGCCAATGCGCCGGAGATTGCCGAGACCCTGCGCCTGGTGCTCGGCTGGGCCTGGACCTATGTCATCGTCGCCGAGCTGATCGGCTCGTCGTCGGGCATCGGTTACATGATCATCAACAGCCAATCGCGGCTGGCGACGGGGCAGATCATCTTCGGCATCATCGTCATCGGCCTGATTGGGCTGTTGTCCGATTTCGCCTTCAAGGCGCTCAACCGTTGGCTGTTTCCATGGAGCCTGGCGTGAGCAAGCTTCTTATTGAAGGCGTCTCGCGCACGTTTGCCGGTGTCGGCGGCGGGCAACCGGTCCAGGCGCTGATGCCGATCGATCTGGCGGTCGCCGCCAACGACTTCATCACCATCCTCGGGCCGTCCGGCTGTGGAAAATCGACGCTGCTCAGGATCGTCGCCGGCCTCGAAGCGCCGAGTGAGGGCCGCGTGTTGCTCGACGGCAAGGCGGTGGACCGGCCGGGTCCAGACCGTGGCATGGTTTTCCAGTCCTATACGCTGTTCCCGTGGCTGACGGTCGCCGAGAACATCGCCTTCGGCCTGCGCGAACGTGGAATGGCCGAGCGCGAGCGCAGCGACATCGTCGCGTCCTATGTCGATCTGGTCGGTCTGAAAGGTTTTGAGAACCATTGGCCGAAGCAGCTTTCCGGCGGCATGCAGCAACGCACGGCGATTGCCCGGGCACTGGCCAACGATCCGGAGATCCTGCTGCTCGACGAGCCGTTCGGCGCACTCGACAACCAGACCCGCGGGCTGATGCAGGAACTGCTTCTCGGCATCTGGGAGCGCCGGCAAAAGACGGTGCTGTTCGTCACCCACGACATCGAGGAGGCGATCTTCATGGCGTCGCGCGTGGTGGTGATGACGGCGCGGCCCGGCCGCATCAAGTCGGACGTTGCCGTCGACCTGCCGCATCCGCGCCACTATACGCTGAAGACCAGCCCGGAGTTTTCGGCACTGAAGGCGCGGCTGACGGAAGACATCCGCGTCGAGGCAATGCGCACGGCCGAAGCGCATTAACTCAGTGGACTTTCTTCAGCTGATGGCTCGGATCAAGCCGCCAGAAGCTGCTTGCGGTCGACGCGTTCTTGTTGCGGCGAGCGGGCATAGAGTTCGCGATAGCATTTGGAGAAATGCGAGGCGGAAACAAAGCCGCAGGCGACTGCCACTTCGACCACCGGCAACGACGACTGGATCAGCAGGTGCCGGGCGCGGTCGAGGCGGATTTCCAGATAGTAACGGGCAGGGGAGCGCCCCATCTCGGTGCGGAACAGGCGCTCGATCTGCCGGCGCGACAGGTCGACATGGTCAGCGATCTCGATCAGCGAGAGCGGCTCGGAGAGATTGGCCTCCATCAGCTCGATAATGGTCAGAACCTTGGAATTCTGCACGCCGAGACGGGCGCGTAGCGGCAGGCGCTGGCGGTCGGTCGGGCTGCGCACGCGATCGGTCAGCACCTGCTCGCAGACGCGGTTGACGAGGCTCTCGTCGAAATCGTCGCCGATCAGCTTCAGCATCATGTCGAGCGCGGCGGTGCCGCCGGCGCAGGTGTAGATGTTCTGGTCGATCTCGAAGAGGTCGGCGAAGACATTGGCCTTGGGGAACGCCTCGGAAAAGCCCGGCAGGTTCTCCCAATGGATGGCGCAGCGCTTGTTGGACAGCAGGCCGGCGGCGGCCAGGATATGCGCGCCGGTGCACAGGCCACCGACGGCAACGCCGCGATTGTACTCCTCGCGCAGCCAGGCAAAGGCCGATTTGTTCTGGTAGCGCTCGACATTGATGCCGCTGCAGACGATGGCCATGTTCGGCCGGTCCGGTCCGGACATTTTCTTGCGCTCTTCCTCCAGCGAGGTGTTGACGGCGCATTCGACGCCATTCGAGGCGCGCACCGGCTTGCCGTCGATGCTGGCGAGCCGCCAGCGATAGGCTTCATAGCCGAGCATGCGGTTGGCCGAACGCAACGGATCAAGCGCCGTCGCGAAGGCGATCATGGTGAAATCGGGGATCAGGAAGAATACAAACGATCGCCGGATCGGGTGCTTTACGACGTTCACGGGTAGATCCTCACGCTGCAATGGCGCGAACAGGATGTCGCGATCAGCATAGCGACATCAGGAAAAACGTTTCCTGTCAATTGGCTAGATGGCAACGGAAAGACTTTATTTGCGACATGGGTCGCAAATGGGCAATCGCTATGCGGCGAAGGGCACAACGTGCCGCCGGATTGTCCAAACGAGCCGAACAGTCTGCGCACACGAAAACGCCGCCTCGGCAAAGCCGAAGCGGCGCTGGATCGACTTCGAAGCAGCGCTAGGCTGCTTCTGCCAAGATTTGCTGTTTCAGGCGACAAAGCCGAGGCGCGCGGCGGCCATGGCACCGGTCTGGCCAGGCATGGTGTTAGCCAGGCGCTGGCGCTCGAGCGCGGTCGTCAGGTTCATTTCGCGGCGGGCAAAGAGGCGGGCAAAAAGCTTCATGATCATCTCCATTCGGTTGCTCAGACGGGTCGCCTTCGCTTGATGGAGTGGGGCAGCTCGTTTGTTGATGATGATATAGGCTTAGGTGAGGGGAAACTAAATCGCAAAAGCGAAGCACTTGATATGAAAAGCGACACGGAATGCGACAAATTTGGGCATTCTGCCCAGGATTTACGATTATTTACAACGTGTTGATTGCCGGCGCGGGCTGCTATGCGACTTGCTCATATGCGTCATGCGGCGGCGACATGGCTCGGGGAAATCATTTGAATACAAACAAAAAGGCCTGCCGGGCTGATCTGCGCGGCAGGCCTTCAGCTGTTGATACACACGGTTACTTTGCTCCGGCCCAAGATCCCACACCATGGCGAGTGCCAGTCTTGGCATCGGCAGCTTCGGGCCAGCCGATATCCTTCTGCAGTTCAATCGGCAGCGCGCGGATGGCGCGTTCCGTCTGGTAGCGGGCACGGGCCTCGCTGAACTCGGTCGCGATCCGACCGATGGATGACAGGATAGACATCTCATTCTCCTTCGCGTTGGGCCGGGATTGTCCCGGCGCTTGCAGCGTCAGGCGGTACACCGGGTTTGTTTCAGCTTCATTTCGTGTCGATTGCAGGTCCGTGTCATGGTTGTTTCGGGACCACTTCTACGTGTCTTGCCTTCGATGGAGTTGACTATCCTCCCAAACTGATGTTCAATCAAACGAAATGGAATGATGGTTTGCATCAGAAAAATTGAAGGTCGCTTCCCATGAACGCCCCACTCAATCATCCACTGCCGCTGCTCGATCTCGATGTTCTGCGCACTTTCGTCGCAATCGCCGAGACCGGCAGTTTCACCACTGCGGCCAATGCGGTCTTCCGCACGCCGTCGGCCGTCTCCATGCAGATCAAGAAGCTGGAGGACATTCTCGGCCGCTCGGTGTTCGCGCGCGACGCCCGTTCGGTGACGCTGACCACCGATGGCGAGATGCTGCTCGGCTATGCGCGCCGGCTGCTGTCGATCAATCGCGAGGTGGTGTCGAAGTTCATCATTCCAGACATTGTCGGGGTGGTGCGGCTCGGCTCGCCGGACGATTACGGCGAACGTGTGCTGCCGCATGTGCTGAAGCGGTTCGCACAATCGCATCCATCGATCGCAGTCGACGTCACCATCGACCAGAGCGTCAATTTGCGCCGGCGCATGGACGACCGGGCGCTCGACATCACGCTGCTCACCAACTCCTACAAGACCAGCGCGATCGGCGCCGAAGTGCTGCTCACAGAGCCGATCGTCTGGGCCGGTGCCAAGGGCGGTTGCGCGCATCTGCGCGAGCCGCTGCCGGTCTCATTGTGGGAAGAGGGCTGTGCCTGGCGGGCAGGGGCATTGGAGGCGCTTGGCCGCGAGGGCCGCAACTACCGCATCGCCTATATGAGCGCACACACGGCCGGCCAGCGCGCCGCGATCATGGCGGATCTTGCAGTCGCGCCGCTGCCGAAATCGTTCCTCGGCAGTGACATGGTCGAGCTGTGCCCGAAGGACGGTATGCCTGACATCGGCACCTACAATCTCGCCATGGTGGTGACGCCAGACGCCAGCGCGCCGGTGAAGGCAGTCGCCGACCATATCCGCGCGACGTTTGAGATGTTCAGGGAAACTGGGAAGTTCTGACCCAAACTACGACCTGAGCGGCGCAACCAGATCGCGAGGGGTTCCGTCGCGGTCTGTCCTCTGCAGCGACAACACGCCTGCCGTGGCATGATAACTGTCAGTTTCGTTGGTCAAGAAGGCCACTATACTGTCCCGCGCGCGTCGCGCCTCCGGCATGTCGATCAACGGCCAGACATGGAACATGCCTTGCTCGTGGACGACCTCAATTTCGACGCCGGCCGCGCGTGCCTTTTCAGCGAAGATCAGATTGTCGGGGGTGAGCAGATCGCGTGAACCGGTCAGCAGCAACGTTTTGGGCAGCACCGACAGGTCGCCGTAAACCGGGCTGATGCGCCAGTCGGTGGGATCTATACCGGCGCTGTAAAGCCGGATCGCCTCGCGGCCGCCAGCAATGCCCAGCCACGGATCGTTGCGTTCAGCCTCATACATTTCTGGGTTGGCGAGCGACACGTCGAGGCCGGGCGAAATCAGCACGTGGCGTGATGGCAAGGGCAGGCCGTCTTGCGCAGCCATCATGGTCAGCACGACGGCCATGTTTCCGCCGGCGGAATCGCCCATGAAGATGATGTCATTCGCCCCGGTTTCGCCGAACATCTGGCGGTAGACGGCGCCGACCATGCCGAACATGGCGTGGAAATCGTGTTCGGGAGCAATGGGATAGATCGGCACAGTGATGCCGAACCCGAGACGGTCGGCCATGTCCGCGATCAGCCGCCAATGATAGGGTGTGATTTCAAAGACGTAAGCGCCGCCGTGCAGGTAGAGAATCCGCCTCCGCTCGCCAGCCTTGGGCGCGATCTCGTAGACGGGGAAGCCGCTGATCGTGCGGGTTGTGATCTCCAGGCGCGACTGCAGCGACGCAGGCGGCTGATGGTTTTCAGTCTTGCGCGCATAGGCGATCCAGCGCTGCAGGTTCTCCGGGCTGGAAAACGCCTTCTTGCGGCTGTACCTGAGGACGAACGACACGACGTGGCTTTTGAGGCTGGGCATACAGATACACGGACTTCGGCTGAGCCGACTAAGAGAACCCCCGACTATTTCGAAGATTGTGTCGCCACCAAAAAAGTCAAGATTTATGCGATCTCAACACGGTGGTTTGATCCCGGCCGGCGACAAAGTGTCCGGCCTATGGAGTCCCTGGCCCAGCGGCGCAGCTCAACGCCGGGGCAGTAATGCGGCGCGCAGCCAATTGCTGGGTGCAGCCGGAGCCGCATTGCGGCCCCGGCGAATACCGAGCAGCTTGCATTTGTCGGTGAATTTCATCCGCGCTGCATGCCCCAGCCGACCGAAAGCTGCTTTTTGCTCGATCGCGGCGACACCGGCCAGCCAATGTCCTTCTGGATCTCAGGCGGCAGGCTGTTCAGGATGCGCAGTGACTTGCGCGCTTCGCGTGCTTTCTTGAAGGCCGCACCATAGCGGCCGAGGCTTTCGAACATCGACATCTTGATCTCCTTTGGAGCGTTGCGGTGGCCGGAAACTGGTTCTGCCTGCCGTTCGATGCCGGTTAAATGCACCGCCTATGTATCTGGCGGATTTCACGAAAACGCGATTTCGTTTCCAGATCGGCGCGATCTGGAAACATTTGCATACAAATGAAAATGGAAGGTATGACAGGCCTAGCGGGGGCGAGTCATCCCCGCCCGCGCCGCGCGGCGTGGCCTTCGCGCGAACGCCGCCGCGGGGCGGCGTCGCCGGCAATGCCGTCTTCGCTCACCGTCTTGCGCGGCGGCAGTTTGACCGCCGCCGAAAGCTTGGGGAACGGGTCGATCTTGTTCGGCAGCGCCATGGCGTAGACGAAATGCTCCTGGAATTTCGGCTCCAGGGCCGTCTCAATCTTCTCGATCCTGCTGACGGTTTCCTCGATCTCGCGGCGATAGCCGCGGTTCAACAGCGCCATGCGGGCACCGGCGCCGGCCGCATTGCCAACGGCCGAGACCTTGTCGAGGTCGCAATCCGGGATCAGGCCCAGCACCATTGCGTATTTCGGGTCGATGAACGAGCCGAATGCACCGGCGAAGTGGATGCGGTCGACATGATCAGTGTGCTGCTTTTCCATCAAAAGCTTGGTGCCGGCATAAAGGGCGGCCTTGGCAAGCTGGATAGCGCGCACGTCGGTCTGGGTGATGGTGATCTTGGGCCCGCCTTCCTTCAGCACATAGGAGAAGGTGCGGCCGTTGGCGACGACGCGCGGCGAGCGGGCGCTCAGCGATCCGTCGACGACACCGTCCTCGGAGATGACGCCGGCGAGATACATCTCGGCGACTACCTCGATGATGCCGGAGCCGCAGATGCCGGTGACGCCGGTCGCCTGCACGCTGTCGAGGAAGCCCGGCTCGTCGGACCAGAGTTCCGAGCCGATGACGCGATATTTGGGCTCCAGCGTTTCGGGATCGATACGGACGCGCTCGATGGCACCCGGTGCGGCGCGCTGGCCGCCGGAGATTTCCGCGCCCTCAAAGGCCGGGCCGGTCGGCGAGGATGCCGCCACGACCCGCTGGCGATTGCCGAGCACGATCTCGGCATTAGTGCCGACATCGACGATCAGCATCATTTCGTCCTGGCGGTGCGGCCCCTCCGACAGCGTCACCGCCGCCGCATCGGCGCCGACATGGCCGGCAATGCAAGGCAGCATATAAAGCCTGGCGCCCTGGTTGAGCTTCAGGCCGATATCCGATGCCTTGATGTGGACGGCGCCGGAGATCGCTAGCGCGAAGGGAGCGCCGCCGAGCTCGGTCGGATCGATGCCGAGGAACAGATGGTGCATGATCGGATTACCGACGAAAACGGAATCCAGTATGTCGTTGCGCTGGACGCTGCCTTCGGCGCAGACCTTGTCGACGAGGCCCGAAATGGCCTCGCGCACGGCGACTGTCATGCCTTCGCGGCCGTCCGGGTTCATCATCACGTAAGAGACGCGGCTCATCAGATCCTCGCCGAAGCGGATCTGCGGATTGGATGTACCCGACGAGGCGGCGACGCGGCCCGATAGCAACGACACCAGATGCATGGCGATCGTGGTCGAGCCGATATCGCAGGCAAGCCCGTACGCCTCGTTCTTGAGGCCTGGCCACAAGGCGATGACCCGTGCGGTCTCGCTGTCGGTGTCCTTGTGGATGGCGGCGGTCGCTGCCCAGTTGCCTTTGCGCAAAATGCCTTGCACCTGCGGCAACAGAAGGAAATCGAAATCGAGGCTCTTGAGGCCCCAGTCCTTCATCAGCGCGATTTTCAGGCGGTCGAGGTCGCCGAGCGGCTTGTGCATGTCGGGTTCTTCGATCTCGACATAGCACATGCGGATTGCCGCATCGCGGGCGATGACCCTGGTGTCGGCGTCTTTGCGGATGGTTTGCGCGTTGATGACGGTGTCCTGCGGCACGTCGACGACGAGATCGCCGAGAATCTGCGCCGAGCAGGACAGGCGGCGGCGTTCGGGCAGCCCACGAACGCGCTCGTAGCGCTCTTCCTTTGCGCCCTTGGGCGAGATGTGGTCGTTGGAGGAAACGATCTTGTGCTTGGCGAAATTGCCTTCCTGCACCTCGATCTGGCAACGCCCACAAGTGGCACGCCCGCCGCACACGCTCTCGACATAGACACCGAGCTGGCGCGCGGCATCCAGCACCGGCGTGCCGACCGGAAACCGCCCCCGCTTGCCAGACGGCATGAACAGCACGAGCGGATCGGTGATGTTGACGGGAGAGTTCATACGTTCCAGACTTTACTTTCTACGCTGCTCAGGTCTTGGCCGCGGCAGCGATGCCGCAGTGTTTCGGTTCCTCCCCAGTCCTAGGCCCCATATCGTGTCGGCCAAGCCATGGCTCAACCCCGGGCCATCCGCGCTTCGCGGCCGCCGCGCCTGCGTCCGCCATTGCCATTGCCATCGCCCGGCGCGTTGACCTGCGTCCGGGCGGCAACGGCCTGGCCGCCTTCGGCGGGCCTGTAATCCTTGTAGGTCCTGATCCAGTTGGTGCAGTTCTCATCGGTGCCGTTCAACACATTGGCGCCACGCACCGCTTCCATTTCCTGCGGCCGCACCGGGTTCATGATCGCCGAGGTCATGCCGGCGCCGATCACCATCGGAATGAAGGCGGCGTTGATGCCATGACGGTGCGGCAGGCCGAACGAGATGTTAGAGAGGCCGCAGGTGGTGTTGACCTTGAGCTCCTCGCGCAGGCGGCGTAGCAGTGCAAACACCTGGCGGCCGGCATCGCCCAACGCGCCGATCGGCATGACCAGCGGGTCGACGACCACGTCATGCGCCGGAATACCGAAGTCTGCGCAGCGCTGAACGATCTTCTTGGCGACGGCAAAGCGCACGTCGGGGTCCATCGAAATACCGGTCTCGTCGTTGGAAATGGCGACGACCGGAACGTTGTATTTCTTGACCAGAGGCAGGATGGCCTCGAGCTTTTCCTCCTCGCCAGTGACGGAGTTGACCAGCGGTCGGCCCTTGGCGACTTTCAGCGCCGCTTCGATCGCCGCGGTCACCGAGGAGTCGATCGACAGCGGCAGGTCGACCAGGCCCTGCACGATCTCCAGGGTCTGCACCAGCAGGCCGGGTTCGGTCTCGTTCGGGTTGACCGAGGTGACGCCGGCATTGACGTCGAGCATGGTTGCGCCGCAGGCGGCCTGTTCCAGCGCATCCCTGATGACGGTCTCAAAATTGCCCGCGATCATTTCGGCGGCCAGCTTTTTGCGGCCGGTCGGGTTGATGCGCTCGCCGATCACGCAGAAGGGCTGATCGAAGCCGATGATGATTTCTCGTGTCGCCGAGGCGACGATGGTCCGGGTCATGAAATCTCTCCATCGTGATATAAAGAGTTCTTTATATCGTTATCTGTTTCCGATCAAGCGAATGCTGACGATTCGCGCTGTCAATGCGCGGTCTTGACCATGTCGACCTGGGTTTCGGTGAGGTCGTCATGCAGTATGTGGTCGAGCCGGTCGGCAACGAGCTGGTCGTCGCGGCGGATTTCGCGCTTCCACGGCCGGCGGCCCTTCAGCACGCCGGACTCGTCGACGATCTCGGCGACATACTCTTCCTGGCGATAGGCCATCACATGGACGCCGGACACACCTGGAATTTCCTTCACCTCATTGATGATGTCGATGCAGAGCTGCTTGCCTTCCTTCTTCTGATCCTGAGCGCCTTCCAGGCGCTTGACGATCTGATCGGGAATGTGAATGCCCGGCACGTTGGAGCGGACCCATCTGGCCGTCTTGGCCGAGGCCAGCGGCCCGACTCCGCACAGGATGAAGCATTTCTCGGTATAGCCGAGGTCGCGGACCTTCTGCATGTAGGTGCGGAACATCGGTACGTCGAAGCAGTACTGGCTCTGCACGAACTGCGCGCCGGCGGCGATCTTCTTGCCCAGCCGATACGGCCGGAAATCGATCGGCGGCGCGAACGGGTTGATGGCCGCGCCAAGGAAAAGCTGCGGCGGCGTGGTGAGTTTGCGGCCGGACAGGAATTTGCCGTTATCGCGCATGATGCGGCAGGTTTCGAGCAGCGACATGCAGTCGAGATCGAACACCGGCTTAGCGCCGGGCTGGTCGCCGGCCTGCACGCCGTCGCCAGTCAGGCACAGCATGTTGGCAACACCCATCGCGGCACCCCCCAGCACGTCGCCCTGGATGGCGATGCGGTTCCGGTCGCGGCAGGCGATTTGCATGATCGGGGCATAACCCATGCGGGTCAGCAGCGCGCAAATACCGACCGACGACATGTGGCAGTTGGCCCCGGAAGCGTCGACGGCATTGATGGCGTCGACCCAGCCGTCGAAAATCCTGGCGCGGTTGTAGACGTCTTCCGGATCGGCGCTGTCGGGCGGATTGAGCTCGGTCGTCACTGCGAACTCGCCGCGTCGCAGGACCCGCTCAAGCCGGCCGCGCGAGGTGTGGCCGGGTAGGGGATCGAGCGGCAAATGGATGCCGGCCGGATTCTCGTCTGGCTGACGGCCGATCATGCCGACGCTCCGGTGTTCGTAGTATTCTGGGCCGCATTGCGGGCGGCCGCGGCCTGCGCGGTCACCCGCAGCCAGGCGGAGGTTTCGCGCAAGGACTGATCCACCGGCTTCTGCACGTCCAAAATCTTGTCGCCATGCACCATGTTCTGCGAGCCTTCCCAGGCCTTGACCCAGACGCAAGGCATATCAGGCTCGACCTCGCAATTGCCGTTGGCGCGCACACCGCCGCAAGGGCCGTTGCGCAATTGCTTAGGGCAGTTCATCGGGCACGACATGCCGGTCGAGGAAAGAATGCACTGACCGCACATGCGGCAGTCGAACATGAAGCCCTTGACGCGCTTCTCGACGAATTTCACCGGCCCTTCGACACGGCTGTAGCCGATGCCCTTCCATAGCGGGTGGAGAGTCAGGAACATGTCGGCGAATTTGGCGTAGAACCATTCGAGCAGCCGCGAATGCCGCACCGACCAAAGCCGCACCGCAAACGAGCGCTGCACGCGCCGCTGCGGCGACACGTCAGCCGGCTTGTAGTCGGATTTCGGCGCCGCCTTCTTGACGATTGTCGCCTGGGTCACGCCGGCTTGAGCCGTCGTCACCGGCATTGATTGGGGATCAGACATTTTCTTTGCCGCCCGCCTTGACCAAAGCGACCAACCGCTCACGGTCGTATTTCGCATCGAGCTCCTGAAGAGCCTTCTCGGCCTCGACTTCAAGATCGTCACTGACTGGGATGGGCTCTGCCTTGCGCCATTCGGCAAGGTAGTCGTCGGTGCCGCCGGCGCCGGTGCGCATGGCGCACATGTCGATCGCCTCGGTGAAGCGCAGCGGCAGTTCGCGCTTGGCGTTCTGCCGGCCCCTCTTGACGATGACCTGGGCGGGGATGTCGCGCCAGTAGACGACGATCAGATCGGCCATGAATTCCTGCTCCTGGAGAGCGCCGCGCGTCCAATCGAACACACAAACGATGCTCTACCATCTAACTCCGCTGCATCGTGCCCTCCGAAGATCGATTCCGATCCTTTTGGCCGATGCAGTGGTTTCGAGCATTGCCGGAAGCGCTGTTGGGCTGCTTGTTATGGGACGACGCGGGGGCCTTCAAAAGCGACGCAATCGACGGCCGCGGCCGAAAGCGGAGTCTCTTCCAGCACTGGTCAGCCGGCGCGGCCATCGAAGCTGCCGACCAGTTTCCTGTGGAAGCGCACGTAACCTCGTTCGGTCGTGCGTAAATGCTCCGCGATGATCTCATGGAAGCGCGGCAGGCGATGGAAGGGAACGGCCGGATAGGAATGGTGCTCGGAATGGTACGGCATGTTCCAAGCCACGAAGCGCACCAGCCTTGTGGTGAAGGTGGTGCGGGTGTTCTCGAGCATGTTGGCGACATGCGGGCACAATGCGTGCTCGGCCAGCAGGTAGGCCCGCAAAAACGGCTGTGCGACCAGCACCGGCACGATCCAGACCCACAACAGCAGCGCCGACTGTGCGGCGAGCGATGCGGCCAGCAACACCGCATAGCCGATCAGGAACAGCCGCGCTTCAATAACCACCTTGCCGCGGCCCTTTTCCGGCACAAAGCCGTCGCGGTTGCGGCCCGCCGCATTGGTTGCGATCACACGAGCCATGCCTATCCAATAGGGGCCGCCGGACAGATAGCGCAGATATTGGCTGATGGTCTCCGGCTTCGGCGCCATCAGTTCGGGGTCGTTGTCCGGGTCGTGGGTGTGGCGGTGATGGGCGAAATGGAAATAGCGGAACCATGCGGGCGGCAGCAGGATCAAGAAGCCGGCCACGGCGGCAACAGCGCGATTGAGCCACGCCGTTCTGAACGCCGTTTCATGGATGGTCTCGTGCAACAGCGTGAAGAAGAAGACGATCAGGATCCCCTGCGGCAAGACGAGAAGCGGCCAGAACGGGATGCGGGCGGCGATCAGTGCGCCCAGCACGACAACCAGCCCGCCATGGACGGCCAGCCGGACAATGCCTGGCCCGTCGACCCGGGCGGTGAGGTCGCGACGTTCCTCAACCGAAAGACCGGCAATGATGGTGCGGTGGTCAATGTCGCTCATGATGCAATGTTAGCGGCGGGTGGCTGTCGGGTAAATCGGCGCGCGTGTCACCAGACGCCGTTTCTTATCCCGGTCCAGAGATAGAACCAGACCGTCGGATGATACCATTGTCTCGAAGGCAGACCGGGATCGACCGTGCCGAGCTTGCCGGCCAGCGCATCCCTGACCGCCTCGACGCAGATGTCGCGCGAGAATGCCGCCTGCCGCAACGCGTAGCTTGAAATAGTGTCGCTAGGTTGGGGTTTGCCGCGTGCCTGCCGCAACACCCCGCCAGTGTCGACGCCGGCGTCGACCAGATGCACGGTGGTGCCGAAGTTTTCCGCATCGCCTGAAGCCAGCGCCCAATAGCCGCCGTTCATGCCACGATATTTCGGGGCGATGCCGGCATGGTAGTTGAGGACCGGGCAAGGGATTTTCGCCAGCGTCTGCCGCGACAGCAAGCGGCAGCCGGCGAGCAGCACGACACCCGGCTGGATTTTCTCGATCGCCTGCAGGCACTCCGGCGCGTTGGCCGACGAGACCTGGACGATCTTTTGCCCAGGCTTCGGTTCGGTTTGCAGCTTTTGCTCGGCGGCGAGCCGTGCTGCGTGGCCGGCGAAGAAGCGCTTGCCGAGCCGGGTCAGCATCATCGTGCCGAGTTGACCGATGGCCGAGGTCCAGCCTTGCCGCCGCGCCCGCCCGAGAAGCAATTGCCTTTTGGATTCAGGGGTTTCGAGGATGACGCTGACAGGCGCGAGGTGGTCGGCGATGGCGTTGACGATCGCCCAGATATGCGGGCCGCCTTCGGTGACGACGACGATCGGCCGTTGGTTTGTTTTCGACCGTGCCATGCTTCGCGACCCCCGCAAAGAGCTGTTCTTTGTGCGCGAATGCTAGGTTGACCGGGTTAACCCTTGGTGATCGGGGGCGGGCTCAGCGCTTGAATTCGAGGATGTCGAGCTTCGATTCGTAGTGGGGCGCCGGGAACTCGATGCGCCATTCGCTGGCGCTGTGGCGGAAGGCATAGCCGACCTGATCGCTTTCCGGGCCGCTGCCGTAGGGCTTTGCCGGATCGTCGTTGACGTAGAAGGAACCTAGATAGATCGCGCGTTTCTCGCCATCGTCGAAGAAGCGGCCCTTGGTGCGCTGCGAACCGGTGATCTTTTCCAGTCTCCAGCCGGAACCGTCGTCGCTCACCTTGCATTTGAACCAGCCATAGATGACGAGCGGGCTCAATCCGCCGGCCTTGATGGTGCGGCATTGCCAATTGCCGGTCAGGTCCTTGTCGGAGAAGGAAACCAGCGGCTTTGCCAGCAAGGCGTCGAGCTGCTTGACCTCGGCGGGATCGCCGGCCTTCGCCTCGTCAAGCGCTGCCTTGCGCGTCTCGCCATATTTGTCGAGGCGCGCCTTGTCGGCAGCGGTGATCAGCTTCTGCACTTCGCCATCGGCGAACGCGGGCAACGTCAAGCAGAGGACAGCTGCTACGGCAAACATAAGGCGAGCGATCATTGGTGGCGTTTTCCCTTTTGATGACTGGAGCAGCCTGTTTTCTTGTCTGGCGCATACCTTAATGTTTCGCCGCGCTCTGTCATCCTTGCTTGAGCATCGACAGCAGAAACGAGGTGGAAAGAATGCGGATCTTGCTGACGGGATCGTCGGGTTGGCTGGGCAGGGCCTTGGCGCCACGCCTGCGGACTCTCGGCCATGACGTCACTGGCCTCGATCCCGTCCCATCCTCGGAAACGCGAATCGTCGGCTCAGTCGCCGATCGCGACCTGGTCATGAGGGCGGTCGAGGAGAACCGCATCGAGGCCATCATCCATAGTGGCGCGCTGCACAAGCCTGACATCGAACATCATCGCAACGAGGATTTCGTCGAGACGAATGTGCGCGGCACGCTCAACCTGCTCGATGCGGCGGCAACTTTCGGCGTTCAGCGCTTCATCTTCACGTCGACGACATCGCTGATGATTACCCAGGCCATCCGCGCCGGCTTGCCCGGCAGGGCGGCTTGGCTAACGGAAGACATGTCGCCTGAACCGCGCAACATCTACGGCGTGACAAAGCTTGCGGCGGAACATCTTTGTCGGCTCTACCATATCCAGTTCGGCCTGCCGGTGATCGTACTGCGCACCGCCCGCTTCTTTCCCGAAGCAGACGATATGGCGCATGTGATCGAACAGTCGGACGCCAACACCAAGGCCAATGAGCTGTTGTTTCGCCGGCTGACGGTGGAGGATGCTGCCGACGCCCACATCGCTGCCTTGGAGAAAGCGCCGCAATTGGGCTTCGACACCTTCATCATCTCGGCGCCGACACCTTTCCAGCCCGACGATTGCGCGGCATTGATCGCCGACGCACCGTCGATCGTCGCGCGCTATTTTCCGGATTATCCGGCACGCTACTTGAAGAAAGGCTGGACGATGTTTTCGTCGATCAACCGGGTCTACGATGCGTCCCGGGCGAGGGACCGGCTGGATTTCGTCTGCAAGACGAGCTTTGCCGATGTGCTCGCTGGGCTCGAAGCTGAAGAAAACGGTGCCTAAAGTGTCAGGCCAGGGCTGAGGCCCCAGCTAGTTCCTTCGTCAGGTCGCCGTAGCCGGTCGAGCGGCGCTCATAGGCGAGGCCGAGCATTTTCGCCGCCTTTTCGGCGACCTTGTCGAGTTCCGGGTCGTCGGTCTGGGCGATGTAGATCAGCTTCTCGTAATTGCCGAAATAGTCCTTGATCAGCTCCGGGTGCTTGTCGAGGCCGAGCGGCTTCATGAAGAAGGCATCGAATTGCCGGCAGAGGAAATCGGTCATGTAGAACGACATCATGTCGTCATCGGCAACCTTCGCATAGGCATCCATGCCTTGGTAGAAGGCAAAGCAATGCGGCCCGGCCATGCGCTCGACGCCATGCTTCTCGCAGATCCGGTCGAGCAGGCCACCCGTGCCGCAATCGGCATAGCCGACGAAGATGTGTTTGTAGCCGTCAGCCCTGGCCTTGGCGATTGCCTTGTCCATGGCCGGCGCAATGCGGTCCGGATAGAAATGGAACTCCGCCGGGAGGCAGGTCAGGTCGAGATGGTCGAGCCCGAGCTGCTCCTTGACCGCCAGAACTTCGCGCGCAATCATCCCGCAGGCGATGACGAGCAGCCTGTCGCCTTGATCGGATTGTTGTTTTCGCGCGGTAGTCATGGAACCAGTCTAATCCATCTTCGTTGCTGTCCAGCGAATTTATATTCTGAGGGAGACACCAATCATGAAATTGTTCCGCGTTGCGCCAATCGCTATTCTCGCCTGCGCCCTGGCTGTTTCGGCCTGCGCCAACACGGTGCGCGGCGTCGGTAAGGATATCAAATCCACTGCGAAGGCGGTTGACGATACCGTCAAGAAACCCTGATCTGCACGATTTCAAACATTTGGGAATAAAAAAGCCGCACTGCAAGGCGCGGCTTTTCTCGTCGGTGCCGAATTTATTGACTCAGGCCGAAGCGCGGACGTTGTGCTTGCGCTTCATGAAGTCCTTGGCGGTCTCGACCGCCACCGCGGCGTCGCGGCAATAGGCGTCGGCGCCGACGGCTTTGCCGAATTCCTCGTTGAGCGGCGCGCCGCCGACCAGCACGACATAATCATCGCGAATGCCTTTTTCCTTCATCGTATCGATGACGACCTTCATGTAAGGCATGGTCGTCGTCAGCAGGGCCGACATGCCGATGATGTCGGGCTGATGCTTTTCGATGGCATCGAGATATTTTTCGACCGCATTGTTGATGCCGAGGTCGATGACATCGAAGCCGGCGCCTTCCATCATCATGCCGACGAGGTTCTTGCCGATGTCGTGGATGTCGCCCTTAACGGTGCCGATCACCATCTTGCCCTGCTTCGGCGCGCCGGTGGCGACAAGCAACGGACGCAGGATGAACATGCCGGCCTTCATCGCGTTGGCCGACAGCAGCACTTCCGGAACGAACAGAATGCCGTCGCGAAAATCCTCGCCGACGATGCGCATGCCTTCGACCAGAGCCTCGGTCAGCACCTTGTAAGGCGCCCAGCCGCGCTCGAGAAGGATGTTGGTGCCTTCCTCGATTTCTTCCTTCAACCCATCATAAAGGTCGTCGTGCATCTGCTGCACCAACTCGTCGTCGGAGAGTTCCGAAAGGATGATCTCGTCGTCGGCCATTTTTTCTCAGGCTCCTTGCCGGCTACAACTATCGCGGCAGCTTAAAAATATCGCGCCATTACCTAACCCGCGCGGGCCGGTTGTCCATAGCTGATTTGCGACTTCCCGCAAAACGAAAGCGACCGTAAATCTCTTGGAATTCTTGTCGATTTTGCGACAGGCGTTGGCGCTGGCGGGCCGTTTCGAATAAGGTGCATGGCTACGATCCGGCCAGAGACCGCAATATGCGGCTGCAAATGGATTTCAGGCCGGAACAAGAGCCCGGCCAAAGCAAATCAGGCCAGAACGAAAGCCAGGGAAGAACGATTATGAGTGAGAACGCGCCGGTCGATCAGGAAGCGTCAAACGCACGGCGCGGGCGCGCTGCCAGCGGTGGCGCCGCAGCGCGCCGGGCTGCACGTTCGGGCGGCGGCCCCGGTACACAGCTCACCTATATCAAGCGCAAGATCAACGTCTATGAAGTGCTGGACGAGGAAGGCCTGGCGCTGATCGAAAAGAACACCGACACGGTGCTGGAAGAGATCGGCATCATCTTCCGCGACGACGCCGAGGCACTGCAGCTTTGGAAAGAGGCGGGCGCCGACGTCAAGGGCGAGCGGGTGCATTTCCCCAAGGGCCTCTGCCGCTCGCTGTTGAAGACCGCTCCGTCCGTCTATACCCAGCACGCCCGCAACGGCGAGCGCTCGGTGCAGATCGGCGGCAACGCGACCGTGTTCGCGCCGGTCTATGGACCGCCCTTCGTGCGCGATCTCGACGGCGTCAGGCGCTACGCGACGATCGAGGATTTCCGGAATTTCGTAAAACTTGCCTATATGGCGCCATCGATCCACCATTCGGGCGGCACGGTTTGCGAGCCGGTCGACGTGCCGGTCAACAAGCGCCATCTCGACATGGTCTACAGCCATATCAAATATTCGGACAAGCCGTTCATGGGCTCGGTGACCGCGCCCGAGCGCGCCGAAGATACGGTGGCGATGGCCAAGATCGTGTTTGGTGACGATTTCGTCGAGAACAACACGGTGTTGACCAGCCTGATCAACGCCAACTCGCCGATGGTCTTCGACGAGACCATGCTGGGAGCGCTGAAAGTTTACTCGCGCCATAACCAGGCGTGCATCGTCACGCCGTTCATCCTTGCCGGGGCGATGAGCCCGGTGACGGTCGCCGGCACACTGACCCAGGTTTTGGCCGAGGTTCTGGCCGGGGCGTCGTTCACACAGCTGATCCGGCCGGGTGCGCCGGTACTGTTCGGCACCTTCGCCTCGTCGATCTCAATGCAGTCGGGCGCGCCGACCTTCGGCACGCCGGAGCCGTCGCTGGTCTCCTATGGCGCCGCCCAGCTTGCTCGCAGGCTCGGGCTGCCGTTCCGCACCGGCGGCTCGCTTTGTGCTTCGAAAATCCCCGATGCGCAGGCGGCCTATGAGAGCGCCAACACGCTGAATTCGACGATCCTCGCCGGCACCAATTTCGTGCTGCATTCGGCCGGCTGGCTCGAGGGCGGGCTCGCCTCCTGCTACGAAAAGTTCATGATGGATATCGACCAACTCGGCATGACGCAGAAGTTCTCCGAGGGTGTCGACCTGTCGGAAAACGGTCAGGCGATGGATGCCATCCGCCAGGTGGGTCCGGGCAGCCATTACCTCGGCTGCGATCACACCCAGGCCAATTTCCAGACCGCGTTCTACCGCTCCAACATCGCCGATAACAATTCCTACGAGCAGTGGCTGGCCGAAGGCGAAAAAACCGCGCCGCAGCGCGCCAACGAGCTCGCCCGCCGCTGGCTGGAGAGCTACGAGGCGCCTTATCTCGACCAGGGCATCGACGACGGGCTGAAGGACTTCATCGCCAGGAAGAAGGCGTCGATGGCCGACGCCTTCACCTGAAAGGAGCCCGAATCAGGCGGGGCTAAAGTCGCCAACATCATCCACAAGGAAGTCTGGCGGAGCGCCTTCTCCGACCCGGACAAGAAGGGATGATTCTCGAGCGCGGCATGGTCGAAACCATCGCGGCCGCGCTTTCCGCCCACGGCCTCATCCTGCGCGGCGGCTTCAATTTTGCGGGCGGTGAGGGGACACCTTCCGGTCTCTCCGGCGCCGCCGCCAGATCCGTCCTGCTGGTGGGGCAGGCAGGCGCCGCACCTTGGCCGCACTTCCTGCGCTGGTTGGAGAAACAGTCACAGCCGATCGACGATTCGCTCGACAGATGGTCGCGCGGAGTGATCGGCGCTGTGGCCGAAAAATTCGGGGCACGCGCGGTGTCACCGTCCGACAGGCCTTATCTGCCGTTCCAGCAATGGGCGATGCAGGCGGAGGGGCTGAAGCCGTCGCCGCTCGGCATCCTCATGCATCCGCAATACGGGCTCTGGCATGCCTATCGCGGCGCGCTGTTGTTCGAGAACGAGATTGCGCTCCACGAACGTCGCGACGTGATTCACCTTTGCGACACATGTTTGGAAAAACCTTGCCTGAAATCCTGTCCGGTCGCGGCTTATTCTGCGGATGGTTTTGTGCATGAAACCTGTCTGGCGCATGTGCGTGGGCAAAACGGCGGACCTTGCCGGACCGGCGGCTGCCTTGATCGCAACGCCTGTCCTTACGGCATCGATTATCGCTATCCGGCCGAGGTTCAGGCCTTTCACATGGCAGCATTCGCGCGCTAGCCAGACAAGACCCCGCTGCACGCAAAGACGTCGACCGTTCCGATCTCAGGATTTTTGGCCGAAAGCCAGCCCCGCCGCGTGAAAGAGACCCATCAGCAGCACCCCGATGGCACCAGAGACCAACGAGACGATGGGATACTGTGCGAAGTTGGCCCCGTACGCGAAGAGGGCCACCACGAAGCTCGCCCAGCCGGCTATCAGATTGGGCACGGCGGAGTTACCGAAGACGCACGGGTAGGAACCCTTGGTTATCCCACTCACGAAATGTGGGACGCCATTGGCGCCAAAAACACCCGCGAAAAAAGCAAGGAATGCCGTCAGCCACATATGAGCTCCGTCCCTTGGCAAATTGAAGCGCGCCGTTCACTTCAGGCCGCCATAGCATGGCAGGCAGTCGGCGAAATTGTGCACAAAGCCAGCGTAAAGCAACCCCGATACGCATTTGTGAACGTGGCGGCTCCACATAGTGCCTTCGATGCAGCCGGCGCCGAACGCCACTGGGAGCGGCTGACGATGCTGTTTGCGGAGACGCTCGGCCAAGGCGCGCCAACCATTACGACGTGACTGCCCGCCAAAAAATTCTTCCCATCACCCAAGGAATCGCCATTAGCCTTCGTCCAACAGGCAAATGATGGCGATGATGCTGGACGAAAGCGAAGCCTCCGACGCCGAACTGATCGGGCGGGCGAAGGGCGGAGACAGGGGTGCTTTCGGCAAGTTGCTTGAAAGGCACTACGGTTTCGTCTATCGCGCCGCCTATCGCTGGTGCGGGAAAAAGGCCGACGCCGAGGATATCGCCCAGGAAGTGTGCGTTCGGCTCGGCCGGGCGATCCGCGACTATCACGGCAGCGGCGCCTTCACGACGTGGCTCTACACCATGACGCTGAATGCGGCGCGCGACATGATGCGCAAGACCGCCCGCGATACGGCCAAGACCGAGGCCTATGGCGCCTATGCGCTGATTTCGGGGGAAACCTCGTCCGAGGCGGAAGACCCGGTCGAGGCGCTCTGGGCAGCGGTGCGCAAGCTGCCGGACAAGCAGCGCGACGCGGTGCTGCTGGTCTATGGCGAAGGGCTGAGCCACGCAGCCGCCGCCGAGGCGATGGCGATCTCGGAGACGACGGTTTCCTGGCACATCCATGAGGCGAAGAAACGGTTGAAGACGCTGATGCGTTCAGCCGGGGAAGTGTGACCATGGTCGACGACAAGCAACTGAACAGGCTGCGCGATATCGCAGCACCGGCGCCTGACGCGGATGCAAAGGCGCGTGCCCTCCAGGCCGCGCTGCGCGCCTATGACATGGAAGAAAAAACTTTACCGGCCGCCCAAGGATCGGCAGGCGGGCTTCGTCTCACAGAGCGAGCACAAAGGCTCTGGAGCGAAATCATGCAAAAGAAACTCTTCGCCACGCCGGCCATTGCCGGGCTCGTTGCCCTGCCGATCGCCGGATACGCCACCATCTATATGCTTGGGGAATCCAAATTCGGCGGGCCCGAATTCGGCGGCGACGATAAGATCACCGAAACGCTGGCTGACAAGCCGGCGACCGTCAAACCGCCGGTTGTTGCCGAAGCAGATAAGCAGAAGAAGGCGGACGCCGACAGCGAAAGCCGCGACGCCGGCGAGGCGCTTGTGGCGCCGACATCGCCGCCGAAAGCGGAATCGACCGCGGTCGGCGGGTTGACGCAGCAGGATGTGCTCACCCGCAATGCACCCGAACCGGCGCAGAGCGGCGAGTTTGCGCTGGATGGCGGTGCAAACTCCGTGGCTCCGGCAGTCGATGGTGGCGCGCGGGTCGGACGCATGCCTGGCACGGTTGCCGAGTCCAAGCTGATGGCACAGCAGCCTGCCGCTGCGCCGGCCGACCAGATGCTGCCGCGAGAGGAAAACCGTGACCGGGTCGAGGATTTCAAGACCAATCCGGTGCATGCCGCACTCGAAGACCCGGTCTCGACGTTCTCTATCGATGTCGACACCGCTTCCTATTCCTTCGTCCGGCGCTCGCTGAAGGAAGGTTTTATCCCGCAGGCCGATACGGTGCGCGTCGAGGAGATGGTCAACTACTTCCCCTATGACTGGAAAGGCCCGGACTCCGCCTCGACGCCGTTCAACTCGACCGTCAGCGTCATGCCGACTCCGTGGAACGAGCACACCAGGCTGATGCATGTCGCCATCAAGGGTTTCGACGTGAAGCCGGCCGAGCAGCCCAAGGCCAATCTGGTCTTTCTGATCGATGTGTCGGGCTCGATGAACGAGCAGGACAAGCTGCCGCTCCTGCAGTCGGCCTTTCGGCTGCTGGTCAACAAGCTGAGACCCGACGATACCGTCTCGATCGTCACCTATGCGGGCGATGCCGGTACCGTGCTGGAGCCCACCAAGGCTTCGGAAAAGGACAAGATCCTCGCTGCCATCGACAACCTGACATCCGGCGGCTCGACGGCAGGCGAGGCGGGCATCAAGGAAGCCTACAGGCTGGCGCAGAAATCCTTCGTCAAGGACGGTATCAACCGGGTGATGCTCGCCACCGATGGTGATTTCAATGTCGGCCAGACCGACGACGACGACCTGAAGCGGCTGATCGAAAAGGAGCGCAAGACAGGCGTGTTCCTGTCGGTGTTCGGCTTCGGCCGCGGCAACCTGAACGACCAGATGATGCAGACCATCGCCCAGAACGGCAACGGCACCGCCGCCTATATCGACACTTTGGCGGAGGCCGAGAAGGTGCTGGTCGAGGATGCCTCCTCGACACTGTTCACCATTGCCAAGGACGTGAAGATCCAGGTCGAGTTCAACCCGAACAAGGTCTCGGAATACCGGCTGATCGGCTACGAGACCCGCGCCTTGAACCGCGAGGATTTCAACAACGACCGCGTCGACGCCGGCGAGATCGGCTCAGGCCATTCGGTCACCGCGATCTACGAGATCACGCCTAAGGGCAGCGGCGGCGAACAGATCGATCAGCTGCGCTATGGCCAGGCCTCGGTGAACAATGGCGGTGTCGCCAATGCCGACGAATATGCCTTCGTCAAAATCCGCTACAAGCTGCCGAACGAGGACACTTCGAAGCTGATCACCACGCCGGTGACGTCAGCCAACGAGGTGGCGTCGTTCGACCAGGCCAGCACCGACCAGCGTTTCTCCGTTGCCGTCGCTGCCTTCGGCCAGAAGCTGCGCGACGAGGATGCGACCGCGAAGTTCGGCTACGACAAGATCATGGAGATTGCCACCGCCGCCAGAGGAGCCGACCCGTTTGGGTACCGGTCCGAGTTCCTCTCGCTTGTGCGCCTTGCCTCGGCGCTCGGCGGTAACCGGTAGTGGCAATGATGGCCGGTTTCTTTCAGATGGGATCGTTCTGACAGGGGGAACCGGCCTACGGGCGGGTGAGGCAGGCCGGCGAGGGAAACCTTGCCGGCCTTTTTTCGTGGCTGCACCGCTTCGCGGACCGCGTCGCAGCCGAAAGCGTCAGGCGCGTCCGCGGCGCCGTTCGCGGCGGGCTTCGCTGGTCTCGGCGACGTTGACCGTCGCCTGCTTGTTGCGCATCGGGCCGATGCGTTCGACGATCTGCTCGACGGTCGGGCGATCCGACCTGGTGTGCGCATCGAGCGCCTTGCGCATGGCGGCAAGGTGCTGGAACGAGGTACCGCAGCAGCCGCCGACGATCTTGGCGCCGGCATCGACGGCCAGGCGCACATAATCGGCCATCAGCTCGGGCGTGCCCGAATAGTAGATCTCGGCACCGCGAAATTCGGGGATGCCGCAATTGCCCTTGACGATCACCGTTGCCTCGGGCTTCGCCTCGGTCATGTCGAGCAGCGAAGCGAGAATATCGGAGGCGCCGACACCGCAATTTGCGCCGACACCGAGCGGCGTCTGCGACAGGCCGTCGACGACACCGTGGATGTCCTTCGGCAGCAGCCCCATCATGGTGCGGCCGGCGGTGTCGAAGGAGCCGGTATAGGTATAGGGCAAGCCGACGCGGATGGCGGCTTCGGCGGCGGCACGGATCTCGTCCGGCGCCGACATGGTTTCGATCCAGGCGACTTCGGCGCCGCCGGCCTTCAGGCCCTCGATCTGCTCGGCAAAGGCCTCGACCGCCTCGTCATAGGTCATGGCGCCGAGCGGCACCAGCAATTCGCCGGTCGGGCCGACTGAGCCGGCCACGATCACCTTGCGGCCGGCCTTGCCGGCGACGGCGCTTGCGATCTCGGCGGCGCGCTTGTTCAGTGCGTGGACGCGGTCCTGCGCATGGTGCAGCTTGAGCCGATGGCGGGTCCCGCCAAAAGAGTTGGTCAGGATGATGTCGGCGCCGGCATCGACAAAGTTCTGGTGCAGGCTGGTGATGGTGTCGGGCGCGGTCTCGTTCAAGAGCTCAGGAGCCTCTCCGGCCTCAAGGCCCATCGCGAACAGATTGGTGCCGGTGGCGCCATCGGCGAGCAGGACGCCCTTTTCGGCAAGCAGAGCGTCGATCGGATTGGTCATGTGAAATACGCCTTCCCGGAAGAATAACTGAGATAAGGATATAAAGAATTCTTTATGTGCCGTCAATGTCGACACGGAGAGCAACCGGTCAAAATCGCATCTCCGCCAGCTTTCGTGTGAAGCTGGCCGCTTCATGCGCGTTGACGTCCGCGGCACGGATCAGATTGTCGAAATGGCTGGTCAGGATGCGGATCGGCTGCGTGGCGTTCAGCACCAGATACATGTCGCCGACGTAAATGGCTGCGCGATAGGGCCCGAAGATGGTGTACGGGATCGAATAGCGCATCCGCCCGTCATAGAGAAACAGGCGGAAGGTGGGATAGAGGTCGTCGAGTAGCGTCGCCATGTGCAGGAGCTGCTGGTGGCGGTCGGCCTCCGGAAAGCGGTCCCACACGCCCAGCCCGCGCGCGAAGATCTCCAGCGTGTGGCGCGGCATACAGACTTCCATGTCGGTTTCGGGCCGTCGGTTGTAGTCGATGCGGTACTGCGTTTCGCCGGCCTGTGCCTCGCGGCTCTTGTTGGCGATGACGGCTTCATAGTCGACAAGCGCCTCGGTGCGCAGAAGATCGGGAATGCCGGCCGGGACGTAGCGGATTTTCGTTCCCGCCGCCTCGGCATGCCAGCGAGCCAGCAGCGTGCGGTCGAAGCCGTCCGGCGCCTCCTCGATCTCAAGGCTCTCGCGGATTTCACCGGTGACGCCCTCGTCCTGGCTGAGGCCGAGCAGCCAGTCGAGCGAGACTTTGAATTCGGCGGCGATGTTGAGCAGCGTTTCGGCGCGGGGAAGGCGGGTCGAGGCGCCGGAGAGCAGCTGCGACAGCGCCGAACGGTCGATGCCAACCGCGGCGGCGAAGGCCGACTGGTTCAGATCGGACCTTGTCAAGAGCATTTTCAGGCGCTCGCGAAAGATCGTCGACAGGTCGCGCTTGTCCAAATCGCCACCCCACCCGATAGGAGGAAAAATTTGCGCTGAAGCCGCGAACGCGGAGCTTCAGGCGTAAATGAATCCGGTGCGTTGTTTACAATGCATAACATATGCAGCTGAAAATGCGCAATCGCAACAGTTTGTGCGCTTTATCGCGTTGCAGCAATGCAACGCTCCTGACACAATGCTGTCAGGAATCAAACGGGTTCCGGCGACTGGAAGGCAGTGGTCGATAGCATGACGAGCATGGGCAACAGGCGACATGGCGCGGCGACCATCGAATGGCCGACGGTGTTTCTCGCACTTTTCTGCTACGGCGGCTGGCTCGCTACCGGCTTTCTGCTCTGGCCATCCTACCCGCTGTTGGCGCTCGCCCTTCTGGCCCTGATTGCGGCGCTGCAATCCTCGCTGATGCACGAGGCCCTGCACGGCCACCCAACCCGGAACGCGCGGCTCAACGAAGCAGTTGTGTTCCTGCCGATTGGCCTTGTCTGGCCGTTTCGCCGGTTCAAGACCATTCATCTGCGCCACCATGCAGACGAGCGCCTGACCGATCCGCTCGACGATCCCGAAAGCTATTACAAGGCGCTCTGGCAGCACGAAGAGCTGCCGTCGGCTATGAAGTTCCTGCTGAACGTCAACAACACGATGCTCGGGCGTTTGGTGCTCGGTCCGTGGCTCTCCTGCATCGGCTTCTTCATCGACGACGCCAGGCAGGTTGCCGCGGGCGACAATTCCATCTGCAAGGCATGGCTGCTGCATGCGATCGGCCTCGCCGTAGTGTTGCCTGTCGTGCAGTTCGGCTTCGGCATGCCGTTGTGGCTCTACATACTGGTGCCGGTGTGGCTTGGGCAGTCGCTGATTTCGATCCGCACCTACGCCGAGCATCAATGGTCTGAACATCCGGAAGGCCGCACGATCATCGTCGAGCGCTCGCCGCTGTCCTTCCTGTTCCTCAACAACAATCTGCATTTCGTCCATCACAAGAGCCCGACGGTGGCCTGGTACAGGCTGCCGAAGCTGTTTCGCGACCGCCGCGACGAGTGGCTGCGGATGAACAATGGCTACGCCTATCCGAACTATTTCGCGCTGCTCAAGGCCTATGCCTTCAAGGCGAAGGAACCGATCGTCCATCCCGTGCTGCGGCGCATGCCGGAACCAGGACGCGCGTTCAAGCCGCGCGTCAGGGCACGCAGCCTCAATGGGCTTGGCAGCGCACCGGTACCCGCCGAGCCGCCGAAGGAATGATCCTCGCGGCATTGCAGGCGCTGCCGCGCGGGCAACGCTTTCCTGACCTTGTCAATTTCCCTGCATAACGGTCAAATCCCGGCATGAGCGAATTCATTGCGGCTTTGCCGATGTACGACTGGCCGGAAGCGCGGGACGAGGTCGACGCAGAATGGGCGCGGCTGCGCGATGCTTTCAGACAAAAAGGCATCGATGCGCCGGAGACGATTATCCGCCGCAATGGCGATTTGCCCCCGGTGCCTGGCGGTATTCGCGACGATAAGGGAAAACTCATCGCGCCCGATCCGGCGACATTGCCGCTGGACGAACTGGATTTTCACCGGCTCTGGCTGCACCCGGCGCTGCTCTTTGCGCAAACCTGCTGGGGACCGATGGAACTCGGCCTGTCGCAGCGTGTCCACCTCGTCGGCCAGCCGCGCTACGACGCCTTTGAGGGCGGACAGGGCGAACTCTATTCGAGCGCCATCGTCATGAGGGCGGGCGAGGCACCGCCGGCAAGGTCGCCGGCCGACGGCGGCGCCGTCATTCCGCTCGATCAGCTTCGCGGCAAACGTTTCACCTTCAACAGCCTCGATTCCATGTCGGGCATCATCGCGCCGACACGCGACCTGCAAGCACTGGGCGAGAGTTTGGATATCTTTTCCGCGCTGAGCGAAAGCTGGGGGCACCGCGCTTCGATTGTTGCTGTTGCCGAGGGCAGGGCCGACGTCGCGGCGATCGACTGCGAGAGCTGGGCGCTGGCGCAGCGTTTCGAGCCTGCAGCGCAGAAGATGACGGTCGTCGGCTGGACAAGGCGGCGCAAAGGATTGCCGTTCATCACGGCCAGCAGGACGCCGGAAACGATCGTCGCCATGATGCGCGAGGCGATCGAGGCGCTCACATAAAGCGCGTCGCGTCCGGTCGGCCTCATGCGACGCGCTTTAAATTCTTGTTTTACGCATGTCGTTATCGCAAAACCGCTGCACACTTTTGCGCGACATGCATTAGGTTCGCTCAGCCCCCAAGCAGCCGATTGTCGAGCGGATAGGTCGAAAGCTTCTCGTTGCCGGTGTCGGTGATCAGGATCTGTTCCTCGATCTTGACGCCTTCGTAGGCGCCAAGCCTGCCGATGTAGCTCTCGACGCACAGCACCATGCCTGACACAAGCACGCCGTCCGGCGTGTCGTCGGTCCAGTCGCCGGCATGCGGCAATGTCGGGTATTCGTCGGCCAGGCCGACGCCGTGATAGAGCACCCCGTAGCGCGCCGGGAAGCAGTCTCCCGGCGGCACCGACGAGCCCTCGACGAGATCGCGGAAGGATATGCCCGGCCGCATCAGTTCGGTGTTGTGGGCGATCTGGTCGGCAGCGATCTGAAACAGGTCACGCTGTTCCTGCGACGGCGGCGCGTCACCGCAAAGCCAGGTGCGCGACAGGTCGGCGCAGAAGCCGTAAGGACCGATCAGGTCGGTGTCGAAGGCGACGAGATCGCCGGCCTCGATCGTCCGCGACGAACACTCCTGGAACCACGGATTGGTGCGCGGACCCGACGACAGGAGCCGGGTTTCGATCCATTCGCCGCCGCGCGCGATGTTGCCGCGATGGAGTTCGGCCCACAATTCGTTCTCGGAAATACCAGGTCTCAGCGCCTGCTCCATCTCGCCCATCGCCGCCTCGCAAGCGACGATCGCCCGGCGCATGGCAAGGATCTCGTCGGGCGATTTGATCAGCCGCGCATTTTCCATCACCGCCTCGCCATTGCCGGTCGAAATGCCGAGACGGGCGAGTTCCTCGATGCCCTCGGGATTGATGTGATCGACCGCGATACGGCGATTGCCGCCGCCATGTTCCAGCACCAGCTCGGCGATGCCGGCTGCCCAGCGGCGGACTTTTTGCCCGGTCAACTCGCCGCTGTAGAGATACGCCCACGACACCGCCGGCCGCACCTCGTCGACGACGCCGGAATGGTCGGAAAGGTGCTCACAGGAAAAATAGTCGAACAGTACCACCGGCCCATCGGTGGCGACGAAACAATGCCTGGTCGGATTGTGCGCGACCCAGAGCTGCATGTTGGTCGCATCGGTCGCGTAGCGGATGTTGACCGGATCGTAGAGCAGGGCTCCCGCATAGTCGCGGCGCTTCAGCTCGGCGCGGATGCGCTCGAGCCGGTATCGGCGCATGGCGCGCAAGTCAGGAGCGTCAATACCCGCCGCCTGCCACTCGGCTTCCGCCAGCGCACCATAGCCCAGCAGATGCTGGTTGAGTTCAGCGGCCTTCAGGCGCGATTTTTTGCGCAGCGCATCGATCGAGTCCTCCGGCTCGAACGGCATGATCTTGCGATGATGACGGGGCCGGTCAGTCGGATTCCTGTCCACCCTCGACTCCTTCGCCAGCGCCTTCCTTGGGCGCCATGGCTCCTTCCATTCTCTTCAGTCGGACGAATGCGCCGGGCCGGGCGGACTTGTCGGTGCCACGCAACAGCGGAACCATGATTTGCCGCGGTTGGCCGTCCGGCTCATAGCCGGCCGCTTTGAGCTGGTCCAAAATGACCGGCCGCGGATCGTCGTGATCAAGCCAGACGAGTACGGCCGGCCCCCGCATCAGCGTTTCGAAATTAGGCACTTCCTGGTCAAGTGCGACCAGTTTTTCGTCGACCAGCCGCAGGTTGCCGACCCATGCACCGTCGGATATTGCAGTTTTCACCGGTCCGTCCGCGGTCAGTTGGCGATAGAGGGCCGGGTAATCCAAGCGGATCATGCGGGAGAGGCCACTGGTCCCGTTTATCTGGACGTACCAAGTGGCGGGCGCGAGCAACACGGCGATGATCGCTCCAGCCGCGATCACCAGGAGCTGCGCATTCCTGCCGCGCGGCGCCAGCCGTTCCATAGTGGCGACGATGGCCAGCGGCAACATGAACAGGACCGGCAGCAGCCAGCGGTCCTTGACAACCGTCACGCCGGTGGCCAGCACAAGTATTGCCAGCATAGCCAAGCCGAGCGCCAAGCTACGCCACAACAGAATTTCCCTGGCCGGACGTTTCGGGTGCCGCTCGGAGAAACGGAACTTCGCCACCCCGAAGGCCAGCGCGGAAACGAGCACCGGCAAGACCGCGAAATTGAAGGTCCCCATGACAAACTTGCCGGCGCCGACAAAGGCCGCCGCGATGCGCCCTTGTTGCGGGTCTATTCCGAACTTCTCGCCTCTCGACAATAAATCGGCGGGATGCATGAGGCTCCAATAGGTGGTTGGTGCCAGCACCAATATCGCGACCGCTATGCTGATTGCGAACTTTGGATCAAGGATGGCGCTGCGCAATTCGCGCAGCGACAGCGCTGCCGCAACAAGGGCCACCACGAGGAAGACATCGTTATACTTGGCAAGAATTGCCGCCGCCGTGGCCAGGCCAAACGCCGCATAGGCAATCATGCTACGCCGCTCGAGAAGATAGGCCATGGTGAGCAGGAGCAGCGAGCAGAAGCCGACGACGGCGACGGAATGCGACAAAGCGCGCTGCGATTCCCAGACGACCTGCGGGATCGTAAACAGGCCGAACATGGCCGCCGCCGCTGTCGCCTTGGTGTAGCCGAACCGCCGCATGGCGGCGAACACGCTGCAGGCGGCGAGGAACAGCACTGAGTATTTGACGAGCTTCAGCGTGAAGATACTGGTGCCGAAAACATGCGCGGCCAGCCAATTGATCCAGGTGTAGAGAGGTGGTTGCGAGCCGCCATATCCAGCCCAGAGATACGGTACATAGATCAGCTGCTCCGCATCGTCGATGCCGACGCCGGTTCCCGCCCAAGAGCTCAACAGGGACAGTATGATGGTCTGCAAGGCAAAATAAGCCGCGACCATGACGATCGCCGCCGGGAAGGGGCCGATCCGTCCCTCGGCCAGCCACTCGGCCCATTTCATGTCGTACTTCAAGGAAGTCTCATCGCCCCTGCCGGCACAGTTGCCGGCTGGGCTAGCATGAAGAGCGTGCTCCGCACAATGCGACCGGCTGGCTGCACCTACGTTCGCATCTTTTCGCCACTCGGATCGAAGGGCGGCTCGACGTTGATGCGCGCCGACCGCCGGTGTCCAAGGATCTCGATCTCGAACAGCCCGGCGCTCTCGTTTTCGGCAAGCACTGCCGGTACGTAGCCTTGCGCCATCGACTTCTCGACATAATGCGCATAGCCGCCGGAGGTGACCCAGCCGACCACGCGCCAGTTGCCGTCGACAATACCGCGCACGGCAGACGCGCCTTCAGCGGCGTTCGAGCCGCGCACTTCCTTGCCGCCCGCGTCGAAGCGCGGCGCGCCATAGCCATGCGGCTTTTCTACCGTGCCGAAATCCTTGTCGCCGACCTTGGCCCAGATCGGCTCGTCGCCCATGACGTCGGCATCCGCAGCATCGACGATAAAGGAAACGCGGCGCAGCTTCGGCCCTGCCGCCTGTTCCTTGGCCGCTGCCTCGCGGCCGATGAAATCGTTCTTCTCCAGCTTGATAAAGCGGTCCATCGAACCTTCGAACGGTCCGTAGATCGGACGTAGCTCGCGGAACCAGGTCGGAAAGTTCTTTTCAAGCCGCATCGAGAGCAGGGCGCGCATGCCGAAATCAACAAGTCCGAACTCTTCGCCGGCCTCCTTGATCGCCTTGTAGACCAGACGCTGATAGGCCGGCGCCATCCAGATCTCATAGCCGAGATCGCCGGTGTAGGTGATGCGGTTGACCATGCAGGGCGCGCCGCCGACCGCCATCTCGCGGAAATCCATGAAGCGGAAGGCCTTGGTCGAGATGTCGACGTCGACCAGTTTCTGCAGCAGGTCGCGCGATTTCGGCCCGGCGATGGAGAGGCCAACCAGCGTCTGGTCGAAGCGGTGGATGCGCACCTCCGACGCCCTTGGACCGTCCTTCGGCAGATGCTTCTCGAACCAGCGCATGTGATATTTTTGCGCGGCCGAAGAACCCCAGATCATGAAGCGTTCTTCGCCCGCCTTGGCGATGGTGAAGTCGCCGATCAGTCTGCCGAACTCGTTCAGCATCGGCGTCAGCACGATGCGGCCGGTCTTCGGCATGCGGTTGGTCATCAGCCGGTTGAGGAAATCCTCGGCCCCAGGTCCGGAGACTTCGTATTTGGCGAAGTTGGCGATCTCGGTGACGCCGACCCTCTCGCGGGTGGCGCACACTTCCTCGCCGATCGCGCCGAAATCATTCGAGCGGTGGAAGGACACGATGTCCTTCGGCTCCGAGCCTTTCGGCGCGAACCAGAGCGGGGTTTCGAGACCCCAGCTGTCGCCCATGACGGCGTTGTTGGCGAGCATGGTGTCGTAAAGCGGGGTCGTCTGCGCCGGTCTTGCCGCCGGCAATTCCTCGTTGGGAAAGCGGATGGAGAAACGGCGCGAATAATTTTCGCGCACCTTTGCGTTGGTATAGCGCAGCGTTGCCCATTCGCCGAAGCGCGCAACGTCCATGCCCCAGACGTCGAAGCCGGGGTCGCCATGGACCATCCAGTTCGACAGCGCCAAGCCGACGCCGCCGCCTTGGCTGAAGCCGGCCATGACGGCGCAGGCGCACCAGAAATTGGTCAGGCCCTGCACAGGGCCAACGAGCGGGTTGCCGTCGAGCGCGAAGGTGAAGGGGCCGTTGATGATCTGCTTGATGCCGGCTTTCTCGATGCCGGGAAAATGCTTGAAGCCGATCTCGAGCGACGGCGCGATGCGGTCGATGTCGGGCTGCAGCAGCTCGTGGCCGAAATCCCATGGCGTGTTGACCGGCGACCACGGCTTGCAGGCTTTTTCATAGGTGCCGAGCAGGATGCCGTTGCGTTCCTGGCGGGTGTAGATCTCGCCCTTGAAATCCAGCACGCCGATCATCTCGCGCCCAGTCGACTTGTTGAATTCCTCGACTTCCGGCATCGGCTCGGTCAGGAGATACATGTGCTCCATCGCCAGCACCGGCAGCTCGACGCCGACCATGCGACCGATCTCGCGCGCCCACAGGCCGCCGCAGTTGACGACATGCTCGGCTTTGATCGTGCCTTGCTCGGTGACGACGTTCCAGGTGCCGTCGACCTCCTGCGTCAGTTCGACGACGCGGTTGCGCAGCACGATCTCGGCGCCGAGCTTCCGGGCGGCTTTGGCATAGGCGTGGGTGGTGCCGGAAGGGTCGAGGTGGCCCTCGACTGGGTCCCACATAGCGCCGACGAAATTCGTCTCGTCCATCAGCGGGAACATCGCCTTGGCTTCGGACGGCGTGATCAGTTCGGTGTCCATGCCGAGATAGCGGCCCTTGGCATGGGCGAGGCGAAGGAAGTCCATGCGCTCGGGCGTGTCGGCCATCATGACGCCGCCGGTCAGGTGCAGCGAGCAGGATTGGCCGGAAATCTCCTCGATCTCCTTGTAAAGCTGCACCGTATAGGCCTGCAGCTTGGCGACATTGGGATCGCCGTTCAGCGTATGAAAGCCGCCCGCCGCATGCCAGGACGAGCCGGAGGTGAGCTCCGAACGCTCGATCAGCATGATGTCGGTCCAGCCGGCCTTGGCCAGATGATAGAGCACCGAGCAGCCAACGACGCCGCCGCCGATAACAACCGCTTTTGCATGAGATTTCATGAAGATAGTTCCGTTTTTGAAGAGATTGAATCGAGTGAGCGGGGCGCGAAAACAAAGCGGAGATCGAATACAGCGATGTTTTCGGCCAGCCTGCCATCAAGCGCGGCAAGAATGGTTTCACAGACGGAAGTACGATGTTTCAGGACGTCATGGCTCCAAAGACGCAGGATCGAGTAGTCTTGGGCGCGCATGAAATCATCGCGGCGGCGGTCATATGAACTGCCGGCGTGCTGTTGTCCGTCGACTTCAACAACAAGCCATTTTTCGCGGCAGACAAAGTCTGCAAAAAAGGCGCCGATGGAGAACTGACGCGTAAAGCGATAGCCGCCAAGCTTGCGCGCCTTTAGTTCAGGCCAAAGCAGTGCTTCGGCCTGATTGCCTGCTTGCCGCAGGCTACGCGCTCGCTGGGTTGTGCCTGTTTTGCGGCGGCTGCGCGTTTCATGAACGGCTTCCCCCACTCCGTCGCCGCTTCGCGGCGCCACCTCTCCCCCCTCCGGGGGGAAAGGAAGGGCGCCAACTGGAATCGTTTCGCGCCCTTCCTCTACCCCGTCGATCGGGGGAGAGGTGGGGGGCGCAACGAGACCGCGGTGGGGGGGGGAGATAAGAAGAAGATAAGAAAAAAGGGGGGGGGGCCCCCGAGGCCCGCCGGCGGGGGGGCCCACTACTCATCAGATGATCAGAAATCGGTCGGGGCGCCGCCTTCGGCCCGGCGCTTGTCGACGAAAGCATTGAGCTCCTCGCGGGTCGCCGGGTCCATGTAAGGCTCTTCATAGGAGGCCAGCCGCTCCTTCCAGACGCGATTGGCTTTTTCGAGCGCGGTCGGTGACCCAGCCTCCGCCCAACTCTCGAAATTGCGCCAGTCCGAAATGATCGGCGCATAGAAGGCGGTCTTGTAGCGGTCCTGCGTGTGCTGGGTGCCGAAGAAATGGCCGCCGGGGCCGACCGACTGGATGGCGTCGAAACCGAGCGCCTCGTCGGAAAGATCGAGCGGCGTCAGGAACTCGGCGACCATCTGCAACAGGTCTATGTCGAGGATGGTCTTCTCATAGGAGCAGCGCAGGCCGCCTTCGAGCCAGCCGGCGGCATGCATCATCAGATTGCCGCCGCCCTGGATGGCACCCCACAGCGAGAACACGCTTTCATAGGCGGCTTGCGCGTCGACGGTGTTGGCGGCGCAGGTGTTGGAGGTGCGGTAGGGGATGTTGTAGCGGCGGGCGAGCTGGCCGCCGACCAGCTGCGCCTTCATATATTCCGGCGTGCCGAAGGCCGGCGCGCCGGACTTCATGTCGACATTCGAGGTGAAGCCGCCGTAGCCGACAGGCGCGCCCTTGCGCACCATCTGTGCGAAGGCGATGCCGGACAGCGCCTCGGCATTCTGTTGCACCAGCGCGCCGGCAATCGTCACCGGCGCCATGGCGCCCGACAGGGTGAACGGCGTCACGATGACCACCTGGCCCTTGCTCGACATCTGGATGATGCCTTCCATCATCGGCACGTCGAGCTTGAGCGGCGAATTGGTGTTGATGATGGTGAACACCGACGGCTCCGCAAGCAACTGCTCGTGGCTGATGCCACGTGCGATTCTGGTGATCTCGATGCCGTCGACGTTGCGCTCTTTGCCGAGCGAATAGATGTGGAACATCTTGTCGGTCAGCGTGGCGAGGTCACGGATGCATTCGAGGTGGCGCACGGACGGATGGATGTCGATCGGCTCCACCGGATAACCGCCCGTGCAATTCAATATGTTGTGCATCTGCGCAAGCTTGAGAAAGTTGCGATAGTCCTGCTGGTTGCCCGGCCGGCGGCCGCGGTCGACGTCGGAGCAATTGGGTGCCGACGCCATCATCGAGATGATCAGATTATCGCCACCGAAGCGCACATTGTGCGCCGGGTTGCGGGCGTGGATGGTGAATTCCGGCGGGCAGTGCGCAACCAGTTCCAGGATCATGTCGCTGTCGAAGCGCACCCGCTCGCTGCCTTCGCGGACATCGGCGCCATGCGCCTTCATGATGCGCCGCGCTTCGTCATGCAGCACGTCGACGCCGATTTCCCGCAGCACGCGCAGAGAGGCGAGGTGGATGGATTCCAGCTCGTCCTCGGAAACCAGCCGGGTCGGCGTCAGCGGGTTCTTCAACTGGCGAAACGGCGGCTGGTCGAACGCCGCCGATCCGCCGGCACGCTTCCCCGCGCGGCCGCCGCGACGGGCGCGGTCGTTTGCCAGTGCCGGTTCGGCGGGCTGAAGGGCGGCGGTCATGATAGTCCTCGTACGCTGCGGCAATGCGGCGGCATAATGGACTGCCGGCCCTCCGGCCATTGCGGAGGCGGCGACCACTAGGACGAGGGAAGCGACATGCCCTGGGGGCAGCCGGCGGGATCGTCAGCCTCTTGATCGCGTTCCGGCTGGCGCAAGCGGTTTTCGTTGCCGGTGCTTACTGCGACGGAACCGAAACGCTAATCCTGCATCATGGACCGGGCGGAACAGAACAGCGGCGAGACAGTGCAATGGGCGGCCATCACCGGCGTGATCGCAACCGTCTCGGTGTTCGCCATTGCGCAAGGGCTGAGCTATCCGCTGTTGAGCTTCATCCTGCAGCGCCAGGGCGTCTCGCCGGCCATGATAGGCCTGTCGGCGGCAATGACGCCGATCGGCTTCATCGTCTCCTCGCCGCTGGTCCCGGCTCTGTCGCGCCGTTTCGGGGCCGGGCGCACCGCGCTTACTTGCGCGGCACTTTCCGCGCTGGTGCTGGCGCTGATCGGCTGGACGCAAAATGTCTATCTGTGGTTTCCGCTGCGCTTTTTGATCGGTGGGGTCACCAACCCGCTCTACGTGCTGAGCGAAGTCTGGGTGATCGCACTGGCGCCGCCAGCACGCCGCGGCCGCGTCATGGGCATCTATTCGACGATCATTTCGGCGGGCTTTGCGGCGGGGCCGCTGTGCCTGCTTGCGGTCGGCACCGTGGGATGGCCGCCGTTTCTGGTCGGCATCGGCGCATTCCTGTTTTGCGGCGCCTGCCTTGCCTCGGTGCTGGCACGGCTGCCGAGGGTCGACGAGAGCGGGCACCGGGTTTCGGTGCTGGGATTCGTGCCGCAGGCGTGGCTGCTGTTGTCGGCGGTCGTGGTGGCCGCTGGTTTCGAACAGGCAGTGCTCGCCTTGCTGCCGGTCTACGGAACGCATTACGGCATCGCCGAAGCGCGCATGTCGGCGCTGCTGTCGGTGATGATCGCCGGCAACATCGCTATGCAGGTGCCGCTCGGCCTGTTGGCGGAACGACTGACGGCGCGGCTGGTGCGGTTCATCTGTGTGGCGGTGACGGTGCTCGGATGCGTGCTGTTGCCGGTTCTCATCGAGACGCCGCTCATATGGCCATGCGTCTTCATCTGGGGTGCGGTTTCCTACGGCATCTACACGATGTCGATCATCGAGCTCGGCGAGCGGTTCACCGGCTCGGCGCTGGTCGCCGGCAACGCCGCCTTTTCGCTGATGTGGGGCGTCGGCGGCATCGCCGTGCCGCCGCTGGCGGGCGGCGCCATGGATGTTGTTGGCGCAGGCGGCCTGCCGCTCACGCTTGGCGCCATTTGCCTGGCGCTGGCGCTTGTAACGGTCATTCGAAGGCGGATGGTGTGAATGCCTGAAGTCGCCGTTCTGACGCAATGACTTGAATATTAGCGGCCCCGTGTCGATCTTGGCGATGCCGACGCCCGACTCAACCGGAGACCTCATGACCAAATTGAACAGCCAGGCCCAACCGGATCCGGCGGCCGAAGATCCCTTCCTCTGGCTGGAGGGCAGGACTGACCAGCGAGCGCTCGACTGGGTTCATCGCCAGAATGAAATCACTGTCGCCGAATTGCAGGGTGACCCGTCCTACCAGGCAACGTTCCAGACCGCGCTCGACCTGATGACGGCCGAGGATAACATCGCCGTCGGGGCCGCTATCAACGGCCATGTCTATAATTTCTGGCAGGACCGCACGAACGTACTCGGCCTCTGGCGGCGCACCACCGTCGCGTCCTACAAGACCGACAAGCCGGATTGGCAGACGATCATTGACTTCGACAGTCTGGCGGCGGAAGAGGGGGTGAAATGGGTGTTCAGCGGCGCCAGCCGGCTTTACCCCGATTTCAGCCGCTGCCTGCTCAGCCTGTCGCCGGATGGCGGCGATGCCAGCGAGATGCGCGAATTCGATATCGAAAGCAGGTCCTTCGTCGAGGGTGGCTTTCGTGCTCCCGCCTCGAAATCGAACTTCAGCTGGCTGGACGAGGACACGGTCATCGTTTCCGCCGCCTTCGAGGAGGACGACAAGACCCAGTCCGGCTATCCGCGCGTGGTCAAGCTCTGGCGGCGCGGCACGCCACTGGAAGCGGCGATGCCGATCTTCGAGGCGCTGAAGCAGGATCTCGCCGCCGGCGGATCCGTCGAATTCGACGGTGACAGGCGCCACGTCTTCCTGGCCCGGACGCTCGACTTCTTCGCCTCGCACAGTTTCCTGCGGCTGCCTTCTGGCGAGAACCGGCGCATCCCGTTGCCGGACGACGTCACCGATACGGCGCTGTTCAAGGGCCAGCTTGTCTTCGGCGTGCGTACCCCGTGGACGGCGCCGGACGGCACGCTGTGCAAGCCCGACGGGCTCTATTCACTCGATTTCGAGCGCTGGATCGAAACCGGTCTGTTCGGATCCATCGATATCGTGCTCGAGCCGGCGCACCGTGTCTCGATCGCCGGCATCGCCCGCACGCAGGCCCGGCTGTTCATCAATTTGATGGACAATGTGCGCGGCAAGGTCATCGCCGGCGAGCGCAGCGACAGCGGCTGGGAGTTCAAGCCCGTTGCATTGCCCGAAAACGGCAATGTCGGCATCAGCCATGCCGAGCATTTCGGCTCCAGCGTCTCCTTCTCCTTCACCGATTTCCTGACGCCGAGCTCGATCATCTGGTCGGACGATAATGCCGCGGCGCTGGCAACGGTGAAGTCGCAGCCGGCGCGCTTCGATGCGTCGTCCCTGGTCTCCGAACAGTTCGAGGCGCGCTCGAAGGACGGCACGATGATCCCGTACTTCGTCGTCAGGCGGCGCGACCAGGACGGGCCGGTGCCGACATTGCTTTACGGCTATGGCGGCTTCGAAGTGCCGCTGCTGCCCGGCTATGCCGGCGTGCGCGGCAGGCTGTGGCTGGAGAAGGGCAATGCCTATGTGCAGGCCAACATCCGCGGCGGCGGCGAGTTCGGCCCGAACTGGCACCAGGCGGCGCTCAAGGCCAATCGCCAGAATGCATTCGACGATTTCGCAGCGGTGGCGCAAGATCTGGTCAAACGCGGCATCGCCACACCGGCCACGCTGGGCATCCAGGGCGGTTCGAACGGGGGCTTGCTGACTGGCGTCTCGCTGACGCAACGCCCGGAATTGTTCGGCGCGGTGATCATCGACGTGCCGCTGCTCGACATGCTGCGTTACACCGAGCTGCCGCCCGGCGCGTCATGGATGGCCGAGTATGGCGATCCGGCGAAGCCGGAAGAGGCAGCTTGGCTCGCCTCCTATTCGCCCTACCAGCATGTAGACACGGATGCAGCCTATCCGCCGGTACTGCTGACGACCTCGACTGCCGACGACCGCGTCCATCCCGGCCATGCCCGCAAGATGGCGGCGCGGCTGCAGGCGGCGGGCCATGGCAAGACGCTGTTCTTCGAAGAGACCGAGGGCGGGCATGGCGGGCGCGGCGATCGGCGGCCGCAGGCCGCACAGGCGGCGATGAAGTACGTCTTCCTGCAGCGGGCCCTGACTGGCACCAATTGACCGACATCGCTTGACCGGTACGGCTTGAACTGAGGGCTGGAGGCAGCCTAAGGTACATGCATGGCTCGGCTGGCGAAATCGGGGTGCGCATTTGGGGTGGCGGTGACGCCGTCGCCGCGCACGCTTCGCGCCGAGCTGTTGCGGCTGTGCGCCCGTATCGGCTATTCGCCGCCCGCTGTCCTCTAACGAATCCGCCCCGGCGCGAAAGCTGCCGGATTGGTTCAAGAGGAAAGACCAGACATGACCTACCAGAATTATTCGCTGAAGCAGCTTCAGCAGATCGATGCCGCGCATCACCTTCATCCGTTCACCGACCACAAGGAGATGCGCGAGACCGGCTCGCGCATCATCACTCACGCCAACGGTCCGTTCATCTACGATGCCGAAGGGACGGAAATCCTCGACGGCATGGCCGGGCTATGGTGCGTCAATGTCGGCTACGGCCGCGACGAGCTTGCCGACGCCGCCTACGCCCAGATGAAGGAATTGCCCTACTACAACTCCTTCTTCAAATGCTCGACGCCGACGCCGGTTCTGCTGTCGAAAAAGCTGGCGGAGATCGCGCCAAGGCACATCAACCAGGTGTTCTACGGCTCATCCGGTTCGGAGGCCAACGACACGGCGCTGCGCCTCGTCCGCCACTATTGGGTGCTGGAAGGCAGCCCCGAGAAGAACCGCATCATCTCGCGCAAGATGGGCTACCACGGCTCGACCATAGCCGGTGCCTCGCTCGGCGGCATGGATTTGATGCACAACCAGCTCGGCGGCGCCGTGCCCAACATCGTCCACGTGATGATGCCCTATGCGTACGAGCTCGCACTGCCCGGCGAAAGCGACCATGATTTCGGCCTGCGCGCGGCAAAAGCGGTCGAGGACGCGATCCTCGAAGCTGGCGCCGATAAGGTCGCCGCCTTCATCGGCGAGCCGGTGATGGGGGCAGGCGGGGTGAAGATCCCGCCGATGAGCTACTGGCCGGAGGTGCAGCGCATTTGCCGCAAATACGATGTCCTGCTGATGCTGGACGAGGTTATCACCGGCTATGGCCGCACCGGCGAGTGGTTCGCCGCACAAGCCTTCGATGTCGAGCCCGACACCATCACCACGGCCAAGGCGCTGACCTCCGGCTATCAGCCGCTGTCGGCGCTGCTTGTCGGCGACCGCATCGCGGCGACGCTGGTCGAAAAGGGCGGCGAATTCTATCACGGCTACACCTATGCCGGGCATCCGGTGGCCTGCGCGGTGGCACTGAAGAACCTCGAGATCATCGAGCGCGAGGGCCTGGTCGAGCGCGTCAGGAACGACACCGGGCCTTACTTCGCCAGGGCGCTGCAGGAACGTTTCGGTGGGCATGATCTGGTTGGCGAGGTGCGCTCGTTCGGGCTGATGGGGGCGATCGAGATCGTCAAGGACAAGGTGACCAAGGAGCGCTTCCTGCCGGCCGGCAGCGCGGCGGTGATGGTTCGCGACCACGCCCTTGCCCAAGGCATGATGCTGCGCGCCACCGGCGACACGATGATCCTGTCGCCGCCGCTGATCTGGACGCGCGAGACGATCGACATGGCCTGCGACCGCATCGCCAGGGCGCTCGACCTGGCCGAAGCAGATTTGCGCAAGCGGTAAGATGGAACGATCGCCGGGCGTCCGGTAATCGGGCGCCCGGAGTTTGAATGCCGCTTTATGGCGAAGAGTTCGCCAGGCGAGGCTGTTGGCAGTATCGACGACCACGCGTGATCACTGGCCCGCCTTGACACCGATGACGTGCCCCTTCGCGTCAGTGACCAACATCCCTTTCGATTGGTCCAAGATCACAACAATGTTGCCGAAAGGATCGCGGACACGGGCGCACCGCCCGACCGCGATCTCGAATGGCGGTTGCACAGCCTCACCGCCGGCGGCCAAGAATTCCTCAAACGCGTCGTCCACGTTATCGACCAGGATGTCGGTCTCGGGACCGATATGAAGATGGACAACCAGCTCCGCATCGGTTTCAGGCAGCGCAAAGCCGGCGGCTTCATCGTCCCGCCAAACGAGCGCATGACCGAGACGATCCCCATAGAACGATACGGCTGCATCGAGGTCGCTCACCCGCAATAGATGATTATCGAGCTTGCGGAATAATGGTCTTTTTCGAGGCTCGTGCGCCATTGCGGGACCTCAATATGTGAAGAGATTCGTGCGGCCGTATAGCCTCTAATGAAATAGTCTTCGCGACTATGTCTGCAACTGGGTTGCCTTCAAGCTTTCGAGCCCGCTCGGTGGAAATGGTAGCGAGCCGAAATTCATGTGGGGGTCGTGAGCGGAAATTCAAACTGAGACAGCACCGAAGGGCCGCATCAGCGACGCGGCAATCGGAATATAGCTCCGACGACATGGCGAAAACGCAAAAACCGCGCTCCATCGGAACGCGGCTTTGCCAGATACGCATGGTGCTTCGCCAACAATACACTTGCGAAACTTACGGCGAAACTTACGGGCTCCGGTACGCGAGACCTGATCCGGAGCGCCGGGCGGATGTCCGCCTCGCAATCCGTTTTAAACGCACATCGTTACTGCAGGGTTAGCAAGAGCTTAAGCAAACCTAAATTTGCCGACTTTCCGCTTTGGGCAGATCGAAAACTATGAAATTTGACCTTACGCAGGGTCACCGCGCAGGAAATTGATGATGCCGGAAAAATCCGCGCCGGCATTGCCTTGTGCGTTGAACAGCGCATAAAGCTGGGCTGCCTCGGCGCCGAGCGGCGTTGCCGCACCGACGCTCTGTGCGGCCTCCTGCGACAGTTTCAGGTCCTTCAGCATCAGTGCCGCTGCAAACCCGGGCTTATAGCCATTGTTGGCGGGCGATGTCGGCACAGGGCCGGGCACCGGGCAGTAAGTGGTCAGCGACCAGCACTGGCCGGACGAGGTCGAGGCGACGTCGAACAGCGCCTGGTGCGACAGGCCGAGCTTTTCCGCCAGCACGAAGGCCTCGGCAACGCCGATCATCGAAATGCCCAAAATCATGTTGTTGCAGATCTTCGCCGCCTGCCCGGCGCCGTCGTCGCCGCAATGAACGATGCGGCCGGCCATTGGCTTGAGGATCGGTTCGGCCTTGGCGAAGGCGTCCTTCGAACCGCCGGCCATGAAGGTCAGCGTGCCGGCCGCCGCACCGCCCGTCCCGCCGGAGACCGGCGCGTCGATCGTCAGCAATCCGTGCTTGGCCGCGGTGGCATGGGCCTTTCGCGCCGACTCGACGTCGATGGTCGAGGAATCGATGAACAACGCGCCTTTTTTCGCCTTGGCCGCGATGTCTGCGTAAACCGACAGCACATGCTTGCCGGCCGGCAGCATGGTGATGACCGCATCGGCATCCTTTACCGCCGCAACGGCATTGGCCATGATGACGACGCCGTGCTCCCTGGCGATGACGAGGTTTTCCGGCACCAGGTCGAAGCCGTGCACGGCATACCCGGCCTTGACCAGGTTGGCGGCCATCGGATTTCCCATATTGCCGAGGCCGATGAAGGCGATGGTGGTCATAATGGCACTCCGCGGTTTGGGTAAGGCAGGCAGTAGGCAGTAGGCAGTAGGCGACCTATTCGGGCGCAAGTTTGCTAATAAGTTGGCGAAGCATTTTTCCGATGCCCTCGGTCGCTAACAGTACGTGATAAGCTTGGTCATGCGTGGCAAGGCCAATGCGTTCAGCGATCTGAAGGTGTGTCTCGAACTCCTTCAACGATCCTTGGGCTATCCTGAGAAATTGCTGATAGGAGCCTCTGTTGTCTCGACCATAACCTTCCGCGATGTTTGCAGGAATAGAGGTTGCTGAGCGGCGAATTTGGCTGGTCAACCCATACAATTCTTCTTTTGGCCATGCCTTGGTCAAGGAGTAGGTGGTGACGGCCAGATCCATCGCCTGCTGCCATACGATAAGATCCTTGTACGAATTGATCTTGCCGGTCATCTTCCTGCCTACTGCCTACTGCCTACTGCCTTACCGTCCGATCAGCGCGCGAGCGATGATGACGCGCATGATCTCGTTGGTGCCTTCGAGGATCTGGTGGACGCGCAGGTCCCGTACCAGCTTCTCGATGCCGTAATCGTGCAGATAGCCATAGCCGCCATGCAGCTGCAGGGCGTCATTGGCGACGTTGAAGCCGGTGTCGGTGACGAAGCGCTTGGCCATCGCCGACCATTTTCCGGCATCCGGCGCCTTGCGGTCGAGCTTCGAGGCGGCGGTGTAGAGGAAGATGCGTGCTGCCTGCAATTCGGTCTCCATGTCGGCGAGCTTGAACTGCAGCGCCTGGAACTGGTTGATCTTCGAGCCGAAGGCCTTGCGCTCGGCGGTGTAGGCGAGAGCCTTGTCGAGTGCCGATTGCGCGCCGCCGAGCGAACAGGCGGCGATGTTCAAGCGGCCGCCGTCGAGCCCGGCCATGGCGATGCCGAAGCCGGCGCCTTCTGCCGACAAAAGGTTTTCCGCCGGCACCTTGCAGTCCTCGAAGACGACCTGGCGGGTCGACTGCATGTGCCAGCCCATCTTGTGTTCGTTGGCGCCGAAGGAAAGGCCGGGCGCATCGTTCGACACGACGAAGGTGGAAATGCCTTTCGGCCCGTCGGCGCCGGTGCGCGCCATGACGACATAGAGGTCGCTGTCGCCGGCACCGGAGATGAACTGCTTGGCGCCGTTCAGCACATAGTCACTGCCGCTTTTGACCGCGCGCGTCTTCAGCGCCGCCGCATCCGAGCCCGAGCCCGGCTCGGTCAGGCAGTAGCTTGCCAGCCATTCCATCGAGGTCAGCTTCGGCAGGAAGCGCCGGCGCTGCTCGTCGCTGCCGAAGCGGTCGATCATCGATGCTGCCATGTTGTGGATCGAGATGAAGGCGGAAAACGCCGGATCGGCACGCGAAAGCGCCTCGAAGATCAGCACGGCGTCGAGCCGGCCGAGCCCCGAGCCGCCGACATCGTCGCGGACATAGATGCCGCCAAGGCCGAGCGGGCCGGTCTCGCGGATCACGTCGGCGGGGAAATATTTGTTGCGATCCCAGTCGAGTGCGTTCGGCGCCACACGATCGGCGGCGAAGGCCTCGGCCATCTCTTGGATGGCGCGCTGGTCCTCGTTGAGTTCGAACTGGCTGGTGCCCGCATCGACAGCGGCGTCCATGGCGTGCTCCCTGATGTTTCCGGCCTGCTGGCCTGTCGTTTTTGGCTTTGCGCGCCGTCCAATCTAGACCAATGATGCCGCCGCGCAACCCGACCGTCTGCGCAGCCGCTGTGTGCGAATGCGCTTTGGAGCAAAGTGTGACGACAAATTTCGACGAACTGCTTGGACGCTTCCATGCCTATCTCCAGACGTTCGATGATGCGCTGGTGCGCGACGCCGTGGCCCGAATCGGCTGGGACATGCCAAGCCGGCCGCTCGAACCGCATGCACTGCCTTGTCTCGTCCTGCTCGACCGTATCGTCGAACTCGCTCCCGCTGCGGCCAAGCCGCTGGCGCGGCTGGTTGCGCAGCGTCGCGGCGATCTGCGCTGGGGCCAGACCTATGGCGAAGCGGATTTCGGCAAGATTTTCATCGACAATTACGGCTGGCTGGAGGTATTCGGCACGCGCGGTCATTTCGTCAATGAAGAGGTCGCGGCCGGCCTGCTGATCCTTGGGCCCGACATCGTCTACCCCGATCACCACCATGTCGCGGAGGAGATCTACGTCCCGCTTACCGGCGGCACCGAATGGCGCATGGGCGATGGCGGTTTTCGCCTTCGAGCGGCGGGCGAGGTGATCCACCATGCCTCTGACGTCAGCCACGCCATGCGCACCGGCAAGGAGCCACTGATGGCGCTCTATCTCTGGCGCGGCGGCCCGCTGGCAGCCAAGTCGACGATCACCGGAACCGTTGCGCAGGGCAGGGGCTGATATGGCCAAGGCAATCATGCTGCAGGGCACGGGTTCGGATGTCGGCAAGACGGTGCTCGTCGCCGGTCTTTGCCGCGCGGCGAAGAACCGCGGCTTGAAAGTGCGGCCGTTCAAGCCGCAGAACATGTCGAACAATGCCGCCGTCGCCGATATTCCCGGCGATTCAAGCGGCGGTGAGATCGGCCGCGCGCAATGGCTGCAGGCGATCGCCTGCGGCGTGCCGCCGACCATCCACATGAATCCGGTGCTGCTCAAGCCGCAGACCGATGTCGGCGCTCAAGTTGTCGTGCAGGGCAAGGTGTTCGGCGAGGCGCGGGCGCGCGACTACCAGGCGCTGAAGGGCCGGTTGATGGATGCGGTGCTGGACTCCTGGGCGAAGGTCGGCGAGGGCGCCGATCTGGTCATTGTCGAGGGCGCCGGCTCGCCGGCCGAGATCAATCTCAGGAGCCGAGACATTGCCAATATGGGCTTTGCGACGCGCGCCGGCGTGCCGGTGATCCTGGTCGGCGATATCGATCGCGGCGGTGTCATCGCCTCGGTCGCTGGCACCCATCTGATCCTGCCGGAGGAGGACCGGCGTATGATCGTCGGCTACCTCATCAACAAGTTCCGTGGCGATGTCTCGCTGTTCGATGACGGCATCGAGGCGATCGAAAAATTCACTGGCTGGCGCTGTTTTGGCATCGTGCCGTGGCTGAAGGCGGCGGCGCGGCTGCCGTCGGAGGATTCCGTCGTGCTCGAACGGCTGGCGTCCGGCCAGAGGCGCGCGCTGAAGATCGCCGTGCCGGTGCTCTCGCGCATCGCCAATTTCGACGACCTCGACCCGCTCAAGGCCGAACCGCAGGTCGAGATGGTGTTCGTGCCGCCTGGCCAACGCCTGCCGCAGGATGCAGGGCTGGTGGTCATTCCCGGCTCAAAGTCGACGATCGGCGATCTCGTGAAATTCCGCGAGAATGGCTGGGACCGCGACCTTGCCGCGCACAGGAAACGCGGTGGCCATATCGTCGGTATTTGCGGCGGCTTCCAGATGCTCGGCCATAGCGTGCGCGATCCCTACGGCATCGAGGGCAGCGTTACCGAGACGCAAGGCCTCGGCCTGCTCGACGTCGAAACGGTTATGGAGCCGGAAAAGACGGTGCGCAATGTCAGCGCGCGCTCGGTGCCGTTCGATCTGCCGCTCGAGGGCTACGAAATCCATCTCGGCCGCACCACCGGTTCCGACACGCTGCGGCCATCCGCCGTTATCAACGGCGTCGATGACGGCGCCATCTCCGCCGACGGCAAGGTGTCAGGCACCTACATGCACGGGCTGTTTTCCGCCGACGCCTTCCGGGCGAAATTCCTCGAAAGCCTCGGCGTCAAGGGCGGCGGCATCGACTACCGCGCCGAGGTCGAACGGGCACTGGACGAGATCGCAGCCGAACTGGAAACCCACCTCGACTGCGACGCGATTTTCGGGCTGGCGCGTTAGCTGGCGGCGTCGTCAGCCTTCGGCCAGTAGGTGCCGAACGACCAGACATTGCCTTCCGGATCGCGGCAGATGAATTCGCGGCTGCCATAGTCGCGGTCGGTGAGCTCTTCCAGAATCTCGGCGCCGGCGGTTTTTGCCCGAGCGTATGCCGCGTCGGCGTCAGCGACCGCGACATAGATCGACTTGCCGCCGCCCGAGCCGGGCGCGCCGACCATCTTTCCATAGGCATCGTCGCGGGCCGTGCCGAGCATGATGATCGAGGAGCCGAATGCGAGTTCGGCATGGTGCACCACGTCGCCTTCGCCATAGCGGGTGCGGACGCTGAAGCCGAAGGCCTCGCACAACCAGTCGATCATTTTGCCGGCATTTCTGTAGCGCAGCGCCGGGTAAAGCCGCTGTGCTTCGGTGGTGTTCGGCATGGCTGATCTCCTTCGCTGTGTTGGTCGATCAACCCAGTCTGGGCGAAGGCCGGTCGCGCGTCTTGAAGAAATGTTACCTCACGGCGACAGTCGTCGGCGTGACGCCTGCGAGGTCGCGAAACTCGCGCACCAGATGCGCCTGGTCGGCATAGCCGCAGTCGGCGGCGATGTCGGCCCAATCGCTGTTGGCCTTTCTCGACAGGCAAAGCGCGTGGTTGAAGCGGACGATGCGCGAGAGCGTCTTGGGTCCAACGCCGACCGCGCCCGAAAATTTTCCGGCGAGATGCTTGCGGCTCCAGCCAAGCTTTTCGGCCAGCGTCGAGATGCGGGTCCGACCACTCGTCGAGACGATCGTCTCATAGGCCCAGACAATTTCGGCTTGAGTGCCGTCTGTGGTTGCCAACCGGTCGGCGACGAAGGCCTCGGCGATGGCAAAGCGTGAGCTCCAATCCGGCGCATTGCCAAGCCTTTCGCGAAGCGCGACGCCTCCAACGCCGAGCACGTCATCCAGGCCGACCATGCGATCGGTCAGTTCGCTCATCGGCCGGCCGAAGAAGCGACGAGCGCCGAGCGGGGTGAAATTGATCTGCACACAACAGGCGCCGCCGAAGGATTCGATCACCACCGGCCCGGCGTAGAGGCCGGCGGCAAAACTGGCGAAGCGGTCATTGTCGCCGGGGTCCCTGCCGAGCCCGATGGCAAAGGGTTCGGCAAAGCTGATGACCAGCGGCACGGTCAGCGAGGCATATTCGATGACGCGGAAATGGCCTGGCATGGTTTCGCGAAAGCCGCACATGTCGGTGACGGCGCCTTGAAGCCGATGACTGGGCGCGCGCCGCACCATCTCGAACCGATCGAGCCCTGGGCCGTCGTGGCGGCTGCCGTCTTCGCTGGCGGGCATGTGCTTCCCTCGTCCAGGAATTCTAACAGACCATCCTGCAGAATCAAAGCGCCCGGCTTTTGGCCGGGCGCTCCGAGTTGCCTGAGATTCTGAATTGTCTGGACGTGTTTAAGCGCCGCGCATCAGGCAGCCGGCGGCCAGCACGATGTAGGCGATGACGACAATCCACGCGGCATTCAAAGGGATAAACGCAAGAACGCCAAGCGCGGCGAGAACGCCGATGATGGCGATGACAAGGGATATGATGAAAATAAGCTGGGTAGGCGCACTGAGATTCATGTCCGGTCCCTCCTCAACATGATTCGTACAGCCGCATAGTATCAGTCGCGCGGTCACACACCAATGAGCGCAGCGGGCTTGCCGGATTGGCCGGCAGTTTTATGGGAGCGGCCAGAACGGTGCCGCGAGTTCGATCACGAAGGGCAATCGCTTCAGACGAATGACAGTTTCCAAATTGTGGCGGAGACCACCAATTGTCGATGTCGCCGCCGCCCCTCATTGCCCTGCCGGGCATTTCTCCCCGTATAGTGACGGGGAGAAAGGGCTGGTCGCAACGTCGGCGCCTTTTCTTGCAGCGTCTGCGATTGGCGAAACCGGTGACGAGAGCGCCCTCTCCCCGTTACTAAACGGGGAGAGGATGCCGGCAGGCAGGTGAGGGGCAGCGCCAACGCCCTAAAGGGGTGAGGAGACGAATTCAAAACCTGAAGCGATTGCCCAGTTCCACCCTTCGCACCCCGTTTGCGCAAAGCCGATTCCGCGCTACCTTCCCGACGAATCGGAAGGGGCTCATGGCGATGGGATTGCTGGACCAGATACGCTCGATCTTCGACGGCGATCCCGGCGTGCGCAAGGTCGCAGACGATCCGGTGCTGTCGGCGGAACTGCTGATGCTGTTCCGCATGATCCTGGCCGACGGATCGGTCAGCGAAAGCGAAATGACAGCCTTCAGGCGTATCTGCCGGGAAGCCTTCGGCATTCCCGAAACCAGCATCGACAGCGTTATCGAATATCTCAACGAGTTCGGCTACGAGACCAACAGCTCGCAGGCCATCGCTCAGTTTCGCGACCTCGACATCGAACGGCGCAAGCTGCTCGCCCGCCATATGGCCGAGATCGCCAAGGCCGATTCGCAACTTGCCGGGAGCGAGATGCAGCTGTTACGCCGCACCCTCGACCTGCTCGACATCAGCCCGGCCGATGTGGTGAAGCCGCAAGACTGAGTCATCGGCTGACTGCTGACGTTCTGAGCGTCATTTTGTCTGTAATAGGTCATCCTCCAGGATAACCTGTCACAGAAATTGCCGTGTCTCATTTATGTGGTGAGGTCCAGCACTGTCACCGTAGTTCCAGTTTTGTACATCTAGCGAAAAAAATCTTTAGGCATCTAATTTCTCTATTTACCTTTGCGTCTCCATCGCAAACTTTTTAAACTGTTCGATAATCTTCGACAAGTTCCTTGCCCCTCCAAATCCCTTGAAAGTACCATCCTTGACTGTTACAAAAAAACCAATCTATTTCCTCGCCATACTGAAAGCTTACGTCTGTAAACTTTCTTCCATAGAGCTGCGTCCCGTGCAAATCTATTGAAACTTCCCATCCAGGGTTGTCGATCGTATCAATTTTTATGCCGTATTGGTGTTCCCAATCGCCGTTGCACTGCCCTTGGTACCACTCCTCTAACCACTCGAGCATTGATAGGTCGACCATTAGCCCCTCCTGTTAGTCGTTTGGAACAGAAGGAGGTTTATCGCCTCCTTTGTTGGGATTTGGCTTTACAGGGTCCCGACGCCCCGTTTCGCCGCCTCCTTAGCCATTCTAATGTCCGCCATTGTTGCCGGTCGAATCCTTGCTTTCTTTGTGGCTAGACTCGACACTCCGCTCGCCTGATTGACCGCGATCGGTGTAGTTTTCACGTGAGGGGGGTAGGTATGCTTTGTGGATCAAGCCGTGCCACGAAGCTGCTCACCCCTGTTCCTGCAGCCTTTTCGCAATTGCCCGATGCAAATCGGGAGCGGCGGCGACCAGCGCCTTGGCGGCTTCGGATTGCGGGTGGTCGAGCACTTCGCTCGTCCTGCCGCGCTCGACGATCTTGCCGTCATGCATGACCATCACTTCGTCGGTGATGGCGCGGGCGACGGTCAGATCATGGGTGATGAACAGATAGGCGATGCCGAGTTTCTGGTTGAGTTCGGCGAACAAATCGAGGATCTGCGCGCGGATCGAGACATCGAGCGCCGAGACCGGCTCGTCGGCGACGACCAGCTTCGGTCGCGTGATGATGGCGCGGGCGATCGACAGGCGCTGACGCTGGCCGCCCGAAAACTCGTGCGGATATTTGTCCATGTCTTTAGGCGACAGGCCGACCTCGTGCAGCGCATGCGCCACCATCTCGCGCCGCGCGGCGGGCGCCGGCTTCTTCTCCAGCACATGCAGCGGCTCGGCCACCAATCTCTCGACCTTCTGGCGTGGGTCGAACGAACCATACGGGTCCTGGAACACGACCTGCATGTCGCGCCGCGCCGGCTTCAGCTCCGCCTCGCTCTTGCCGGTGAGGGTGTCGCCACGGAAGCGGATCGTACCGGCCGTCGGCTTGTCCAGCGCCAGGACCATGCGGGCGAGCGTCGACTTGCCGCAGCCGGAGCGCCCCACGAGCGCCACCGACTGGCCGGGCGCCATCGAGAAGGAGACATCGTCGACGGCGCGGATGGGAGCTGCCGGTTTCAACAGCGATATGCGCCGTCCGGGATAGTCCCGCGTTACGTTCGCTACCTGAAGCAGCGGTTTGGCTGATCCGCTGTCATGCGTGCGGGCTCGCGCCGGCAAATGCATCGAGGCCTGCGCCAGTTGGCGCGTGTAGGGGTGAAGCTGTTCGGATAGCGTGCGCGCGGTATCGCCGGCCTCCATCACCTCGCCATGGCGCAGGATGGTGATGCGGTCCGCCATCTCGGTCACCACTGCGAGGTCGTGCGAGATGAGCAGAAGACCCATGCGGTTTTCCGCTACGAGGTCGCGCAGCAGGTCGAGGATCTGCGCCTGCAGCACCACGTCGAGTGCGGTCGTCGGTTCGTCGGCGATCAGCAGCTTGGGCTTCAGCGCGCAGGCGATGGCGATGACGACGCGCTGGCGCTGGCCTCCGGACAGCTCATGCGGATAACGCGACAGCGGGAACTGCGCCGCCGGCAAGCCGACCCGGTCGAGCATTTTTCGCGCCCGTTGCTCGGCGTCCGCGCGGCTCGCCCTGGTGTGCCAGCGAATACCTTCGGCGACCTGCTCGCCGATGGTCTTGACCGGATTGAGCGCCGTCATCGGCTCCTGGAACACCATGCCGATGTCGTCGCCGCGCAGCGCGCACATCTGGTCCTCGCTCGCCGCCAGAATATCGATGCCGTCGAAGGTAACGCGTCCCGTGGCGCGTGCCGCCCAGGGCAAGAGCTGCATCACGGTGAGCGCCGTCATCGACTTGCCGGAGCCGGATTCGCCGACCAGCCCCATGACTTCGCCGGGCGCGACGGATAGCTCGACGTCCCTGAGGATGGGCGTGCCGCCGATGGTCAGCGACAGCTTCTCGATTTCGAGCAGGCTCATCGCTGCCGCCGCGACTTCGGGTCGAGAATGTCGGCAATGCCGTCGCCAAGCAGGTTCAGGCCAAGCACGGTGATGACGATCGCCATGCCCGGAAAGATCGCCATCCACGGCGCCACCACCATGCGGGTCTGGGCGTCGAACAGCATGCGGCCCCAGCTCGGCATCGGCGGCTGGGTGCCCAGCCCGACGTAGGAAAGCCCGGCTTCGGCCAGTATGCCCAGCGCGAACTGGATGGTGCCTTGCACCAGCAGCAGCGTGGCGATGTTGGGCAGCACATGTTCGATGCTGATCAGCGTCCTGCTTTTGCCGGCGGCGCGGGCGGCGAGGATGAATTCGCGCGGCCAGATCGCCAGGGCGCCGGCCCGGGCGACGCGCGCGAACACCGGGATGTTGAAGATGCCGATGGCGATGATGGCGTTGAACGCGCCGGGCCCGAAGATGGCGGTGATCATGATTGCCGAAAGCAGCGCCGGAAAGGCGAAGACCAGGTCGTTCAGCCGCATCAGCACGTCGTCGACGAAGCCGCCACGCGCCGCGGCAAAGGCGCCGAGCGGCACGCCGATGCCCATGCCGATGCCGACCGCCACCAGCGCCACGGCGATCGAGTTGCGGGCGCCAACCATGATCATCGACAGGATGTCGCGACCGAAATGGTCGGTGCCGAACCAGTGCGCCAGCGACGGCGCCTGGGTCTTGTCGGAAATGACCAGCCTGGTGACGTCGTAAGGCGTCCACACGAAGGAGAGGATCGCGACCGCAGCCACCAGTGCGGTGACGACGAAGCCGGCGAGGAACGAACGGTTTCGAAACGCCTTGGCCAGGATGCCGGCAAGGTTCTCGTCGGGGATGTCGATGTGCAGCGTCATTGCCGGCCTCTCAGGCGCGGATCGACCACCGCATAGGAGAGATCGACAACGAAATTGACGACGATGACGGCGGCGACCAGCAGCATGACGACACTCTCGACCACGATCAAGTCACGCTGGTTGATCGCCTGGAACACCAGCCGGCCGAGGCCGGGCAAGTAGAAGACGTTCTCGATGATGATGGTGCCGGCGAGCAGGAAGGCGAATTGCAGGCCTAGAATGGTGACCACCGGGAGCATGGCGTTGCGCAGTGCGTGCCGCCACAAGACAATACGATAGGGCAGGCCCTTGGCGCGGGCGGTGCGGATGTAGTCCTCGCTCAGCACTTCGATCAGCGCTGAACGGGTGACCCGGGCAAGGATCGCCGCCTGCGGCAGAGCGAGTGCGATTGCCGGCAGGAGCAGCGATTTCAGCGCCGGCCAGACGCCGGCGCTCCAGCCGGGAAAGCCGCCGCCAGGCACCAGCCGCAGCCAGACGGCGAAAAGATAGATCAGCATCAGCGCAAACCAGAAATTGGGCACGGCGACGCCAAGCTGGGCGGCGCCCATAGCGATCGTGTCGCCGGCCCGGCCGCTACGGCTGGCGGAAAACAGCCCGACCGGGATGGCAATGACGGTGGACAGCGCCAGCGCCATCAACGCTAGCGGCAGCGACACGACGAGGCGCTCGCGGACCAGATCGATGACCGGCACCGAATAGGTATAGGAACGGCCGAAATCGAGGCTCAGCAGCCCGCCGGCCCAATGCAGATAGCGCAGCACGACGGGAGCGTTGAGGCCCATCTGGTTGCGCAGCAATTCGATCTGGTCGGCGCTGGCGTTCAGGCCAAGCATCAGCCGTGCCGGGTCGCCGGGAATGATCTCCAGCACGGCAAAGACCACCATCGAGGCCAGAACCAGCGTGACGACGGCGATGGCGAGGCGCTTGAGGAGGTAGGCGGTCATGGACGTTGAGGAACCGCTGTGTTGCCGGACGCAAAAACCGGGCGAAGCTTGCGTTCCCGCCCACCCCCCTCTGTCCTGCCGGACATCTCCCCCTCAAGGGGGGAGATTGGCAGTTTCCACGCTGACACTGTCCTTGCAACGCTAGTGGTTAGCGAAAGCGGCGATGAGGGCTCGATCTCCCCCCTTGAGGGGGAGATGTCCGGCAGGACAGAGGGGGGTGTGACGGAGTGCAACTTTCGCCCTTCTGTCAGCGGCTCAATCCGTCCACTTCACCTTGGTCAGGTCGTTGGCCTGGATGGGGGCGTTTTCCCATAGGCCCTGCAGTTTGGCGTCCCAGACGCCGACCTTCGGCAATTCGTAGAGGAAGCCGACCACGGCGTCATCGGCCAGAACCTTCTGCGCCTCGCCGAGCAGCGTCATGCGCTTGGCCTCGTCGGAGGTAAGGTTCAGCTCGTCGATGATCTTGTCGAAGGCCGGATTGTCGTAGTTGAAGTAATAGTCCTTGCGCGAATAGATATCGATGTCGTTGGGCTCGGTGTGGGAAACGATGGTCAGGTCGTAATCCTTCTTGGTGAAGACCTGATCAAGCCACTGCGCCCATTCGACAGGGATGATCTCGAGGTCGATGCCGATTTCGCGAAGCTCGGAGGCGATGATCTCGCCACCAAGCCGCGCATAGGAGGGCGGCGGCAGCTTCAGCGTCGCCTTGAAGCCATTCTCCAGGCCGGCTTCCTTCAGCAACTCCTTGGCCTTGTCCACATTGTGCGGATAGAGGCCGGTGAGGTCGACATAGGCCTTGCTGGCGGGCGACATGTGCGAGCCGATCGGCACGCCGAGGCCGGCCGAGGCGCCGTCGATGATCGCCTTGCGATCGAGCGCAAAGGAAATCGCCTGCCTGACCTGCAGCTTGTCGAAGGGCGGCTTCTTGTTGTTGATCGACAGGATGGTTTCGCCCTCGGTCGAGCCGATCACCACCTTGAAGCGCGGGTCGTCCTTGACCTGGGCGACACTGTCAGGATCGAAGAACGGAAAGGCCTGGATGTCGCCGGAAAGCAGCGCCGGAACGGCGGCGGCGGCGTCCGGAACGATGCGGAACTCGGCCTTGTCGAGGAACACCGGGGCGCCCCAGTAATTGTCCGACTTGACCAGCGTGATCGATGAGCCCTTGGCCCAGTTCTGGAACTTGAACGGGCCGGTGCCGATCGGTTTTTCCTTGTTGGTGTCGGCTGTCTCAGGCGCGACGATCACCGCGTCGCCCCAGCCCATATTGTAAAGGAACGAGCCTTGCGGGTTCTTCAGCGTGACCGTCACCGTCGCGGGATCGACGACCTCGACCTTGCCGATGGCGGCGAACAGGCCCTTTTGCGCGTTGACGGAATTGTCGGCGCGGGCACGATCGAGCGAGAATTTCACGTCGTCGGCGTTGAAGTCGCTGCCGTCATGGAATTTCACGCCTGTATGCAGCTTGAAAGTGTAGACCTTGCCGTCGTCGGAAATGCTCCAGCCTTCGGCGAGATCGGGCAGCACTTCGCCGTTCGGTCCGATGCGGGTCAGGCCCTCGAAGACATTGGCGTAGAGCACCTCGTCGATCGCAGCCGCGGCACCCGCGGTCGGATCGAGATGCGGGGGTTCGAGCGGAATGCCGATGACCAGGTCAGTTCGCGCGGCCATCGCCGAGGTTCCGGCGGCCAACGCCAGCGCCGCTGCGGCCAGAATGGTTTTCCACAATTTCATCGTGCAACTCCCCATATGCTAAAACACGTGCTGAAACCCGGCGGATAGAAGCGTGAATTCGCCGCCGAGTAAATTGCGTTTCGTACCGTCCGCCGCCGCCGGGAGGAATGTTTTTCCGCCCATGGCCGGATCATTGCGGGCCGGCCCCCCTCAGCAGAACGCCGAGGCCGATGGCCATCACCTTTGCCGAGTCCAGCATATCGGCAATGCCGACCCATTCGTCGGGTCGGTGGGCAAGGTCGAGAATGCCCGGCCCATAAGCGATGCAGTCATAGATGTGGCCGATGCGGGCGACGTGTTTCTGGTCGTAGGTGCCGGGCGAGATCACGTAATCCGGCTCGCGGTCGAATATCTCCATGATGCCTTGCGCGACCGCCTTCACCACCGGTGCGTCGCGCTCGGTCATCAGCGGCAGCACTTCCATCAGATCGCGGATTTCGTAATCGAATTTCTTGCGCTCGCGCTTCAGCCGCTCGAGGATATCGATCACTTCGCTTTTGACCGTGCCGAGATCCTCTTCGAGCAGGAAACGGCGGTCGATGGTCAGCCGGCAGGAATCAGGCACGTTGGGCGAGGGCAGGCCGGGCCGGAAATCCTCCGTCTGGCCGCCATGGATCGAGTTGATGTTCATGGTCGAGCGTTTTGCGCCTTCGGGCACGACCGGCATGCGCGTCATTTTGCGGTCGAGCACCGGAAACAATTCGTCCTCGAAGGCCCGCAGCACGGCGCCCATATGGCGTACCGCATTGTCGCCGAGGAACGGCATCGAGCCGTGCGCGATCTCGCCTTTGGTCTCGATCTCCGCCCACCAGACGCCGCGATGGCCGAGGCAGATGCGGTCCTTGTTGAGCGGCTCGGGAATGATGACGTGGTCGACCTTCGGCCTGGAGAAATAGCCGAGCTTGGCCAGATGGGCGACGCCGCCAAAGCCGCCGGACTCCTCGTCGACCGTCCCCGAAATCTCGATGGCGCCGGGAAAATCGGGAAAGACCTCCATGAAGGCTTCAGCGGCGATGATCGAGGCGGCAAGCCCACCTTTCATGTCGCAGGCACCGCGGCCATAGACCTTGCCATCCCTGACGATGCCGGCGAACGGATCGAGGCTCCAGCCGTCGCCGGGCTCGACCACGTCGATATGCGAATTGAAGTGCACGCAAGCACCCGGCGCGCGGCCATCGAAGCGGGCGACGACGTTGACGCGCGGATAACGGTCAGTGTCGCCGGGCGTGCCTTCGGCACGGATGAATTCGATCTCAAAACCGCGCTTCTTCAGCCGCGCGCCGATAAATTCGGCACACGGCTGATAGGCTTCGCCGGGCGGGTTGATGGTCGGAAAGCGGATCAGATCCGCGGCCAGCGCAACCAGATCATCGGCTCGGTCATCGATCGCCTTGAGGAGCCGTTCGTTCGGTTCGTTCATTCGGCGAATTGAGCAGCGGATGAGGCGGTTTTGCAAGCCCGATGGCGAATTGCGAGGCGATTGCGTGTCGTTACGGCAACTATTGCGGGAAATCGTTCAAATTCGCTGCTTTGGATTGGTGAAATCGTCAGGGAGTAGGTGTTAGCTCGCTGGCTTGCCATCAAAATGCTGGAGAACAGCGTGAGGGCAGGCAGGCAAGGGGCATCAAAGGGGTTTGATCGCATGAAAAACACTGTTCTCATGGCAGCAGCATTGGTAGCGATGCTGTTCGGTTCGTCGTTCGAGGGCCGGGCGGCCAGCCTGGTCGCGAACATTGATATTTCCTCACAGACGATGACGGTAAGATACGGGCTTTCGTATTACCGGTGGAGCGTTTCCACCGCCCGCAAAGGCTACATCACGCCGCGCGGCAGCTATCGTCCGCAGCGGACGGCCAGGATGTGGTATTCGCGCAAATACGATATGTCGCCGATGCCCTATTCGGTGTTCTTCCGCGGCGGCTATGCCATCCACGGCACCGGTGCCGTCCGGCAATTGGGGCGCCCGGCATCGCATGGCTGTGTGCGCCTCCACCCCAGCAACGCCGCGGCCTTCTATTCGATGGTGCGCAAAGCCGGCTTCGGCAACACGCGGATCCTGGTGACGAATTAGGCCTGTCACTGGGCCCGAAAATAAAAAACCCGCCGGAGCGGCAGGTTCGTCGGCGCCAAGTAGCACCATACCGAAGTTAGTAGCATAGCTGCCGGCACAAAGCAAGAACAAAATACGTCAGTAGCGGAAAATGTTTGCTATGATTTCCGCTCAGGCGGCTTTGTCGCGCAATTTCAACGGCCGCCGCTTTCTGCGCTTGCTGATCTCCCAGCGCTTGTGGAACCACATCCACTGGCCAGGGTCTTCGCGCACCCAGCGCTCGACCACATCGTTGAGAAGCTGAGTGGTGGCGGGGACGTCGACATTGCCGCCTGCGGTGCGCGGCAAGGTGAGCTTGTCCTCGATCTCGAGCCGGAAACGATTGTTCGGCAGGCGCACGCAGCGCGCCGGATAGACATCGCAGTCATAGTGCCGCGCCAGGGTGCCGAGAACCCGGTTGCTCTCGCAGGGGCGGCCGAAGAACGTCGTTTCGAGCCCGCCCGTGAATTTCTGGTCGACCAGCACGCCGATATTGCCGCCTTTCTCGAGGACGGCCGCAAGCGCGAACGAGGCGCCGGTCGAAGACGGCAGCAGCGATCCCATGCTCGAGCGGCGGGTCGAGAGGATGTAATCGGCTAGGTAAGGATTGTTGGGCGGGCGAAACAGTGCCGTGATGTTCATGCCGAAAGTGGCGGCCGCGACAGGCAGCAGCTCGAAATTGCCGAGATGCCCGGTAAAGACGATATGCGGCTTGTCCTCGCCGGCGATGCGCACGAAATGCTGCTCGCCCTTGACCTCGACGCGGCCCGGCTTTGTCGCAGCGGGATCATAGTCGAATAGGGCATCGAGGAAGATATATTCGGCGGCGAGGCGAGCCATGTTGCCCCACATATCGGAAGCGATCGCCTCGATCTCGGCATCGCTTTTTTCCGGATAGGCCTTGCGCAGATTGTCGACAGCAACTTGATGGCGCTGCACCCAAGGGCCGATGCGGCGGGCGGCGCGGTCGGCGAAATTGAGCGCCCGGTCGGGCGGCAGCAGCCGCAGCGCGGAGATGATGATCATCGCAACCCGCGCGACCAGCCAGTAGTTGAACTGGCGAAGCCGCCTGCCATAGCGGAATCCCAGGTCCCTGCGGATCTTCCTGAAAGCGTTGCCGATCATTCTCAGCCGACGCGCAGGATGATCTTGCCGAACACGTCGCGGCCCTCCATGCGCTTCAGCGCGGCATCGATGCCGTCGAAACCGACCTCGGTGTCGATCACCGGCGCCACCAGACCTGCCGCCATCTTCTGCATGGCGTCGGCCATGTTTTCCATGCGGCAGCCGAACGAGCCGAGCAGCTTCAGCTGCTGCTGGAACAATTGCATCAAATTGATCTGCGTCGACACGCCGGAGGTCGAGCCGCAGGTGACGAGCCGTCCGCCGCGTTTCAGGCACAGCATCGAAGCGGCAAAGGTGTCGGCGCCGACATGCTCGAACACCACGTCAACGCCCCTCTTCTTCGTCAGCTTGCGCACGACGCCTTCGAAGCGGTCGTCGCGGTAATTGATGACGTGGTCGGCGCCGAGCGCCTTGGCCTTGTCGATCTTTTCGTTCGAGCCGACGGTGGTGATGACCGTGCAGCCCATCTTCTTGGCCAGCTGAATGGCGGCTGAGCCGATGCCGGAGCCGCCGGCATGGACCAGTATCGTCTCGCCGGGCTGCAGCCGGGCATTGTCGAACAGCATATGCTCGACCGTGCCGAAGGTAACCGGCGCCACCGCCGCGCCGATCTCGCTCACGCCGGGCGGCGCGGGGACCAGAAGGCGCGCCGGCAGGTTGATCTTTTCCTGCGCAAAGCCGTCGAGATGGAAGCCGTGCACGCCCGAAACATGCTCGCAGAGATTGTCGCGGCCTTCGCGGCAGGCGCGGCAAAGACCGCAGGTGCGGGCACCGTAGATCGACACCAATTGCCCGGGCACAAGGCTGGAAACGCCGGGGCCGACCGCCTCGACCTCGCCGGAAGCCTCGGCGCCGACGACCAGCGGCAGCTTGCGCTTGGCAAAAGCCATGCCGCGCCAGCCCCAGACGTCGATGTGGTTCAGCGCCACGGCCTTGATGCACAGCGTCACCTCGCCGAGCGAAGGCGGCGGCGGTGGTGGCAGGTCCACCGTTTCAAGCCGGCGATCCTCGATAAGTTGCAATGCGCGCATGCCAGATCCCAGGTTGCGCATGACCCGAGAACCGTTTCGGAAAGGACCATGCGCACGACAACAGTGCTAGAGCGGAACGGTCGCTTAGACCGGTTCCCGCGCCATGACAAGGCAGGTGTTCTGGCCGCCGAAGCCGAAGGAGTTCGACAGGACCGTGCCGACCTCGGCGTTGCGCTTGGTGTTCGGCACCACGTCGAGCACGATCGCCGGGTCGGGATTGTCGTAGTTGATGGTCGGCGGAATGACGCTTTCGCGCATCGTCATCAGCGAAAATGCAGCCTCGACGGCACCGGCTGCCGATAGGGTATGGCCGATCATCGACTTGTTCGACGAGACCGGCATTGACGAGATACGCTCGCCGAACACCGTCGACAGCGACAAATGCTCCATCTTGTCGTTTTCGGGCGTCGAGGTGCCATGGGCGTTGACATAATCGATCCCGTCCTCGCTCAGGCCGGCATCGGCAAGGGCGGCGCGCACCGCCGCGATCGCCGGCGAACCGTCCGGCTTGGAGCGGGTGCGATGGAAGTCGTCGGCCTTTTCGCCGCAGCCGCGCAATATGCCGAGAATGGTGGCGCCGCGGGCAAGTGCTGCCTCCAGCGATTCCAGCACAAGGGCGCCCGAGCCTTCGGCCAGCACGAAGCCGTCGCGATCCTTGGAGAACGGCTTGGATGCCTTTTCGGGGATGTCGTTATGGGTGGAGAGCGCCGACAGAAGCGAGAAGCGGATCAGCGCCTCCGCGGTTGCCGATCCGTCGGCGCCGATCGACAGCGCCCGGTCGCATTCGCCGCGGCGGATCGCCTCGACGCCGAGCTGGATCGCCGTGGCGCCCGAGGCGCAGGCGGTCGACAGCGTGATCGGCAGGCCGCGCGTGCCGAAACGATCGGCAAGCCGGTCGGCGATCGAACCGAACTGGGTGGTCTCGAAAATGTCGAGTTCCCTCAGGCCGCGCGCCACCCGCAGGAGCCTCTCTGCACCGGTATCGTGCGTGTCGGAATTGTAGAGCGAAAAGCGCTCGCTCCAGTCGAGTTCGACCGGCGGCGAAGCGAGGAAAAGCGGTCCGCCGAAATCGCCGGCATCGAGGCCTGCCTCAGACATCGCTTCCTGGGCCGCGGTTTCGGCAAGCTCATAGGTGAGGAGACTGGCGCCCTTGGAACTCGACGGCAGGAAATCGACCATGCCGGAGATGCGGGTGTTGAGATGATCGACCGGGAAGCGGGTGATCGGATGGATGCCGGACTTGCCGGATGTCAGCGCCGCCCAATTATCGGCCTTGCCGACACCGAGCGAGGTCACCACGCCGATGCCGGTGACGGCGACGATCGGCCTGCCCATGTGGTCGTTCAGATTGGCCATTTGTTGTCCAAAAACCTGTTTCTCTTGGAGCATCGGATCGCCCGAAAACCGCGTCACGTTTTCGGTCCGATGCTCTAGGCGGCTTTGATCAGCGCCATGCCCTCGAATTGGTGATAGCCGATCGCCGTTGCAAGGACGGTCTTCGGGACGCCGGCAAACGGTTTTTCGACTGTGGCGTCGAAGACAGGGTAGGCGGCCTCGCGGTCGACAGCCAGGGCCGCCAGCGCGACGGCGAAGGGGAACTGCGCTTCCTTCATGTGGCCGGTGAGCGTCGAAAAGCCGCGTGCGGCGATCGCCGGATTGGCCTCGAGCGCCGATTTCTCGGCGGCGGTCGCGGCATGGGCGCCCGAAGCGCCGGAGATCGCCAGCAACTCGCCGTCCGGCAATGCGGCTTGCTTCAGCAGCATGGCGATCTCTCCATCGAGTTCGCCCCGCCGGCGCCTGGCGCGACCGGACAGGACCGGGCCAAGTTCCGCATAGATCTTCCGGCCACGGCTTGTCGCGTGCTCGCGCTGCTCCAGGACGAGAAACGCGCCGCCGGATCCGGTCACCACGCCGCCGCCCTCGGCACCTTGCCTCTGCCAGACCGGCCGCCACGGACCGCGATGCAGGTAGCCGGCCAGTTCATAGCCGAGCAGCATGTCGGAATGTTCGGTCTGGAAAGCGCCGCCGACCAGTATATGCGTCGACTGACCGGAACGGATGCGCGCGGCCGCGGTCTCGACGGCGGCGACGCCCGCACCTTCCTCGCCCATGAAGGTGCGCGACGACCCCGTCACCTTGTGGACAATCGAGATGTTGCCGGCGAGCAGGTTGGAAAGCTGTGCCAGAAACAGCGTCGGGCGCAATTCCGTGGTCAGCTTCTCGTTGAGCAGCACGTCGCGGTCATTGCGGCTTTCCGATGCCGCGAGAATGGCCGCGTCGACCGCTTCGTCGCGCTCGCCGCCGCCGGCGGCCACCACCATGTCCATGGTCGCGCAGAGTTCGTCATTGCCCTTGATGCCGGCATCATCGAGCGCAAGGCCGGCCGCATAGGTGCCGAGCCTCTGCCAGGTCTCCATCTGCCGCTGGTCGCCACGCTTGGAGATCTGCAGGTTCCAGTCGACCTCCGGCAGCGGGTGGACTGTATAGGGCGAGAAGCGCGAGGCCTCCAGAACCGGCTCAAGGCGCGGCTGGACGAGCTTTTGCCAATGCGCATCCGGACCCTCGCCCAGCGACGAGACTAGGCCGATGCCTGATATGACGACGTCGTGGGGGTTCATGGGCGGCTGTTCGGGTGAAGGCGCGTCAAGCGCTGTGCTTACGTGGCGTTCTTGGCGGCGACGAGCGCGTCGATCTTGGCGCACAGGTTCTTCATGACGAAATAGTCGTCGGTCGACGCCTTGCCGTCATTGACCTCCTGCGTCCACTTTTCCAGCGGCACCTTGATGCCGAATTCCTTGTCGATGGCAAAGACGATGTCGAGGAAGTCGAGGCTGTCGATGCCGAGATCGTCGATGGTGTGGCTTTCGGGCGTGATCGTCTCGATGTCGATCTCGCTGGTGTCGGCGATAATCTTGGCGACTTTGTCGAACGTGGTGGACAAGGGCTTTTCCTTCGATTGCGGGCGGAATCTGTCCGCATGTGTTTTGGGCTGTCTAATCGGTTTTTCCGGGCAGGAAAAGGCCTGATGCGCCGGCGGCAACTGGGATTGCTGTTCTGGCAGAGCAATAGGGGTCGCTGGCAACTCCTCCCGGCGATATGCCGAAACCGTCCCATCTCTGGTCATTGCGTGTACCAATGTACCACGAAGATCTATGACCATAGAACGCGTGCAGACCGGGTGCGCCTGGAAAAACGATTGGTGAAGGTGCTCAAGGCCTTGGCTAAGCATGGCGACATGAGCATGGGTGGGCGGCTGGCGCACCGCATCCGCTATGTTCGCGTTACGCCGGATTCGCGTGTCGGATTGTCGAGGTGGCCTGCCGACCGACCACTAACGGAGGCACGGAGGCGTCGATTACCTATGCGTTCACTGCCTGAGCCCGGCAGGAGCATCGTATCTGTCCGAACTGACGGAGGACGCGTTCGCGGACATGATCGAGGGATGGAAGCTCCATGTCGACGCTTGGCTGGTAGCGGTGAAAATCTGACGCCGGGTAACTTGAACGAATTGCCACCAACGGTGGAATGTTACCTTCGTCTCGTAGATGGGAACGAGCAAGTAGCGGACAAAGCGGTCGCTCAGTGAGTTTTCCTTCGTTCTGTGCCTTGATGGGACAATTCTTCGCCGCTGATCGGAGCAACACCCGTGGTCATGCATTCCTTCCACATCCACATCCCGGATGAACAGATCGAGTACCTCCAGCGTCGTATCCAAGCGACAAGATGGCCGTCGTCGATCTTCGCATACGGATGGGAGGACGGTACTGACGTTGATTTCCTCAGAAAGCTTTCACGTTACTGGGAATACGATTTCAGGTGGCGCGATCACGAAAAACGTCTGAACCTGTTGCCTCAGTTTAGGGTCACGATAGACGGGTGCGACATCCATTTCGTTCACCAGAAAGGAAAGGGGTCATCGCCCTTGCCGTTGATCCTCACTCATGGCTGGCCCGGCTCCTTCGCCGAGTTCGAGCATGTCATTCCGCTGCTCACGGAACCTGCCAAATACGGCGGGGATGCCGATGACGCCTTCGATGTCGTCGCACCGTCGCTTCCGGGTTTCGGCTTCTCGTCCCCGCCGCGTCAAGCCGGCGTTAGCTCAAAGCATGTCGCGAAGCTGTGGCGGGGGCTGATGCGCGAACTGGGATATGATCGCTTCGCCGCACAAGGTGGCGACATCGGCGCCGGCGTCTCGACCTGGCTCGCTCAGCTTTACCCGGAGGACCTTATCGGATTGCACCTGAATTACATTCCGGGCAGTTTCCGCCCGACCCTCGGTCGCGGCGACCCACCTGTCACGCCGGAGGAGAAGGCATTCCTCGACAGTGCGGCGAATTTCGTCGCGACGGAGGGGGCCTACGCTTTTCTGCAGGGGACCAAGCCCCAGACGCTAGCCTTTGCACTGACAGATTCCCCAATCGGGCTAGCCGCATGGATTGCCGAGAAGTTCCGCAGTTGGAGCGACTGCGAAGGCGAACTCGAACGCGCCATCCCTCTAGACACGCTGCTTACCGACATCTCGCTCTACTGGTTCGGTAACACGATCGAGGCCTCGCTCCGGATTTACAAAGAGAACCGGCTCTGCCCCCTGATCTTCGGGCCAAGGGAGCGAATAACACCGCCCCTCGGCGTTGCAGTCTTCCCTCGAGAGCTCCCTATGCCACCTCGCTCCTGGGTCGAACGAGTCTTCCGTGTCGAGCGCTGGACCGACATGCCGAAAGGAGGACATTTCGCGGCGATTGAGCAACCCGAACTCCTGGTCGAGGACATCCGGGCCTTTTTTCGGCCGCTGAGGCTCCGGCCGGCAAAGTAGAGGACGAAAACCTCGCCCGTTGTCACGGCTCGGAAGGCCTAATGAGACGTACCATCGCATTCGCTTTCGTTGAAAGCGCTCGTTGGTCCTGACTAAGGGTCAATGTCGACCTTGGACTCGATCAAGACCTCATCGCGGGTCGGAACCGGTATTCCGCTTAAGGTACCAAACGCTAGATTTCACTACTAGCGAACGCTTCAACCGGCTCCGGCGCAGTCAGAAAGTGACGCGGCCGAGTACTCGCAGGCCGTCGCCCTGCGGCTCGACGACCACCGCCTCGCCTTCACGCGGCGAGATCCCGGTCAATTCCTGGATGTTTTCGAGATGCGTGACCATGACCAGATTGTCGGAGCCGGAATAGCCGCGGATCTCGGCAAGGATCGCGGCAATTTGGTCGGCCTTTTCCTTTTCGTCGGTCTTCAGCAGGTCAAGCGGTGCGAACGGCTCCGGCTCGCTTTCGAAAGCGATGCGGGCGGTCTCGAGGCAGCGGCAATAGCGGCTGGACAGCACGCGCTCGACCGGTGCGGCGCGGGCGCCAAACAGCGCGCCGATCTTGCGCGCCTGTTGCTTGCCGCGCTCAGAGAGATTGACCTGGGTCGCGCATTTGCCGAGGTCGAAATTGGCCGCATCGGTGGTGCCGGTGACCATGGCATGGCGAAGCAGGACCACATGCCCGCCGTCGCGGAGCAGCGCCCAGCCGGCTTCCGTCGCATGGGCTGTGGCGGAAACGGCAAGCAACAGCAGCGCCAGCACAAATCGAAGCATCAGACATCCTTTCGGGTGACCGGCAGGCAGGTCCCCGGTGACCGGCATATAGGGACGGCAAAGCCGGCTGAAAGACAAGCCGAGTGCAACCTGCGGCCGAGACGCCTATTTCTTCGCTATCTGCTTCTTCACCAGATCGATCTTGCGGTCGGTCAGCGGGATGGGGAGTGTGTAGCCGGCTTCGGTAAAGCCTTGCTTGGCGTTCTCGAAGAATTCGATCGCCTTTTGGTATTCGGCATTGCCGCCGCCATAGCTGCCGCGGTTCCAGTGGACGTCGCCGAGATTGTTCTGCTCGAAGGCCCATTGCATCGGCTGGCCTTCGCGGGTGAAGACCTTGAGCGTCGCCTCGAAGGCGGCTTCGGCGTCGTCCAGATATCTGCCGGTCCGTTCGAGATTGCCGAGATTGATCAGGCTCATGCCGATGCCGTTCTGCGCGTTTGCCCAATCGACGGGGGAGGTCTCGAAGGTCAGCACCTGTAGCGCCGCCCGGCGCGCGGCGATAGAAGCGGCCAGTTTGCCGGGATCGGCCTCGCTCATGCTCAGCCATTGCAGCGCCGAGCCGAGGCCGGCCTGCGCCAGCGCCCATTGCCGCGGCGTCGTCTCGCGCTTGTATTCGCGCAGTGCATCGCGATAGGCCTCGATCGCGTCTTCGTAGTGCACCGGCTTGTCGGTCACGCCGCCGAGCAGTTGCAGCGTGTTGCCGAGATTATAGTGGGTCATCGCCCAGTCGAGCGGAAAGCCCTTCTTGGTATAGACGCGCCGTGCCGCCCGGTATGCGGCGGCCGATTGCTCAAGCCTGGCAGCATCGCGGGTGCGCTGGCCGAGCGTCTGGTAGATCGAGCCGAGATTGTTCTCAGCGGAAGCCCAATCCATCGGAAAGCGCTGGCGGGTGAAGATGGTCAGCGCATCGCCGTAGGCGGCAGCCGCCTCTTCGAGCAGGCCGGTGCCGAGATCGAAACGAGCAGCACTGCTCAGCGCGTTGCCGAGATTAAGGCGGCTGGTCGCCCAGGAGACCGGAAAGGTGGCGCGGGTGCGGATCTTGAGCGCAGCGCGAAAGGCATCGGCCGCTTCGTCGATTTTCGCCTTGTCGTTGCGTTGCGTGCCGAGAGACACCAGCGTGTTGCCCAGATTGTTCTGAAGCATCGCCCACTGAACGGGTGCTTTTTCGCGCGTGTACTCTTCAAGCGCCAGCCGGTAGGCAGTCTCGGCCTCGGTCAGGCGCTCGCCATTCGGTTCCCGTTCCGAAAGCGCATAAAGCGCAAGGCCGAGATTGTTTTGCGAGGCGGCCCAGTCCAGCGGGACTTTGTCCCGCGGACGCTTCTCCAGCGTGGCGCGCATCGCCACCACCGCCTCGTTCAGGCGTTTCGGGTCGCTCTCGCGCTCGCCGATCTTAAGCAGCACATTGGCCAGGTTGTTCTGGGCGGCGGCCCAGTTGAGGTCGTCCTTCTCGCGCTCGAACACGACAAGCGAATCGCGAAAGATCTTCGCTGCCTCTTCCAGCCGGTCGGTTTCGCGCTCGCGCTCGCCGATCGTCTGCAGCACCACCGCCATGTTGTTGCGGGTGATCGCCCAGTCGCGGTTCTGCTCGCCATTGGGGATGAAATTCAGGATGACGCGGTAGGCGTCGATGGCGCGCTGCAGCGCTTGCCTGTCGCCGGTGGCATTGCCATGGGCATTCAGCGCTTCCGCCTCCTGGTTCTTGTAGTTCCAGCGCAGTCTGTCGTCCCGTTTCTCGACCAGCGAGAAGGCCTTGCCGTAATCGTTGGCGGCCGACAGATAGTCGAAGACCAGCGCCGAAGCGTCGGCGCGCCTGGTATAAATCGCCGCGTCGGCAAGACGTTTTTGCCTGACCAATTCCTCCGCCTGGTCGACGGCGCCGCTGGCCTGCTCGACCCGGCCCACCGCTTGGTCGAGGAAGTTGCGCGCGGTGACGATGGCGCCCTGGCCTATGGCCTTGTCGGCCGAGGCGACGAGGCGGCTTATCTCGGGGTCGTCGGTGCGCAGCGCGTCGCGCTCGGAAATCATCTTCTTCAGGCGCTCGGCCTGGGCGTCGAGCAGCTTTTGCAGGTCGGTGGGGTCTTCCGGCATCTTTTCGGTGCCGAGCGCCTTCAGCACGCCATAAAGCGCGTCGAGCGGCACGCCGTCCTGCAGCGAGGCCAGTTCCACCTGTGCCCGCTTGGGGTCCGGCAACTCGGCAATCGTCAGCAGCAATTGCCGCCGCTCGCCGGTGATCAGCCCGTCGTCGCCGGTCGGTTCCTGCGGTGCTACGCCGAAATAGAGCAGCCGGCGCAGGCTTTCATTGACCCATGGCCGCTGCTTTGCCTTGGTGTCGAGATAGACCTCCTCGGTCACCATGCGCATGACCGAGCCGAACTCCGTGCCCTTCATCGCCGCGAGATGGCGCAGAAGTGCCGCTGCGTAGGGGCTGTTTTCGCCGACGATACCGTCGAGTGCCGGCCGCCCCGGCTCGGCGGCAAAGCCGATCACCGTTCCCAGATTTTCCGTCGCGGTCGCGTCCGCCAGTGCCTTGGCGCCGCGCACCGGCTCCAGTCCGCCGGCGCCGATCGGCGAGGCCGAGGCCGTGGGCGTCCGGCGCAGCACCGCGTCCGCCGGAAACGGGTTGGTGCGGCAGGCATCGAGCAGCATGATCGTTACCGGCACGGTCGTCTTCAATTCGTCCATGACGGCGGAGATCGGCACCAGGGCCTGATCGGCGTCCTTCAATGAAGAAACGTCGGCGTCGACCGGCACCAGATAGTTTTCGCCGCCGGCCTCGATGCCGTGGCCGGAATAGTAGATCAAGGCGACGTCGGCGTCCTCGGCATCCTCGGCGAAACGCTCGAGATCACGCTTCAGCTTTGCCGCGTCGCGGTCGGTGACGCTGCGCGCGTCGAAGCCGAGATCGGTCAGCAACTTGGCGATGTCGCGGGCGTCGTTGGCGGGGTTGGGAAGAGCCGTTATGTGCCGGTATTTCGACTGGCCGACGATCAGCGCCACGCCCTTGAGGCTTGCTGGCTCCGCGGCATGAGTCGAGGTCACCACGAGACAGAGCAGGGCGGCGACGAAAGCCGTCAGCCACGCCTGCTTGAAGAAGTGCTGATTTCCGACAAGGCCCATTCGCCGCGTGTCCCCCGACAACCCTGTATAGCGCTGCCATCCAACCATGAGCAAATTCGGGCAAGATCCGAGCGGCCGGATTGTTGGCTGGTACATTCGCGAGGGAAGGGCGATTGCGCCGCGATCAGGGCTCGCCTATCACGGCAAAAATGTCTCCGCTTACCGAAACCGTCCTCTTCGTCTTCAGTCTCGTCGGGCTCGGCTATCTTGCCGGGTTGACCGGCTATTTGAAGCCGGCGAGCGGCGAGGGCGTATCCGAATTCGCCATCAACGTGGCAATGCCGCTTTTGCTGTTCCAGACCATGATAAAGGCGGATTTCCACGGCGTGGCGCCGTGGTCGCTGTGGGGCGCCTATTTCGCAGCGGTGGCGCTTACCTGGGCTGCCGGCCATCTGGTCATTACGCGCATCTTCGGACGAGACGCACGCGCCGGCGTCGTCGGCGGCGTGTCGTCGTCCTATTCCAATGTCGTCCTGCTCGGTGCTCCCTTCATCATCGGCGTGTTCGGCCCGGCCGGGTTCGAAGTGCTGTCGCTGCTGGTTTCCATTCACCTGCCGGTGATGATGATGGCCTCGATCATCCTGTTCGAAATGTTCGGCCGCGGCGGCAGCGAGCCTGTGCATCCGCTCCGCGTCATCACGAGCTTTCTCAGGAGGGTATTCATCAACCCGCTGATCATCGGCATACTGGCCGGGCTCGCGTGGCGCTTCACCGGTACGCCGCTGCCAGCGCTTGCGACGCGGTTGAGCGACGCGCTGGCCGGCACGGCCGCCCCGGTGGCGCTGTTTGCCATGGGGCTAAGCCTGCGCCGTTTCGGTATTTCCGGCAATGTCCGCCCGGCGCTGGCGCTGTCGGCGCTGAAACTGTTCCTGATGCCAGCACTGGTTCTTTGCCTGGTCTGGCTGATCGGCCTGCCGCCATTGACCGCCAAAGTGGCGGTCATGGTTGCGGCGTTGCCGTCCGGCATCAATTCCTATCTCATTGCCGTGCAGTTCAACACCGGCCAGGCGCTGGCATCGAACCAGATGACCATCGCCACCGCCAGTGCGGTCGTGACCACTGCGTTTTGGCTGACAGTGGTCGTCCATATTTTTGGATAGGAGCCCGGCGGGATCGCTCTCGCTTTGGCTGGCCTAAACCCTATATGCCATCTTGTGATTGCTTGCGGGGCTTGCCCTGGGCTAAGAGCAGTGGCTCTAGCGATGCTATCGCGCACGTCCATTCACGAAATCAGCGACCGGCCCGCCAGGTGCCGAACGGAGGCGAGATCATGCTTCAGAAAACCAGCCATTTCATGCGGCAGGCCAATCTCATCAATGGCGAATGGGTGCAGGCCGATTCAGGCCAGACGGTCGACGTCAACAACCCTGCCACCGGCCTCAAGATCGGCACCGTGCCGAAGTCGGGCAAGGCCGAGACCCGCCGCGCCATCGAGGCCGCCGACGCTGCCTTCAAGACATGGCGCAAGACCACCGCGCTCGAACGCTCGAAGCTGTTGCGCAAGCTGCACGACGCGATGATGGACAATCAGGACGTGCTGGCCGAACTGCTGACCATCGAGCAGGGCAAGTCGCTGTTCGAATCGAAGGGCGAGATCGGCTCGGCCGCGTCCTACATATTGTGGTTCGCCGAAGAGGGCCGCCGCACCTATGGCGACGTCGTTCCGTCACCCTGGGCGGACCGCCGCATCCTGGTGACCAAGGAGTCGGTCGGCGTCATCGCCGCCATCACGCCATGGAATTTTCCATCCTCGATGCTGGCCCGCAAGCTCGGCCCGGCGCTTGCCGCCGGCTGCACGGCCGTGGTCAAGCCGGCGTCGCAGACGCCTTATTCCGGGCTTGCCTGGGGCGCGCTTGCCGAAGAAGTCGGCTTCCCCAAAGGCGTGATCAACATCCTGACCGGCGCCGCCGGCGAGATCGGCGACGAGATCTGTGCCAATCCGCTGGTCAAGAAGATCACCTTCACCGGCTCGACCGAGGTCGGCAAGATCCTGATCCAGAAGTCGTCGGTGACCGTCAAGAAAGTGTCGATGGAGCTCGGCGGCAATGCGCCGTTCATCGTTTTCGACGACGCCGATCTCGATCGGGCCGTCGCTGGCGCCATCACCGCCAAATACCGCAATTCCGGCCAGACCTGCGTCTGCACCAACCGCTTCCTGGTGCAGGCCGGCATCTATGACCGGTTCGTCGAAAAGCTGGCTACTGCGAGCAACGGGCTGAAGGTCGGTTCCGGCCTCGAAGACGGTGTCCAGCAGGGACCGCTGATCGATGAGAAGGCGGTGGAGAAGGTCGAGGAGCTGATTGCCGACGCTACTGCCAAAGGCGGCAAGATCGTCGCCGGCGGCAAGCGCCACGCGCTCGGCGGCTCGTTCTTCCAGCCGACGGTGATCGCCAATGCCACGCCGAAGATGCGCTTCATGAAGGAAGAAATCTTTGGCCCGGTGGCGCCGGTGTTCAAGTTCGAGACCGAGGAAGAGGCCGTAGGACTCGCCAACGATACCGAGTTCGGGCTGGCCGCCTATTTCTACACCGGCGATCTCGGCCGCGCCTTCCGGGTCATGGAAGGGTTGAAATACGGCATGGTCGGGGTCAATGAAGGGCTCATCACCACGCCTGAGGCGCCGTTCGGCGGCGTCAAGGAATCGGGCCTCGGCAAGGAAGGCGGCCATCAGGGCATCGAGGATTATCTCGACACCAAATATGTCTGCATCGGCGGACTTGGTCTCTAGAAGCCTCATACGGTAATACCGAAAACGATCCTGGGCCGCTTCGGAAAGGCCAGGCTGGCGTCGATCGAGCAACGAACTTGCGAGCATGGCGATGAAGGACGGCGAGGTTTTCGGCACGACGCAGGCGGGCGAGGAAGTCCGCCGTTTCACCATCCGTGGCGGCGGCCTTACCGCCAACATTATCGGCCTGGGCGCGATCATCCAGGATCTGCACCTGGCCGGGCACGAGGCGCCATTGGTGCTCGGGTATGATCGTTTCCAGTACTATGAGACGGATAAGGCCTTCTTCGGCACTGTCGTCGGGCGCTACGCCAACCGTATCCGCGACGGCCGCTTTACGCTTGCCGGCAAACGCTACCAGACCGAGCGCAATTTCCTCGAAAAGCATACGCTGCATGGCGGTTCGCAAGGTTTTTCGCGACGAGCCTGGGCGGTTTCGCTGCATGGCAGGGATTTTGTCACGCTGACCCTGCATGACCCCGACGGCACGATGGGCTTTCCCGGCGCGCTCGACGTGACCTGCACCTACCGGCTGAAGATCCCCGGCACGCTCAGCATCGAACTGACCGCCACCTGCGAGGAGCCGACGCTCTGCAACCTCACCCAGCATTCCTATTTCAACCTGGATGACGGCGGCGCCGGCGACATTCTCGACCACCGGCTGATGCTGAATGCCGGCGCCTATATTCCTGTCGACGCCGATTTGATTCCGACAGGCACGGTCAAGCCGGTCGACGGCACACCTTTCGACTTTCGCCAGGCGCGGCCGCTGCGCATGGAGACCGAGGGCGAACAGCTCCCCTACGACCAGAATTTCTGCCTTGCCTCGACGCGCGGGCCGCTGAAGCAGGCATCATGGGCGCAAGGCGCGAATTCCGGCGTCGAGATGGAGCTCTGGACCACCGAGCCGGGCGTCCAGCTCTATACCGGCCAGTATCTGGCGCCGTCTTCGCCTGGTTTGGGCGGCCGCCAGTACAAGCCTTTTTCAGGCTTCTGCCTGGAACCGCAAATCTGGCCGGATGCGCCCAACCGGCCGTATTTCCCGCAAGCCACGCTGTGGCCGGGCCAGATCTACCATCACGTGACGGAATACCGGTTTAGGCTGCCTTAGGGCATGACACCCGGAAACCGGCATGGTTTTGCTGCGCTGACCTCCGGTTCGGAAAGGATCATGCAAATTCAAAGTGTTATAGCGTCCTTTGCGCGTCCAATGACGCGCGGCGCTCTGGAGTCAAAACGCAATCACTCTGAACGACCGACTTCGAACCCTCTCGGACCTTTGACGCCGAGAGCCCTGACGACGCAAGTTGACCCTGAGCTGCCCTTCGTCAGCCCATTTCACTGCGCGATAGCCGACATTCGCGGCACTCGGCACTGACCCCTTGCTGACCTTCTCCAAGACGAGCCCCAAGCGCAAGTCGTGGCCCCAGTGGGGACAATCGACAGGCGCGATCACCCTATGTAGCTGCTTGGCGATCGAGCCTCGAAGTCAACCTGATAGACTTTTGAAATGGGCGGCATAAAATTCGCTTTTCTGCTTTCAATGAAAGCAACGCGAAATGGCCGAAGAACGCGCCCAACGCCGCCTTGCCGCCATATTGGCTGCCGACGTGGTGGGCTACAGTCGACTTCTGGACCTGGACGAGCAAGGAACGTTGGCCGCTTTAAGGAGGACGAGGAAGGAAATCCTCGAACCACTCGTCCGCGACCGTCATGGCCGTATTGTGAAAGTGATGGGTGATGGCGTTCTGGTCGAGTTCGGAAGCGCGGTGAACGCCGTGTCATGCGCCGTGGACCTTCAGAAGCGGATGGCGGCCGCAAACGAGGGTGTGACCGCCGACCGGAGAATCTACCTGCATATCGGCATCAATCTGGGCGATGTCGTTGTCGAGGACGGCGATCTGTTCGGCGACGGCGTCATTGTCGCAGTGCGGCTCCAGGCAATGGCCGGGGCAGGAGATGTCTGTGTGTCCGGCAGCGTCTACGACCAAGTCAAGCGGAAGCTCGATTGCGGCTTCGACGAACTTGGTCCGCAAGCGATCAAGAACGTCACCGAACCAGTGTCTGTCTACCGGATCCGGCTGTCGACCGCATCGGACGATGGCGGGCTCGCGGAGAAAGCGCCTCTGCAGCTCCCCGCCAAGCCCTCCATTGCCGTCCTGCCCTTTACGAACATGAGCAATGATCCGGAGCAGGAGGCATTTGTCGATGGCCTCACCGAAGACTTGATTACGGATCTGTCGAGGACAAGCGAGTTGTTCGTCATCGCCAGCAACTCGGCATTTGCATACAAAGGCAGGCACGTGGATGTGCGTCGCATCGCGCGAGAACTGGGAGTTCGCCATCTTCTTGAAGGTAGTGCACGGCGGGCCGCTGGACGGGTGCGTATCAACGCCCAACTGATCGACGCGATCGCGGGTGACCACCTTTGGGCCGAAAGATTCGATCGGAGCCTAGAAGATATCTTCGCCGTTCAGGACGAGGTGACCGGCAAGATTGTCGAGGCTCTGGTTGGCCGCCTGACCACCGCGCCGGCGCGCAACAGACCGAGCAACCTGGAGGCCTATGATCTCTGTGTGCGTGCCCGGGCCCTTGGCCTGCAAACGGCGCTCACCGCGAAAGAGGCCATTTTGCTGCTGAACCGGGCAATCGCGCTCGACCCGGAATACGCGGAGGCGCACCGTTGGCTGGCACTCAACCTCTGGCTGGGCTGGGAGTTCTGGGACGAACCGATGGACCCCAACCGCGCAAGAGCGCTCGCCGAAGCACAGCTGGCGGTCGAACTCGACCCGAACGACGCCGGGAACAGATGGGTATTGGGCGTCATACTGGGACATGAGAGTCGCTGGGTGGAATCGGATGCCGAATTCGATGCTGCCCACGAGCTGGACCCCAACCACGCCGACGCTTGGGCGATGCGGGCCGAGTTGACGACTGAAAAGGGGCGACCTGCCGAAGCCATAGAGCAGGTCCGCAGGGCACTGCGACTCAACCCTCACCCGCCCGGTTGGTATTACTGGATGTTGGGCCAGGCCCAATATGCCATGGGCGACTACGAATCCGCGATCCAAACGCTGCGCAGGCCCGAAACCTATCGCACGACTTCACGACGCCTGCTTGCAGCAAGCCTTGCGCAACTTGGCCGTTTGGAGGAAGCGCGCTGGGAGGCGAAAATGTTCATGATAAGCAATCCGCACTTCACTATCCGGCACTGGTCGGATTCGCAGCCATTCCCAGCCGAAGACGTGCGCCGGCATATCGTGGAAGGTTATCGCATGGCGGGGCTGCCAGAATGACTGTCATTGGTTATACCTTCGGCCTGCTGTCGACAGGCGTCCCAAGGCTGCCGCAGCAGCGAACATTTTGGTCTTCTGACGGAACGAAATTCGCCATATCGTGCGTTTGTTTCGCCTCATGGTGTGCTTGAACATGGCCAGTGAAGACTTTCGGCACCGGATAGCGCGACGCGAGGACCTCGCCTCCATGATTGCGCTCATGGATGCAGCGATCTCCGAACTCCAGAAACCGTTTCTCGACGATGACCAGATCCGATCCAGCCGCGCAATCATGGGGCTGGACACGCAGCTTGTCGATGATGGCACCTATTTCGTCGTGGAGCACGCCGGCGTCCTGGCAGGCTGCGGTGGCTGGAGCCGGCGCACGACCATGTATGGTGGTGATCAGTCACCGGGACGCAACGCGGCACTGCTTGATCCAGCCACGGACGCGGCGCGTATCAGAGCCATGTATACGCATCCGGACTTTGTCCGGCGAGGCGTCGGCCGCCTTATCCTTTCGCTGTGTGAACGTGCCGCTAAGGCTGAGGGCTTCCGCCGTGCCGATCTGGCAGCCACGATGGCAGGAGAGCCGCTCTATCGAGCCTGCGGCTACCAACCCGCCGAGAAATTCGTCGATGACCGTGGCGGCGCTCCGGTTCCGATCCTGATGATGAGCAAGACGCTCTGAGCTACGCTCAAAGGCCACTCGCTCGCGGCCGGCACTCGCTCCGGCCAGTATGGCAGGAGGAGGATGCTGGAGATTGAACCAGGCCATCTCGAACGAAACAGTACTTCGCCTGTACTTCCGCTCCATGGTCGAGTCGCGACCGACGTGGGGGTTTTCGGGAACGTCTCGAGATGGCGCATGTGGTCGGGTGGCGCGTTGAGTTTAACCGGATCAAACGACCATCCGCTTCGGGTCCGCATCAGGTCGTAGCGAGAACGAGCGCAATGCTGAAGCGCCATGATTGTCAGCAAATGGCGCTCTGTGCTCATTCCCGCCGACTAATTCAAACGGCAAGTTCCGCCCATCTGGGCCATTGGCGGCAGCCAGTCTGATTGAGTTTTGACCCTAATCCTCAAACGCCGCCCTCAGCGTTTCGAACGTCGCAAACACGCCCAATGCAGCGCCCTCGGGATTCTTGGTCGGTGGCAGAGCTTCAGCTATCCGGCGCACCAAGGTCGTCTCAGAACCGGCTGGAGCGTTCTTTCGGCTGAGGCGACTTCAAGCCGTGACAGGAGCATTCCGGATCAGCGGGAAGTCGCGCGGCGGTCTCCAGCGCGACCCGCGAGGCTGTCATGGAGAGACTGGGCAGCACGTCCTCCTGCAGCAATTTCTGGCGATTGCGATCCATATAGTCGTTGAAGCCCGCCGTCACGAATGCGCAAGGCACGAAACACGCGCCGATCTCGCGCGACAAGGTCGCCTCAGGGGCGATGGAATGGTTGAGGACATCCGCACCCATGCCCCGATACGCCAAGGCTTCGGCTGGCGTTGTCAGTCGGGGCCCATAACAATGGGCAGCCACCAACTGCTGTTCGATGCCGTAAACGCGGCATTCGGCTGGCCAATGACGGCGGGCCGTTTCGACCAGAACCGCCGCACATCTTGGACACACGATTTGCTTGCCCGAACAGTCAAAGCTCTGGCGGTCAGGAAGCAGTGAAAACGGGGTCTGCGTCAGTTCAATGATGTCGGCGGTCACCACCATGTCGCCCGGCTGGATCGCCTTGTTGACGGCGCCTACAGTCGAGCAGGCGAGAACTTGCCGTACACCCGCCCGCATCAATACCCAGAACGCGCGGCGATGGCAGGAATGGTCGATACGGTCGCGGGGATTGCCGTGCGAATACATGCACAACGCACGTTTTGCTCTCCCTTCGGCTGTGATCGACGCATCGAACTCGAGCAGCTTCCAGTTGTCGGTACGACCGAAAGGCGTTTCAAAACTCATGTCGCGCCGCAACGTGCGCACACCATCGAATTCGACATCTTCCGGGAAGGCAAGCCCCCAGTTTGCCGACCCGGTGATGATGCCCAACCCTACCTGAGGGATGTCCGTCGAATGATCCGTCAGATCGTCGGCTGCATGGTGATTGGTGGGCATGTTTCCAGTCTCGGTCAGGATTTTTGGCGAAGGGTCACAATCAGGACCACGGCCACCACGATGACGGTCCACAATGTCGAGATCGCCGCAATGGTCGGATCGATCTGATCGCGCAGCGACAGGAACATAAGCTTCGGCATCGTGCTGTTGCGACCGCTTGCGATGAAGATCGAAATCACAGACTCGTCGAGCGAAGTCAGGAACGCCATCAATGTCGCCGACAGCAAGCTGATCCGAAGTTGCGGAACGATTATTCCGCCAATGGCTCTGGCCCAGTTTGCACCGAGGCTGCGCGCCGCCTGGACCTGGTTCCAGTCAAAGCGGGCGAGAGCCGGCAGCAACACAATGCAGGCGACCGGAACGGCCAGCACCACATGTCCGACCAGCACACCGAATAGCGTTCCGATCAGATGTTGTGCAGCCAAGACAAAGAAGAGACCGATCGCAAGCAGGATACCCGGGGTGATCGAGGGGGTTAGCAGGACGCTCTGGATGATCGCAGCGGTTTTTCCGCCTAGCCGATTCATTGAAATGCAGGCGAGCAGCGCAAACGGCACCGCGATCAACGCCGTCAATGTCCCAAGGATCAAACTCGTTCTGAGCGCAGCCATCCACGTTGCCGAGCCGAAGAAGTTCTCATACCAACGCAACGAGTAGGCGTGCGGCGGAAACTCGAGGAGATTCGACGCCGAAAAGGAAAGCGGCACCACCACGAGCGTTGGCAGCATCAGAAATGCCATGACAAGAGCGGCAAAGCTCCAGAGCAAAATGCGGGCGAGCCTGTTTTGCGGATAGGCTTCAAGCATAGGGGGCTTCCACTGTGTTCTGGGCCACCAGGCGGCGTGCCGCCAGCAACATCACACCGATCAGCGCCATAAGAACGAGGAGCAGAATGCCCAGGACGCTCGCCGACCCCCAGTCCTGAAAGGTCGATAGTGTACGCTCGATCCGGGTAGAGAGAGGATTTACCTTGCCGCCGCCAAGCACCGCCGGCGTGATGAAAAAACCTATGGCGTAGATGAGGACGATGATCGAACCGGAGAAGATGCCGCCCGCCGATAGCGGCAAAATGACTGTGCGGATGACCTGCCTGAGAGTGGCTCCCATGCTCGCTGCCGCGCGAATGAGATTTGGGTCGATATCGCGCATCGCAGCATAAACAGGCAGCAGAAAGAGTGGCAGCATGTAGTGCACCATGCCGATGAGCGTTCCGGTGAAGTTGTAGACCAGCGGCAATGGCTCCGCCGTCAGGCCTGAACCGGTCAACGCCGCGTTGATCAGGCCATCGCGCCGCAAGAGCACGAGCCAACCATAGGTACGCACCAGAATGGAGGTCCACAGCGGCAGCATGACGAACGCCATCAGCACGTTGGCCACCCTTGGTCTGACGCTGGCCAGAGCCAGCGCCAGAGGGATGCCGAGAAGAATGCAGGCCGCCAGCGTACCCAAGGACAGTTCGAGGGTCGTGACGAGCGCCGACCACGTCAGTCCGCTCGAAAGGACCTTCTGGTAATTGCCGACCGTGTACTCACCCCCGGTGGTCAGGAAGGATTGCCGGATGATCCAAAGGATGGGCAGTATCGCCGCCAGCCCAACGATGAACAGCGCCGGGAGCGAAAGCGAAAGAAAAAACCGCCGCTCGCGCCGTGCATCCGCCGCGAGCGCCGGATCCCGGACGACGATCACGCCATCGCTCCCGGTATCGCGTGAACCTTCGCTGCTGGTGCATATGCAGTCATCCGCTGACCGGCGGCAAGCTCGGCGCAGCCGCCGGCCAGCGCTGCCGGAATGCAGACAAGAACCTCTTGCCCACCGTCAAGCGCCAGCGTCAAAAGCCAATTCTCGCCGCGGAACACTTTGGCGCGCAGTATTCCTTCGAGAGCCACTCCGTCTCCCCCGACGAGCTTCGCATCAAGATGGAAGCTTTCGGCGCGGATCATCAGAGTTTCGCGTGATGGTTCGGCGCCGTCGATTCTGCGTGCTGAGCCTGGCGCCACAATGTTAGCCTCGCCCATGAACTCCGCGACGAAGCGGGTCGATGGACGATCATAAATCCGCTGCGGCGTATCTATCTGCTGGATGCGGCCAGAATTCATCACCGCAATCCGGTCAGACATAATCAACGCTTCGCGCTGGTCATGGGTCACATAGATTGTGGTGATCCTTAGATGATCATGCAGGCGCCGGATCTCATACTGCATGGTCTCGCGCAGATTCTTGTCGAGCGCCGACAGCGGCTCGTCCATCAACATCACGCGCGGTTCGAAGACGATAGCCCGCGCCAATGCCACCCGTTGACGTTGGCCGCCGGATAGTGCGGCAACATTGCGCTCCGCCAGGCCATCCAGCTTCACGCGGGCCAAGGTATCAAGCGCCCGCTGACGCGCCTCCGCTCTCGGTATCTTGCGCAGCACCAGCGGATACGCGACGTTCGCCAGGACATTCATGTGGGGAAACAGGGCGTAATTCTGGAATACTATGCCAATGTCTCGTTTGTTGGGCGGCAGGCGGGTGATGTCTCGATCGCCCAAGAGAAGTTTACCGGAATCCGGCCGGACAAAACCGGCCAGAGCCATGAGTAACGTGGTCTTGCCCGATCCCGATGGCCCTAGCAGCGTGAGGAATTCGCCAGCCTGAATGTCGAGCGAAACATCATCCAGTGCGACGTAGGATCCATAAGCCTTGTGCACGCTTTCGATGGTGATCGCGAGCGACTTCATCATGTGCTCCAGCCTTAAGGCGCGTCGCCTTCGACCGGCCTCACGCGACACGCTTTAGGTTCTTGTTTTCATGCATGTCGTTGTCGCAAATCCGCTGCACACTTTTGCGCGATATGCATTAGAGCTGAGAGTCAGCGGGCCATCATTTCATCGAAGGCTCTTTGGGCAGCCTCGCCATTCTTGACCCACCATTCTGAATTCGAAAACACCGAAGTGCCAGCATTTTCAGGCGCGGTCGCAAGGGTCTTCAGACGGTCCTCGGGAATAAGGCCACCCTCATATGCCGCAGGATTGACTGGGCCATAGGCAATGAAATCGGTCAGCTTCGCAACTCGCGCAGGCTGCGTCATCGCTGCGATGAGCTTCATCGCGGCTTCCTTGTTCGGCGCTCCCTTCGGCACCCCAAGGCAGTCCGTGCCGATGACCGAACCCTTGAACGTGTAGTCAGCCGCGCCGCCATCTGCTTTCACGGTTTGAGCCCGTCCGTTCCAGGTAATGACCAAATCCGCCTCACCATCTTTCAGCAACTGCGCCGACTGAGCTCCCGAGGTCCACCACACGGCAACGTTTGGTTTGATCGCTTCAAGCCGCTTGATGGCGCGCTCTAGCCCTTCCGGCGTGCTGAGCACGGAATAGACGTCCGCCGGTGCTACGCCATCGGAGAGAAGCGCGATCTCGATCGAGTCTTGCGCATTGGCGCGCAACGCGCGGCGGCCCGAGAATTTGGCAACATCCCAGAATTCCGCCCAGGTTTTCGGCGGATTCTCGCCATAGGTCTTGGTGTTCCACGACATGACGGTGCCATAGGAATCGAACGGATAGCAGTAGTCGGACTTCGCACCCTCCGGCACGGCCTTTGGGTCGATGATCTTGTAGTCGAGTGGCTCCAGCAGCGATTGTGCGGCCGCCTGGGCACCTTCCGGTGAGCCCAGGTGAATGACGTCGGTCGTGACCGCACCCGATGTGACCTGCATCTTCAAGGCGGCAGGCCGTCGCTTAGGGTCTCCTCGCGGACATCATAGCCGAGCTCTTTTGCAGCAGGCCCCCACATGGCCTCCTTCATGGCGTTGCCATAATCGCCACCTGCGGTCGTGATGGTGACTGTTTGCGCATGGACGGGCAAGGCAGCCGAGATTGCGAATGCTGTTAAGGAAATGCGTAGCCAGGACATAGGTTCTCCTCCCCAACTTTATCCAAATGTCGCTCAAAAGTGCCATTATTTTGTAATCGTAACGTTACGATTGCATTTGAATGCGCTGGAGTCAAGCTGCTTCCTGCGGGAGTTTGGATTGACCGGGATGTCGAATCCGGTAACGTTGGCGGTCAGCAAAATCAGCCGGCGCTTTCGCAAACGAAGTCGGGCGAACAATGGCCAATCTAAAGCAGATCGCGGCGGAACTTTCCCTCTCGGTGACCACGGTATCCCGCGCTCTGAAGGATGGGCCGGAAGTGCAGCCCTCGACCATAGCCCGCGTCAAGGAGGCGGCTAAGCGGGTCGGCTATTTACCAAATCATCATGGTCGCGCGCTCAAAACCGGTCGAACGCAGACGCTGACGGCAGTACTCCCGATGGAGACACGAGATCATCTGTCCGATCTGTTGAAGCTTCCTTTAATCGAAGGCATGACGCTGGCGGCGCGGCAAGCCGGTTATAGTCTGTCCATCTATTCCACCACTCCCGACGACGATCCCGTCGAGAGTGTGGAGCGGCAGCTCCAGGCGCGCAGCGCAGACGGCCTGATCATCACACGCCTGGTGTCGGCTGATCCGCGCGTCAAGCTGCTGCTGGATAAACGCATGCCATTCGTCGCGTTTGGAAGAACCGACCTGGATATCGCGTATCCTTATGTCGATGTCGACAATGAACAGATTGCCTACGAGGCGACCCGGCGGCTCATGGATAAGGGCTGTCGACGCATTGCGCTGCAACTTCTCGTTCCGGAGGACCAGGCGAGTGCCATGCGTCTTTCCGGGTATGGAAGGGCAATGGCCGAGGCCGGTATTCCGATCGACCAATCGCTGATCGGTCATGGCATGTTCACCATGGAATCGAGCGCAGGCTGGTTCGATCGCTTGCTGGCGTCATCAGATCCGCCGACGGGCTTGGCGTGCGCCAACGAACTGGGCCTTCTGGGAGCGTTGCACGCCCTCGGCAAGCGGGGTCTTACACCAGGCCGCGACGTCCACATCGTCACCCGTGACAGCACGCGGCTGGCACGTTTCCTGCCGGCAAAGATCGGAGTTCATTCCGTGGATATGGCGGGTGTTGGACGCAAACTTATCGAAGTCCTGGAGAGCCGGATCATCAATCCGCTTGGACCGGTGGAGACTGTCTTGGTGCAAGGCAGATTCGAGCCGGCCGAATAGTCCGGGCTGCCCTCAGGGGGCCACCTCGTCTTGAACCGGCCGGATCAGCGCCTTTGCGGCAGCTGCTCCCGCTGCAAGGATGCGATCCGACAATTCCGTCCCTTCCAGGGCGCGGGCCAGTTGAAGCGCGCCGATGAGCGTTGCAAACACACCCAACGCAACGCCCTCTGGATCGTTGGTCGGCGGCAGAGAGTCGGCTATCTGACGCACCAGGGATTGGGCGCGTTCGGCATAGAGGGCCCGCGTTTCAGGCGGCTGCCGCGCTATTTCCGGCAGTAGCGCGGCCGAAGCGCAGCCCTTTCCAGGATTGTCCCGGTGCTCGGCCGATAGATATGCCTCTATGGCCATTTCCGGACCGCCGACGGCCAACGCTTCCTGCACTTGCTGCGACTGCGCGTCCAGGGCCGCCGCCACGCTTTCACGGACGAGCTCCGCCTTGGACTGAAAGTGCGGATAGAAGGCCCCGTTCGTCAGCCCGGCGTCGCTCATGATGGTCGCCAGCCCGGACGCCGCGATGCCGTCAGATCGAAAACGTTCGGCGGCGACCTCCATGATCCGGCTGCGTGACGCGTCTTTTCGGCCCTTTTCGTAGCGCATGTCTTTCTTTCCTGTCCTGCTATTGCATTATGCTCATAACCTGATATTACGACCATAATTCAATTCGTGGAAATAAGCTAGACCTCTCGAACCTGGAACATTAAAAATGGATGGGAATTCTGAAAAAACCGCAATCGTGACCGGAGCCTCCTCGGGCATCGGCCGCGCCAGCGCCGAGGCCTTGGCGCGGGCGGGGTTCACTGTCTTTGGCACAAGTCGCCGCAAGACCAGTAATGGCCCGGAAGGGGTGACCATGCTGGCATGCGACGTGACCGATGATGCGGCCGTCACTGCGCTCGTTGCCACCGTGCTCGCGCAGACCGGCCGGATCGATCTCCTGGTCAACAATGCCGGTGTCGGCCTGCTAGGGGGTGCCGAGGAATCCTCGGTCGCACAGGTACAAGCCCTGTTCGACGTCAATCTGTTCGGCGTCATGCGGATGACCAACGCAGTATTGCCGTCGATGCGGCGGCGCGGCCAAGGGCGCATCATCAATATCGGCTCCATTCTGGGATTGGTACCCGCGCCATACTCAGCGCATTACTCGGCAGTCAAGCACGCGCTCGAAGGCTATTCGGAATCGCTCGACCACGAGGTGCGCGCCTTCAACGTCCGCGTTTCCGTCATCGAGCCGGCATTCGTCCGCACCGTCTTCGACCAGAACGGCATCGAGCCGGATTCGCTGTTGAAGGAATACGATCGGGCTCGAGCCGGGCTCAAGGCGTTGCTGGGCGATGTGATGCCGATAGCCGATCGGCCGGAAGTGGTGGCGAATGTGGTCGTCAAGGCGGCGACCGATGCCCGTCCGCGACGGCGTTACACCGCTGGCAAGGCAGCGCGCCAGGTCAGCCTGCTGCGCCGCTTTGCCCCCGCGGGGATGTTCGACAAGAGCCTGCGCAAGCAGTTCCGCTTGCCGGTCTGAACAACAGAGCCAGGGGATTTCGCGCATATGCGACTAGCAACCACAACACATTTGGTCAGGCCCTTGTGCGCAAACTCATCCTGGCTGGCACGGGGCCGGCCGGTGGCGAAGGCATCGACAAGGTGACGCCGCTGACGATCGTGGACATGATCAAGGGCGCGCTGACCTTGCGGGATCCGAAATACTATCTCTTCTTCACAACGACGCCGAATGGGCGCCGCGCCGCAAACGCATTTCTGCAACGGCTGAAAGAGCGCCGGTCCAACCGGGACAAGGCGGTATCGCTGAGCGCCTTCGGCGCGCAACTCAAGGCGATCAAGGCCTACGGACTCCAGGCGCCGCAAGACCTGAGCGCTATCCGCATTCCCACTTTGGTTGCGAATGGCGACCAGGACAGGATGGTGCCGAGCAGCAATACCTACGATCTCGCCGGGCGTATCCCAGGGGCGCATCTGGTTATCTATCCGGATGCCGGGCATGGCGGGGTAGTTCAGAACTACGCCGATTTCGTCCCGAAAGCCCTGTCCTTCCTCGAGGCTGAGGTCTTGCCGCAGGGCGGCCATGCAACTGAAAACGTTCGGCTTGTTTTGTCGCGGAACACCAACAGACATTCTTAGAAAGTAACTGCCATGAAGGCATTCGTTGTCGATAAATATAATAAAAAGGGCCTTCTGCGGCTGGCCGAAATGCCGGAGCCGCAGCTCCAGGACAGCGATGTCCTGGTCGAGGTTCATGCCGCAGGGGTGAACCTGCTCGATTCCAAGGTCAGAACCGGAGAATTCAAGCTCATCCTGCCCTATCGCCGGCCCTTCATCCTGGGCCACGACGTGGCTGGGAAGGTTATCCGCGTGGGATCGAAAGTCCGCAAGTTCAAGGCCGGCGACGATGTCTATGCGCGGCCGCGCGATGGCCGGATTGGGACATTCGCCGAGTTCATCGCCATGGATGAAGCCGATGTGGCCTTGAAGCCTGAGAATCTCAGCATGGAAGAGGCGGCCTCGATTCCCCTGGTCGGTCTCACCGCCTGGCAGACGCTTATCGACAGGGCAAACCTGAAGAAGGGACAGAAGGTCTTCATCCAGGCTGGTTCCGGGGGCGTGGGAACATTCGCTATTCAGTTGGCCAAGCACCTCGGCGCGACCGTTGCGACAACCGCGAGCGCGTCGAGTGCCGATCTGGTGAAAAGTCTCGGCGCCGATGTTGTCGTCGACTACAGGCAAGAAGACTTCGAGAAGGTTCTGTCGGGCTACGATGTCGTCTTGAACAGCCAGGACGCCAAGACGCTCGAAAAATCCCTGAGCGTGCTGAAACCGGGTGGGAAGCTCATCTCCATCTCGGGTCCACCGGATCCCGAGTTTGCCAGGGAAAAGGGACTGAATTTGATGCTGAGGCTGGTGCTGCGCCTCCTGAGCCGCGGAATTCGGGCCAAAGCCAAGCGCCGTGCCGTGCAGTTTTCGTTCCTTTTCATGTGGGCGCAGGGCGATCAGCTGAGCAAAATCGCCGCTCTAATCGAATCCGGCGCGATCCGCCCGGTTCTGGATCGGGTCTTTCCATTCGAAGCGACCAATGAGGCTCTGGCCTATGTCGAAACAGGACGCGCCAAGGGCAAGGTCGTCATCAAGGTCAGATAGCAGTTGCCTCGAACGCAGCCCTGAGCGTCTCGAACGGCGCCAGGGCGCCGCGCACCTGTACGACGGCGGCGGCGACGCGATGGGCGCGCTGCACCGCCTCAGTCGGCGCATGGCCGGCAAGGCGGGCGGCGAGATAGGCGCCATTGAAGGAGTCGCCGGCGCCGGTGGTGTCGACCGGGGTGGCGACGTGTACCGCCGGCACGGTTTGCAAGGTTCCGTTTTGCGCGATCAGCGCCGGTTCCTCGCCGTTCTTGACGAGGACCTCGCCGACCAGCTTTCGCAGCCGTTCGGCTGTTTCCTGCGGTGTCGTATCACCAAACAGCATCTGCTCGTCGGGAAAGGTGGGTAGCGCGATGTCGGCGACGGCGAGCGCCTCGAGGATCGCGGCCTGCGCTTCCTCGCTTTGGCGCCACAGCCGCGGCCGGTAATTGGGATCGAAGGCGATCAGCGAGCCGGCCGCGCGCGCCTTGGCCACGGCCGTCAGCAGTACCTTGCGCGCACCCTCGTCGAGGATTGCCAAAGTGATTCCGGAAAAATAGACCAGCGCCTGGTTTTCAAGGCTTTTCTGTAAAGCGGCTGGGTCCGAAGCCAACTGCCTCGCGGCCGCATCGGCCCGCCAATAGGTGAACGAACGTTCGGCGCCGGTCAGCGTGATCGCATAGAGGCCGGGGCGGGCGCCCGCTATCACCGGGCTGGCGCCGACGCCGATGCCGTTTTCGGCGAGGAATTTGATCTGGTCGCCCGAGAACGGGTCGTCGCCGAAGGCCGAGACATAGGTCGCCGGCCGCTCGCCGCTCAAGGCATGCAGCGCCCATAAAGTGTTGAACGTGTCGCCGGCAAAGCCCATGCGCCAGTTCGGCCCGGCCTGGCCCGAAAGCTCGAGCATGCACTCGCCGATCGAGGCGACGCCGTTTCCTGCCATGAAGTACTCCTCCATCCGTGCAATTGCGGTGCTGTAGCTTTTTGCGGCCGGCAGCGCCATGCTTGGCGACGGCGGATTCTTGCGCTGGGCGCGATTTCCCACAGGGGCGTGGGACGCGATCTGCCCAGCGAATCGTTATCCGCAGAACAGGAATGGGTTTGGCATCGTTATGGCGTTATCTTCTTGGAGGCTTCGGCCTGGCTGCCTTGCTCGCCGGTGTGCTGGCCGTCGTCTATCTGACGGCGCCGCATGCGCCGCAACCAAGCTCGGACGTCGGCCGTTCAAGGACGACGGCGAACAAGCTGTTCGTGGCGACTTTCGAGCCCGAGAAAGGCGTCATCCGGCAGGGCGAACTGGAGTCCTGGCTGCTCACATTGAAAACCGTCGAGGGTGCGCCGGTGGAAGGTGCTGCGATAACGATTTCCGGCGGCATGCCGCAGCACAAGCACGGTCTGCCGACCAGCCCGCAGGCGACCGATTACCTCGGCGAGGGACGCTATCGCATCGACGGCGTGAAATTCACGATGAGCGGGTGGTGGCAGTTGCATTTTGCCATTTCCGCCGCGGCCGGTTCGGACACTGTCGTCTTCAACGTGGTGCTGTGAGCCATAGATGAGCCGGTTTTCCAGTCTTCTCGCGTTGGTGATGGTGGCCGTGCTCGCCGGCTGCGGCAGGCCGGAGTTTTCCGACGCCGAGAAGCAAACCGTCGCCTCATTGGCGCTGTCCAAGCTGCCGCCGCTGAAGCCCGACACGACCAATCGCTTTGCCGAGGTGCCGGCCGCCGCGGCACTCGGTTCGACGCTGTTCTTCGACACCGGGATGAGCGGCGGCGGCACCGTATCCTGCTCGACCTGCCACAAGATCGACCGCCAGTTCCAGGACGACCTGCCGCAAGCGGTCGGCGTCGGCCGCACCAACCGGCGTACCATGCCGCTGGCCGGCGTCGCGCATGATCCCTGGTTCTTCTGGGACGGGCGGCGCGACAGCCTGTGGGCGCAAGCACTGACGCCGCTCGAAAATCCGCTGGAGCAGGCCGGCAACCGCGCCGCCTTCGCGCATTCCATCAAGGCCCGTTTCGGCGAGCGCTACGAGCGCATCTTCGGGCCGCTGCCGGACCTTTCGGGTGTGCCGGCCAATGCCAGCCCGCTCGGCACCGATGCCGAGAGGGCGGCCTGGAACGCCATGCCGGAGGCGCAAGCCGAGGAGGTCAATCGCGTCTTTGCCAATATCGGCAAGGCGATCGCCGCCTTCGAGCGCTCGATCGCGCCGCCGCAGACACGCTTCGACCGTTTTGCTACCGATCTTGCGGTGGGCGCCGAGCCGCAAGGCGACGCCGTCTTTTCGCCGGAGGAAATCCTCGGCCTGAAGCTGTTCATCGGCAAGGGCAATTGCGTGACCTGCCACAATGGCCCGCGTTTTACCGACGGCAGTTTTCACAACACCGGCGTGCCGCCTGTCGCGGGCCTGCCGCCGGATCGCGGCCGCGTCGACGCGGTGGCGCAGGTCGAGGCCGATCCGTTCAACTGTTTCGGCACCTTTCGCGACGGTGATGCCAGCGCCTGCCGCGAGTTGCGCTTCATGGTCAAGGCCGGGCCGGAACTCATTCGTGGGTATAAGACGCCGTCGCTGCGCGGTGCCGCCACCCGGCCGCCCTACATGCATGCCGGGCAGTTTTCCTCGCTGGACGAAGTGGTGGCGCATTATTCCAAGGCGCCGGCCAGTGTCGAAGGTGTATCCGAGATCCACCCGCTGCAGCTTTCGGACCGCGAACGCGCGGCTCTGGTGGCGTTTTTGAAGACGCTGGCGGAGTGAGGCCGGGTTTGTGTGCGACAAGAGCGGACCACCGTCTTGGGCCGCCAAATAACGTTGACACGATGCAGGGTCGCTGCTCATGATAACCAAGGCGCAAAGTGCGATACCTCAGGCTGTGGGAGGATAAAATGCAGCCACTTGAAATCGACGCCAAGCCTCAACCTGTTTCAATTGACCCCGCCAAGACCGCAGTTCTCGTCGTGGACATGCAGAATGACTTCGGCTCGAAAGGCGGGATGTTCGACAGGGCCGGAATCGACATTTCCGGGATTCAGCGGGCTGTCCGCCCCACCGCCCATCGCGTCGGATGCACCCAGGAGCAATCATGACGCCTCGATCACGCTCGTGCAGACGCTCTTTGGATGGACGTCGTCGTCCGCCCATTTTCTGAGGGCGATCGAAGAGCAATTCCAGGAGCGCCTTCAACGAGCCGGATGACCTGGCGAAGCCCTTGAGCGGCTAGCGGTCCTTCACCGTCTCCATCGCCACGAAGGTCGAGGTCTGGGCGACGTGCGGCAAGGCTGAGATGCGTTCGCCGAGCACGCGGCGGTAGGCGGCGATGTCGGTGGTGCGGACCTTCAGCAGATAGTCGAAGCTCGATGCCATCATGTGGCACTGCTCGATCTCCGGCACCGTCTGCACGGCGCGGTTGAAGGCGTCGAGCGCGGCCGAGCGGGTGTCGGACAGTTTCACCTGGACGAAGGCAACATGGCCTTCGCCCATGCGCTCACGGTCGATGATCGCCTGGTAGCCCCTGATGAACCCGTCCTTCTCCAGCCGCTTCACCCGCGCCTGAACCGGCGTCTTCGACAGGCCGACTTTTGCCGCCAGTTCCGACATGGAAAGCCGGCCGTTGCTGCCCAGGGCCGACAGGATGTTCCTGTCGATGCGGTCCAATTGGTCTTCTCCCATCGGATTCCTGGTCGAATTGGAGGCGATCAGCCCTAATGATAGATCAATCGATCTGTTCTGTCGATTTCTTTGGACCGACTGGAGTCGCTACTTATGTTAGCTTGCGCCATTCGGTCCGGTGACCGCCGGCCCGCTCCCTTGTGCTCGTTCTACAGGTCCGCCATGCCAGCGCTCGACACCATCCGCCAGCAGATCCGTGCCAATTATTTGCCCGACGAAGACCAGGCGGTGAAGCGGCTGGCCGAGGCGGCCGGGCTGTCCGTGCAAGACCGCAAGGCGATTTCGGCCCGTGCCGCCGATCTGGTGCGGGCGGTGCGCGGCTCGTCCGATCCCCGGCTGATGGAAGTGTTCCTGTCCGCCTACGGCCTCTCGACCAAGGAGGGCGTGGCGCTGATGTGCCTGGCCGAGGCGCTGCTGCGGGTGCCCGACACCGAGACGATGGACGACCTCATCGCCGACAAGATTGCGCCGCACGACTGGTCGGCGCATTCGGGCGGTTCGAGTTCGATCTTCATCAATGCATCGACCTGGGCGCTGATGCTGACCGGCCGCGTGCTCGACGAAGGCGAGGGCGGCATCGAAGGCACGCTGCGCGCGATGGTGCGCCGGCTGGGCGAGCCGGTCATCCGCAAGGCAGTCGCCGCCGCCATGCGCGAGATGGGCGAGCAGTTCGTGCTCGGCCGCACCATCGCCGAGGCCGTCAGGCGCGGCCGGCCGATGACCCAGAAGGGCTATCTCTATTCCTTCGACATGCTGGGCGAAGCGGCCCGCACCGAGGCCGACGCGTTGCGCTATCTCAAGGCCTATGCCGACGCCATCTCTTCGCTCGATGCCGGCGCCAACGGCCCCGACATCCGCCAGAACCACGGCATTTCGGTAAAACTGTCGGCGCTTCATCCGCGCTATGAGGTGACACAGAAGGAGAAGATGCTGCCGGTGATGGCCGAGCGGCTTTTGTCGCTGGCACTGGCGGCGCGCCATTCGCGCATGGGACTCAACATCGACGCCGAGGAAGCCGACCGCCTCGATTTGTCGCTCGACGTCATCGAGCGGGTGTTGGCCGAGCCGGAGCTTGCCGGCTGGAACGGTTTTGGCGTCGTCGTCCAGGCCTATGGACCGCGCGCCGCCTTCGTCATCGACTGGCTCTACGCTCTGGCCAGGAAATACGACCGCAGCATCATGGTGCGGCTGGTCAAGGGCGCCTATTGGGACACCGAGATCAAGCGGGCGCAGACGCTCGGGCTCGACGGCTATCCGGTCTTTACCCGCAAGGCCAACACCGACGTCTCCTACTTGGCCTGCGCGAAGAAGCTGTTGTCGATGACCGACCGTATCTATCCGCAATTCGCCACTCACAATGCCCACACCGTCGCCGCCATCCTGTCGATGACGACGGAGCGCGATACATTCGAGTTCCAGCGCCTGCACGGCATGGGCGAAGCGCTGCATGAGACGGTGCGGCGGGCCGAAGGCACGCGCTGCCGCATCTATGCGCCGGTCGGCGCGCATTCCGACCTGCTCGCCTACCTGGTCCGCCGGCTGCTGGAGAACGGCGCCAATTCCTCCTTTGTCCACCAGCTCACCGACGAGGAGGTCGAGCCCGAGGACATTGCCCGCGACCCGCTCGAAACGGTGGAGAAACAAGGCCCCGCCGCCAATCCGGCGATCGTGCCGCCGTCGGCGATCTTTGGCCCCGGCCGGCGCAACTCCAAGGGTTTCGATATCACTGACACGCTGACGCTGGCGGCGATCGACAAGGCCAGGGCCGAGTTCGCCGGGCCGGAGCGCTGGCACGCCAAGCCGGTCAGCCGCGCCGCCGGCTACGGCAAGCAGCGTCCGGTGGTCAATCCGGCAAAACCTTCGGAAGTGGTCGGCACGGTCAGCGAGGCCGGCGCCAAGCAGGTCGAGACCGCCGTGCGCATCGCCGTCGAGGCACAACCGGCATGGGCAAGACACCCCGTCGCCGAGCGCGCCGCCATCCTCAACCGGGCGGCCGATCTCTATGAGGCGAACGCCGTCGAGTTCTTTGCGCTCGCCGCCCGCGAGGCCGGCAAGTCGCTGGCCGACGGCGTTGCCGAGGTGCGCGAGGCGGTCGATTTCCTGCGCTACTATGCGGCCGAGGCCGCCAATGCCGAGGCGGGCACCGAGGCGCGCGGCGCCATCGCCTGCATCTCGCCGTGGAATTTTCCGCTCGCCATCTTCACCGGGCAGATCGCGGCGGCACTCGTCACCGGCAATTCCGTGATCGCCAAGCCGGCCGAGCAGACGCCGCTGATCGCTTTCCGCGCTGTCCAACTGCTGCGCGAGGCCGGCGTACCGGAAGACGTCATCCAGCTTCTGCCCGGCGACGGTCCCTCGGTCGGCGGCCCGCTGACCGCCGATCCGCGCATTGCCGGCGTCTGCTTCACCGGCTCGACCGATGTCGCCAAACTGATCGAAAAGCAGCTAGCCGAGACCGCCGCGCCCGACGCCATGCTGATCGCCGAAACCGGCGGCCTGAACGCCATGATCGTCGATTCCACGGCGCTGCCTGAACAGGCGGTGCGCGATATCCTGGCCTCCGCCTTCCAGAGTGCCGGCCAGCGCTGCTCGGCACTGCGCATTCTCTACGTGCAGAAGGACGTCGAGAAGAAGATGCTGGAGATGCTGAAAGGCGCTATGGAAGCGCTCAGCCTCGGCGACCCCTGGCGGATCTCGACCGATGTCGGCCCGGTCATCGACGACGAGGCACAAGCGTCGATCCGCGACTATTGCACGAAAATGGGCCTGCAGGGCCGGCTGATCGCCAAGCTCGAAGCGCCGAAGGACGGCCGCTTCGTCGCGCCGCACGTCTTTCGGGTCAAGAGCATCGAGGAGTTGGAACGCGAGGTGTTCGGCCCGGTGCTGCACGTCGCCACCTTCGATGCCGACGAGATCGATGCGGTGATCGCCGCGATCAACCGCAAGGGCTACGGCCTGACCTTCGGCCTGCACACCCGCATCGAAGGCCGCGCGCAGCATTTCGTCGACGGCATCCATGCTGGCAACATCTACGTCAACCGCAACCAGATCGGCGCCGTCGTCGGGGCGCAGCCCTTCGGCGGCGAGGGGCTTTCCGGCACCGGACCGAAGGCGGGCGGGCCACATTATCTCCGGCGTTTCCGCAAGGGGCCGGAGGCCGGCACCCATCTTGCCGAAGGCCGCAAGGTGACGGCGACCGAGCTCGCCGACAATCTGCCGGACCCGGCCTTTGGCGGCTGGTCGACGCGGCCGGATCGCGTCGCCATCCTGAGGAAACATCTGCGCGGCAAGGGTGCCGCGGCCATCGGTGCCGCCGCCGGCATCGATTTCGGCCAGGTCGACCTGCCCGGGCCGACCGGCGAGGCCAACACGCTGTCGCTGTCGCCGCGCGGGCGCGTGCTGTGCCTCGGTCCCGACGCGGATACCCTGCTTGCGCAGACGATCCAGGCGCTGGCCGCCGGCAATGCCGTGCTCGCCGTCGCACCTGGCGCGCCTGCGGCACTGTCGGCGCTGACCGGCAAGGGCCTGCCGCTGGCGGCGATCGACGGCCATCCGGACCCGGTCGAAGCGCGCTCGCTGCGGGTCGATGTCGTCGCCTTTTCCGGTACGCCCGAGGCCGCGCGCATCGTGCGCAAGGTCATCGCCGACCGCGCCGGCCCGATCGTACCGCTGGTCAGCGAAGTGTATTATCCGGCCGCCTATGCGCACGAGCGCGCCGTCTGCGTCGACACCACGGCGGCGGGCGGCAATGCCAGCCTGCTGGCCGCGGCATAGGGTTTCGCCAGGGCTCGCTCATCGCGGGCAGGGCGGCGCCGACTCTGCGTGGGGACGGTCGCTACCTGATACCGAGCGGCACCTCGAACTGCCAGGCCGAGCGACCGGCTCCGTCTGGAATCGGGGGAAACGGAGAAGCCCGGCGGACCGCGTCGAGAGCGGCCTTGTCCAGCGCGGCAACGCCTGAACTGCCCGTCAGCCTGGCCGACCGGACGCTGCCGTTCGAACCGACGGTAAAGGCAACCGTGGCTGTGCCCGTGGCGCGCGTGCGTGTCGAATTGAAGGCCCGCACCAGCTTTGATCGGATCTTGCCGGGGTAGTTTGTGACGGCTGCATTGCCGATGCCGGACTTGCCGCCCCTGCTGGCAGTCAGGATCTTGCCGTCCTTCTTGCCGTCGGCCGTGCCGCGCGCGACATCCATTTCGTCACGGCCGCCGGAGCCGGTCTTTTTCTTCTTGGAATCGGCTTTGGCAAGTGCCTTGCCCGCCTTCTTGCGCGAGACCGGCTTTTCAGGCTCGTTTGGTTCGGCTTTCCTGGCCGGCTTGTTCTTTGCGGTTGCCTTCTTCGGCTGCTTGGGCTTCGGCCTTTCCGGCTTCGGTTCTTCCGCCGCGACGACGGTCTCGACCGTCTGAACCGTTTCGGCCGGCGCCGGGTCGGCTGGTGCCGGAGCACTCGTCTCGGCAGGATCGGCCCTTTCGACCGTGCTGACTGGCGGCGGCACGGCATTGTCGTCAGTGGGCACCAGCCTGTCGGTCGCGAGAATGTCGGGCGATGGATCCGGGCGCGCCGGCTCGACAGGCTGGGCAGGCGCGGGCTCGGGGCGATCGGCAAGAGGAGCAGTCTCCGTGACGGCCTCGCTAACCGGCTCGACCACATCTTTTTCCGATGCTTCCGCCACATCGGTGACCGGCTGGAGCGCCTCCTCTGCCGCGGTTGCCTGTGCCTCGACCGTTTCGACGGGCTTGGCGTCGAGCATGGTCACCATCGTTACGTTGGTCACTTCCGGGTCGTCTCCGACATCGCCGGCCGCCTGCTGCGGATCGGCGCCGAGCAGCATTTCGCCTTGCTGGTCGGCACCTTCGATGCTTGGCCTGTCGTCCGGCAGGGTGAGAAAGGCCAGCGCCACCGCTGCGTGAAATGCGCAAGAGCAGGCGATCGCCACCGTCCAGTTGTGGCGCCGCTGCATCTGTCGTGCCTGCCGCAATGGCTCCGCCGGCACCGCAGTCAATTCGCCGTCGGCATCGGCGATGCAACTGTCTTCCGGTCTGTCGCGCGGCGAAACATGCAGCACCCCGCGAGGGATGGCGAAATCGGGATCGTCCGGTTCCGGCGGCAGGAAACCGGCCAATGGCCACGCCAGGGTGTTTCGCGCGAATGCCGGTTCCAGTCCCAAATTCAGACCCCGAAGGCGATGCCGGTCCTGGTCTGCGTCTTCAGCCCGCGCATGCAGGCATTCGGCTCAGCGCCGGCGCATTCCGTGGCGCTGTTGATCAACACGCGGCTGACCTTGCCGCAATCGGTGCCGGCAAGGTCGAAACGCGTCACCTTGGTCTTGCCTGCAGGCAGCAGCCGGTCGACGACGCCGGCCTCGTTGAACAACGCGATCTCGAACGCCGCCTTGGAAAGACCGGCGCCGAGATTGTTGGTGACCACGAAGGTTAGGCGGCAGCCCTTGTCGGATGGCTGCGCGCCGTTCAGCTCGAGGATCAGCGCCGGCGCTTGCTGCTGTGTCCATGCCGGAGCCGCCGCAAGCGACATAGCCACCGCCGCGGCCAACAGACGAAGGGATGCTGTCACGCCTTGCCTCATCGTCAGCCTCCAAACCGCATGGTCGCCGCCAGCTTCAGGGTGACGCCGGGCTCGTAGACGATACTCGTGGTCGACGCGTTCAGTGGGTTGGCGTATTTGACGTCGAACAGATTGTCGGCGCGGAAATCGACCTTGAAATTGTCGGTCGCCTGGTAGCTGGCGAAGGCATTGACCAGCGTATAGTCCTTGGCCACCGCGTTGCCCTGCGGCTTGCCGTTGTATTGCACCTCGCCGCCGACAGTCAGCCTGTCCTCGAGGAAGCGAAAGCCGAGTTGCCCGGTGACCTGGGAGGAGGGGACGGTGACAAGGTCCGCCCGCTCGCCTTCATAGGAAATCGTGTGGCCATCGGTGAACGACGCCGAAAGCCCGGCAAAGCCCCAGGCTGCGTCATAGACGCCCTCCATCTCGAAGCCGTGGATCTTGGCCTTGGCGAAATTCTGATACTGGAAGCAGATCGGGATGCCCGGACCGAACGGGCAGCCGCTGGTCGGGTCGAACGCCGATAGCGTCACGCCGTCGATGTAATCGTCGACATTGTTGTTGAAATAGGCCGCCTTCAGCCGCAGCGCGTCGTCGGCCTCGATGACGCCGTTGGTGCTGTAGTTGACGCCAAACTCCACGGTCTTGCCGGTTTCGGGCTTGAGATTGGGATTGGGGAGGAACGGGAAGCTGACGCCTGCCGGATGATTGCCGCTGATCAGGGTCTCCGATAGCGAAGGGGAACGGTAGCCTTCTGCGTAAGTGCCGTAGAATTGCAGGCCGGAAAGGCTGGCGCTTGCGAAGGGCGAAATGCCCACTGTGATGCGTGGCGACAGCCGGTCGCCAGAGGTTTCGCCGACATCGCTGTCTAGCTTGTAGCTGTCGTAACGCAGCCCGGCGATGACCTCGAGCCAGTCCCAGGTGAGCTTGTCCTGGACGTATGCGCCGGAGACGTTTCTATCGCCCGAGGGCGTGTAGAAACTGTCGCCGCCCGCCGTGCCGCCTGTCTCGACATCGTCGCCAACCCAGTCGCCGCCATAGGTCAGCTCATGCGCGATCCCAACGGTCTCGAATCTCGACGTGTTCCAGATGTCGATGCCGGAGGTGCCGATGTCGAACATCGATTTCGAACCCGCCGGCAAAACCACGGGCAGACCGGTGACCGGATCAAACCGGTTTTGCGCCACAAGGGTCGTCAGATCGAGCTTGGTCTTGTTGTAAGAGGCGTTGATGTGGAGATCGAGCCAGCTCTTGTCTTCGTCGGTGATGTTGTAGCGGGCCGTGAAGGTATTCGCCTTCAGGTCGGCGTCGTTCACCGGCGCGCTGCCGCTGGTCTCGGTCCATCCGTCGTTCGAGCCGATCCAACCGAGCTTCAGCTCGCTGTTTTCGCTGGGGCGGATGGTCGTCTTGAGGAGGCCGCTCAAGACGTCGAAGCCAGTGCCCGCTACAGTGTCGCCGCCGCCATGCTTGTAGTCGTCATAGTCGCGGTAGACGATGTTGCCGAGCACGTCCCAGTTCTCGTTTATCCGGTAGGCGCCGGTGGCGCTGGTGGTCCAGCCTTCACCGTTGGTTTCGTAACGCCCGGTCGCGGATGCCGCCCAGGTCTCGTCGGGCTTGAGGAAATCCTGAGCATCCTTGGTATCGAAAAAGACGACGCCGCCGATCGCCCCGGAGCCGTAGGTATTGGCGACCGGACCGCGGATCACGTCGACGGATTTGATCAATTCGGGATCGATGTAGAAGGTCGATTGCGTGCCGTGATCCGAGCGCTGGAAATTCTGGCGGGCACCGTCGACGATGACGGAGACGCGGCCGAAGTCCTGCAGGCCGCGGATGTTGATGCTGGAGCTGACACGCCTTGCGTCGGCCTGGACGGCGACACCCGGCACACCGAACAGCATGTCGTTGGGCGTCGTCGCCATGCGGCGCTCTAGCTGTTCCTCGTCGACATGGCTGGCTGAAGCAAGCGACTCGATCGCCGTCTCGCCGGTGCGGCTGAGGATCAGGATCTTGTCGAGCAGCGTGGCACCCGCCGGGGCGGGCTTTGCCTGTTCTGGCGGTTGAGACGGGTCAGTCTGCTGCTGGTCGGCTGCCGGTTGGGCAGCCTGCTGGGCGCCGGCCGGTGCGGCGAGCAGCGGGATCGCCGCCGCGCCGGCCAGCAACGCGGCCATTTTGCTTGCCGTCGACCCCACTTTCCTTACCGTCGACCAGTGTGCCAGTCCGCTGCCCGCCGGCCGTCCCCAATTCGCCAACCCCATGCTGCAACTCCAAGAATCCATGTTCGATGCTGGCTGGCTTGGGGCTCGCTGGCATTTTTCATCGCGTCCGGCGTCTTAAATGTTGACTCATTTACTCCGGTATTGCACTGCTAGATAACATGACTATTCGAGTCAAGAATTGAATCGGCATTTCACGCAGGCGCCGAGCCAGATGCCCGGCACAGAACAGGGAGCGAACCCATGAACACGCACAATCCCAGCGACTTTCGCCATCGCGTCCGCCGTTCCGACGAAAATTCCGTCCGTTTCGAACGGGTCCAATCGGCCGTGAGAACGCTGTCCAGCAACACGCTGTTCCAGGGCGAGCACGAGATCGGCATCGAACATCACGGTGCGCTGTATCGGCTGAAGATCACCCGGCAGGGCAAGCTCATCCTCAACAAGTAGGTGGTGGAAATGGACCAGCGCGTAAAACCCGCCCCGCACGAGATCCGACGGGCACGGGTAGACAATCCGAAAATGCGCGAGCGCGACCTCGCCGCCCAACTCGGTATTTCGGAGGCCGAACTGGTCGCCGCGCATTGCGGCGACGGGGTCGTGCGGGTCGAGCCGCGTGTCAACGACCTTTTGACTGGTCTCGAAGCTGTCGGTGAGGTGATGGCGCTGACCCGCAACGAAAGCGCGGTGCACGAGAAGATCGGCGTCTACGACAAGGTCGTCACCGGCAATCACAATGCCATGGTGCTCGGCGAAGACATCGACCTGCGCATCTTCCCGAAAGTCTGGGCGCACGGCTTTGCGGTGGAAAAGCGCGACGGCGCCGACATCCGACGCAGCCTGCAGTTCTTCGACGCCGCAGGCGAGGCGATGCACAAGGTGCATCTCAGGCCCGCATCCAACCTCTACGCCTATCAGAAGCTGGTGGCCGGGCTGGAATCTCCGAACCAGGAACCGACGGTGGCGATTTCAGCGGGCGCGGCTGACGACGAGATCGAGACTGTGGACAATTCGGCCAGCGTCGAGGATCTGCGCGACCGCTGGAGCCAACTAACCGACGTGCATCAGTTCTTCGGCATGCTGAAGACACTGAAGCTCAGCCGCCGGCAGGCGGTGCGCTTGGTCGGCCAGGATTATGCCTGGCTGGTCGATAACGATGCGGTGAGCGCCATGTTCAACCACGCCGCCGCTGGCGCCATGCCGATCATGTGCTTTGTCGGCAATCGCGGCTGCATCCAGATCCATTCCGGCCCCGTCGCCTCGATCAAGCCGATGGGACCATGGCTCAATGTGCTCGACGAGACCTTCCATCTGCACCTGCGGACCGACCACATCGATGAGGTCTGGGCCGTGCGTAAGCCGACCAAGGACGGCCATGTCACGTCGCTCGAAGTCTATGGCACCGACGGCAAGATGATCATCCAGTTCTTCGGTAAGCGGCATGAGGGCGAAAGCGAGCGCGAAGACTGGCGCTTTCTGGCCGAAAACCTGCCGCGTATCCCAAGCCCGACCGCAGCCTGAGGAAACGATGATGGCTCTTTTCTCCAGGCTGGTCTCCAGGTCGGCGCTTGGTCCTGCGGCCGCTGTTTTCCTGGCGTTCGCCGTGCTGATGCCGGCTCAGGCCGCCGAAGGCATCGCGACTTTTGCCGACCGCTCGAGGATCGTGGCCATCGGCGGCTCGATCACCGAGATCGTCTACGCGCTTGGCGAACAGGATCGCCTTGTCGCGCGCGATTCGACCAGCCGCTATCCGCAAGCGGCGGCGGAACTGCCGGATGTCGGCTACATGCGCCAGCTGTCGCCGGAGGGTGTGCTGTCGGTCAATCCGTCGGGTATATTGGCCCTGCACGGAAGCGGACCGAAGGAAGCCGTCGACGTGCTGAAGAAATCGAGCATCCCGTTCATCGAGGTGCCCGAGCGCTATGATAATCAAGGCATTCTGGAAAAGATCCACATCGTCGGCAAGGCGCTCGGCGTCGAGGCCAAGGCCGATGCCCTGGCAGCCCAGATCGACGCCAAGCTGAAGGCAGCCGAAAAGCAGACCGCCTCGATCAAGGAGCGCAAGCGCATCCTGTTCGTGCTGTCGATGCAGGGCGGCAAGCTGCTTGCCGCCGGCAGCGACACCGCAGCCGACGGCATCATCAAGCTTGCGGGCGGCATCAACGCCATCGACGGCTTTGCCGGCTACAAGCAATTGTCGGACGAGGCAGTCATCACCGCTAGGCCGGACGTGATCCTGATGATGAACAATGCCGGACCGGCCACCGCGGATGACGAATTGTTTTCGAACCCTGTCGTGGCTTCGACGCCGGCGGGTGCCGCCCGCAAGCTGATCCGCATGGACGGCGGCTATCTGCTCGGCTTCGGCCCGCGCACGGCCGACGCTATCCACGATCTCGCCGTCTCGCTCTATGGCGGCCAGGTCACGGATTGAGCGCGATGGCCGATCATTCGATCGCTGATGCGGCGGGCATCATGGCGACGGCAGCCGAGGGTGACCGTTCGCGGCGCGCCCGCCTCGTCATCGTGCTGCTCTGCGTCGGGCTGGCTATCGCCGTGCTGTTGTCACTGACCTCCGGCGCATCCGATGCCTCGGCCATCGGCGTCATGCACGACTGGCTGTTCGGCGCGTTGCCCGGCGACGCGGCATTGAGCGCCCGCGACCATGTGATCATCCATGACATCCGTCTGCCGCGCGTCATTCTGGGCGTACTGGTCGGCGCATCGCTTGCCGTCTCCGGTGCCGTCATGCAGGGTTTGTTCCGCAATCCGCTGGCCGACCCCGGCCTGATCGGCGTTTCGGCCGGATCGAGCCTCGGTGCGGTCGCCGTCATCGTGCTTGGCTCGACCATGCTGGCGCCGCTGACCTCGGCGCTCGGCACGCTGGCTCTGCCGCTGGCTGCGTTCTGCGGCGGGCTGGCGACGACATTGCTGCTCTATCAGGTCGCGACACGGCAAGGCCGGACCTCGGTCGCCACCATGCTGCTCGCCGGCATCGCGCTGGCGGCGCTTGCCATGGCGCTGACCGGCATCCTGATCTTCATGGCCGACGACCGGCAATTGCGCGACCTGACCTTTTGGCAGCTCGGCTCGCTGGGCGGCGCAACCTGGCAAAAAATCGGCTCCGTCGGGCCGATCATCGTGCTGGCGCTGGCGGCAATGCCGTTCCTGGCGCGCGGCCTCAACGCGCTGGCGCTTGGCGAGGCGACGGCCGGCCATCTCGGCATTCCGGTGCAGCGGCTGAAATACACCGCGATCGTCGGCGTCTCGGCAGCGGTCGGCGCGTCGGTCGCCGTCAGCGGCGGCATCGGTTTTGTCGGCATCGTCGTGCCGCATTTGCTGCGCCTGCTGATCGGCCCCGACAACCGTTACCTGCTGCCGGCATCGGCGCTGCTCGGCGCCGCGCTGCTGCTGTTGGCTGACGCCGTTGCCCGCACCATCGTTGCCCCGGCCGAATTGCCGATTGGGATCGTCACCGCGGTCGCCGGTGCCCCGTTCTTCCTGTGGATCCTGCTGCGCAAGCGCGGCGTCATCGACCTGTGAAAGTTTGCCTATGATCGAAGCGCGCGATGTCTCGGTGGCGATCGGCGGCAAGCGCATTGTCGCCAATGTCGATTTCGAGGCGCGGCCGGGCGAAATCGCGGCCATTGTCGGCCCCAACGGTTCGGGCAAGACGACCTTCCTCAGAGCACTGTCCGGCGATCTTGGCTATTCGGGAGAGGTCACCATCAACGGCCGCAATCTATCGGCGATGAAGCCGGTCGAGGCGGCGACGGTGCGCGCGGTGCTGCCGCAGGCGACGACGCTGTCCTTCCCGTTCACTGTGCGTGAGATCGTCAGGCTGGGCCTGGTCGGCGGGCGCTCCGGCGCGCTGCCCGGCGAGGACCAGCGCCTGCCCGAACGCGCGCTGGCGCGCGTCGACCTCGACGGTTTTGCCGGCCGCTTCTACCAGGAATTGTCCGGCGGCGAGCAGCAGCGCGTGCAGCTTGCCCGCGTACTCTGCCAGGTCTGGGCGCCGGTGCTCGACGGCAAGCCGCGCTATTTGTTCCTCGATGAGCCGGTGTCCAGCCTCGACATCAAACACCAGCTGATCATCATGGACATCGCGCGTGATTTCGCCAGACGGGGCGGCGGCGTGGTCGCCATCCTGCACGACCTCAATTTGACGGCGATGTATGCCGACCGGATTTTCGTCATGCATCGCGGCAGGCTCGCCGCTACAGGTTCGCCGCAACAGGTACTCAGCGACGAGCTGATCGAAAAGGTCTTCGATTGCCGGCTGAAGGTCGGCGTGTTGCCGGCAGGAAACATGCCGTTCGTTTTGCCGCAATCGGCAGCTTAGGCAATCAGAAAAATCAGGCGGCCGGCGCCCGTTGCACCAGCATGTCGATGCCGAGCAGGTGTCGCACATTCGGGCGCGCCGCCACCAGATCGGCGATCGTGTAGCGCGACAGCACGGCGAAGAAGGCGTTGAGCGCTTCGCGCAATGCCGAATTCAAGGCGCAGCTGTCGACCAGCGGGCATTCGGCGGCGTCGTTCTCGAAGCACTCGGCCATGGCAAAGCTTTCCTCCGTCACCCGCACGACATCGAACAGGCTGATCGTTTCGGCCGCGCGACCGAGCCTGACGCCGCCATTCCTGCCGCGCACCGTTTCGATCAAGCCGTTTTCGACCAGTGGCTGCAGGATCTTGAACAGGAAAAGTTCCGATACCGAATAGGCGGCGGCGATCTCGGGGATGCGGCTCAGCCGTTCGGTATTGGCGGCGCAATACATCAGAATGCGCATGGCGTAGTTGGTCTGACGGGTAAGCCGCATTGTGTCCTCACATAGCAGTGGTTGGGGTCAATATGGCCTATAGTTTGGAACAATTCCAGACTGGCGCTGCATAATAGATGAATTCAGGCGTCAAGTTTGCATGCGCGATTGCGCGCACCGGGATCAGCGGCGCGCTTTCTGTGGGAAGCGACATTAGATAAGTTCGCATGATCGATCAGGAGCGGCCCACCATGTCACGACCAGCCCCGGTTCTTGCATCCGTCGCGTTCGCCCGGTTCGACACCGACGCCGATGCCAAGCTTTCGGCGCTCAGGCGCACCAAGTTCGCTGCCACTGCAGCACTTGCGTTTTGCGTGCTGATCTTTGCGGCGGCGAAATCGTTCGAGAGCCGGCATGCGTGGTTGGGCTTTGTTGCCGCTTTCGCCGAGGCAGCGACGATCGGCGGGCTGGCCGACTGGTATGCGGTGGTAGCGCTGTTTCGGCGGCCACTCGGCCTGCCGATCCCGCATACGGCTATCATCCCGGAGAACCAGAACCGAATCGCCGACAATCTCGGCCGCTTCATCGAGGTCAATTTCCTGGCGCCGGAGCCGGTGCGCGAAAAGCTCGCCGAAGTCGATTTTTCCGCGCTGGTCGCGGACTGGCTGGCCGACCCGAACCGCGCCGCCGACCTGTCGCGTTTTGTCGGCCGGCTGGTGCCGCAGACGCTGGCGGCGGTCGAGCAATCCGGACTGCGCGGCTTCGTCACCAGCCGTATGCTGGAGCAGATCGAAAAGGTGCCGCTGGCGCCGCTCGCCGCCGAGTTGCTGTCGGCGCTGACTGACGATCGCCGCCACCAGAAACTATTCGACGAGTTCACCAAGGTGGTCGGCCGCTTCTTGAGCGACGAGCAGGCGCTGGCGACGATGCGCGAGAAGATCCGCGAGGAACTGCCGTCGCTGTTCAACCTGTTTCGCGCCGACGCCTATCTGTTGAAGAAGATCGTTGCGTCGGCCGGCTCGCTGCTCGATGAAGTGCGCGCCGATCCGCACCATCCAATGCGCGCCGAATTTGACCTTTTCGTCGCGACTTTCGTCGAGCGGCTGAGGACATCCAAACAATATGCCAGGCGCGCCGAAAAGCTGAAGCGAGATTTCCTCGCCCGGCCGGAACTCAGCGCTCTGGCCGGCGACATGTGGGAGAGCCTGCGGCTGTTCATCGAGCAGGACGCCAAGGCGCCGAATTCGATGATCCGCGACCATCTCGCCACCATGTTCGTCGAGGTCGGCCGCCATCTTGCCGACGACGCGCAGATCAGGGCCGACATGAACCAGGGGTTCATCGTGGCGCTGGCATCCTTCGTCGAAAGCCAGAAGAGCGGCGTGTCCAAATTCATCGCCGACCAGGTCAAGCGCTGGGACCTCGCGCAACTGACAAGGCTGATCGAGATGAACATCGGCAAGGACCTGCAATATATCCGCTTCAACGGCATGATCATCGGTGGCCTTGCCGGGCTCGTGCTCTACACCGCCGAACGGCTGTTTCTCGTCGGCTGACCTCGTCCGAATGGACCGCTGAGCTTCGCTGCACTATCTTCCGTGCAGTGGCGGCGTTCACGGCAACAGGGGGAGAGTACCAGCATGGCAAAACGACCGGATTCCGAGTCCTTTATCGACATGTTCGGCAAGTTCGGCCGCGACCTGAAGCTGCCGAATGTCGATGTCGAGGCGATCCTCGCCCACCACGCCAAGAACCTGGAAGCGCTGGAGAAGTCGGCCAGGGCGAGTGCCGCCGGAGCGTCGGCGCTGTTGTCCAGGCAACGCGAGATGCTACAGGACACGCTGCGCGAAATCACCGACATGGCACAAAACTACAGGGCGCCCGGCAATCCCCAGGAAATGATGCAGAAGCAGGCGGCGTTCGCCAGGAGATCCTTCGAGACCGCGCTGAAGAATGCCGGCGAGATGGCCGAACTGGCGAGGGCGTCCGGCACCGAATCCATCGAAATCCTGCGCAGCCGCATCAAGGAGGCGATGGAGGAGATCCGCGCCGGCCACGACAAGAAATAAGCTGTTCCCCAGCAGCACGCTTGCCGGCGGCGAAGACTGGCGGTTCGCGGCCGAAGATTATGGGCTGGAATCGCACTGGCGAATTGACAGGGGCGGCCCGTCGTGGTCCGGAACAGGCAAGCGATCGGGAAAGCAGGAATGACGCAGATACGGCCCACGACGCCGCCGACCTTCGAGCAACTCAGGGCGATGGCCGGGCAGGAATTAGGCGTCTCGGACTGGACGCTGGTCGATCAGCACCGCATCGACCAGTTTGCCGAATGCACGGGCGATCATCAATGGATCCATGTCGATCCCGAGCGGGCGAAGCGGCAAAGCCCGTTTCGCACCACGATCGCGCATGGCTATCTGACCCTGTCGATCATCGGCGCGCTGGCGCTTGAGATGGGCATCGTACCCGAAAACACGCAGGCCGCTTTCAACTACGGTTTCGACAAAGTGCGTTTCGTGGCGCCAGTCAGGGTCGGCTCGCGAATCAGGCTGCGCACCACGCTGTTGTCGATGGAAGACAAAGGCCCGGGGCAATATCTGATGAAGGCTTCCAATACGGTCGAGATCGAAGGCGAGCAGAGGCCGGCGCTGACCGCCGAGACGCTCGTCATGCTTTACGCACGCCGCAAGCGGGCCGGCACCTGAGAGACCGTTTGGAAACTCTACTCTGGCGGCCATCTGATCGCGTTTTCTGCGCTTCCGGCCTTCGCCGGCCGAAGCACCGATCAGCGGTCGTGGCAGTTAAGGCTACGGCCGGCGTAGGCCGGTGCTCACGGACCTAAATGTCCGCTGCGCTCCGGTTCTCGAAACCACCACCATATGACTCGCCAGAGCGAATTTCGAAACAGTCTCCGAGGACACGGGCTCAGACAGGCGTGCGGCGGTGCAAATCAGCGCGACATCGCCTGTTCAAGCGCCCTGAAAATCCGGTCGTCTCCGGACTGGGCGACGTTGAAGCGCATGAAACGGCTGGCCGACCGAGACAGGCTGAACGCATTGCCGGGCGCAAGCACGACGTTGGCCGACAAAGCGTGACGGGCGACATCCGCGGCATCTATCCCCTCCGGCAGCCTGCACCACAAAAACATGCCGGCCGGCTGATCTATCCATGGCACGATGCCGATGGCCTTCAGGCGGGCGCTGGTTTCTTCCACGGCGCGCGAGAGCCGCGCGCGCAGCAGATCGACGTGCTTGCGATAGAGGCCGTCCTTCAGCAGCGTCAGCACCAGTTCGGATGCAAGCCGCCCGCTGCCAAAGGACGTGGCGATCTTGAGATCGGTCAATCCTTCCATCCAGTCGCGAGGAGCGGCGATGAAGCCGCAGCGCACCGATGCCGAAAGCGTCTTGGAGAAGCTTCCGATATGGATGACCCGGCTGAGACCGTCGAAGGCCGCCAGCCGGGGCGCGGGCGTATGTTCGAAATCGGCGAAGATATCGTCCTCGATAATCGTCAGCCCCGACTGGTCGGCGAGCTTCAGCAGCCGATGGGCGGCGACGGGCGACAATATCGCGCCGGTCGGATTGTGGAGCGCGGAATTGGTGATGTAGAGGCGCGGCCGGTGCTCGTTCAGCGCTTGCGCGAACAGCTCGATGTCCGGCCCCGAGCGTGTGTAGGGAACGCTGATCACCTTGGCCCGATGGGCGCGCAACAGGGCATGGAAGTTGAAATAGCAGGGATCGTCGACCAACACGGTGTCACCCGGTTCGAGCAGAAACCTACACAGCAGGTCGATCGCCTGGGTGCCCGATTCCGTCAGCATGATCTGGTCCGGGGAGGCTTCGATACCGTGCTCGGCCATGCGCCGCGCCAGCAGATGGCGCAGCGCCGGCAAGCCGAGCGGCGTGCCGTAATCGGTCAGCGCGGCATCGTCGGCGCGGGCCATGGTCCGCAGTGCGCGGCGCAATCCGGCCTCGGGCATCCATGCGGCCGGCAACCAGCCGCAACCGGGTTTGAGCACATTGTCGCCAGCTTCCAGCGATTGGCGCGAGACCCACAGCGGGTCGACAGCACGGTCAAGCCTGGGGCCGATCTCGGCCAGTGACAGCGGAGCCAGCGATCCGGCGGCATAGAAACCCGAGCCCGGCCGCGAGCGGATCATGCCTTCCGCCGCAAGACGCTCATAGGCTTCGACCACGGTGGATTTGGAAACCTGCATGGCCTTGGCGAAAGCCCGGATCGAAGGCAGCCGCATTCCCGGTGTCAGGCTGCGCGCGGCGATCCTGTGCCTGATCGTCGCCATGACGGTTTCGACAAGCGTCCGGCTGCCCTCATCTGTTGTCGTCTGCTCGTCCATCCGTACTGCTCAGCCTACCATGACGGTTTTGTCGAACTGTACCTCATTGTCTCTGGCGGAGCCATACGCCCGGCCCGATAGAGGGCGAAACGAGCGGGGCATCGATGGACAAGGCGGTGAGTGGTGGGGCGGCGAGTAGCTGGGCGGCGAGCGGCTGGGTCAACGGGTTCATAGGCGTGCTGATCTTCAGCGGTTCGCTTCCGGCGACGCGCGTGGCGGTGATGGATTTCGATCCGGTGTTCGTGACGGTCGCCCGTGCGGCTTCGGCGGGCATTCTCGGCCTCGCGCTGCTGCTCGTTTTTCGCCAGAAGCGACCGGAGCGGCAAGATCTGTTCTCGCTGGCGATCGTCGCGCTTGGCGTCGTGGTCGGCTTTCCCCTGCTGACAGCGCTGGCGCTCAAGCACATCAATTCGGCTCACTCGATCATTTTCGTCGGCCTGTTGCCGTTGGCGACCGCGATCTTCGGCGTGGTTCGAGGCGGTGATCGCCCGAAACCGGCGTTCTGGCTGTTCTCGTGTCTCGGCAGCGCCCTTGTTGCCGGTTTTGCAGTGACGCATGGCCTCTCGGTCTCGCCGCTCGGCGACATCTTGATGCTGGCCGCCATCATCGTGTGCGGATTGGGCTATGCCGAAGGAGCGGCGCTGTCGCGCAAGCTCGGCGGCTGGCAGGTGATCTCGTGGGCGCTGGTGCTGTCGCTGCCGGTCATGCTGGCGCTGACGTTCATCACCATGCCGCCGTCGCTCGAAAGTGCCGGCAGGGGCGCGTGGATAGGTTTGGCGTATGTGTCGCTGTTCAGCATGCTGATCGGTTTCGTGTTCTGGTATCGCGGCCTGGCGCAAGGCGGCATCGCCGCGGTCGGGCAGCTGCAACTGCTGCAGCCTTTCTTCGGCCTTGGGCTGGCGGCAGCGCTGCTGCATGAGCAGGTCAGTCCCGCCATGATCGCCGTCACCGCCGCCGTCGTGCTTTGCGTCGTCGGCGCCAAGAGATATGCGAGATAGGTGCGCCGGCGCAGTCTTGAACTCGATACAATCGCGTCCAGTTGATACCAAGAGCTGCCGACCTGGCGGAACGGCGTCTCCGAGGCGCCGAATCGGCCAGCGTGGCGCAAGGCGCGAAGTGGGCCTTGCGCGGCGTGGAGAAAAAGGGGCAATTTTGGTGCCTGGGATCCAGAAGATACGCTTGTCCTCGGGTGGCGAGGTGGCCGTCCGGACGGCTGGTGATGCTTCCGAACCCGCGCTCGTGCTGCTGCACGGCTTTCCTAGCTCGTCGCGGACGTTTCGCGACGTGATCGCGCCGCTCTCCGGCAGCGTCTATGTCGTGGCGCCGGACCTGCCGGGCTTCGGCGCATCCGATCTGCCGCCCGAGCCGTCGTTCGACATGCTGGCCAGCGCGATTGAAGAGCTGCTCTCGCGTCTCAACGTTGGCCGCAGGTTTCTCTATTTGCATGATTTCGGAGCCCCGGTAGCGCTTCATCTCGCCATGCGCGCCCCGGAACTCGTCGAAGGCCTTGTCGTCCAGAATGCCAATGCCCACCGCTCCGGCTTTGGTTCGCAATGGGCAGACACATTGGACTTCTGGGCTGAGCCGAATGCGGCGAATGAGCAGGCCGCCACCGCCCATCTCACCCTCGAGGGAACCCGCGACCAGTACGTCGCCGGCCTGCCAGCCGAGATCGCGGCGCAGATCGATCCAGGTGGTTGGATTGAAGACTGGCGGGTTATGTGCCTGCCGGGACGACTTGATCTGCAGAAGGCGCTCATTGCCGACTACGGCCGATATGTCGACCGGTTCGCGGCGGTGGCTGATTATCTGGCGAAGCGTCAACCCCGAGCGATGCTTCTTTGGGGTCGCCACGATGCCTTCTTCGACATTGCAGAGGTTCAATCGTGGCTTATGGATCTTCCCCGGATGGAGGCCCACGTCTTCGACGCAGGCCATTTCCTTCTGGAGACGCATGCGCTCAGGGCTGCTGAACTGATGCTGGAGTTCGTCGCTGGCGGCTCAGCTAAGCGCGCTGGCCGCGGCGACCAGAAATAATCGCAATGATCAAAGCCGCCACCACCAGGGCCGTCGCGACCTGGAAAGTGACCTGCATGCCGCGTGCGGCTGCCGCAGATGCCAATACCTGCCGACCGGTGCCTTCGCCTCCGCCAGCCGATGCGAAGGCAAACACCGCGCCCATCACCGACGCACCGGTGATCAGGCCGAGATTGCGCGACAGATTGAGCAGGCCGGAGACGACGCCGCGCTGGTCGGACGCGACGCCGGTCATCACGGCTGAATTGTTGGCGGTCTGAAACAGGCTGTAGCCGGTGCAGACGATGATGATTGGCACGACATAGCCGGCAATACCGAATTCCGCCTGCGACAGAATGAAGATACCAATGGCGAGATCGAGCAGGCCGACGATCATCATCCGGTGCGCCCCGAAACGATCGACCAGGCGTCCGGCCGGCAGCGCCGCCAAGGCCGTAACCAGAGGGCCGGCCGACAGAACCAGCCCGACCATGGCTGCGTCCAGCCCAAGCGCGCGCGACAGATAGAATGGCGCGACCACCAGCGTCGCCATCATCACGGTGGCGACGACCAGGCTCATGGCGAGGCTTGCGTTCAAGGCGCTATCGCGGAACCTCGCAGGCTGGATCAAAGGGTTCTCGGCGCTTGTCTGCGCAATGACGAACAGCAGGCCACCCACGGCAGCGGCAATCAGCAAGCCGACATTGAGAGAACCAAAACTGCCGCGCCCAAGGGTCATGGCGAGCGCATAGGCGGCTAGCGTCAGCGCGAGCAAAGCCGTGCCGATGCCGTCGAAACGGCGGCGATCCGGTTCCGCTGACTTTTTTCCAGCCGGCAGGACGCGACGGGCGAGCGCGAAGGCCAGCGCCCCCAACGGCAGATTGATGAGGAAGATCGCTCGCCAGCCGAGACCGGCGATCAGCAGTCCGCCAAGCGAGGGGCCAAGCGTGGTGCCGATCGCGGACATGGCGCCGAGCAGGCCCATGGCGCTGCCGGTTTTTTCCCGGGGAACCGTGTCGGCGATAAAGGTCAGCGTCAGAGCCATCATGACGGCCGCGCCGAGCCCCTGTGCCGCCCTTGCGGCAATCAGCAGCCAGAGCGTCGGCGCGAGCCCGCAAAGCACCGATGCGAAGGTGAACAGGCCAATGCCGCCGAGCAATAGCGGGCGGCGGCCGAATATATCGGCGAGTCGCCCGGCGCTGACGATCAAGGTGGTGATGGCGAGCAGATAGGCAAGAACGACCCATTGCACGAGCTGGAACGATGCGCCGAATGCCTGCATCAGCGATGGCAGCCCGACGCTGGCGATGCTGGTGGCGAGCGACGACAGCAGCGTTGAAAGCGACAGGCTGGCCAACGCCCATCGGGCCGAGCGGACGCTCACCGGGGCCGTTTCATTCCCGATCTTTTCAGCCCCGGCCTTTTCAGCCCAGCTCTTTTCAGACCAAGTCTTTTCAGCGGTCGATGCCACGGTGAACTCCTCTGCCGGCAAGCCCCCAAAATCGGAGCTGTCGGAAGCTATTCCTCTGCTTGATGTGGCGGAAGGCGCAGTATTTGCATCTTATTCGTGCATGAAACGCCACGTCACCGCTGAGCTGTGTTATGGTCCTTCCATGTCGTCACCCGATCTCAATCTGCTTGTCGCTCTCGATGTGCTGCTGAGCGAGGGCAGCGTCGCCCGTGCTGCCGCGCGGCTGCACCTCAGTCCGTCGGCGATGAGCCGGACGCTGGCGCGGCTGCGCCAAGCGACAGGCGATCCATTGCTGGTCCGGGCCGGCCGTGGCCTGGTTGCGACACCGCGCGCGCAGGAATTGCAGCAGCAGGCAGGCCGCGTCGTGCAGGAAGCTGAAGCGCTCCTGCGCCCGGCCACCTTGCTCGACCTCTCATGCCTCGACAGCGTTTTTACGCTGCGCGCCAATGAAAGCTTCGTCGAGGAGTTCGCGCCGCGTCTCGTCGCCCGTATCGAAGCGGATGCGTCTGGCGTGCAGCTGCGTTTTGCGCCGAAATCCGACAAGAACGACATGTCGCTGCGCGACGCAGGGATTGATCTCGAAATCGGGGTTGCCGGTGAAACGAGCCCTGAAATGCGTATTCAGGCGCTGTTTCGCGACCGCTTCATCGGTGCGGTGCGAATGGGCCATGAGCTGAGCGAGGGTCCGGTGACGCCGGCCCGCTATGCGGCCGGCCGCCACATCAGCGTTTCGCGGCGTGGTCGCGAAAAAGGCCCGATCGACGAGGCCTTGAAACTGCTGGGTCTCCAGCGGACGATTGTGTGCATGGTTTCCAGCTTCTCGGCCACGCTCGCCATGGCGCGCGCCTCCGATTTGATCGCCAGCGTCCCCGAGCGGCACACGCTAGGCGCGCGCACGGGCATGTTCAGCTTTCCGTTGCCGGTCGACGTTGCCGAGGTCACGATCTCGATGCTCTGGCATCCGCGGCTCGACGCCGATCCGGCGCAACGCTGGTTACGCGCCTGCGTGCGGGAAGTCTGCGCCTTTCTCCGCTAATCCAGAGTCGGGTCGCTGATCTAGAATCGGGTCACCACGCCGATGCCGATGCCTTCGAAGCCGCCCATAGCCATCAATGCGGCCGGCGCTTCCTCGAGGCTGATCTTCTTGCCGACCAGCAGTTCGGGCTTAAGCTTGCCGGTGCGGATCATCTCCATCATCGCCTGATAGCGGAAAGCCTGCATGCCGTGGCTGCCGCGGATCTCGAGCTCGAAGGCGATCACCTTGTCCATCGGTATCTGCGGCCTGGCATGCTCGCCGAGCATCAGGCCGACCTGCACATGGCGGCCGCGCCGGCGCAGGTTCGCGATCGAGTTGAACGACGTCGTCGGATGGCCGAGCGCGTCCATCGACATATGCGCGCCGCCATTGGTGATCTGCTTGACTGCCTTGACCACGTTCGGCGTCTTTGCCGCGTTGATCGTCGCCACCGCGCCGATCGTTTTGGCGAAGTCCAGCTTCTCGTCGGTCAGGTCGATGGCAACGACATTGGCGCCCATGGCGCTGGCGATCATGATCGCCGACAGGCCGACGCCGCCGCAGCCATGCACGGCCACCCATTCGCCGGGCGTCACCCGGCCCTGGTCGACGATGGCGCGGAACGAGGTGACGAAGCGGCAGCCGAGGCTGGCGGCGGTGGCGAATTCCATCTCGTCGGGCAAGCGCACGAGATTGGTGTCGGCGTGGTCGATGGCGACATATTCGGCGAACGAGCCCCAAGCGGTGAAGCCGGGCTGGAACTGGTGCTCGCAGACCTGGTGGTTGCCCGAGGTGCATTCGGAGCAGCGGCCGCAGCCGACGGCGAACGGCACGGTGACGCGCTCGCCGGTCTTCCAGCGGGTCACCTGGCTGCCTGTGGAGACCACGACGCCTGCCAGCTCGTGGCCCGGCACATGCGGCAGGCGGATGCCGTCGTCGTGGCCCATCCAGCCATGCCAATCGCTGCGGCAAAGGCCAGTCGCCTCGACCTTGATGACGACGCCTTCCGGCGAAGGCGTCGGATCCGGCACGGTCTGGATCGTCGGCGCCTCGCCGAATTTTTCGAAGACGACGGCTTTCATCGGCAGTTCCTCATCACTTCATGCAATTTGCGGTCTACTCGGCATCGATCTGGTTCTCCGGCGCCGCCTTCTGGAACGCCGGCAGCGCCATGCAGGCGGCGTTGATGCGCGCGATCGTCGGGTAGGGCGTCATATCGACGCCGAAACGGGCATTGCTGGTGACCTGTGCGACCAGGTAGATATCGGCTAGCCCCGGCGTGTCGCCATGGCAAAAGGTCTTTGTCTCGGGCGGGGAAGCCAGAATCTTTTCAAGCGGCTGGAAACCTTCGTTCACCCAATGCCGGAACCAGTTGGCGACGTCCTGGTCGCCGGCGCCGAACAGCGTGCGCAACGAGGTCAGCACGCGCAGATTGTTCACCGGATGGATGTCGCAGGCGATCATCTGCGCCAGCATCCTGACGCGGGCGCGGCCAGGCGCATCCTTGGGCAGCAATGGCGGCTCGGGCGTGGTCTCGTCGAGATATTCGATGATCGCCAGTGATTGCGTCAGCAGCGTGCCGTCGCCCAGGATCAGAGCCGGCACCAGACCTTGCGGATTGACCGCGAGATAGGCGGGTTCGAGATGCTCGCCGTGGCGCAGATGATGCGGCACGTATTCGTAGGCGAGGCCCTTCATCTCCAGCGCGATCCGCACCCGGTAAGACGTCGAGGAGCGGTAGTAATTGTGAAGGACGATGTCGCTCATCGGATCACGGGCCCGGTTGGCCGATGGTCAGCTCGATTTCGCCGATGCCGTCGACGCCGCCGGTGATCTTTTCGCCCGGCCCGACCGCGCCGACGCCGGCCGGCGTGCCGGTGAAGATCAGGTCGCCGGGCTTAAGTTCTACCGCCTCGCTGCAAATCGAGACGATGTCGGGAACCGGCCAGATCAGTTCGGCGAGGTCGCCGTCCTGCCTGATCTTGCCGTTGACGGCGAGCCAGATACGGCCCTTTTCGGGATGGCCGGATGTTTGTGCCGGAACCAGCGGGCCGCAGGGCGCCGAACGGTCGAAGGCTTTCGACCAGTCCCACGGTCGTGCCGCCTTCTTCGCCTCGTCCTGAAGGTCGCGGCGGGTCAGGTCGACACCGACGCCGTAGCCCCAGACATGGTTCAGCGCCCGCTCGCGCCGGATGCGGAAGCCGGCTCCGCCGATCGCGACGACTAGCTCGATTTCGTGATGCAGGTTTTGGGTCAGCGGCGGGTAGGGGATGATCGTGCCCGAACCGACCGCCGCATCGACCACTGCGTCGCCTGGCTTGGTGAAGAAGAAGGGCGGGTCGCGCTCATCATTGCCGAGCTCGCGGGCATGGGCGGCGTAGTTGCGGCCGACGCAGAAGATGCGACGCACCGCAAAACGCCGCGGCGAGCCGGCGACGGCCACCGACGGGGTTGCGGGCAGGGGGAGGGCGAAGTCTGTCATGCACTGTCTCTGCTTCAGTGAATCTGTCGCCGGCACATTCGGCCGATTTGGATCACCGGGCAAGGCATTGCATTTCAGAAGAGCTACGCCCCGCCGCGCGGCGCGGCCTGAATTTAGTCGCTCGTGTCCTCGTCCGTGCCCTGGCGGGCGGGCTCGGAGAGCCTTGCGTCCGAAACCAACCACTCAGCCACGATCAGCCCGTGAGGCGCGCACGAAACAACGTGGAGCCGTCCGTCAGGCGCGACCTGGAGATATCCCGGAATCCAGCCTCGGTCATCCATGCGCGATACTGACCTTCAGTGTACGATTCGCCGTGGCGATAGAGGTTCAAGAAGGTGAGATTCAGAAAGACACCCTCAGGCGGGCCGAGGCGGTCGTCATCGACGACACCCCACCCCGCAATTGCGATCTCGCCTCCGGGTGTGAGGCAACGCGCCGCGTTCAGGATCGAACTGCGCGCCTGGTCCGGCGGAAGGACCTGGACGACGGCCTTCAGGATCGCCAGGTCGTGCCGACCGATCGATGGTGCGACAGTTATGTCCCCCTCTTCGACAACCACGTCGTCGGCACCGTATTCTGACAGGATATCTGGCGCGACCGCTGCCACCGTTGGGAGTTCCATCAGCGTCGCCGCAATCTGCGGCCGCCGCTCGCGAAGTCCGACGAGAATGGTCCCGGAGCCCCCGCCGATGTCGATCACCGAACCGATCGCAGAGAGGTCCATCTCCCGGGCCAGATGTCGGCCGAAAATCACCCCGCCCGGTGCGAGCAGGCGGCTGAAGGCCGCCGCGGCCTCGGGCCCCGCTTCGGAAAAGTCGTGCAGCGCAGCCGGCCGGTTCTGTCGCAGCGACTCTGCGGTCAGCAGGTCGGCTCCCCAGAGCTCGCGCAGGAGCGCATGATCGCCGCCGCGGTAGGTCGGTTTGGACGCGTCGAGGAAGGCCGACGCTTCGGCTCCATTGCGAAATTGACCATCCTTGACTTCGAGGAGACCGATGCTGGCGAGCGCGTAGAGGAGCCGCGACAGACGATCGGGCTCGACTTTGAGCGCGGCCCCAAGGCTGTCGGCAGTCACCGCGCTGCCGCCGAGCCGGGTGAAGATGCCGAGGTCCAGCCCGGCGCGAAGCGCCAAGGCGGGGGGCACCGCTGCGATCAGGTTGTCGATCCGATCAGAATCCACCATGCCACATTCCCTTCCGCGATCCAGAACCGACTTTGAGCTCAACTTGCTGGTTACACCGCATATGTGACACTTCCGTTCGGCATGTCCGTCCACCAGTTTGGTGACAGACCCTCTCTTTATCGAAGGAGAAACACAAGGCCTTCCACCGGCGCCGGCGACAATGGCCTCTTCCGTTCGAAGGAGATCGAGGCGGCGCTCGCCGGAAGCTTCGTGGCCTCGGCACTGGCCGGCGTTAAAGTCGCGGCGGATAATTTGATGAGCGACATGAATGGTCGGCCGACTACCGCGCCAGTCTCGTGGCTGCCGCCAACGCCTGAGACCACCGACCTTCGGTTTTGGGAACGGGGCCTTAACGGCCCTTTTCTGTCCGTCCCGTACTTCGGGCGTGTCGTTATCTCGCACTTGCACAAAGTTCTGGTGCGCTGCAATATAGCTGGAGGAATGCGGCCTCCAGCCCGCCTTTCGCAGAAGGGACCGGCATGACGGACATCTCCGCGGCGCGTCTTGTCGTGTCCAGGCCTGTCGCCGATAGCTCGGCAAGAACCAGGCTTGCCTATCTCGACGGCTGGCGTGGCCTGTCGATCGCGCTGGTGCTGATCGGCCATTTCTTCCCCGTTCCCGGCATCAATCTCGGCGTCCTGGGCGTCGAATTCTTCTTCGTGCTCAGCGGCCGGCTGATGGCCGAGATCCTGTTCGTCGAACACTATCCGCTGAAGAAATTCTTCAAGCGCCGGTTCTCCCGCATCTACCCGGCACTGATGGTTTTCGTCGTCGCCGCGGTGGTTGCCTTGTCCGGCACATTCATCGCCTTCAAGTGGAAGGCGGCGCTGACGGCGCTGACGTTCACTTACAACTACGCCGGAATTCTCGTCACCCGCGCCGGCGCGCTCGACCATATCTGGTCGCTCTGCGTCGAAGAGCACGCCTATGTCATCCTGGCGCTGATCGGCGTCGTCGTCTCGGGGCAGTCCCGGGTCATCGTGCTGCTCGGCGCATTGTCGGTGCTGGCCATGGCAAACGGCGCCATCTCCTACTGGGTGCTCGGAATAGGCTACGAGTCCACCTATTGGCGCACCGACGTGCACATCGCCTCGATCCTGCTGTCAGCGGTGATATGCCTGCTCAAGGCCGACGACAGGCTGCCGGCGCTGCTCAAGGGCCCACATGTCGCCCTGGCGGCCGCTGTCGTGGCGGTTCTAGTGTTCATGGCTGCCGTGCCAACCCCGATCCACTATCTGGTCGCGGTGCCGCTGTTGGCCCTCGCCGTCAACTCGCTCGACTTCAGCAGTTGGTACCTGACCGGGTTTCTATCCTCCCGGCCGATGACGATGCTGGGGCTGTGGTCGTATTCGCTCTATCTTTGGCAGCAGCCCTTTTATCAATTCGTCGACATACAAGGCAGTTCGCCGTGGCTGATGTTGGCGGCGGCGTTCGCTTGCGCTCTGTGCAGCTACTACATCGTCGAAAAGCCGACCCGCTCCTGGCTGAACCGCAATTGGTAGGGCGAGGCGGCTGCCGTTCAGCCGGCGATCCGTCTTAGATAATACCGCACGGCTTTCTTGCCGCCGTGGATTACCGCGTCGCCCACTTCCATGAAGCCGAGTGCCGCGTGGAAGGCGTCCGAAGCCGGATTGGGTGGCTCGGCATTGACCTCGCAAGTGACGATCGCCTGGCCGGCGCGTGACGCCTGCTCGAACAGATCCTCGTACAGCCGGCGGGCATGACCCCGGCCGCGCGCATTGGCGCCGACCACGACGCGATCGACATAGACGAAGCGCGGATAGCGCTCGCGAAACCACAGGAAATTCGGGCTGTCGTAGCTTGCGTCCTGGTCGAAGGTCATGATGAAGGCTTCGAGTGCACCGATACGGCGCGCGTAAAACGCTTCGCCAAGCAGGAAGGAAAGGCGCTCAGGTTCGAGCCATGATAATTCCGCAGCGTGCTCGTTGTTGAGCGCGAGGATTGCGGGCTCATCCCGCGGCAAAACCAGCTCGATCGGCAATCGCGTTTCAATCATTTTCTTTCTTCTGTCTTCCAGGATCATGCCCGGGCAGCGGCGATGGTCGCCGCCACCAGTACCTCGTCGGTCACGGTGTTGCGGTATTCGCGGTCGAGGTCGGTGCCGCCCATACCGACTTTCGGGTTGCGATAGCGCATGGCGCTCGGCACGTCCTTGAGCGCGGCGAAGTGCATTTCGCTCACCCCGGTTTTCCTCCGCACCTCGGCAATGTTCTGCGGGTCAAGCCCGCCGCAGCCGAGGATGATGATGCGGTCGCCAGCCTGCCTGACCAGATCGGCGAGCAGGTCCGCGCCCTCCAGCGCCGTGTCGCGCTGGCCGCTGGTCAGCACACGGCCGACCTTGCAGCGGATCAGCGATTCCAGTGCCTCGGTCGGGTCGCGGGTCATGTCGAAGGCGCGGTGGCAGGTGACGTTCAAGCTCCCCGCTGCCTGCGCCAGTTCGCTCATGCGCTGCTCATCGATCGTGCCGTCGGCAGCGAGGCAGCCGATAACGACACCGGCGACGCCAAGCTCGGCAAGCGCTCGGACATCGGCGAGCATCGAACGATATTCGGCCTCGCTATAGAGAAAATCGCCGCCACGCGGCCGCACGATGACGTGGAACGGGATCGTCGCTAATTCAAGCGCCGTGCGCACGGTGCCGAAGCTCGGCGTGATGCCGCCCTCGACCAGGCTGGCACAGAGCTCGACACGGTCGGCACCGGCGGCTTGCGCGGCCAGCAGGCCGTCTATGCCTTCGACGCAGATCTCGATCAGCGGCAGGCGAGGGCGTTCGGTCTCGGTCATGGGCGATCCGTTGATGATTTCAGCTGGCCAGCGGTAGCATCGGGCACGGTGCCTTGAAAGCCGGAAGTGTGGGCTCAATGTGCTTGCGGGCGCGCCTGCCATTCCGCCGCTTGACACATTCATAACTTAAGCGTTATACGTAACTCATAGCTGATGGGTTATTGGTTCTCATGGAGAGCGCGTTGTTGAATAGCCCAGCCAAACCGCAAACAACGGGTCCCAAGTCATGACTGAAGCAACCACAATCGAAACCAAATCCATTGTCGTCGAGCGTCTGATCCCGCATGCGGCTGAAAAGATATGGCGCGCACTGACCGTGCCGCATCTGGTTGCCGAATGGCTGATGGAGAACGACTTTGCGCCTGAGCAAGGCCATCGCTTTACCTTTCGCGCGACGCCGGTGCCTGGCTGGTCCGGCGTGACGAACTGCGAGGTGCTGAAGATCGAGCCGCCACGCCTGCTCGCCTACAGCTGGGGCGACGGCACCGAATCCGACAGCGGTCTGAAGACCGTGGTGACATGGTCGTTGACGCCCGAAGGTAAAGCGACGCGGGTGCGCATGGAGCATTCCGGGTTCCGGTCCGAGGACGAGCGCGGCTACATCGGCATGGGAAGCGGTTGGCCGCGCATTCTCGAGCGGCTTGAGCGGGTGACTGCCTGGCAAAGCTGAATATCCCGGCGCTCGCCTTGCCGCAACGCGGCGGCCGGCGAACTGACAGAACCAAGAAATATCGAGACCCCGGATGTTCGTCGTCCGGGCTTGAGAAAACACGCCCGAAGGAGACCACTATGCAAGCACGATTGAAAAACCCGGTGATGCTCATTCCTGGCGCTCTGCAGGCGCTGCTCGCGCTGGACAAGTCGACGGAAACGGCCGATCTGTCCTATGTGACGCGCAAGCTCGTCCATTTGCGCGCCAGCCAGATCAACGGATGCAGTGTCTGTATCGATATGCATGCACGCGAATTGAAGAAGGCCGGTGAAAAGGATGAGCGCGTCTTCACCGTGTCGGCCTGGCGGGAAACACCTTACTTCACCGACGCCGAGCGCGCCGCGCTGGCGCTGACCGAGGCGGCGACCCGGTTAGCCGACCGGCCAGACCCGGTGCCGGATGCGGTCTGGGATGAAGCCGCCCGGCACTATGACGAAAAGGCGCTTGCCGCACTGGTCGTCCAGATTGCCCTGATCAATGCGTTCAACCGTCTCAACGCAACCACCAGACAGATGGTCGGCGCCTGGGGCTGAACGGGGCCGGGTTCTCGCAAAGCCACATCAGATCCGCAGCTTGTGAGAATTCGCGCGCACGAAGTCGATGAAGGCCCGCAGCTTCGGCGGTACCAGGCGGCGGCTGGGATAATAGAGGTGGAGCGGCTCGTAAGCGGGACAGAAAGGCTCCAGCACCTTGACCAGCGCGCCTGAGGCAAGAAGCGGCGCGGCGAGCCCCTCGACCGCGAAGGCGAGGCCAAGCCCTTGCGCGGCAGCAGTAATGCACAGCGGAAGCGTGTTCACGACCAGACATGCGTCCGGTGTGAAAGCGACTTCGCGTTCATCCACGGTGAACTCCCAGGGCGAGATCGCGCGGGTGCGGGTGAGGGCGAATGCGATGCAGCGATGGGCGGCGAGGTCGGCCGGCCGCTTCGGCGTGCCGTTGCGCGCCAGATAGTCCGGGCTGCCCACCACGACCATCTGCAGGGGCCCGCCCAGGCGCGCGCCGATCATATCTTTCTCGAGAAGCTCGCCGATGCGCAGGCCGGCATCGAACCCCTCGGCGGCGATGTCGACGAAGCTGTCGTCGAAGATCAGATTGAGCCGCACTTCTGGATAAGCATCCATGAACGGCCGCATCAATGGTTCGATCAGCAGCGGGGCGGCGATCCAGGGCAGGCTGAGGCGCAGTGTCCCGGCAGGACGATCGCGGGTCTCGCGCAGCGCCGCACCAGCCGCCCAGATGTCTTCGGCTGCCGGGCGCACATGGTCGAGGTACTGGGCGCCTGCCTCGGTCAAGCCGACGCTGCGGGTCGTGCGGTTGAGCAGCCGCACCCCCAGGCGCTCCTCGAGCCCCTTGACGGCCTCGCTCAACGAGGCCGGAGCGACGCCGAGCTCGGCGGCGGCGTGGGTGAAGCTTTTGGCCTCCGCAACTTTTACGAAGGCGACGATGCCGCTGAATTGGTCGAGACGCATTGTAAGGATTTTCCAAATAGCCCTGTCGAACTCTACTGGTTTTTCCGGCGAACAAAAGGCGTCATGTTGGGTCCGAAGAACGGACCTCGCTGTTGCGATGGCCGAACGGGCAAGGAGACAGGACCGATGACCAGGCTCGCTTTACTCGCCGCCGGCGCTCTGCTGGCGGTGTCTGCCGCCCCGGCGAATGCCGGGCCGCTGGAGGACAGCAACATCCAGCTCATCAAGGACTACTACGCAGCTTACGCGACCGGCAATCCTGAGGCCGTGCGGCCCTTCCTCGCGCCCGACATCGTGTGGCGCATTCCCGGTCATCATCCGCTCGCCGGCGACAAGCGCGGGCCGGACGAGGTGGTCGCCTTTTTCCGCGGCCTGGCCGATGGCAAGTTCAAGGCCGAGCCGATCTTCTTCCAGGCGCAGGGCGACCTCGTCGTCGATGTCCATCGCGGCTGGTCGAATGTCGGCTCAGGTCCCGAGATCGACCAGCTCTATGCGCTGATGTTCCGCATCAAGGGCGGCAAGATCGCCGAGGCACAGAATTTTTTGACCGACATGTATCAGTCGGACGCCTTTTACTGGGCGCATTACCCGCTGAAGCCATTGCCCGGCCGACTGGCTGGCGAGCGCTGAGACGGCGGTCTTTCTTGCAACGCGCCGCGCTTCTCACTCCAAGCCAAAGGAGACTTGCGATGCTTAAAACCCTGACACTTGCTGCAGCAACCGCCGTGGCGCTCGCCGCCTCCAATGCCTTCGCCGCACCGCGCATCGAGCGCGTCGCTTTCGCCTCGAACGGTGAGCAGATCGTCGGCGAGCTCTATCTGCCGGAGGATCTGGACGCGGCGAAACTTCGGCCCGCGCTGGTCGTGACCGGCGCCTGGATGACGGTAAAGGAACAGATGCCGGCCCGCTATGCCCGCGAGATGGCCGACCGCGGTTTCATCGCCTTGACCTTCGATTTTCGCGGCTGGGGCGAAAGCGGCGGCGTGCGCCGCCAGTACGAGGATCCTAACGCCAAGATCGCCGACATCGAAGCGGCGGTCGCCTATCTCGCGACCCGGCCCGAGACCGATCAGGACCGCATCGGCGGGCTCGGCATTTGCGCCAGCTCCGGCTACATGGTCACCGCTGCGGCCGAAAACGCCGCGATCAAGTCGGTCGCCCTCGTTGCGCCCTGGTTGCAGGATGCCGAAGTGGTCGAGCAGACCTATGGCGGCGGGGACGGTGTCGCCAGGCTCGAGGCCGCGAGCGATGCGGCCGAGGCGGAATATCGCCGCACCGGCAAACAGGCATTCCTGCCCGCTGCTAGCTTGACCGACGAGCGCGCGGTCATGTTCAAGGTGCCCTACTACACCGAACCCGATCGCGGCATGCTCCCGGCCTGGCGCAACGAGGCCGATCCCGCCTTCTGGCGCGGCTGGTTGAGGTTCGATGCAATCCAGGCTGCTCCGCGCCTGCACCAGCCTTTTCTGATGGTGCATAGCGAGGCGGCTGCCATTCCGCAGGGCGCGCACAAGTTCTACACGCGGCTGACCAGTTCCAGGCAGGAGCTGTGGCTAGACAATGTCACCCAGTTCGATTTCTACGATCGTGCCGCGCCGGTGAAGGCGGCGAGTGATGCCGTCGCCGCGCACTTCCGCGCGACGCTGGGCGGTGCAGGGGAGGCGGGACAATGAGCCTCGTCACTCGCCGGCATGTCCTGGCCTCGGCGGTTTCCGTTGCGATGATTTCCGCCGTCTCGGCGCCCGCCTCGAGCGCATCGGGAGATACGCTGACGGTCGAAGACAAGATCGCAATCGCCGAGGCAGTTGCCGGGATCGGCCTCTATGCCGATCTGCGTGAGTGGAACCGGGTCAGATCCTATCTCGCGGCCCGTGTCACGACCGACTATACCAGCCTCTTCGGCGGCGAGGTCACGACCAGCGGCCGCGACTCCCTGATCGCCCAATGGCAAGCGCTGCTGCCGGGCTTCGACGCCACCCAGCACCTCATCACCAACGTCATTGTCGAAGGCGCGGATAAGCATGCGGTTGCACGCAGCCATGTCCGCGCGACCCACTGGATCGGTTCCCGGTTCTGGACGGTCGGCGGCAGCTATCTACATCGGCTGGTGCGGACGTCGGAAGGTTGGCGCGTCAAGGCAATCTCCATCCGCCGCTTGTACGAAGAGGGAGATCGCGCCGTGCTGGCCGCCGCTGCCGACCGGGTGAAGGCGGAGGCCAAATGAGTGTTCGGATTTGCGCATGCCCGGTCGCGCGGCGAGGTTGCTCGGAGCAACGGCAACGTGAATATTGATCGAATGTCGGGGCGGGCTTGGCGCATGCGGCATTAGTGCCGCCAACCGCGGAGACAGGACATGACCCTTTCACTGCAGGAGGTTTCGGATCGCCTTGAGATCGAACAGCTGCTTGCCCGCTATTGCTACGCGGTGGACGATCGCGACTGGGAAGCCTATCGGAAAATATTCACGCCCGACGCCGCGCTTGACGACACTGTAACAGGTGGAATCAGGAGCGGTGTGGGTGAGCATGTTGCTTATATGAAAGGCGCCCTATCGAAGATATTGATCTCGCAGCACGCCATTTCGACAATCCTTCTTGATCTCCGAGGGGATGAGGCCAGCGCGCGCGTGCATTGTTCATGCCCGATGGTGGTCGACCTCGGCGAAGGCAAAAGGCAGGTCTTCTTCCAAGGGCTCTGGTATCGCGACCGCGTCGTACGCACGTCCGAGGGCTGGCGCATAAGTGAACTTGTCGAGGAGGGCTATTGGAATCACAATTTGCCGGAGGGGTTCACGTTCTGACGTCTGTTACGCGCTGTGCTGGATTCGCCACGGACGCTGTTTTCAGACGTGGCAGCTACTGGCGCAACACCGTGTTCTTGGTGCCTTCTTCGACCTGGTCGATAACCAGCAGCTTGACCGGTTCGGCGCCGACATTGGTCGCCTGATGCCATTGCCCGATCATCTCGATGATGAAATCACCTGTTTGATAGGTGTTGCTCTTGCCGGTCTCGACATTGGTGACCTGAAGCGTGCCGGCCTCGACATAGGCGTAACGCGGAAATGGATGCTTGTGGACCGGCAAGGTGGCGCCCGGCGCGATCTGATAGGCCGAGACCAGGACCTGCACGTTCTTCTGCGGCAGCGTGATCGGCTGGCCGGACGCAGTCTCGGTGCGAGAGGCAAGCGGGGTCACGACAACCGGCGTCCCGCTGGCGTCCAGCGCCTGGGCGTTGTTTGCAAACAGTGCAGCCGCGAGCAGCAGCGTCGGCGCCAAGATTATTCGCATGATTCCCCCCGAGCTGCGTCAGCATTGCGCAGCACGCATTGGCGCGCAAGCTTGTCTGTTGAGGAGCGCCTTATCCAGCTCTTCTAAACATGCCCGGCGTCATGCCATGCATGGCCCGGAACGTACGGGAGAGATGGCTCTGGTCGGCGAAACCTGCCGCGATAGCGGCGTCGGCGAGGCCAAATCCCTGTTCGATCAGCGCGCTCGCCCGGCGCAATCGCCGGTCGCGGATATAGGCCACCGGCGTCAGGCCGATCGCCTTGTTGAAGTCGCGGATGACCTGGAACCGGGTCACGCCACCCGCACCGGCAAGCCGCTTGAGGTCGAGCTGCGAGCCGAGCTCGCTTTCGACAAGGTCGCGATAGAGCGAAAACCTCCGCTGCGATCCGGAGCTTTCGACCTCCTCGGCCTGTCCGCTCGAGTCGCCATGCCGAACGATCAGCCGTCGCAGCGCCACGAGCAGGGACGTCTCGGCCGTCATTGTGTCTGGGGATGTCGAGCCCTGGTGTGCTGCCGTCAACGCTGCGGCGAGATTGTTGTCTTCGATAGTCGCGCGCGAAAACACCGGAGCGCCGTGCCAGCCGAGTTCGCGGGCAAGTGCGGTCATCAGCGGCACCGAGGGATAAAACGTCCGGTAGGCCCAGCCTTCGTCCGCCCCGCGTTCGCCGTCATGCCACTCCTCTGGATTGACGACGGCAATGGCGCCTGCCGGAGCAAGAACGCTTTGACGGCCGATGCGAATACGCTCGCAGCCGGAGGTAATCAGGGCGATCACATAGGTCGGGTGCGTGTGCAGGTCATAACGGTGCTGGGTGAAGCGCGCCTCGAACAGGCCAAGGTCGGGGAAGCACGGATGGCGCCAGTATTTCCCGGTCTCTGCCGCTTGGTTTGTCTTTGCCATGGTCAATCCGGTTCAAGACGCTTTTCGTCGGGCCTTCTATGGCTGGCAGGACCAAACCGCGCCGCCTTTGCCGGCGTGAAAGGAGGCATCATGTTGCACAATGACCCCATCGCCGCGCTGACACCAGAGGTCATAGGCTGGCGGCACCATATCCATGCCAATCCGGAGCTCGGATTCAATGAATACGAAACGGCGCGTTTCGTTGCAGAGAAACTGCGCTCCTTCGGCCTCGACGAGGTGCATGAAGGGATCGGCGGCACCGGGGTCGTCGGTGTCCTGCGCAGCGGTGGCGGCACACGCGCCATCGGCCTTCGCGCCGAGCTCGACGCGCTTCCGGTGCTGGAGAAAACCGGCTTGCTCTATGCTTCGAGGAGAGAGGGCGTGATGCATGCCTGCGGCCATGACGGCCACACCGCCATGCTGCTCGGCGCTGCCAAATTGCTCAGCGAGTCGCGCACCTTCGACGGCACCGTCACTTTCATCTTCCAGCCGGCCGAGGAAAACGAAGGCGGCAGCATGCGCATGATCGAGGACGGCCTGTTCAGGCGCTTTCCGGTCGAGGCGGTCTATGCGGTCCACAACTGGCCGGGCGTCAGGCTGGGGACGATCGCGGCCCGTGCTGGTGCGCAGATGGCGGCCGTCGACAATTTCGAGCTGACTTTCGAGGGTCTTGGCGCGCATGCCGCGATGCCGCAGCTCGGCGATGACCCGATCCTGGCAGCGGGCGCCTTCGTGCAAGCCGTCCAGCGCATCGTCAGCCGCACGGTCGACCCGCAGAGCGCGCTTGTCGTCAGCATCACGCAGATCCATGGCGGCAATGTCGGCAACATCGTGCCGGGCAAGGTCTGGCTGCAAGGCACCTGCCGCTTCTTCGAGCCCGGCCTTTCCAACCACTGCGAGACGCTGATTGGCGAGATCGCACAAGGCATCGCCGCCGCGCATTCGCTCAAGGCAAGGTTCGACTACCGGAAGGGCTATCCGCCACTGATCAACACCGCGGACGCGACGGCCCGCGCCGTCGAGGCGGCGGCATCCGTCGTCGGCCGGGAGAATGTCATGACCGAGTTCAGTCTCAGTCTCGGCTGCGAGGATTTCGCTTTCATGATCCGTGAGGCGAGCGGCTGCTATGCGTGGATCGGTGCCGGCGAGGTCGGCCCGGGCGAAGGCCTGCACGGCGACCGCTACGTCTTCAACGACGAGATCGTGCCGACGGTGATGCGCTACTACGTCAACCTCGTCGAGCAGACGCTTGCCGGCAAAGTATCTGAGCTGAAATGAAGACGTCGGTCTGGGGGCCGCAGGTATTTCCCAAGTCTCGGCAAGCTTTGCAGAGGAGATAATCGACTACGTCAGAGACCCGCTATCGCAGGGCAATAGCGGGCCTAGTCCTTCTACAGCAGTTTTTCCGGCGTGATCGGCAGCTCCCGGATCCGCTTGCCTGTAGCGTCGAAGACGGCATTGGCAACCGCTGCGGCAACGCCGGTGGCGCCGAGCTCGCCGATGCCCTTGCCGCCAATCGGGCTGGCATGCTCGTCCACCTCGTCGACGAAGTGGATAATGATGTCGCCGGGAATGTCGGCGTTGACCGGAATGGCAACCCCTGAAAGGTTCTTCGACAGGAACCGCCCGAGCACCGGTTCGTGCCTGCTCTGCTCCATCGCCGCCATGCCCCAGCCCCAGATGATGCCGCCCGTCATCTGGCTGCGTGCGGTGCGGGGATTGACGATGCGGCCGGCGCTGTAGCTGCCGACGGCGCGACGAAGCCTGAGCAGGCCGAGCCCCGGATCGACGCCGACCTCCATGAAAATCGCGCCGAAAGTGCGCATGGCGAGGCCTTTGCCATGCTGCGCCGGATCGAACGAGCCGGAGCCGATGATCTCGCCGATGTCGGTATGACTCATCACGTCGGCGATCGTCTGACCGCCGGCAGCGCCTTTGCGGCGAATATGGCCGTCTTGCATCTCGACCTCGTCGGGCGGCAGATTGGCAAGACGGGCAAGCTGCGAACGTGCATCTTCGGCGGCTGCAAGCACCGCCGCGCCCACCCCCATGGTCGACGATGAGCCATAGGTCGGACCCGCCTCCGGCAGCTGTGTATCGCCCATTTCCAACTCGATCCTCTCCATCGGCAGGCCCAGGACATCGGCTGCGATCTGCGGAAAGATGGTGAGTGTTCCGGTCCCTATATCCTGGGTGCCGGTGCGGATGAGCACCGTGCCGTCCCTGTGCAACCTGACCTCGGCTGCAGGCGTCGGGTTGCGGAAACAGCCCATGCTGCAGGTCGCCATGCCGTAGCCGATCAGCCAATCGCCATCGCGTTGCGGCTTGCGCGGGCGCTCGCGCCAGCCGAACAGGCGGGCGCCTTCCTCATAGGCCTCGCGCAGCTTCTTCGACGACCAGGGCTGGCCGGTGGCCGGATCCGTGTCCGCATGGTTGATCAGACGCAGGTCGAGCGGATCGATGCCGAGGCGGTGGGCGAGCTCGTCCATCGCGCTTTCGAGGGCCCAGGTGCCGGGACCCTCGACCGGCGCGCGCAGCGCCGTCGGCATGGCGACGTTCGCGCGCTCGACGCGCTGGCTGAGACGCATGGCCGGCGTGGCGTAGAGACCCTTCGAGGCTTCGGTGGCGAACTCGACGAAATCGTCGGTGACGGTGGTCAGGTTGACCACGTCCTGTTGCACGGCGGTCAGCTTGCCCGACTTGTCCGCCGCCAGCACGATCTTCTGTGCCATGCGCGGCTGATAGCCGAGACAGGAATAGGCATTGGCGCGGCTGAGCGCCAGCCTGACCGGGCGCTGCATGATGCGCGCCGCGGCGGCGGCCAGCACCTGATGCGGCCAGATCCAGCCCTTGCCGCCGAAGCCGCCGCCGGTATGGCGGGAAATCACGCGGACCTTCTCGGCCGGGACATTCATGCGGGCCGCAACCACCTGGCGGACACCGTAGACGTGCTGCGTGGCGTCGTGCAGCGTCAGCTCTCCGTCGTTCCACTCGGCGAGCGTCGCCGAGGGCTCCATGGCGTTGTGATGGCGCGACGGCTGCAGGTAGACGGCTTCGACCATGGCGGCTGCGTTGCTAAGCCCGCGGTCGACCTCGCCCTTCGTAAACGTCGGCTCCAGGAACAGAAAGCCGCTCTCCCTCGGCACGACCGCAGCCTTGTCGATTGCGGTCCATTCGGGTGGTGCCGGCAATTCCGGCTCGGCGAACTCGTAGCGCAACGAGACGCGGCGGGCGCCGGCTTCCGCCGCCTCCAGTGTCTCGCCCAGCACAATTGCAAGCGGCTGGCCCTCGTGACGTATCTCGTCGTTCTGCATGGGCATGAAGCTCTGCGCCGCCGGCGGACCTTCGGCGTGCTGCGTCTGCGTATCCGGCTCGGCCCTTGGCGATGCGAACCGGCCGAATTTGGGCATGTCCTCATGCGTGAGCACGCGCACGACGCCTTCCTCGGCGAGCGCGTCGTCGACCATGATCGACGTCACGCGGCCGGCGGGAACGGGCGCGGTCACCAGCACTGCATAGAGCAGGTCGGGGGCAAAATAGTCGGCCGCATAGCGGGCGCGGCCGGTAACCTTGACGCCGCCGTCAGGGCGGGCAACAGGCTGGCTGATCATCATGACGGCACCCTCGCTGCTCTTTCGATCGCCCGCAAAGCGGCGGTCTTGGCCAGTTCGATCTTGTAGGCGTTCTGCGACAAGGGACGCGCTTCGGCGAAGGATTGCTCGATAGCGGTGCTCAATGCCTCGCGATCGCCGATTTCGGCACCGGCGAGCTGGTCCTCGGCGGCGCTCAGCTGCCAGGGCCGCAGCGCGACGGACCCCAGCGCCACGGCAGCCCGACGGATGGTTTGGCCGTCCATCTCCAGCACTACGGCGGCGGAGACGATGGCATATTCGTAGGATTCGCGCTCGCGCACCTTGAGGTAAGCCGATCGCGGCGCCGGTGCCGGCAGCTCGATTGCCGTGATCAGTTCCCCTTGCTGCAACACATTGTCTGCCTCGGGCCGCGTGTCGGGAAGCAGGTGGAATTCGGCTGCCGGAATGCGCCGGCCGCCGCTGCGGTGCGCGGTGACGATGACTGCATCAAGTGCTGCCAGTGCCACCGCCGGGTCGGATGGCTGGGTGGCGATGCAATCCTCGGTCCAGCCGAATATCGCGTGATTGTCGTTGATGCCATGCAATGCCGAGCAACCGGAGCCGAGCCGACGTTTGTTGCACGGCAACTGCTCTTCGGCACGGAAATAGGCACAGCGCGTCTTCTGCAGCAGATTGCCGCCTATCGTTGCGAGGTTTCTCAGTTGCGGCGACGCCGCGTTGAGGATCGCCTGGCTCAACACCGGATAGTCGCGCATGACCAACTCGTGCTGCGCGACGTCGTTGAGATGCGTCAGCGCGCCGATCCTCAAGCCGCCGCCGGGCAGTGCCTCGATCTGATCCAGCCCGTCGAGGCGGGAGATATCGATGATCCGCGCCGGCCCGGCAATGCCAAGGCGCAGCCAGTTGAGCAATTCGGTGCCGCCGGCGAGAAAAGCGCTGTCCGGCGCCGCTCCGGCCGCGATCGTTTCGCCCAGGCTATCGGCGCGCGCATAGACGAATGGGGTCATTGGCTCGCCCTCCCAGCCGCTGCGCGCACCGCCTCGACGATTTGCGGATAGGCCGAGCAGCGGCACAGATTGCCGCTCATCCATTCGCGGATCTCGGCGTCGGAGCCGGTATGTCCCTCCTCGATCAGCGCCGCCGCCGACATCACCTGCCCGGGCGTGCAGAATCCGCACTGGAAACCATCATGATCGATGAACGCCTGCTGCACGGGATGAAGCGCATCGCCGTCCGCCAGGCCCTCGATCGTCGTGACCTCGCGTCCCTCGGCGGACACGGCCAGTATCATGCAGGCATTCACACGCCGTCCGTCGAGATGCACGGTGCAGGCGCCGCACTCGCCGAAATTGCATCCCTTTTTCGTTCCGGTCAGATGAAGCCGCTCGCGCAACAGGTCGAGCAGCGTGACGCGGGGATCGAGATCGGAAAGGCTGTGGTCCTCGCCGTTCACCCGCAACCGCAGTAGGTGCCGATCGTGGAAGTCCATTGGGGGTACCTCGAAGCACATGCCGTCCTAGTCGCAGGGACTCGTCCAGCAATCAGCCGCCCACCTGTCGAGGCGAAATAGGGCGGTCGATTTCGGGGGAAAGGCACTGCCGGTCACGGAAGGCGAAAAACGTTTGGGACCCCGCACGGGATGGGCTGAGAATGCCACGCCGCAAAAAGTGCACCGTCACCGTAGTTCAATACCGGCGCTCGCCTTCGTGGCCGCCTGTGTATCCTGCTGGCCACCTGTGCTGCATTCAAGTTAGCGAAACACGCAATCAACGAGCTAAAAGATAGATATGATGCCAGGGTTAACCGTTTCGTAGCCTAGGCGCGGCTCAGACTTGTTTTTGGGGATTGCGCCGGAGACAGTTCCGGTTGAACGGTAATCCACTTCTGTCTCCCTCTTTTTCTTGATCGTGCCTGACAAATCGGCACAAGGTGGCGTTATTCCTTTTCTGGCTACCACCTTTTTCTCGTGCGCAACGGCGGCGGTGGATCCGGCAATCACAATTGCCGCGCACACGATGGCCAATCTCATCGAATTTCCTCCCCAAGCGCCGGCCTAAGCCGCGGTAGATCTACCGACACTGGGGCCGAAGCTCAGGTCGGCATCTTGGCCGAAGCGCATTATCGCCGAGCCGATTGGCTCTGGCGCGTTATCAGCCTCTTTCAGGTAAAGCGTCTTCCTTCATTTGAGTGAAATCGAGCGATGGTTTCCCTTCGAACGCAGAATTACGGTGACAGTGCACTTTCGCTATGTTGGCCCGCTGCGGGCCTCAGCTGGATTAACCAGCTTCCTGGGCGGAGCATGGGCCTGCTCAATTGTGTTTTGACTATTTGGCTGCACGGGCGCGTAAAATATCCGGTTCGCCCAGTTGTGGGCGGACTAACTCAGGGAGGATAATGTTATGAAGATGAATCGACGTAATGCTCTCGCCCTTGGTGCCACCTCGTTGTCGACCCCGCTATTGGTTGCATTGCCGACTCCGGCAGCGGCCAAGACCTACGGTCCGACTGATGGCAAAGAGATTTTTCCCGGCGTTCGGCTCGTCGAACTGGGAACACGAGACTCCCATATCAAGGGGTACAAGAAAATCGCGATGGAAGACGTCGTGTATCAGCCAAAGGGATCTAGCCCGCTGGGGGATGTCATGGCCGACGACATGGTCTGCACGGTCACTGAAGGCGAGCTGCAGGTTACGGCCGGGGATATGCAGTTCACAGCCAAGGAAGGCGATGTATGGAGCTGCGGCAAGGGTAGCACGAAGGAGGCTGCTACGAACAACGGGACAGTGGTCGCCGTGATGCGGGTGATTAACCTCAAGGCTGAATAAAGCCAAGTTGGCGATCGTGGGCGAATCCGCGCCCGGGTGGAATCTTGCGGGTTAGCGATCTAACCGGCCAGCGCCGTTCCAGTGCCAACGCCGATGGCAGGGCCCATTAGAAGCTTCCCGGCCAGATCGATGGCCAAGACGCGGATGGCTCCCCAAACGTCTGCGTGGGGGGCCTTATCGCGCTGGCAAGATCGTCAAACGTCTTTTCCATTCCTGGAGTCTAGATCAACACCGGGAATCCCTGAATTCCCCTGTTTGTTGTCCGCTAATTCAGCATGTCAACGCAGCGGCTTCTTGCGCTTCGGCGGCCTGTACTTCTCGACCAGCCTGACCTTATCAATATCGCAAGCATCATTCGAACGAACACTTTTCGTCCACGAGGAGGGAAGGGAATGCGGTCGGTGGCGCTCTCAATACCTACACATAGCCGGCCGTCAGCAGTGGTGACGATGGCACAGTTCGCGGAGCCGGTTGCCGTTAAAAAAAAGTGTCGCGTTCGCGGAAGATATTTCGGATAACGCACCCACCTAGAAAGTACGGCAACTGCTTTCCTTGTGCCTCGCATAAGGCCTCAGCTGGGTTAACCAGCTCCCTGCGCGTCATTTGCCGATATAGGCGGCCAGCTCGTCAGGCGTCCCCATGGGAAAGGCCTGTTTCAGATGGTCGAGGAATGCGGAGACGCGGGCGCTCAGCAGCCGCCGAGAGGGATAGAGCGTCCACAGGGCGATGTCGGGTCGATCGAGATCCCCCCAATGTACCAGTGTTCCGTCCGCCAGATCATGGCTCACCAGCGACACAGGTAGGCGCGCCGCGCCGACGCCCGCTCGTACCGCATCCCGGACCATGATGAGTGACGACAGCGCAAGGACCGGCTCGATCGCGATTGTTGACCGGCCAGTGGGCGTCTTCACGTCCCAAGCCCCTCGATCGGCTGTCGAACGCATGACGGCCGGGGTCGCCAGACCGTCCGCCGGCCGGGCGAGGTGAGGACTTGCCACGACCACCAGTCGATCACGCAGAAAGGCTCGCCCAACGAGGCTCTCATCCGGATCCGGATTGACCCGGATCACCAGGTCAAATCCCTCTTCGATCATGTCGACGGCGCGGTCTTCGGTCGTGACCTCGAGCCTTACCTCCGGGTATTTCAGGGCGAAGCCGGCAGCGATCTTCCCCATCGCGGTCTGTGAGAACAGCACTGGGGCGCTGATCCGCAACCTGCCTCGCGGCCTTTCGCCGCCTGAGGCGATCGCGGCCGCTGTCTCTTCGAGCTCGGAAAGCAACCGGCCCGCGCGCTCGAAAAGCGCACGTCCTTCTTCCGTCAGCTTCAACGCGCGGGCGCCACGCTCGAACAGCCGTAGATCCAGACTGGCCTCCAACTCCGCCACGCGTCGGGACAAGGTTGCCTTCGGGCGCCCGGCAGCGCGGGCGGCCTTACCGAAGCCCCCGTGGCGGGCGACCAGATTGAAATCGGCAAGGGCAAGTAGATCCATATGTTCCACCAATGAGACGGCGTGTCCAAATATAACGCCTACCGACACAAATGTGGATCACTAATTTCTGAGCAGCCATCCGGCTCAACTCAGGAGTAACCCCATGACCATTCTCGTTACCGGCGCGACCGGCAATGTCGGCCGCAACGTAGTCGAACAGCTCGTGAAGCGTGGCGCCCATGTGCGCGCTTTGGTTCGCGATCCCTCCAAGGCCAATTTCCCCACTGGCGTAGATGTCGTGCAGGGCGACCTGCTCGATGTCGATTCCCTGCGCAAGGCGTTCTCCGGCGTCTCCACCCTTTTCCTGCTGAACGCGGTGGTGGCCGACGAATACACCCAGGCGCTGGTAGCGCTGGCCGTTGCCCGTGAGGCCGGCATCGAGCGGATCGTCTACCTGTCGGTGATCCACAGCGACATCTACGTCAATGTGCCGCATTTCGCGGGCAAGTTCGGCGTCGAGCGGATGATCGAACAGATGGAGCTCAACGCCACCATCCTGCGGCCCGCCTACTTCATGGACAACGACATCACGATCAAGGACGTGGTGATCGGCTACGGCATCTATCCGATGCCGATCGGAGCCAAGGGCATCGCCATGATCGACGCGCGGGACCTGGGCGAGATCGCCGCGATCGAACTCCTCCGCCGTGAGCAGGCCGCCGCGCCGCTCCCGCTCAATCGCATCAACCTGGTCGGCCCCGACACGCTGACTGGCACGGACGTCGCAGCGATCTGGACGGACGTCCTCGGTCGACATATCGCGTATCCCGGCGACGACACCGCCGGCTTCGAGCAGAACCTGCGGCAGTTCATGCCGAGCTGGATGGCGCTCGACATGCGCCTGATGGCCGAGCGCTTCCTCACGGACGGCATGGTCCCCGATGCCGGCGATGTCGATCGGCTGACCGCGCTGCTGGGCCGGCCGTTGCGCTCCTATCGCGACTATGCGGCCGCAATTGCCGTCTGAGCCCCATCACCGACGTTCTGTCCAGGAGACATATCATGATTTACTCGACCGCTACCGTTCCGGTGAATCCCCGAGGCGAGACCAAGCTGACCCGTGCGCAGATATGGCAGGGCCTGGAACTCAAGGCGCGCGACGCCCGCCTGTTCCTGCCCGCAGGCCTCTGCACCCGTTGCGACGTCGTGGAGGAGAGCGCGACCCACTTCGTGCGCGAAGCTATGATCGCCGGTACTGATCTGCGCGAGATCGTGACGCTTGAGCAGGAAGCAAGGTCACCTTCTTCCAGGCGACCGGTCCGCGCGAAGGCGCGGAAATCGCCTTCATAGCTAGTGGTCGGGTCATTCACATCAGTTGCGCCAACGGCAATTGCAACCAGCTGGTGAGCGAGCTGCTTTATAAGCACGGACGAAACGCAAAGCCAGTCCGTCAAAACGCGGGTGTAGATGACGTACTGCTTCACGGCTTTGTCCAGTTCAAGCGTTGTGCCTGACAAGGTGGTGGCCGAAGCATTGTCTAACGTCAACGTTCGTTGTGCTTGACAAGAACCGCAAGATTGAATGGAGGGGCACTGTTTGGTCTGACGGCGAGCCGAGTAGCGACGAGCCTCGCATGGGCCTGGTCCATCCCGCCAAAGTCGAAAGTAGGGTGTTCGTTGCGGGAACGGAAGGTCGACGCTGCGGAAGGGGGCATGGGGATCTTCGCGCGAGCGGGTTATCCGATCCCCCGCTCAGAAATTTCTACCAAACATTCCTGACGGTTACGGCCCGAGCATTGTACGGTTCTTACATCCTGTTGATGTCGGTCAGGGAGAGAGTACTGTCGTCTCTTCGGCGTGCCCCTCGGGGATGGTCGGATGAGTGTCGTTCAAAGTGTCAGTCCAATTCTACATCAGGCTATTGCTGCACTCCTGAACGGGGCGGCTCGCGGAGACATTGTCTCGATCAAGGCTGCAATAGAACGAGTCCGCGTGACTGCGCCTAATCTGCGGGCATCTGACGAAGAGCTAACTGAGGCTATCCTTGAGGTAGCTTCCGCCACTGGCCTGTTCGTGTGTTTCGACGGCCGGGAGTAGCTCTCAGCCACGCGCCTCACTAATCCGCCTAACGTTCCCCCCCAGCATTCCAGGAATTTTGCTCATTGTGGCCCCGCGAGAGGGGGCGCGCCGTCCTGCTTGATCTTCGTAATTAGCAGGAACAAATCCGCTCGCGGTGCAGTTCGGTCCTTTTAAGCATGCAGACCCGAACATGGCTGAAATCGATAAAGCCAAACAGAAGGTTATTGCCGAAGTTGTGCGGCGGTGGATCACTTCAGAGGTAATCCGCAATTACCTTCGCAACCTGCTAAATCTGCCTGTAGAAAGGGGAACTGCCGGCTGAGCAAAGGTATTTGCTGGAGGAACTTGATAGGGCCGACAAAGAGTGACGTATGGCCCCCCACTGGTTCAACCCTCCGGTCCCCGTCAAGACACAGCGTACCGGGATCATTCGCAACGTCAACAACGCCGAGACAGCCGGCGAGGAGCTGATGAAGTGGACCAAGCGTGGCCCTTGCTGGGACCTCGCGGTGCGCGTTTGCATGGCCGTGATATTCGACGAGATGGAACCCGAGGAGGCCCGCAAAGCATTCCTGGCTGCCGCGATGGAGGAGGGGACGTTAATTCCCCCAACGACAAATAGCTAAATTGTTTTGCGGTATAAGGTTCTATGTGTCTCTGACCAACACCGCCTTCCAGAAAGGAGCCCGCCGCCGGTGAGGGACAGGCGACGGACCCCCTCAGCGGCTGCATCCACGAAGACTCGACCGCTGCAAGTTCTAACCCCGCGAGGGCCTACATCGTTCCCTACAACCTGGGTTGGTCGGCAGGCTTGTGCCGCTCTAAGTTCCCCTTATGGCAACCCATTGGTTCTCCCCTCCGGTTCCTGTGACGACTGACCGTGCCGGTATGACCCGGAACGTGAACAACGTCGAGGCAGCCGGACAGGAGCTGATGAAGTGGACCAAGCGTGGCCCCAAATGGAACCAAGCGGTGCGCGTCTGCATCGCCTGCATTTCCGACGAGATGGAACCTGAGGAGGCACGAAAGGCATTCTTGGCTGCTGCCGAGGAGGAGGGGTGCTGCGCTCGTCTGATTAGGGCCGAATGTGCCAGTTACCCGAGCCCAGTTCCCAAACATTCCTGATCCCTAATGCAACCATTCCCTGATCTCCGAGTTGCGCGACAGGCGGGGAACCTCGGCCGACATGACAAAGCGCGACAAAGCTGGGCATAAGTCCCTTGCGGACGCCGTTCGGCAGTTGATCGGAACCGAAGACAATCGTCGTCATGTACAGAAGCTGTTTGGGCCAGTCGAAACAGAGCTAACCCCAACCCTAGCTTCATTACTTGAGGCGATTGGTAAGGCCAGAGACGACGAAACTCCCTAGCCGCTCTAAGTTCAGCCTCATGGCAACCCTCGGCATTGGCGCCGACTTGCTGGAGCTTTTCATGAAGGCCCGCGATGCAGGCTGAGCCGGACGAGGAAGATCAGCGCTGACCTACCGTTCCAGGGCGGGCCTCGGGTAAGGCATTTCAGATTTAAAAGGAAGGTCGGTTAATACCCCTCGGCGTCAGGCTTGACAGCGGTCCCATGTCGATTGTGAGTGCCGCCTTCCTCCTCTATGCGCGTGATCTCGCCGGCAAGCTCGATCTGCTGACCTCTCTTGATCTTGGACGTGCTGTCCACGATGCAATGCGGGAAGCCGTAGCTCGGAATCGAGACGCTTGTCCGGTCCTCAGTGACCCGCCTACGTATCGTGGCCGTGATCGCAACCAGTGCCCCGCGCCAGACGCTTGAGTCTGGAGCGGACGGTGCCTAGTCAAGATATTGCTAATATACATTCGGCCTGCAAGCTTCGCCGTTGGCGAGGCGGCCCAGCGGCTTGGTTGCGGGGGGGACGGCAGCTAGAGGCCGCTGGGCCTTGACGACCAGCGAGCTTAAGAGGAGGCCCTGTGCTGGCTGGTCAAAACCTTGCGCTTAGGGCAACGGAAAAGCATCATTCGAACGAACACTTTTCGTCAACGAGGAGGGAAGGGAATGCAATCGGCGGCGCTTACCCATTACATAGCCGGCCGTCAGCAGTGGTGACGACTGACACAGTTCGTGGAGTGGCGAGCGGAATCGTCGCTCAGCAATTACATTCTTCCACGATAGGGAATCCCAGACGCAGTGACCATGGTCTTGGCGTTGTCAAAACCGTGGTGTCAGCCAAAACAATGAAAACGCCGGAGCCTCTACGCCTTTGAAAAATATTGGCTTCCCGGGCCGGACGAAACTGCGAACTATGAGCTGCCGATTCCTCTCAAAACTGCGCCGCAGCCCGCCATCAAGACTCGCAAGCGTGACCGGGAGCGCGCCGTGCGCCTCCGATCAACCGGTGGGCCAAAACCATCTTTGAGGCAACGGGCAGTCGCACTCGCGAAGGAACGAGGCGTTGTGCGCACACACGATCTCACAGACATCGGCGTTCCCCGCTGTTATCTAACCCGGATGTGCGAGGGAGGGGCCGCTAATCAAGGTTCGCTATGGAGTCTACTGAGCAGCAGACGGGGAGGCGGCATAATTACCTTATGCGCGCCTGTCGGAACAACGTGATTGCGGCAAGGAGCGGACGTTGCCCCGCCTATGCGGCTTGCTCACTCTAGCGTCGGGGCGGTCCGCAGACCGTTGAATCGAAAAATCGCTACGAAGCCCACGGGCAGACCTTAGCCTCCCGCGCTGAGCATTTCGACGATTGTTAAATCCAAAGAATCACCACAGGACGGTGGCCGTCGAGCGAGTTTTTAGCAGCCCATTTCCGCAGCCTGTTAATGTGCAACTTGGGAAGCTGCCGACATCAATTCCTCGGGATTCGGCGCTCTGAAGGTGTTGAGGCCATCCTCCAGAACTTCAGTGAAGTTCCAGCGTACGATGCCCGCCCGGTCGATTAGGAACTGACCGACAAGCTGCGCCTGGCTGGAAGCCATCGCCTGCTGATCGACTTCCGTAATCTCATAACCTTCCTTCTTGTTAAGAAATTCATTCATTGCCATGACGTCCATAGGCTCGGGCAACTCGCCCGGGAGATGGAACGGTATCGCCATGACCGTGTCCATCCCGACCTCGCGCAAGCCGAAAGCACGGTGCGAGGCTCGCTCCGGGTCGGATGCGGCGAGAAGATCGGGTGCCGGGTGGTAACGGAAATAGAGCCGCGCCCGCTCGACCGGCGTATTGACCACAGCCAGGCATTCGACGCCTTTCTCACGCAGGGCCGGCTTAAGTTGCGCCATCGCCGCGACATGGCGCCGGCAGAACGGACAGTGCAGGCCTCGGAACAAACCGATCAACAACGGGCTACGGCCTCGAAAATCATCGAGCGCGATCTTGCCTTCGCGTGAGATCGCATTGAGCACAACATTCGGTGCCCGGTCGCCCGGCTGCAGCGGGCGGTCAACACTACTCGTGGACATGGACAACCTCCTCGCCCTGGGTCAGTCAGGGAAGCAGCACACCTAGCGTTTCGGAGGCGATCAAGTGCTGGGGGCGAAAGCTTCCTGTGCCAAGGCAATAGCTTTCGACCTCTGCCATATTGCCGAGGTCGAGATTACGCGCGTTGCAAGCCCATCATAACACGAAAAAGCATCTGCGTCGCCAGTCCTGCGATCGGCTTGCGAAGAATAGGCTGGGCGGGCGAGGCCGCTATTCTGCGCTTGATTTCATCTGTCCTCGATGCTCTGACACGAGATCGAAGCGTAGGGAAAAATCGCACGCCGGCGTGCAAAATCGCGACTTGGCGTAGAAAAGGCGATGGCTCCCCGGGCCGGATTCGAACCAGCGACCAACCGGTTAACAGCCGGTTGCTCTACCACTGAGCTACCGGGGAACAGAGGCTCTCATGTGAGTGGGGCAGCCTATAGCAAACCCGTTTCGGCTTTGCAAAGAAGCATTTCGCATTTTTTCGGTGCTTTTTGGCGCAGGGCTTTCTGGCAATGGCCGGCGAGCGCCCTCATATGAGCTGTCTCTCGCCTGTCGGGGAACGGAAAAGGCCGTTGCGGCTTTCTCCGGCTGATGGTGCTACTGATGCAAACGGATCGACATTTCACATGACGGCAATGAGCGACGAACAGCCACCGGCCCGGAAAATCTCGGTCTTCGGCCGCCAGTTCACCATGCCGCGCTCGCGCGGCCTCAGGATTGCGATCGGCGTCGTGCTGATCATCGGCGGCATTCTCGGCTTCCTGCCGATCCTTGGGTTCTGGATGGTGCCGATCGGATTGCTGGTGCTCTCCTACGAATTCGCATTGGTGCGCCGTCACCGGCGCCGTTTCGTCGTCTGGTGGGAGCGGCGGCGGCGGCCGGACTGAGATTGCCCTGCTGACGCGCCGCTAGCCGGAAAATGCCGGAGGACGGCGTGCTCCGCCTATGCATTAGCTTCTGCATTACCGAGGTTGGTCGAAGCAGCTTTCCAGGCGTTCGCAAAGCTCCTTGAGGACGGCGGTGGCCGATGCCAGCCGCGCACGGTCGCGCGGTGGCAGGCTGTTTGCGCCTTCTATGCTGAGGCGGTCGATGGCATAGCGCACAAGCTCTGCAGACTGCGACAATCCGCGCGGTGTGCCGTCTTCCGTAGCTGCTCGACGCATGGCGGACCCTCCTATCTGCCCAACGTGGCCGCCGGTATCGGGTTCCTCTCGCCGAGAATCGTGCTTAACGATAAGCTAATATGTTATTGCTAGCATGGTATTGCGTTGATAAGCAGTGCCTCGATGTCGGAAGAACCGGTGGGAATGCATGGTGGCCGCTTGACGGCATTTTCGCCGCAACCTATTGGAGCCGGGTGGAACGCCGGGAGCAATGAGGCCTCGTGGCGGAGTGGTTACGCAGAGGACTGCAAATCCTTGCACCCCGGTTCGATTCCGGGCGAGGCCTCCAATGCCCGAGCTCCCGCGCGTCAGCGCCAGGGGGCTTCAGTTCCGGTCGAAACAGCCGCGGCCTCTGCGCGGCAAGCGGATGGTTGGAACATGAGCGCTGATTTTGCCGAACGCCGGGTGAAGATGGTCGACGGCCAGATCCGCACCACCGACGTGACCAGCGCGCCGTTGCTCGAGGCGATGCTTGTCGTGCCGCGCGAGGCCTTTGTCGGCGCCGGCCAGCGCGATCTCGCCTATATCGATGAGGACATCCGTATTGCCGATACGGCCGATGGCCCGCGCTATCTGATGGAACCGTCGCCATTGGCCAAGCTGATGCAGCTGGCCGATATCGGCCCAAGCGCTTCGGCACTCGATGTTGGCTGCGGCACCGGCTACGCGGCGGCGATCCTGTCGCGGCTGGCAAGGTCCGTGGTCGCGCTGGAAAGCGATCCGGCGCTGGCCGAAACCGCCACTTCGACGCTTGCCGCGCTGGGTTGCGGCAATGTCACGGTGGTCCAGGGGCCGCTGCCGCAAGGCCATGTTGCCAAGGCGCCTTACGACGTGATCCTGTTCGGCGGCAGCGGCGGGGAGGTGCCGGCGGCGCTGTTCGACCAGCTTGCCGAAGGCGGCCGACTCGTCGCCGTGGAGGGGCAGGGCAATTCGGGCGTAGCCCGGCTTTTTTTTAAGACTGGAGGGGTTGTAACGGGAAGACGCGCATTTAATGCGGCAATTAAGCCACTACCTGGATTTGAACGCATTCCCGCCTTCGAATTCTGAGTGATTTTGCCTTGCAGCGAAGGCGTTGTCATGATCGCTTGCGTTTGAACAATCGTTGCTGATCTGCATAACCGGGTGTTTCTTGGGGGCTTTCAGCGGGGGAACGATAAAAAACGCGGCGCCGGCTGATCAGAGGAGAAGCCAGCGTGGCGCAGTTCCCGTGCAAAACGAATGAGGGAATATAACGTGCCGTCTGTACGCAAGTTGCTTTTTACCGCTGTCCTCGTTTCGGCGACCGCGCTTTCTCCAATGGTCGCCTCGGCCGAAACGATCATCGGGGCCCTTTCAAAGGCCTACCAAAACAATTCCTCGCTCAATTCGACACGCGCCGGCGTCCGCGTCACCGACGAGGGCGTTGCAATCGCCAAGTCCGGCTGGCGCCCGACCATCACCGGTTCCGCGGACATCGACTACACCAGCACCCACGTCAATGGTACCAGTCGAACCGCACGCATAACTACCGGCAACTTTGGCGTCCAGATCAATCAAACCCTGTTCGACGGCTTTCAGACCAGGAACAATGTCGCGGCCGCTGAAGCGCGGGTCAGCGCCTCGGTCGAGAGCCTGCGCAACACCGAAGAAAACACCCTGTTCAACGCGGCAAGTGCCTATATGGACGTCATCCGCGACCGCCAGATCGCGGTGCTGACCGAACAGAATCTGCAATTCCTGACCGAGCAGGCGCGTGCGGCGCGTTCGCGCTTCGAGGTCGGCGAAGGCACGCGCACCGACGTCGCGCAAGCCGATGCTTCGCGCGCCTCCGCGGTGGCGCAGTTGAGCGCCGCCCGCGCGACAGCGCTGGCAAGTGCTGCGACCTATCGCCAGATCGTCGGCGACGAGCCGGGCAGGCTCAGGCCGGCTTCGCCGCTGTCAAAGCTGTTGCCGTCGAGTCTCGATGCAGCGATTGCGATCGCATCGGCCGAACATCCGGCCATCCTCGCCACCGAGCATCTGGTCGACGCGGCGGCGTTTTCGGTTAAATCGGCCGAAGGCGCGCTGCTGCCGCAGCTTTCGGCTAGCGCCGGCGTTTCCGGCGACTATCGCAACACGGTTCCGGGCGTCCTTGGGGCATCGCAGGATGGTACAAGGACGTCGGCGAACATCGGCGCGACACTGACCGTGCCGATCTATTCCGGCGGACGGACCTCGGCGACCGTGCGCCAGAACAAGGAATCGCTCAGCCAGGCGCGGATCGAAGTCGACGTGAGTCGCGACCAGGTGCGCCAGGCCGTGACATCGGCATGGACGCAATATACCGCCGCGCAGCAAAGCGTCACGGCCAACCGGCAGGTGGTCGCCGCCGCGCAACTTGCCTTGAACGGCGTCATCGAGGAGCGCAATGTCGGCCAGCGTACCACGCTCGACGTTCTCAATGCGCAGGCGACCGTCATCACCGCCAAGATCAATCTTGCCAGTGCCGAACGCGACGTGGTGGTGGCAAGCTATGCCATCCTCTCGGCGGTTGGCCATTTGTCGGCAGACCGCCTTGCGCTCAATGTGACGAAGTACAGGCCGGAAGAGCATTACAACGCCGTCAAAGACAAGTGGATCGGCCTGCGCACGCCGGACGGCCGCTGATCGCCAGGCCGTGTTTTCAGCCCGCGCTCGAACGACGCGCGGGCTTCCACTCCCGACCCTAATCTGTTGAAATCCGAGATGTCGCCAGATTGGGGATTCTCGCAGGGCGTTCCGTCGGTTACGCTGTCGCCATGATTCGAATCCGGCATTGCCGGACAGGAAATCTGAGAACGAGTCACAAGGGCGGCGGATGTGACGATGGCGACGGCAAGCAGCGTACAGCGCGAACCTTCCATGGAAGAGATACTGGCTTCCATCAGAAGGATCATCGAGGACAGCGATACCGGCCGCAAGCAGCCGGGCGACGCGGACGAGCTGCGCCAGGATCTGCAACCGGCGCCGGCAGCCGGACCGGCAGCGGAGGGCGATGCGTTCCGTTCCGAACTGCGCGGCGGACTGGAGATCGCCAAGCCGGCCACGCGGGCCGAGGTGCAGCCATCATCCGCGCCCGTCAATGCGTATACGGAAGTGCGTCCCGGCCCGGCAAAAGCGCCGGTCACTCTGGCTGAGGTGAACACCGCTCCCGAACCGCCCGCAAAGCCGGATCGGCCTGCGACGGCCAAGGCTGCCGAGACGACGGACACCATCATTGCCGATTGGCGGCGCGAGATCGCAGCGGTCGGCGACGCGATGGCCAACCCGGACCGGGCCGAGCCACCCCGGACGCCGGACGCCGGGCCAAAAGCCGAGGTTTTCGAAGACGAGGCGACTGCTGGACCTGCGCCGGAGCCTTCTGAAAATGGGTCGCAGTCTTCGGAAAGCGGCCTGGAACCTTCGAAAATCGGCCCGGGACCTTCGAAAATGGGATTGGCGAGTTCGGCGGCCAGCGAGGCGCCGTACTCTCGGCCGGCGATCCTTTCGGAACATACGGGGCGGCAGGTTGCCGCCGCCTTCGGCGAGCTTTCAGACGCATTTGCCAGCCGCAGCAAGAAGACCTTCGACGAGATGGCCGAGGAGATGCTGCGGCCGATGCTGCAGGACTGGCTGGACAACAACCTGCCGACGCTGGTCGAGCGGCTGGTGCGCGAGGAAATCGAGCGCGTCGCGCGCGGCGCGCAGTAGCAATTCGGAGAGCCGCCGATGGGCGGCGCTCGACCGGCAAATCGTCGAAGTCGGCGCTGCCCGTCATCCGCCTGCCGGCACCCTCCCCGTATAGTGACGGGCAGAAGGGGCTGACCGCAACCCCGCCGCGTTTTCCGCAACGTTCGTGATTGGCGAAAGCTTCAGTACAGGAGTGCAGGCGTCTTTCTCCCCGTCACTACACGGCGAGAAATGCCCGGTCCACCCTCCGCAGCTTCAGCGCAGCTGCTGCGGAGGACGGGCACGGCAATGAGGGGCAGCGCAAACCTGAAGCGATTGCCTTGCAACGTCACTTCCGCGAGTTGCACCTAACCATCCCGGCGCTATCTATCGGCCATGCCGCCCTTGCGGTTGACTTGGCAACAACCTTCCGATTTACACCGGACCACAAATTCCGGACAGCGCGGACCGTTTTCCCATGCTCGAAAAGACCTACGACGCCAAAGCCGTCGAGCCGAAGATTGCCAGGATTTGGGAAGAGGCCGACGCGTTTCGGGCCGGTGCCGGCGCCGAGGAGGGGGCTGAAGCCTTCACCATCGTCATCCCGCCGCCGAACGTCACCGGCTCGCTGCATATGGGCCATGCGCTCAACAACACGCTGCAGGACATTCTGGTGCGCTTCGAGCGCATGCGCGGCAAGAACGTCTTGTGGCAGCCGGGCATGGATCATGCCGGCATCGCCACCCAGATGGTGGTCGAGCGCCAGCTGATGGAAAAGCAGATCCACCGTCGCGACCTGACGCGCGATGAGTTCATCGACAAGGTGTGGGAGTGGAAGGCCGAGTCCGGTGGCGCCATCCTCAACCAGCTGAAGCGGCTCGGGGCCTCGGCCGACTGGAGCCGCGAGCGCTTCACCATGGACGAGGGCCTGTCGAAGGCAGTGCTCGAAGTGTTCGTGACGCTCTACAAGGAAGGGCTGATCTACAAGGACAAGCGCCTTGTGAACTGGGACCCGAAGCTGTTGACCGCCATCTCGGATCTCGAGGTCGAGCAGCAGGAAGTCAACGGCAACCTCTGGCACTTCCGCTATCCGGTCGAAGGCAAGACGTTCGATCCGGAAAATCCGAAAACCTTCATCACCGTTGCGACGACCCGCCCCGAGACGATGCTGGGCGATACGGCTGTCGCAGTCCACCCCGACGACGAGCGTTTCCGGCATCTCGTCGGCAAGAACCTCATCCTGCCGATCGTCGGCCGCAAGATCCCGGTGGTGGCGGACGAGTATTCCGATCCCGAAAAAGGCAGCGGTGCGGTCAAGATCACGCCGGCGCATGACTTCAACGATTTCGAGGTCGGCAAGCGCCACCGGCTGCCGGCGGTCAACATCCTCACCGTCAATGCGGCGGTGAGCCTCAAGGACAATGAGGACTTTCTGGCCGGACTGGAAGTGACGCCGGAGCGCCAGGCCGTCTGGGACGGCCTCGATGGCCTGGATCGTTTCGATGCGCGCAAGAAGATCGTCGAGTTGATGGAGGCGGGCGGCTTTCTTGAAAAGGTCGAGCCGCATCGCCACGCCGTGCCGCACGGCGACCGTGGCGGCGTGCCTATCGAGCCGTTTCTGACCGACCAATGGTATGTCAATGCGGCGGAACTGGCCAAGCCGGCGATCGCCTCGGTGCGCGAGAGCCGTACCAATTTCGTGCCCAAAAACTGGGAAAAGACCTATTTCGACTGGATGGAGAACATCCAGCCCTGGTGCATTTCGCGCCAGCTCTGGTGGGGCCACCAGATCCCTGCCTGGTACGGGCCGGACGGGCATGTCTTTGTCGAAAAGACCGAGGAAGAAGCGCTCGGTGCCGCCGTCGAATATTATCTGGCGCTGGAAGGGCCGTGGAAGGCCTGGGTCGAGGACAAACTCGAGAATTTCCAGCCTGGCGAGATCCTGACCCGCGACGAGGACGTGCTCGACACATGGTTCTCGTCGGCGCTGTGGCCGTTCTCGACGCTCGGCTGGCCGGACCAGACGCCGGAGCTGAAGACCTATTACCCGACCGACGTGCTGGTCACCGGTTTCGACATCATCTTCTTCTGGGTCGCCCGCATGATGATGATGGGCCTGCATTTCATGGACCAGGAGCCGTTTCATACCGTTTATGTGCATGCGCTGGTTCGCGACAAGAATGGACAGAAGATGTCGAAGTCGAAAGGCAACGTCATCGATCCGCTCGACCTCATCGACGAATATGGCGCCGATGCGCTGCGCTTCACCTTGACGGTAATGGCAGCGCAAGGGCGCGACGTTAAGCTCGATCCGGCCCGCATTGCCGGCTATCGCAATTTCGGCACCAAGCTGTGGAACGCGACGCGCTTCGCCGAGATGAACGAAGTGGCGCGCGACGACGATTTCTGGCTGCAGGACGCCAAGCTGGCGGTCAACCGCTGGATCCTGACGGAGCTGACGCGAGCCGCGCGCGACATAACCGACGGCATCACCTCGTACCGCTTCAACGAGGCGGCGGGTGCTGCCTACCGCTTCGTCTGGAACCAGTTCTGCGACTGGTACCTGGAACTGCTGAAGCCGGTATTCATGGGCACCGACGAAGCCGCCAAGGCCGAGAGCAGGGCCTGCGTCGCCTTCGTGCTCGACGAGATCTATAAGCTGCTGCATCCGATGATGCCGTTCATGACCGAGGAACTGTGGGCTGAAACCGCCGGCGAGGGCAGGCAACGGCCGTCGCTGCTTTGTCATGCGGCTTGGCCGTCGCCCGACTTCGAGGACGAGGAGGCCGCCGCCGATATCAACTGGCTGGTCGATCTCGTCTCCGGCATCCGCTCGGTGCGTTCGGAAATGAACGTGCCGCCGGCAGCGATCGCGCCCCTGATGGTGATCGGTGCCAATGAAACGACCCACCAAAGGCTTGAGCGCCAGGCATCGGCCATCAAGCGGCTGGCGCGGGTCGGCGACATCTCGCTGGTCGATGCGGCGCCCAAGGGCTCCGCCCAGATCGTCGTCAACGAGGCGACCATCTGCCTGCCGCTCGGCAGCCTGATCGACGTTACAGCCGAGGCAGCGCGCCTGCAGAAGGAACTTGCCAAGGTGACCGAGGAAATTGCGCGGCTTTACAAGAAGCTGTCCAACGAGAAATTCGTCGCCAACGCACCGGACGAGGTGGTGGAGGCCGAGCGCGAAAAACTCGCCGAATATCGCGAGGCGCAAGAGAAGCTTTCGGTGGCATTGACGCGGGTGCGCGATGCCGGCTGATCGAACAAATTGGGCCGGCTGATAGAGCAAATTGGGCCGGCTGATCGAGCAGATTCGCCGGGTCACGAATCTGCTTTCCAGATGGGCTTCCTGCCACGAAAACAGGCATTCCGCAGCGTAAATCTTGAGGCAAACTGAATGTTTTTGCCCCATTGTTGCCATAATGTAACAATGGGTGGCTGCGCACGCGAAATGCCCAGTTTTGTCGTGATTTAGGCGATTTTCCCGATTTTTCTCATTGATTTGTACCGAGCCAGCCATTTTCCCGCCTTGTCGAGAAGGCCGACACCTTGTCGGAAATGCGTTCGGCCAGGGTGTACATGTACGCACGGCGAATTCGTTGTTGCGCCATTAACCTGAATTGGTTCTAGCTTGATGGAATGACATTCGGGGAGGAGATTCATGTGTTATTCGCGTCTGAAAGCGCTGCTGGGCGCAGCGGCCTTTTCGCTGGCTTTGGTCGGGACGGCGCACTCCGGAGGCTTTGACCGGGGCGGCGTCAACATCGACCAGCTGTTCGACGCGGCGCCATATTCGTTCGATGCAGGCGTCACCTATGTTTCGCCCCAACGCACGCTCAAAAATGTGCAGCGTCTGGACGGCTCGGGGCTGTCGACGTCGGCGGTGGATGTTGGTGGCGACTATGCGGTGCCGCATGTCGGCATCAAGGCCAACATCTTTGAGCCCGTAGACTGTCTTGCCACCTATACCAGACCGTATGGTGCGGACGCAAATTTCGGCATGAACAACGCCTATTCGCCGACAGCGGTCAAATACTCCGTCGACACAGACGATTTCGGTCTCACCTGCTCTTACAAGGTGAACGTCGGCAAGGGCGCCATACGATTCATTGGCGGTGTCTCCTACCAGCAGGTCGACGCGTTTCTGTCCCGCCAGACACTGCTCGCCTTCGGCAATACCGGCCTCGGCGTCTTCAAGCTGTCCGACGAGGCATGGGGTTGGCGTGCGGGCGCAGCCTATGAGATCCCCGAGATCGCTCTGCGCGCCAGCCTGATGTACTCTTCCAGCTATAAATATGACGGGCTGTCGGGAACGGTCGACACGACCGGCTTCAGGGGCGCCTTTCCAGCGGATCTGGTTCCTGGCTCTACCGGCGTGTACCCAGTCTCGGCGTCGGCCGAGATACCTCAGGCTCTGGAATTCAAGCTGCAGAGCGGTATAGCTCCTGGCTGGCTGGCCTTTGGTTCCATCCGCTGGCAGGAGTGGAGCAAGCTTGGCGTCATTGCCATCAATGGCGTGCGCAGTCCGGTAACCGGTGCTCCCTCGCCCGTTTCATTCGACCTGCTTTATCGCGACGGCTGGACGATCACGGGCGGTATCGGTCACAAGTTCACCGACCAATTGTCGGGCGTGGTTTCGCTGACCTGGGATCGCGGCACCTCGACGACCTCCGGCTATCAGTCGGATACCTGGGCCGTGGCCAGCGGCGTCTCCTATTCGCCGAACGACCAGGTCGAGGTCAGGCTCGGCGGCTCGATCGGTGTGCTGACGAGCGGGTCATCGACTTTCAGCGGTGTCGGCGACGTGGCAAATGCCGTCACCTATACCTACGGCAACGACCTGCTTCTCGCCGGTTCGGCTTCCGTCAAGATCAAGTTCTAACTACAAATTTTTAAACGACAAAACGGCCGGGCACTGCCCGGTCGTTTCGTTCGGTGCGTCATCCGTCATTCGGCCAGCGCAACAATTGCCCCCATGATGTTCGCTCCGATAATTGTGACGTTTCGGCAACAGTTTCTGAACAACCCTCGCGCCACCCGGCCGCCTGGGAACATTGCCCATTTCCCGCCATAAACCCGGCGCACCTCGAACTTGTCTCGGGACACGCGCCAAAAGGCTAGGCGAAGAGACAGGCCGCACCGCCCGCGGCAAGGACGAGTATGGACGCCAGAGCGATCTCCAAGGCCAAGCTGCCAAGCCGTCACGTGACCGTTGGTCCCGAGCGGGCGCCGCATCGCTCCTACCTCTATGCGATGGGGCTGTCGGCGGCCGAGATCGCGCAGCCGCTGGTTGGTGTCGCCAGCTGCTGGAACGAGGCCGCACCTTGCAACATCTCACTGATGCGCCAGGCGCAAGTGGTCAAGAAGGGCGTGGCGGCCGCCAAAGGCACGCCGCGCGAATTCTGCACCATCACCGTCACCGACGGCATCGCCATGGGCCACCAGGGCATGAAGTCGTCGCTGGTGTCACGCGAGGTCATCGCCGATTCAGTCGAGCTTACCATGCGCGGCCATTGCTACGATGCGCTGGTCGGCCTGGCCGGTTGCGACAAGTCGCTGCCCGGCATGATGATGGCTATGGTGCGCCTCAACGTGCCGTCGATCTTCATCTATGGCGGCTCGATCCTGCCCGGCAGCTACCGTGGCCGGCAGATCACCGTGCAGGACGTATTCGAGGCGGTCGGCCAGCATTCGGTCGGCACCATCGGCGACGCCGAACTGCTAGAAATCGAGCAAGCCGCGTGTCCGTCGGCCGGCTCCTGCGGCGCCCAGTTCACCGCCAACACCATGGCCACCGTCGCTGAGGCGATCGGCCTGGCGCTGCCCTATTCCTGCGGCGCGCCGGCACCCTACGAGATGCGCGACCGCTTCAATTTCGCTTCCGGCGAAAAGATCATGGAGTTGATCGCAAGGAACATCCGCCCTCGCGGCATCGTTACTATGAAAGCGTTGGAAAATGCCGCGACCGTGGTCTCGGCCACCGGCGGCTCGACCAACGCGGCGCTGCATCTGCCGGCGATCGCGCACGAAGCCGGGATAAAGTTCGACCTTTTCGACGTGGCCAGGATATTCGAAAAGACACCCTACATCGCCGACCTCAAGCCGGGCGGCAAATACGTCGCCAAGGACATGTTCGAGGCCGGCGGCATTCCGCTCTTGATGAAGACGCTGCTCGACCATGGCTATCTTCATGGCGATTGCCTGACGGTGACCGGCCGCACTTTGGCCGAAAATATGGAACATGTTTCCTGGAATGACAGCCAGGATGTGGTCCGTCCCGCCAACAAGCCGATTACCCAGACCGGCGGGGTCGTGGGCTTGAAGGGTAACCTTGCCCCCGAAGGCGCGATCGTGAAGGTCGCAGGCATGGCGGAACTCAAATTCTCGGGTCCGGCGCGCTGCTTCGATTCGGAAGAGGAATGTTTCGAGGCGGTTACGCGCCGTAACTATAGCGAAGGCGAGGTTCTCGTCATCCGTTACGAGGGTCCGCGCGGCGGCCCGGGCATGCGCGAAATGCTGTCGACGACGGCGGCTCTCTACGGCCAGGGCATGGGCGGCAAGGTGGCGCTCATCACCGACGGGCGTTTTTCTGGCGCGACGCGCGGTTTCTGCATCGGCCATGTCGGGCCGGAAGCGGCCGTCGGTGGCCCGATCGGGCTTCTGAAAGACGGCGACTTGATCTCGATCGATGCGGTGAACGGCACGATCGAGGTTGCATTGTCCAAAGCCGAACTGGCGGCGAGGGCAAAAGCATGGAAGGCGCGCACGACCGACTATCAGTCGGGCGCGATCTGGAAATACGCACAGACGGTCGGATCTGCCCGCGACGGCGCGGTCACCCATCCGGGCGGTGCCAAAGAAACACACTGCTATGCGGACATCTGAGTTGTTGAGGTCGTCTGTCCTTTCGGCACTGGTTGCGCTCGCCACGTTTGGCGCGACCTTAGGCGCCGTCGGCCAGGCCATGGCCTTCGACGACAAGGTGTTCGACGACAAGACCGGCGTGAAGCCGCAGTCGAGCCCGTGGGCGGTGTTCCAGTTCGGCTTTTCCGCTTACAAGAACGGCCATAAGGAGCAGGCCGCGGAAGCCTACAAATATGCCGCCGAGAACGGCCAGATCGGCGCCACCTGGAAGCTTGCGCGCATGTATGCCGAAGGCGATGGCGTGGCGCGAGACGACTACGCGGCATTCAAGTTCTTCAGCGAGATCGTCGACCAGGACGTCGAGCCCGGTTCGCCCGAGGAAAGCTATGTTTCGGACGCGCTGGTGGCGCTTGGCGACTATCTGAGGAAAGGCATTCCCGGCAGCCCCGTCGAGGAGAACGAGGTGGCGGCCCAGGAATATTACATGCGTGCCGCCGCCAACTACCGCAATCCGAACGCCCAGTTCGAGATGGGCCAGATGTTCCTCAAGGGCGAGGGCGGCGTCAAGGCCAGCGTCAAGCAGGCCGGACGCTGGTTCCAGCTGGCGGCCGAAAAGGGCCATGCGGGCGCGCAGGCGACGCTCGGCAACCTGCTTTTCCAAAGCGGCAAGATCGTCCGCGGGCTGGCGATGATGACCGCGGCACTCGAACGAGCCTCACCCGCCGACCAGCCATGGATCCGCGGCATGCAGGAAGAAGCGTTTGCCGCCGCCGGCGAAGCCGACCGTCGCACCGCGATTTCGCTGGCCGACGACATCCTGACCAAGGGTGGCGGCGACCAGTAGGCCGGCGGGATTGGTCGATTTAAATCAGTTCTCGGTCGGTTTCGCCGGCACGCCGCCGGGCGCCGGTGTTGATATCGGCGTGCCTTGCAGATGCGGGGCCAGTGTGTTCTCCGGGCAGCCGTCCCGCTGCTTTGTCCAGGACGTGTTGTTGAGCACCATCTCGCAGCGGGCGAGGTGGCTTTGTCCGGCAAGTGTCAGGCAGGCCATTTGACCGATCTGGAACGATTTGCCATTGGCAAGGCATAGCGGAGCGGCAACGGCCGGCATCGCGCCAAAAGCGAGCGCCGCGGCACACGTGCAAAGTGCAAGTCGGATAGTCATGGGAACCCCAGCCACCATGATGATTTCTCATCAAGCGCGCGATTTGTGGCGATAAGAGGTCAACTTCTCAATGTGCCGCCGGACAGCAGCTCCGATCAGGCCGGCCGCAGCGCCAGATCGATCGCCACCGGCACATGGTCGGAGGGTTTTTCCCAGGCGCGCACCTGTTTTTCGATCGAAGCCGAGGAAAACCAATTGGCGGCTTCGGGCGACAGAAGCAGGTGGTCGATGCGGATGCCGTTGTTCTTCTGCCAGGCGCCGGCCTGATAGTCCCAGAACGTAAAGACGTCGGGGGCGTCGGTGACGGCACGCACGGCTTCGGTGAAGCCGAGATTCTTCAGCCGCCGGAACGCCTGCCGCGTTGCGGGCTGGAACAGCGCGTCGCTTAGCCAGTTTTCCGGATATTTCGCATCGGCCGGCTCAGGAATGACATTGTAGTCGCCGGCCAGGACCAGCGGCTCTTCCAGTGCAAGCCGCTCCTCGGCCCAGCGCTCCAGCCGCGTCATCCAGGAAAGCTTGTAGGAGAACTTCTTCTCGTCGTCGATTGGGTTGCCGTTCGGCAGATAGATAGAGGCAACCCGCAAGGCGCCCTTGTCGGTCGAGAACACGCCTTCGATGAAACGCGCCTGCTCGTCGGCATCGTCGCCCGGCAAGCCGCGATTGACCTCGTCGAAACGCAGCTTCGACAGGATGGCGACGCCGTTGAAGCCTTTTTGGCCGTAGGTCTCGACATTGTAGCCGAGCGCCTCGATCTCGGCGCGAGGAAATTGCTCGTCGACCGTCTTGATCTCCTGCAGGCAGGCGATGTCGGGCGCGCTTTCCGTCAGCCAATGGGTCAAATTGCCGATGCGGGCGCGGACGCCGTTGATGTTCCAGGTGACGATTTTCATGACGTCCTCGATAGGCTGGTGGTCCGGAGACTAGCGATCCGGCGGGTGACGTTCGACAAGGCCGATCGTATTGCCTGCCGGGTCCTTTAGGAAGGCCATCCACTCGCTTTCCCCCGCCTGGCCGAACAGGCCTTCGGTGTCGCGATGGACGAGCGCCGGCGGCGCGGTGAAGGGAACACCGGCGGCCCTTGCCGAAGCGTGGAACTCTTCGAGGTCCGATATGTCGAGATAGACGGTGCCGGCCGGCAGGCCGTCGGTGAAAAGCAGGCGCACGTCACCTGCCATGATGAAGGCGATGCCTGGAGGATCGAAACGCGCATGCAGACTCATGCCGAGCACCTCGCGCCAGAAGGCCAGCGTTGCGTCGAGATCGCGTCCGGCGGAAAGCGCGATCTGACGGACCGCGCCGATGTCGGGCATTTCTAGATCGAGAAGCTGGTGCCGCAGCCGCAGGAGGCGACCGCATTGGGGTTCCTGATCTGGAACGACTGGCCCATCAGATCGTCGACAAAATCGATCACCGAGCCGCCCATATAGACCAGCGACAGGTCGTCGATCAGCACGGTTGCGCCGTCCTTCTCGATGGCGACGTCGTCATCATTGCGCCTATCGACCAGATCGAACTTGTAGGAGAAGCCGGAACAGCCGCCGCCCTCGACCGAGACGCGCAGGGCCGTCTTGCCGGCTTCGCTCGCCACGATCTTGGCGATCCGCTTGGCGGCGGCGTCGGTCATCTCGACTTTCATGGCGGTCTTGGCATCAGCGCCCATGGGCGTCACCTTGCTTTCGGTTTCGTATGATAGGTATGAAGCGCGACGGGGCAAGTCAACTGCGGCATACGCTATGACCAACGAGTTGGGCGACATCGGATTCGGCTATCGGCCGCGCGCGGCCTATGCCAGCGACCCGGCGAAGTCGCGCGGCCGGCTGTTCGACGAGGTGGAAAGCCCGACGCGCACGCCGTTCCAGCGCGACCGCGACCGCATCATCCATTCGACGGCGTTCCGCCGGCTGAAGCACAAGACGCAAGTGTTCGTCGCACACGAAGGCGACCATTACCGCACAAGGCTGACGCATTCGATCGAGGTGGCGCAAATTGCACGCGCTCTGGCGCGGGCACTGCGCGGCGACGAGGACCTGGCCGAGGCGGTGGCCCTGGTGCACGACTTCGGCCACACACCCTTCGGCCATACCGGCGAGGACGCGCTGAACGAGAAGATGGCCGCCTGGGGCGGCTTCGACCACAATGCGCAATCGCTGCGCGTGGTGACGCGGCTGGAGCGGCGCTATGCCGAGTTCGATGGGCTGAACCTCACCTGGGAAACGCTGGAGGGGCTGGTCAAGCACAATGGCCCACTGACCGATGCCAAGGGCAAAGGGCTGAAGGGGCCGGTGCCGCAGGCGATCCGCGACTATTCCGAACTGCACGACCTCGAGCTCGACCGCTTCGCCGGTATCGAGGCGCAGTGCGCGGCGATTGCCGACGACATCGCCTACAACACCCATGACATCGACGACGGGCTGAGGGCAGGGCTGCTGACGCTGGACATGCTGGAGGACCTCTCGCTGCCGGGGTCGATCCTCAAGGGGGTGCGTGAGCGCTATCCGGCGCTCGATGACGTACGCACCGGCCACGAGCTGATGCGCCGGCAGATCACTATCATGGTCGAGGACGTGATCGTCTCGACGACGGCCAATCTGGCGCGCATCAAGCCCGACAGCGCCGAGGCGGTAAGGGCGGCCGGCGAGACGATGGTGAGCTTCTCCGCCGAGACGGCCGTATCGGAAAAGGAGCTGAAGGCCTTTCTCTACAAGCATCTCTATCGGCACGCGGAGGTCATGCGGGTGCGCGCCGACGCCGACCAGATCGTCAGGGACCTGTTCGACGTCTATTTCGCCGATCCGCGCGCCATGCCGGATGGCTGGCGCGAAGGGCTCGATCGGGCGGAGGATCGCGTCAAGGCGCGCAGTGTTGCCGATTTCCTGGCTGGCATGACGGACACTGATGCACTCAAGGAACACAGGCGTTTGTTTGACCATACGCCGGATTTGAGCTAGGGCGGGCGCGATTTTGCCGGCCAACGAGCCGGATCCCTGCAAAACCGTCAGAGCCATAGCAATGAACATCTTCGCCGATTTCAACGCGCGAATCATAAAGGCCGTCGAAGCGCTTGATTTGAAAGACAAGGATGGCGTGCCGCCGGATCTGTCGCGCATCGCCGTCGAGCCGCCGCGCGATGCCAGCCATGGCGATCTCGCCACCAACGCTGCCATGGTGTTGGCCAAGCCGACCGGCCAGAACCCGCGCGCGCTGGCCGAAAGGCTGGCCGAGGCGCTGCGCGCCGACGAGGATATCGCGGCCGCCGAGATCGCCGGCCCGGGCTTCGTCAATCTCAAGCTCAAGGACGACTTCTGGCAGGCACATCTGACGGCGCTGCTCGGCGAGGGCCGCAATTACGGCCGCTCGACAGTCGGCGGCGGCAAGAAAACCAATGTCGAGTATGTCTCGGCCAACCCGACCGGGCCGATGCATGTCGGCCATTGCCGGGGTGCCGTGGTCGGCGACGCGCTCGCCAACCTGATGGCCTTCGCCGGTTACGACGTGACCAAGGAATATGTCATCAACGATGCCGGTTCGCAGATCGACGTGCTCGGACGCTCGGTCATCCTGCGCTACCGCGAGGCGCTTGGCGATGAGATCGGCGAGATTCCGGCCGGGCTTTATCCAGGCGACTATCTGATCCCCGTTGGTCAGGCGTTGGCCAGCGAATTCGGCCGCTCCCTACTGCAGATGCCGGACGAGGAGGCACTTGCCATCGTCAAGGACAGGACGATCGACGCGATGATGGCGATGATCCGCGAGGATCTGGCGCTGCTCAACGTGCATCACGACGTCTTCTTTTCCGAGCGGACGCTGCATGCCAACAATGCGAAGAAGATCCGCTCGGCGATCAGCGACCTGACGCTGAAGGGCCACATCTACAAGGGCAAGCTGCCGCCGCCCAAGGGCGAGAAGCCGGACGAGTGGGAGGACCGCGAGCAGACGCTGTTCCGCTCGACCGCGGTCGGCGACGACATGGACCGGGCGCTGGTCAAGTCGGACGGTACCTTCACCTATTTCGCTGCCGATGTCGCTTACCTCAAGGACAAGGTCGATCGCGGCTTCGTTGACCTGATCTATGTGCTTGGCGCCGATCATGGCGGCTATGTGAAACGGCTGGAAGCGCTTGCCCGGGCGATTGCCGGCGACGAGGTCAAGCTTACCGTGCTGCTTTGCCAGCTGGTGAGGCTGTTTCGCGCCGGTGAGCCGGTGCGCATGTCGAAGCGGTCGGGCGAGTTCGTGACCTTGCGTGAAGTGGTCGAGGAGGTCGGCCGCGACCCGATCCGCTTCATGATGCTCTACCGCAAGAACGACGCGCCGCTCGATTTCGACTTCGCCAAGGTGACCGAGCAGTCGAAGGACAATCCCGTGTTCTACGTGCAGTATGCCTCGGCGCGCTGCCATTCGGTGTTCCGGCAGGCAAGCGAGCAATTGGGCGAGGCCATGTTCGACCGCAACCAGCTGGCCGCCGAAGTGGCTTTGCTGACCGACGAGGGTGAGATCGGCCTGATCAGAAAGCTTGCCGAATATCCGCGGCTGATCGAAGCCGCGGCGCTCGCGCTTGAGCCCCACCGGCTGGCATTCTACCTCTACGAACTCGCTTCCAGCTTCCACGGACACTGGAACCGCGGCACCGATAATCCTGACTTACGTTTTGTTAAGGTTAACGACCGACAATTGACGCATGCCAGACTAGGGCTGGTGCAGGCTGTTTCGGACGTTTTGACGTCCGGCCTGACGCTGATCGGAGCCAATGCGCCCACCGAAATGCGTTAGGTTTGAGTAAAAAACCTGTCACCTTTTGCCCACATTGCGCTGGTAAGGGCCAACCCTACGCGACGTCCATGGCGTCCGAATGAGTGCGAGTTCGGGAACAATAATGGCAGACAGAACCCAGCTGAGAGCAGCCGACCACAACGACATCGCCAACGATGATCCGTTCGCGGAACTGACCAGGATCATGGGGTTCGACCCGCGCCAACCGGTCAAACCGCAAACGCCGGCCCAGCCGAAAGCCGCTGCCGCCGGGCCGCCGGAGGGCGAGGCCGATTTCGACATCGATCTCGAGAAGGAGTTGATGGGCGAGTTCGGCGCCGACGCCAATGACAATGCTTCCCCTGTCGAGCTTCGCGAGCCGGCATCCGAACCGGCTACCACGGATGGGATGGAGGACGCGCTTGCCGCCTCGTTCGAACAGGATTTCGCGTTCGACGACAGTGCGGTGGATGATGCTGCTCCTGTTGCGGCCGCTCCTGTTGCCGCCGACGAAATTGCCTCCGGCCCCGAAAGGTCGTTCGCTCCCGCTGTCGAGTCGGAGTTCGACGACGAGTTCGATAACGCCGTCGCCGGCTCGCTCGAAGACGTGTCGCCGTTCGAGGACGACTTGTCGAGTGACGACGAACTTGCCGGCCCTGTCGACCAGGATTTTCGGCTCGACGACGATGTGACGGGCAAGATCGGGGCGACGGGCGAGGACGGACCTAGGGCCGCAGCCGATGCATACGCGCCGGTCGACGAGCCCGCCTTCGACGACGAGCCTGCCTTCGACAATGAGTTCGACAACGCCGTGGCCAACTCGCTCGAAGACGAGCTGATGCTCGAAGAGCATGAGCCGATGGAGCAGGCCGTCGCCGTTGAAACCGCCGCGCAAGCCGCCGCGCCTGCGTTCGATGACGAGTTCGACGATGCCGTTGCGAGCTCGCTCGAAGACGAGCTGATGTTCGACGAGCAGGAGCCGGCGGTCGCCGCCCCGGCATCCCCGGTTGAGGCGGCCGATGAGAATTTTGCCGGCCATTTCGATGATGCCATGGCCGACGTCGACATGGACTTAGACGTTCGCCCGAACGAGCCTGCCGAAATCGAAGAACCAGAGGCCGTCGAGCTTTCCGGCACGGCTGCTGAAGCGGCGTTCGACGACCATTTCGATCTGGGCCTCGACGATGCGCTTGCGGAGGACGTCGAAGAGCCCGTGGCGCAGGTTGCGGCCGAACCAGTGGCGCCGGCCGCTGTCGTCCCGACAGCCCCAGTGGCTGAGGAACGCAGCCTGGAAGACGAGCTGAACGCGCTGCTGGGTGCAATGAGCACACGGCCGGCACAAGCGGCCAACGAACCTCAGACAAGCCAGCAGCCTGCCCTGAAGCCTGTGATGGCTGCTGCTCAGCAGCCCGTGGCGCCCGCAATTCAGGAGCCAGCAGTGGCTGCTGAACAGCCCATGGTGGCGGCTGAAGACGTCACCAACGAACCGGTGCATCCTGTCGACGAGCTGGATTGGGAACTCGACGAGCACGAGCCCGCTGAGCCGCAGCAGTCCAGTGCCGCCGATGATGCCGATCTTGGCAGTGTCCTCTTCGATGAGCTTGAAGGCGAGGATTTCGGTGTTGAAGCCGCTGCCGGACCTGCGGATGATTTGGACAATGATGCGCTCGATGCCGATTTCGCCAGGAATATCGGCCTGGATCATGACTCGGCCGACAAGAGTGCCGCAGCTGCTTCCGAAGAAGATCCGCTCGATGCGCTGAACTGGCTGACGACACGCGCCACGCCGCCCGAGCCGGCCCGCTCGTGGAGCCGCGTGACGCCGGTCGCACAGCCTCAGCCCGCTTTTGCAGGCCAGCCGGTGGCTTCGGCGCGTCCGGCACCACCGCCGCAGCCGGCTGCGGCGCCGTCCTATCGGGCCGCACCGGTCGAAGAGGCGCCGTCCTATGAAGGCCAGGCATCCCGTGAAGAGAGGCCGTCCTATGAAGATCGGCCCGCCTACACGGAAGCTGCACCAACCTCGCATCAACAGCCTTCCGCGTATGACGAGATGCCCGATGTCGAGACGGTCGACGTGCCCGAGCGCGTCGTGGCGCTGGCGGACGATCTCGACATTCCGGAGCTCAACTTCGACGATGACGAGCCGGTGGCGCCCGCCTACGACGATCTTGATGCCGATTTTGCCAGCCTTCTCACCGAAATGAATGCCACGGATATAGCGCCTGCCCCGGTGCGCAGTGCTGGCTATGACGATGAATACGATGCGGGCTTTGCGTCTGGTTATAAGCAAGATCGTGGCGAGACGCGCGCCTATGGCGCCAAGCCTGCGGAAGCCCCCGTCAGCGCGGCGGCCGCTTCCTATGCCGATGCAGCGGACGGTTTCGATCTGGGCCCATTGCCCGGTGGCCAGCCGGTTTCGCAAGCCGACGATTTCACCTTCGATGAGCTCGACTACGATCCCGAACTGGACGACGAGATGTCGGTCCCGGGCCTCGCCGAACGCGAGGCCGAAAGGCGGCCGCGCAGGCGCGGGCTGCTGATAGGAGCGATAGTCGGCGCGGTGGCGATCGCCGGAGGCCTTGGCGCCTTTGCGTTGACCCTCGGCGGCAAGAGCGACGGCGATGCGCCGGTTATCGTCAAGGCCGACAACAGGCCGATCAAGATCAAGCCGGAAAATCCAGGCGGCACCGTCGTGCCGAACCAGGACAACAAGGTCTATGACGCTGTGGTCAAGGGCGCCAAGCCCGCCGAGCCCGTTCAGCAGAAGCTGGTCACCAACACCGAAGAGCCTGTGGACCTGAAAGCCAACGAACCGGAGAGCCGCGTCGTCGATCTTTCGCCCAATGACCCCGACGCCGCGGACGATCTCGACGCGCCCGGCACAGTGGCGTCCGACACCAACGCCTCTGGTATCAACGCGCCTGATACCAACGCGCCTGACACCGATGCGCTTGGCGCCAATGCCGCTGGCGGTACCGAAACTGCCGCCGCACCGGCGCCCAAGTCCGAGGATCGCATCGCGCAGGTTCTGCAGGAGGCCGAGAAGGGTGCCAACCCCGAGATCGTCGCCGTTGCGCCGCGCAAGGTACGGACCATGGTCGTGAAACCTGACGGCTCGCTGGTGGCGCGCGAGGATCCGGCGCCTGCCGCCCCGCAGATGGCTGCTGCCGAGCCGGCAGATCCGGCGCCGCAGCACGTGGCTCCGTCGGCCCAGGCCGACGCCGCCGCGCAGACTGGCACCGTGCCCCTGATCGAGCAGATGACAAGTGATCCGAAGATTGGCGATCAGAAGATTGGTGACCAGCCGAGTGGCGATCAGGCGAGTGGCGATCAGGCCGAAACCACCAAGCTGCAGCCGGCGCCCAAGCCCGACACCAAGGCCGAAGCCAAGGCCCAGCCCTCAGCCAGCAAGCAGTCCGCCAACACCCCGGCCACGGTCCCAGTGGCGCCGCAGCGTCCGTCCGACCAGCCGGTCGACGTAGTCGGCGAAGTCAAGCCCGATCAGGTTGCTTCCATCGATCCGGCCGCGGCCGGCGCTGGTTCGTGGTCGATACAGATCGCTTCGCAGCCGACAGTCGAAAGCGCCCAGTCGACTTATCAGGATCTGCAGCGCCGCTACGGCAGCGTGCTTTCCGGCCGCACCGCCAACATCGTCAAGGCCGAAATTGCCGGCAAGGGCACCTTCTACCGCGTCCGCGTTCCAGCGCAGTCGCGCAACGGGGCGATCAAACTGTGCACCAGCTACAAGGCTGCCGGCGGCAATTGCTTCGTGTCCCACTAGCGGCACCAAAAACCTCTCGAAAAGCCGGCGCTCGCGCCGGCTTTTTTGCGTGAACGGAAATCCCTGGAGGCAATTGCGGTCGATTCCCTTTGTCGGCGCGAAGCTCTAAACTGTTCCGCATGACCGAATCAAAATCCATGATCCTCGGCTGCGCCGGGAAATCACTGACCCGCGACGAGATCCGTTTCTACCGCAACGAATGCCCGTGGGGTTTCATCCTGTTTGCGCGCAATATCGGCGAGACCGAGCAGATCCGCGATCTGGTCGCCGCTATGCGCGACTGCGTCGGGCGCGCGGATGCGCCGGTGTTCATCGACCAGGAGGGCGGCCGGGTGCAGCGCCTGCGGCCGCCGCTGGCGCCGAACTATCCGGCTGCCGGCGCACTCGGCGCCTTATGGCGCGACGACCATGACGCCGGCACCCGTGCCGCCTGGCTGATGGCGCGGCTGCATGCCTTCGATCTGCTGCGCTACGGCATCACGGCGGATTGCCTGCCGGTGCTCGACGTGCCGATCGAGGGCGCCAGCGACGTCATCGGCGCACGCGCCTATGGCAAGGAGCCGCGCGCCGTCATCGAATTGGGTCGCGCCGCGGCGGAAGGCCTGATGGCGGGCGGCGTGCTGCCGGTGATGAAGCATATTCCCGGCCATGGAAGGGCCTTCGCCGACACGCATTTCGAACTGCCGACCGTCGACGCCTCGATCGGCGACCTGCAGCGGCATGATTTTGCCCCGTTCAGGGAGCTCAACCATTTGCCGATGGCGATGACGGCGCATGTCGTCTATAGCGCGATCGACCCGAAGAACCCGGCCACGACATCCGGCAAGGTCATCGAAAAGATCATCCGCGGCGAAATCGGCTTCGACGGCCTGTTGATGAGCGACGACACCTCGATGAAGGCACTTTCTGGGGATTTCCCGTCAAAGGCGGCCGCTATCCTTGCGGCGGGCTGCGATCTGGTCCTTCACTGCAACGGCGTGTTTGAGGAGATGGCCGGCATTGCATCGCGAACGACCGGACTTGAAGGCAAGTCGTTTGAGCGCGCGGAGCGGGCGCTGACCTATATCAGGAACCGTGACGTAGCGGACGAGACCGAGATTCGGGCCGAATTTGCCAGTTATTTCGACGCGGTGGCCTAGCATCAAAGGAAGCGAAGTGGCGGAAACATTGGACCTGAAGGCCGGCAAGGCCGCACCGATGGACCGTCTGTGGGCCGAGAACGACGATTCCCGGTTGACCGGCGATCCCGCTTTGGTCGTCGATGTGGCCGGTTTCGAAGGTCCGCTCGATCTTCTGCTGCATCTTGCCCGCAACCAGAAGGTCGACCTGTCGCGCATCTCGATCCTGGCGCTGGCCGAGCAATATCTGGCCTTCGTCGAGAAGGTGAGGGCGCTGCGGCTGGAGCTTGCCGCCGACTATCTGGTGATGGCGGCATGGCTGGCCTTCCTCAAGTCGAAGCTCCTGATCCCCAAGCAGCCCGGCGACGAAGGCGAAAGCGGCGAGGAACTGGCGGCAGTGCTGCAGTTCCGACTGAAGCGGCTGGAGGCGATGCGCGACGCGGCGGCACGGCTGGTCAACCGCAACCGGCTCGGACGCGACGTGTTTGCGCGCGGCATGCCGGAAATGGTCATCGTCGAGAAGCGAAATGCCTATTCGGCCTCGCTCTACGATTTGTTGACCGCCTATGCCCAGCAGCGCCAAAAGCAGGCGATCACCAATGTGACGATCGCCAGGCGCGGCGTGTGGTCGCTCAAGGATGCGCGTGACGTGCTGATCAGGCTGATCGGGTCGCTGCGCGACTGGACGGCGCTCGACAGTTTCCTGGTCGAATATCTGGCTGGCCCGGAAGAGCGGCGCACCGCTGTCGCCAGCTCGTTTGCCGCAACGCTGGAACTGGTGCGCGAAGGCAAGATGGAGATGCGGCAGGACCAGGTGTTCGCGCCGCTTTATCTGCGCGGCCGCGCTCAAGCCATCAAGATAGTCGAGGTGACACCATGAGCGAACGCGCCAACGCTTCGGTCATTCCGTTCAAGGTCGAGGACGACGCCGAGCAAGGCGCGGTTGCCGAGAACCCGGCACAAAACCAGGGGCAGAATTTGTCGCAGAATCCCGGCGAGCGGCTGCATATGGCGGAGGCCGTACGGATGGCCGAGGCGATCGTATTCGCCAGCGCCGAGCCGGTCAGCGAAAAACAGCTCACTTCGCGGCTGCCCGACGGCATCAACATTGCCGCGGCGATGGCCGAACTGCAGCAGATCTATGCGCGGCGCGGCGTCAATCTGGTGCGCGTCGGCGATGCCTGGGCCTTCCGCACCGCCGGCGACCTCGCCTTCCTGATGAGCCGCGACACGGTGCAGCAGCGCAAGCTGTCCCGCGCTGCCCTCGAAGTGCTGGCGATCATCGCCTACCACCAGCCGGTGACGCGCGCCGAGATCGAGGATATCCGCGGCGTCGAGACGTCAAAGGGGACGCTCGACACGCTGATGGAGACGGAATGGGTGAGAATGCGCGGCCGCCGCCGCACGCCCGGCCGTCCCGTCACCTACGGCACGACGGACATTTTTCTCGACCATTTCGCACTGGAGGAGATCCGCGATCTCCCCGGCATGGAGGAATTGAAGGGTGCAGGATTGCTGTCCGGCCGCATGCCGTCGAATTTCTCGGTGCCGCTGCCGCCGGCCGACCCCGATGCGCTCACCGACGACGAGGATCCGCTGACCGACATCGACCTCGAGGAACTCGGCCTTTTGACGCCGCGCGTTACGGACGATTGAGCCGAGCGCCATCTTTAAGCCACAGCCAGGATGGAACTGCGCCGATTGGTAGCGGGCCGCCGTGCCGAAAGTGCGTGACTTCGGCCACTCATTCATGAACTCTGTCGCAGTTCTGTTTGAATCCGAACCCGAAAGCGCATAGATCAGCGTCTGGGAAACCGTTCGAGAGAGATTTGCTATGGGTTCATTTTCGATTTGGCACTGGATGATCGTTCTGGTGATCGTGCTGCTGGTCTTCGGCCGCGGCAAGATCCCCGAGCTGATGGGCGACATGGCCAAGGGCATCAAGAGCTTCAAGAAGGGCATGGCCGACGACGAGACTGCCGAGGACAAGCGCACCGTCGAACACCGTTCCGACGAGACCGTGTCGGTACCGAAGGAAAAGGCCAGCAAAAGCTGAGCCCAAAACTTTGGTTGGCCAAAACTTGAGTCGGCCTGAAACTTGAGTCGGAACGTATAGCCATGTTCGAAGTCGGCTGGACCGAGATGCTGGTGATCGCGATCGTCATGATCGTGGTCGTCGGGCCCAAGGATTTGCCCAACATGCTGCGCACCTTCGGCCGCACAACGGCGAAGCTGCGCGCCATGGCGTCGGATTTCCAGCGGCAGTTCAACGACGCACTGAAGGAAGCCGAACTCGACGACGTCAAGAAGTCGGTCGATTCGCTGAGAAGCCTCAATCCGGCAGCGGAGATCAGGAAGCAGCTCAATCCATTCGAGCAGGCCGCCGCCGACGTCCGTTCCGGCGTCGATGCCGTGATGAAACCCAAGCCGGCGGTCGAGGCCGCCTCGACAGAGCAGGCAGCCGAGCCGCTGAAGAACGGCGCGACGACGATGCCGGGCGTCAGCCCGCCGGAGCCGACGCCGGCCACGCCGATCTTTCCGGCGATGACGGACGAGTCCGTCGTGGCGCCGGCAGTAGAGGCGCAAACGACTGCAGCGGCCGTGCCGCAAAAAGCGCCGGCGGCAAAGAAGAAGCCGGCGCCCGCGAAAGCCGCGGCTGCCGTGCCGGCCAAGCCGGCAAAGGCCGCTGCGCCAAAGGTCGCCACAAAAGCTGAGCCGAAAGCGCAGTCATCAGCAGCGAAGAAGCCGGCGGCAGCAGCGAAGAAGCCTGCGGCAGCAACGAAGAAGCCGGCCGCCACGAAAACGGCGGGAGCCGCCAAGTGAGCACTTCGGACACGGAAAAGGACGAGATCGAAAAATCGTCGGCTCCGCTGATGGAGCACCTGATCGAGTTGCGCCGGCGGCTGATGTGGTCGATCGGCGGTTTTTTCGTTGCTTTTCTTGTGTGCTTCTTCTTCGCCAAGAAGCTGTTCAACCTGTTGGTGATCCCGTTCAGATGGGCGACCCAATGGGCCGGGCTCGATCCGCACAAGGTCGAGCTGATCTATACGGCGCCGCAGGAGTTCTTCTTTACCCAGGTCAAGCTCGCCATGTTCGGCGGCATGGTCATCGCTTTTCCGTTGATCGCCACGCAGATCTACAAATTCATCGCGCCCGGCCTCTACAAGAACGAGCGCAATGCCTTCCTGCCGTTCCTGATCGCCTCGCCGATCCTGTTTCTGATGGGCGCGTCGCTGGTCTATTTCTTCTTTACGCCGATGGTGATGTGGTTCTTCCTCGCCATGCAGCAGACCGGCACCAACGACCAGGTGCAGATTTCGCTGCTGCCGAAAGTGTCCGAATATCTCAGCCTGATCATGACGCTGATCTTCTCCTTCGGCCTGGTGTTCCAGTTGCCGGTGGTGACAAGCCTGATGACGCGAGTCGGCATGCTGTCGTCGCAAGGGTTGGCCGAGAAGCGCAAATGGGCGATCGTCATCGCCTTCGTCGTGGCGGCGGTGCTGACGCCGCCCGACCCGATGAGCCAGATCGGCCTCGCAATTCCGACGATCCTGCTCTACGAGGTCTCGATCTGGTCGGCTCGCTTGATCGAGCGCAGCAAGGAGCGCGACCGTGTCGCCCGCGAAAAGCAGGACGCCACGGAAGAGGTGGCCGAAAAGCCGGCGGACGCGTCGTCGACGTAGGTGGGGTTACCGGCTGGCATCTTTCTTCCGGCCGCAGCAACTTTGTTCTTGCTTTGTGCCGGCAGCTATGCTACTAATCTGGGTATGGTGCTGATTCGGCGCCGACGACCCGCCCTCTGAGGCGGGTTTTTTTGTTTCAGGTTCCCTTTCGACCAAATGTTGCGAGTGCTGCCGTCTGTGAAGTCGGCGGGACAGATGGCGGCGTGAAGAAACGCCGGCGTTCCCGTCTTGCATCAATGAAAGATGCGGTTTACGCCCTCTGGTCTTTGTTTTGGGCATGTCGTTGCCCCACAACCGCTGCGCATTTTTTGGGCGACATGCCCTCGAGGACGAACAGACCATGCTTGACATCAAATGGATTCGCGACAACCCGAAGGCCCTTGTCGACGCGCTCCAGAAGCGCTCGTGGTCGGCCGAGGCGGCGCAGTCCACCGTCGACGATCTGATCGCTGCGGATGAGGCGCGGCGCGAGCATCTGACCGAGCTGCAGACCAGGCAGGAGCGCCGCAACGCCGCATCGAAGGAGATCGGCAATGCCATGCGCTCGGGCGATGCCGCGCTTGCCGAACGGCTGAAGGCTGAGGTCGGCGAGATCAAGGCCTTCATCCAGAACGGCGAGGCGCGCGAACGCGAACTCGACAAGGCGCTGAACGACGCACTGGCGGTGCTGCCCAACGTGCCGTTCGACGATGTGCCGGTCGGCAAGGACGAGCACGACAACGTCGTCAAGCGCGTCGTCGGCAAGCTGCCGACGCGGCCGAATTGGGTGAAAGAGCATTTCGAGATCGGCGAAGCGCTCGGCATGATGGATTTCGAGCACGCGGCAAGGCTTTCCGGCTCGCGCTTCACGGTGCTCAAGAACCAGCTGGCGCGCATGGAGCGCGCACTCGGCCAGTTCATGCTCGACCTGCATACCACCGAGCACGGCTACGAGGAGATCGTCCCGCCGCTGATGGTGCGCGACGAGGCGCTTTTCGGGACTGGGCAGCTGCCAAAGTTTGAGGAAGATTTGTTCTTCGCCCGGCATGGGGATGGCAGGCTTGGCCTAATCCCCACCGCCGAAGTCCCACTCACCAATCTCGTGCGCGAGGAGATCACGCCGCACGAAAAACTGCCGCTGCGCTATACCGCGCTGACGCCGTGCTTCCGCTCCGAGGCGGGTTCGGCCGGCCGCGACACGCGCGGCATGCTGCGTCAGCACCAGTTCAATAAGGTCGAGCTGGTGTCGATCACCGATCAGGACTCGTCGATTGCCGAGCACGAGCGCATGACCGAATGCGCCGAGGAGGTGCTGAAGCGGCTGGGCCTGCCGTTCCGCACCATGACGCTGTGCACCGGCGACATGGGCTTTGGCGCGCGCAAGACCTACGATATCGAGGTCTGGCTGCCCGGCCAGAATACCTATCGCGAAATCTCGTCGTGCTCGGTATGCGGCGATTTCCAGGCCCGGCGCATGGACGCCCGCTACAAGGACAAGGATGGCAAGGGCAACCGCTTCGTCCACACGCTGAACGGTTCGGGCACCGCCGTCGGCCGCGCTCTGATCGCCGTCATCGAAAATTACCAGAACGAGGACGGCAGCGTAACCATTCCTGAAGCGCTTCGGCCTTACATGGGCGGTCTGGAAAAGATCGAATCGAAATAATGCGCATCCTTCTGACCAACGACGACGGCATCCATGCCGAGGGCCTTGCATCACTCGAACGCATCGCCCGCACGCTGTCGGACGACGTCTGGGTGGTGGCACCGGAACAGGACCAGTCCGGCTATGCGCATTCGCTGTCGATCTCGGAGCCGCTGCGCCTGAGGAAAATCGGCGAAAAACACTTTGCCGTGCGCGGCACGCCGACCGACTGCGTCATCATGGGCGTGAAGAAGATCCTGCCCGAAGCGCCCGACCTGATCCTGTCCGGCGTCAATTCCGGCGCCAACATCGCCGACGACGTCACCTATTCGGGCACGGTCGCCGGTGCCATGGAAGGCGCGCTGCTCGGCGTGCGATCGATCGCCATCAGCCAGGCCTATTCCTATGTCGGCGAGGATCGCGTCGTTCCCTATGAGACAACCGAGGCGCTGGCGCCGGCGCTGCTCCAAAAGCTCGTCGCCATGCCGTTGCCGGACGGCGTGCTGCTCAACGTCAATTTTCCGAATTGTGCGCCGGAAGAGATCGCCGGAACTGTGGTCACTTCGCAGGGCAAGCTGGTCCACAGCCTGTGGGTCGACGAGCGGCGCGACGGGCGCGGCCTGCCTTACTACTGGCTGCGCTTCGGCCGCGAGCCGGTCGAGGGCAAGCAAGGCAGCGACCTCCATGCCTTGCGCAATCGGCTGGTGTCGGTGACGCCGCTGCAGCTCGATCTCACCGCGCATGAAATCCGCGATCAACTGGCCAAGGCGCTCGCATGAACTTGAATCACGCTGCAACGTTCGACGAACGCGAAGGTTTCGCTGCCTTCCTGCTTCGCCTGCGCGGCAGGGGCACGGTGCCGAAGGCGCTGATCGCCGCCTTCGAGGCGACGCCGCGGCGCGGCTTCCTGTCTCCGCATTTCCACTCGATTGCCTGGTCCGACCGTATGCTGCCAATCGAATGCGGCGAGGCCATCGAAGGCGCCGACCTGCAGGCGGCGGTGATCGCGGCACTTGCCATCGAACCGGGCAACCGCGTGCTCGAGATCGGCACCGGGTCCGGCTACACGGCGGCGGTGATGTCGCGGCTTGCCGCGCGGATCGTCACCATCGACCGTTACAAGACGCTGGCCGAACAGGCCCGGCAGCGTCTCGAGGCACTCGCCATCGGCAACGTCATCGTGCGCCAGGCGGACGGTTCCAACGGGCTGGCCAACGAAGCGCCGTTCGACCGCATCGTCGCCTGGGCGGCCTTCGACAGCCTGCCGCGTTTCCTGCTCGACCAATTGTCGAGCGGCGGCATCGTCATTGCGCCCATCGGACCCGACGAGGGCGAGCAGGTGCTGGCCAAGCTGACCAAGGTCGGCAGCCGCTTCGAACGCGAGGATATCGGCCTGGTGCGTCTGCAGCCGATCCTGCGCAGTGTCGCGGCGGTGATTTGATATCCTAACCATCGGCCGCTTGGCGGCAGCCGAAGCCTGGTGCTTCGTCATCCTGGGGCGCAGCGAGGAGCGGAGCGACACAGCGCAGACCCTAGGATCCATGCCACGCCCTTGAGGCGTTGCAAGGGTGCAGAATTCTGCTCCGCCGCATTCTTCGGCCAATGTCACGGAATGGATCCCAGGGTCTCCGCGACGGAGCTCCGCTCCTGCTCCGCCCTAGGATGACGAAGCTGAGAGCCTTCCTCGAAACATTTTAAGAAAATTTGCGTCTGATTCTACAGGTTTAACCGACCGGTAACATTAACGCGCTTTAATCAGGTTCAGTTGTACCGGGTCTGTGCGGGTTAGTGCGATGCAATTCAGTGTTTTGAAGGCAAACGGACGCAATCTGGCGCGTGGCTGCGCCGTCCTCATGATTGCAGGCGCTGCGACGGGGTGTAGTTCCCAGGTGGCGCGGTTCAACAGCGTCGACGACGTGTTCACCGCCTCGACCAACAACCAGCGCGCCATCATCGACAAGCAGGATGCTGCCCAGCCCTATCCGGGCGATGTTGCGGCCGCGCCGATCGACGGCAGCCACACCCAGTCGGTCAGCCGCTCAAGCCTCGAACCGGTTACGGCGCAGCAATTGCCGCCGCCGGCTCCCGCCCTGGCACCCGCCGCTCGCCCGGTGCGTACCGCTGCCGCGCCGGCCCTGGCGCCTGCCGCTCCTCGTGTCGACAGGACGGCAACCGGCACCGTCGCTCCTGCGGCAAGGCCGTTCAAGAACGCCGAGCCCGACGCGCCGCGCGTGGCGACGGCCGCCGGCGCACCGCATGCAACCGAGATCGTCGTCAAGGACGGTGAGACCATTTCCGGCCTGTCGCGGCGCTACGGCGTGCCGGCCGACGCCATCATGAAAGTGAACGGGCTGAGCGCGACCAAAGGGCTGAAGACCGGCCAGAAGCTCGTCATCCCGGCCTATGCGTATTCGAGCAACGGCGCCGCGCCGAAAGTCGCCGACGCCAAGCCCGCGAACGGCACCAGGCACGACCAGCCGGCCGATGCGCCGGAGAAGGTGGCCGTGCTGCCGCAGCAGCCGAAGGTCAGGGAAGGCAAGTCCGCCGCGCAGGTGGATGCCTCGGCTGCCGCAAGCCAGCCGAAGGATGGAAAGGCCGCGCCAAAAACTGCTTCGGCGACGGCCAAGCCGGCCGGAGCCGGCGGCACCTACACGGTTCAGCAAGGCGATACGCTGTCCGCCATCGCCAGGAAGACCGGCGTCGGCGTCGTTGCGCTGAAGCAGGCGAACGGCATGCAGGATGGACTGCTCAAGATCGGCCAGACCCTGAAAGTGCCGGCAGGCGGAACCGCTGTCGTCGCCAGTGCGAAGCCGGCAAAGGTCGATCCGGTGACGACGGCCACCACCCAGCCGCCGGCCAAGGGCACGCCGACGCAGACGCTCGCCTCCTACACGCCGCCGAAGAAGGACGCGAAAGTCATCCAGCAGGCCGAGGACGACGATGCGGTGGCGCCGGATGCAACCGGCATCGGCAAGATGCGCTGGCCGGTGCGCGGCCGCGTGATTTCCAGCTTCGGCGGCGGCAAGGACGGCGTCGACATCGCCGTGCCTGAGGGGACGCCGGTCAAGGCAGCCGAAAACGGTGTCGTCATCTATGCCGGAGACGGCCTCAAGGAATTCGGCAACACAGTGCTGGTGCGTCACGAAAACGGTCTGGTCACCGTCTACGGCCATGCCAGCTCGATCGAGGTGCAGCGCGGCCAGAAGGTCAAGCGCGGCCAGGAAATCGCCCTGTCCGGCATGAGCGGCACCACCGACTCGCCGAAACTGCATTTCGAAGTGCGCAAGAACTCGGCGCCGGTCGATCCGTCGGGTTATCTCGAATAGAGAAAAATCCGATTTTGCGGGCCGCCTGACCTTCAGCCCGCCGAGGAAGTCCGCTCCGCAAGGTGCGGGCTTCTTCTGTTGCCAGTCCTTGAGCGGCTAGTCCTTGAGCGATTTTCCGAGCCGGCCTGCCAGATCCTGGGTGAACTGCCAGGCGACGCGGCCCGAACGGCTGCCGCGGGTCGTCGCCCATTCCAGCGCCTCGGCGCGCAGCGTCTCGGGATCGATGGCCAGATCATGATGGCGGACATAGCCATCGATCATGTCGAGATATTCGTCCTGCGAACATTTGTGGAAGCCAAGCCACAGGCCGAAGCGGTCCGACAGCGAAACCTTCTCCTCGACCGCTTCCGACGGGTTGATCGCCGTCGAGCGCTCATTGTCGATCATGTCGCGCGGCAACAGATGCCGCCGGTTCGAGGTGGCATAGAAAATGACATTGGCCGGGCGGCCTTCGACGCCGCCTTCAAGTGCTGCCTTCAGCGATTTGTAGGATGTGTCGTCATGGTCGAATGACAGGTCGTCGCAAAACAAGATGAAGCGAAACGGCGCTGCCTTCAGCAGGCCCATCAGCTTCGGCAGCGTGTCGATGTCTTCGCGGTGGATCTCGATAAGCTTGAGCGGCACGTCGGGCTTCGCCGAAGCGTTGACCGAGGCGTGTACCGCCTTGACCAGCGACGATTTGCCCATGCCGCGCGCGCCCCATAACAGCACGTTGTTGGCAGCGTAGCCGGAGGCGAAGCGCTCGGTGTTGTCGACCAATATGTCGCGGACGCGGTCGACGCCGCGGATCAGGCCGATATCGACGCGGTTGACCTTGCGCACCGGTTCCAGATAGCCGGGATCGGCCTGCCAGACGAAGCAATCGGCCTCGCGGAGGTCGGTTTGAGGCACCGGCGGCGGGGCGAGGCGGGCGACCGCCTCGATCAGGCGGTCGAGCTTCTGGTGCAGGATATCGATAGGGCTGTCGGTCATCTCTTGTCTTTTTGTTTCGCGTTTTGTTTCGCGTTCAGGACGGTGCGGTAGGGCAACCTACCTGATTTCAGCGGTTTCGAAACTCGTCCCAAGCATTTGTTCGGGCATGATCTTTTGCGAAAACCGAGCATCGCTTTTCGTGATCACCCTCTAACACGGCTCACCAGGCCGGAAAAGCAGCCGATTTGCCCGGCAGCGCAGTTGCATTGGCAACGTTACCGACTATATTCCGGCCAAATTTGGCGGGGCCGCCTTGCGGCTGTTTTTCAAAGTTCAGGAGTACCTCGATGTTCGTGACACCGGCATACGCCCAAGGCATCGGCGGGGACTCGTCCGCAATGTTTATCCAGATCGTGCCGTTTGCTCTGATTTTCGTGATCATGTATTTTCTGATCATCCGGCCGCAGCGCACGCAGCTGAAGAAGCGCGGCGAGATGCTGGCGGCGGTTCGCCGCGGCGACACCGTTGTCACTGGCGGCGGCTTGGTCGGCAAGGTTACCAAGGTGATCGACGACAACGAGCTCGAGATCGACCTTGGCGGCGGCACCAAGGTGACGGCGCTGCGCTCGACGCTTGCCGACGTGCGCGTCAAGGGCGAGCCGGTGGCGAACCAGAACGCCAAGAAATAACCGAATTGTCGGCGGAACGATCCGCCAGTACGCCCTGACGGACGACGCCATATGCTTTATTTTTCGCGCTTCAAGATGATCCTGATCTGGCTGGCCGTGGCCGCCACAGTGGTCCTCGCTGCGCCCAACCTTTTTTCCGCCAGCACGCTGGCCAAGCTGCCCGACTGGGTGCCGAAGCGGCAGATGACGCTTGGCCTCGACCTGCAGGGCGGCTCGCATATCCTGCTCAGGATGGATCCGAACGATCTGATCAAAGATCGGCTGGAGACGACGCGCGACGAAATCAGGACGCTGCTGCGCGATGCCAAGATCGGCTATACCGGCCTTGCCGGAACGGGCCGCACGGTGCAGGTCCGCATCACCGATCCCGCACAGATCGAGGCTGCCAAGAAGGCGTTGAAGACGTTGACCGATCCGGTGGCGGCCGGCTTGTTCAGCGGCGGCTCGATCCAGGAGATGACGCTGGATGATTCCGAGCCCGGCCTGCTCAAGTTCACCGTCACCGATGCGGGCATCAAATATCGTACTTCGGCAGCGCTGACGCAGTCGATCGAGGTCGTCGCCCGCCGCGTCAATGAACTCGGCACGACCGAGCCGATCGTGCAGCGGCAAGGTGACGACCGCATCCTGGTGCAGGTGCCGGGTCTCCAAGACCCGCAACGGCTGAAGGAAATTCTTGGCCAGACCGCCAAGCTGACCTTCCAGATGGTCGACCAATCGATGCCGGTGCAGGACGCGCTGAACGGCCGTCCGCCGCCGGGATCCTCGGTGCTGTATTCGCAGGACGACCCGCCGGTTCCGTATCTGATCGAGAACCGCGTCATCGTTTCGGGTGAAAACCTCGTCGATGCCCAGGCGACGTTCAACTCCCAGAACAACGAGCCGGTTGTTTCGTTTCGCTTCGATTCGAAAGGGGCGCAGCGGTTCGGCCAGGCGACATCACAGAACGTCGGCAAGCTGTTTGCCATCATCCTCGACAATCAGGTGATTTCGGCACCGCAGATCCGCGAACCGATCCCCGGCGGCACCGGCCAGATATCGGGGAATTTCACCGCTGAGAGCGCCAACGACCTCGCCGTGCTGCTGCGCGCCGGCGCCTTGCCGGCGACGCTGACGGTGATCGAGGAGCGCACGGTGGGCCCTGGCCTCGGACAGGATTCCATTCATGCCGGCAAAATCGCCGGCATCATCGGTTCGATCCTGGTTGTGGCGTTCATGTTCGTCGCCTACGGCTTCTTCGGCTTCCTCGCCAACATCGCGCTGGCGGTGCATGTGGCGATGATCGTCGGGCTGCTGTCGCTGCTTGGAGCGACGCTGACCTTGCCCGGTATCGCCGGTATCGTGCTGACCATCGGCATGGCGGTCGATTCCAACGTGCTGATCTATGAACGCATCCGCGAGGAGCGACGTGCCGGCCGCTCGGTCATCCAGGCGATCGATACCGGTTTCAGCAAGGCGCTGGCCACAATCGTCGATTCCAACGTCACCTCGCTGATCGCGACCGTGGTGCTGTTCTATCTCGGCACCGGGCCGGTGAAGGGCTTTGCCGTCACCTATGCCATCGGCATCCTGACCACGGTCTTCACCGCCTTCACCTTCACCCGCCTGCTGGTGTCGATCTGGCTTCGCCGGGCCCGTCCGAAGGAGTTGCCGCGGGCGCCTGTGACTTTCGTTCCGCCCGGAACGAAAATTCCGTTTATGGGCATCCGCCGCTGGACGTTCACGCTGTCCAGCGTGCTTTCAGTCCTGTCGGTCGTCGGGTTCATGACCATCGACATCAATTACGGCATCGATTTCAAGGGCGGCTCGCTGATCGAGGTGCAGTCCAAGACCGGCAATGCCGATCTGGCCGACATCCGCGGCAGGCTGACGGAACTCAATATCGGTGAGGTGCAGGTTCAGCAGTTCGGCGAGCCGAACGACGTGCTGATCCGCGTCGGTACGCAGGAGGGCGGCGAGAATGCCGAGCAGACCGTCATCGACAAGGTGCGCGGCGAACTGCAAGACCAGTACGATTTCCGCCGCGTCGAAGTGGTCGGGCCGACGGTCTCGGGCGAGCTTGCCAAGCAAGGCACCATCGCCATGCTTGTCGCGCTGCTCGGCATCCTGATCTATGTCTGGTTCCGCTTCGAATGGCAGTTCGCGGTCGGCGCCATCGTTGCGACCGTGCATGACGTGGTCATGACGATCGGCTTCTTCGTCATTACCGGCCTGGAATTCAACCAGTCGTCGCTGGCGGCGATCCTCACCATCATCGGTTATTCGCTCAACGATACGATCGTCGTCTATGACCGTGTTCGCGAGGATCTGCGAAAATACAAGCGAATGCCGCTGCCGCAATTGCTGAACAACGCCATCAACGAGACGCTGTCGAGGACGACGCTGACCTCGGTGACGACGATCCTGGCGCTGCTGGCGCTGGTGCTGTTCGGCGGCGAGGTGATCCGCTCGTTCACCATGGCCATGCTGTTTGGCGTCGTGTTCGGCACCTATTCGTCGATCTTTATCGCCGCGCCACTGCTTATCCTGTTCAAGCTGCGGCCGCAGGCCACAGCATCCGATGAGGAAAAGCCGGTGGGCGGCGGCAAAGCCATAGCCACCTGACGGCTTGCCGCAAAAGTGGCCAAGGGCATCGTCATCCGCGAGGCGCATTTCCCCGGCCGCGCACCGATCGAGGCTTACGGCAATGGCGGTTTCCGCTTTGCCGACATGTCGCACCGCGGCTCGCTGCTGTGCCTGCCTTCTGGCATCTATGGCTGGGAGCCGGCCGATCCGCTGGCGCTGACGGCAGCGGATTTCACCAAGCTGTTCAACGAGGCCGACAAGGTCGAGATCCTGCTGGTCGGCAGCGGCAAGGATCTGAGGCCATTGCCGGCGGCGTTGCGTGCTGCGCTGAAGGATGCCGGCATTTCCGCCGATCCGATGTCGACCGGGGCGGCAGTGCGGACCTATAATGTGCTGCTGGCTGAAGACCGCGCCGTGGCCGCAGCACTCATCGCCGTCGACTGACGTGGCCGAAAACACCAAAGCCGTCATGGAGACGGTGCGCGCCGCCGATCATGACCGCTATCTCGCCGCGCTCTACGCGCCCGAAGACAAGCGGGACGCGGTGTTTTCGCTCTATGCCTTCAACGCCGAAATTGCCGGCATACGCGATCGCATCCGCGAAGCGCTGCCGGGTGAAGTCCGGCTGCAATGGTGGCGAGACGTCATCGCCGCCGAAGAGGATCGCGCTAAGGTCGGCCATCCCGTGGCGGACGCGCTGAGGGCGACTATTTCCGCTCACCGCCTGCCCAAGGCCGCTTTCGACAATATGCTCGAAGCGCGCGTCTTCGATCTCTATGACGACCCGATGCCGTCGCGCACCGATCTCGAAGGCTATTGCGGCGAGACTGCCGCCGCGCTCATCCAGCTTGCGGCGATGGTGCTCGATCCGGTCGAAGCACCGCGCTTTGCCGAACTTGCCGGCAGGGCAGGTTGTGCGCAGGCGATGACCGGTCTCCTGCTTCTGCTGCCGCTGCATCGTAAGCGGGGACAGTGCTTCGTTCCGGCCGACATTCTGGCTGCGGCGGGATCGTCGCCGCAAGAGTTCGCTACAGGTGACGGCGGGCCGGGCGCGGAACGCGCCGTTGCCGCGATGATCGCGCTGGCACGCGAGCATCTCTCAGCTTTCGAGCAGGGGGCGTCCGCCCTGCCGATTTCACTGCGTCCGGCGTTTCTGCCGCTGGCGCTGACGGGCGCCTATCTCGGCAAGATGGACGGCTCCCGCCATTCACCGCTTGATGGCGCGGTGCGGCTTTCGGCCTTGCGCCGGCATTGGCTCTTGTTCCGGCGCGCAACGCGGGGCTGGCCGGTCGCATAAAGGCTGCCGCGTAGCCAACCCGACCGTTATTCCGCAGCTTCCGCCTGCGCCGGCAGCCCGAGCCATTCGCGGCAATCGGCCAGCGCGCGCGATGTCACCGCGTGCCGCTTGGCGACCGTCTTGTCCTTGCCGCGCAGCCGCTTGCCTTCGATCTTTGGCGCGTCCACGGGCGGGAACAGGCCGAAATTGACGTTCATCGGCTGGAAAGAGCGCTTTCCCGGCTCGTCGTCGGAGACAATATGGCCGCCGGTGATGTGGTTGAGCAGCGCGCCGAAAGCGGTGGTCAACGGCGGCAGCGACGGCGCATGGCCAAGCCTTTCGGCGGCGGCGAAACGCCCGGCGAGCAGGCCGATGGCGGCACTCTCGACATAGCCCTCACAGCCGGTGATCTGGCCGGCAAAACGCAAGCCGGGCCGCGACTTCAACTGCAGCGAAGCGTCGAGCAGCGTCGGCGAATTGATGTAGGTGTTGCGGTGCAGGCCGCCGAGGCGGGCGAATTCGGCGTTTTCCAGCCCAGGAATGGTGCGGAAAATGCGCACCTGCTCGGCGTGCTTCAGCTTGGTCTGGAAGCCGACCATGTTGTAGAGCGTGCCCAGTGCGTTGTCCTGGCGAAGCTGGACGACGGCATAGGCCTTTACAGACGGATTGTGTGCATTGGTCAGCCCCATCGGCTTCATCGGCCCGTAACGCAATGTCTCGATGCCACGCTCGGCCATCACCTCGATCGGCAGGCAGCCGTCGAAATAGGGCGTGCCTTCCCATTGCTTGAATTCGGTTTTCTGGCCGTCGACCAGCGCCTGCACGAAGACAAGGTACTGCTCCTTGTCCATCGGGCAGTTGATGTAATCCTTGCCGGTGCCGCCGGGGCCGACCTTGTCGTAGCGCGACTGGAACCAGCAGATATCCATGTCGATCGTGTCGAAATGGACGATCGGCGCGATGGCGTCGAAGAAGGCGAGCGCGTCGGCGCCGGTTGCTTCCGCGATCGACTGGGCGAGCGAAGGGGCGGTCAGCGGGCCGGTGGCGACGATCGCCTGGTCCCAGTCCGCCGGCGGCAGGCCAGGCACTTCCTCGCGCCGGATGGTGATGAGTGGGTGCGCTTCGAGCTTTCTGGTGACCGCTTCGGAAAATCCGTCGCGGTCGACGGCCAGCGCACCGCCGGCCGGCACCTGGTGCGCGTCGCCGGCGCTCATGATCAGCGAACCGGCGAGCCGCATTTCGGCATGCAGCAGGCCGACGGCATTGGCTTGCGCATCGTCGGAGCGGAAGGAATTGGAACAGACGAGCTCGGCCAGCCCGTCGGTCTTGTGCGCATCGGTGCCGCGGACGGGACGCATTTCATGCAGGGTAACCGGAATGCCGGCTTCGGCCGCCTGCCAAGCAGCTTCGGAGCCGGCGAGACCGCCACCGATGACGTGAATGGGATTTGTGTTCATGAGCGCCGAAATAATCCCTTGGCGCGGCGATTGCAATTACACGAATCAGCCGCGCTGTTGCCGCCACGCGCTGCAATCGTCTACTATTGCGAATGGGTGGGAGTCTCGGGGTCTTTGCCAGAGCGACATTTCTGACAGTCGTGATCGCCGTGGGCGGATCAGCAGCGGCCGGCGAACCGGCCGCGACGGCTTCCAAGCGGATCCCCATATGCCATGGTTACGGTTGCAACTATCGCACGACGCTGGCGCTTGGCCCCAGTGACGGTGCGCGTTTCCGCTCTATCCTGCGTGCGGGCGCGGGTTCGCCCCAGGCCGAGCGCTCCGCTATTTCGAAGGCCGTCCGCTATTTCGAACAGCGCATTTTCCAGGCCATCGGCGTCCGCGACCAGCCGCAGTCGAAATTCGGTGCATCGCGCGTCAGGGGCCAGATGGATTGTGTCGACGAATCGACCAATACGCATGCGTTGCTGGTCTATCTTGCCGAGCGAAAACTGCTCAGGTTTCATAAGGTCGAGGACAAGGCCTCGCGAGGCCTGTTTGTCGACGGGCGCTATCCGCATTGGACGGCGGTGATCAGCGACCGCGGCGGTACAGAATGGGTGGTGGATTCCTGGTATGCGCCGATGGGCGGCGCGCCGGATATTTTTCCGCTGAGCCAGTGGAAGAAGCGAGGCGTGCTGAAGAGCGGCGCGCTGGACTGACGACGGGGACGTCCCGCCAAAAACGGCTCCCAGGGCGTTTCGAGCCTGAAAACAACAACACCCGCCGGGGGAGGAGGTCCTGCGGGTGTCGTTTTGTTGGCCGATCCTCGGGAGGAGGTGAAGATCGACCGTATTCGTCATCGCCGGGGAAGAGGTCGGCTTTGACGAAATTCCTTTCGCCATTTGAAAGGGCGCGAAACCCTTCTTAGAAACAACGCCCGCCGGGGGAGGAGGTCCGGCGGGCGCCGTTTTTGTGGTCAACCCTCGGGAGGAGGTGAAGGCTGACCGTATCCGTCAGGGTCGGGGAGGAGGTCGACCCTGGCGAAATTCTGCTGGTTAGATCGCCCTGCGAGCGACCATCTTGATCTCGTCGCGGACGATGCCGAGATCATTGAGCTGGCGGTTTGACAGGCGACCCAGCTCGGTAACCGTCTCGCGGTAGACGCGCCAGTTACGATAGTTGCGGATCAGGTTCATTGTCGTTCTCTTTCAAAACTGGTTCGGGCCATTTGCGGTCCGAAAGGATTAGACCGCCTTGCGGGCGACGTAGTGGATGTCGCCGCGGCTGATGCCTAGGTCGGTCAGTTCACGGGTGCTCAGGCGGCTCAGCTCAGAAACGGTGTCCCGGTAGCGGCGCCAGTTGCGATAGTTGCGGATCAGGTTCATGGTATTCTCGTTTCGTCTTTCTTTCGGATCATTCCGTCTTTGTGTGCACCGTGAAGATAAGAGGGGTCATATCGATTTAAAAGCGCTATTGGTGCATGGCAGCAATGCAAATTGTGCATTGCAGCATTAACGCGCGTCCAGTTTTCTGCCCAGATCGGAAAATGCCGTTAGGTCAAACGCTTGGGCGGACGAGCTAAAAGGGCTAAACAAAGGGGGAGGGGCATGGCGAGCTATTCGTCACGGGTCAGGTTGGATATCGCACGATGGCAGCAGGCCGGCCTGATCGACGCGCCGACAGCCGACGGGCTGACGCGCGACGTCGAGGCCAACGAACGCAAATCGCTGAGCTTCGGCTCGATCCTGGCGATGATGGCGGCACTGTTGTTCGGCGCGGCCATCCTGATCTTCATCGCCGCCAACTGGGAAGTCATCCCGCGGCTGGTACGGGTCGCAGCACTCTTTGCCGTTATCCTTGCCGGCTATGTCGGCGGCGCGGTGCTGAAAATGCGTGACCATGCGGCGATCGGCGAAGCGCTGTGGATCGTCGCGGCAGCAGCGTTCGGCGGATCGATCGCGCTGATCGGCCAGATGTACCATTTGTCTGGCGACGAGGCCTCCGCCATGGTCACCTGGGGCGCCGGCACGGCGCTGGCGGCGGTGGCACTGCGCTCGAACCCGCTGACCGTCGCTGCCGTCGGCATCGCCGATGCCTGGCTGTTCCTGAAAGGCTTCGAGTATCGCGCGGAATTCCCGCATCTCTTCGTCGTCATGGCGCTGGTGCTGTTTGCCGTTTCGTTCTGGACGCGCAGCCAGGCCGCGCGCCACCTGATCATCCTGTCGGTGCTGTTCTATCTCGTGCTCCTGGTGACGCGGTACGACACGCTGCAAGTCGCCATTCCGCTCGTTGTCGCGTCGGTGCTGCTTTTTATCGCCGCGATCTTTGCTGCCGGGCCGGTCGACAGGATCTTGCAACTGGGTGGCAGGCTGCCCCTGCACGCGCTGATCGGCTTTCTCACCGGCCTGGCGATGATCCAGTTCGAACTGGCGGATGAAAGCAGCTACAGCAGCGGCTTCGCCATTGCCTCGGCTGTTGCGCTGGCCGGCATCGTCGCGGCGATCGTGCTGGGCGGCCGGGAGAGCCGGGGACTGCGCTGGGTTGCCTATGCGGGCTTCGCCTTCGAACTCGCCATCATCTATGTGGTGATGCTGCAATCAATGCTCGACACGGCAGGCTTCTTCCTTGCGGCGGCGGTGCTTCTCGCCGTTCTTGCTTTCATTATCATCCGCATAGAAAAGCGCATGAACGCTCCGGATATGACAGGTGCAGCAGCATGATGACCGGCAAAAGACTGATCATCTCGGCGCTGATCCTGGCGCTCGTCCAGATCGGCTTCCTGAGCTGGATCATCGCCGGACGCGCGGCGATCCTGCGCGACGGCAAGCAGGTCCTGCTCAGGGTCGAGCCGATCGATCCGCGCGATCTCTTGCGCGGTGACTATATTTCGCTTGGCTACGAGATTTCGCGCATACCGGTGAAGCTGATCGGCAACATTCCAGCCGGCAAGCTGGCGAGTGACGACACGCCGATCGTGGTCAGGCTGAAGCCGGGCGCCGACGGCTATTGGGGTCCGACCGCGGCTTGGTTCGGGCAAGCGCCGGTGCCGGCAGCATCCGGTGAAGCCGATATCGTCGGACACGTCTCCGAGGGCTCGGATCTCAGCGCAGCCACGACGATCGCGCCGGATTACGGCATCGAGCGCTTCTATTTGCCGGAGGGCGAGGGCATGGCGATCCAGAATGACATGCGGGTGCGGCCGTTCGGCATCCGCGTCGCGATCGCGGCCAACGGCACGGCGCAGATCAAGGCGCTGGTGGACGGCGACAAGACGCTGTTCGAGGAGCCGCTCTATTGAAGCGTGGAAGAATCTAGGTGTCGGCGCTCGGGGGATCGAAATGGTGCGCCATAGTGGCGCCTGTCCTCCTCCGCCAAGGCTTCGGAGGGCACTCCTTCGTCTAACGAGCTTCGAGCGGCCTGCCACCCGAAGCTCGAAGAGCGAAGGGTGGTGCGGATGAAGGGACTCGAACCCCCACGCCTTTCGGCACTGGAACCTAAATCCAGGGCGTCTACCAATTCCGCCACATCCGCATTGCCCGGCCAATCCCATGTAGCCATCATTCTGTCAATGTCAGAGCCCACATCGGCATCATTGGCCGGAATGCAAAGATGGTTGAAAATCAGCGTCGCCTGTGACAAAAGGCGTGTCGAATGTGACGGGACGCGACGATCCGCTTCTGCAGAATGTGATAAGAAGTAGGAAAAACAAAGACTTATTCACATTTTGGAGCGTATTTCTGGAGGATTTGTGCCGCGTTGGGCGGACAAATCGCCAAGTCCCGCACCAAAAGCCATTCCCGGCAAGATCATACCGGCAGGCTGTGAACGGCAGGGGCCGTTTGACGGCCTCATTGGTGGAAACAAAGGTTTTATGATGCAGGTCACCGAAACGCTCAACTCCGGTCTCAAGCGCGAGATCAAGATCACCGTGCCGGCCGGTGACATGGAAGCCAAGCTGATGGCGCGGCTCTCCGATGCCAGGAACAAGGTCCGCATCAACGGCTTCCGCCCCGGCAAGGTGCCGGTGCAGCATCTGCGCAAAGTCTATGGTAAATCGTTCATGGCCGAAGTGGTCAACGAGATCCTCAACGATTCGACCCGTTCGATCATCACCGGGCGCGGCGAAAAGGCTGCCATGCAGCCAGAAGTGATCATGACCGAGGACGAGAAGGAAGCCGAGAAGATCCTGGCTGGTGGCGCAGATTTCGAGTTCCGCCTGAACTACGAGGTCATTCCGCCGATCGAGATCAAGGATTTCTCCGACATCAAGGTGACGCGTCAGGTATTCGAAGTGCCTGATGAGGAGATCGATGAACAGGTCAAGCGTGTCGCCGAGTCGGCGCGCACTTATGAGCCGAAGACCGGCAAGGCCGCCGAGGGCGACCGCGTGACCCTCGATTATGTCGGCAAGATCGACGGCGAAGCCTTCGGCGGCGGCGCCGGCACCGATCAGCCGCTGGTGCTCGGCTCGAAGGAATTCATCCCTGGCTTCGAGGACCAGCTGGTCGGCAGCAAGGCCGGCGACGAGAAGCAGGTCACGGTTACCTTCCCGGAAAACTACCAGGCGGCGCATCTGGCCGGCAAGGAAGCCACTTTCGACGTGACCGTCAAGGAAGTGTCGAAGCCCGGCGAACTTGAGATCAACGACGAGATGGCCAAAAACCTCGGCCTGGAGTCGCTGGAGCGCCTGCGCGAGGTGGTGCGCGGTCAGATCGAAAATCAGTTCGGCTCGATGACGCGCCAGAAGGTCAAGCGCCAGTTGCTCGACCAGCTCGACGCCGCCTACTCGTTCGAGGCGCCGTCCAAGCTCGTCGAGGCCGAGTTCAACAACATCTGGAACCAGGTCAACCGCGATCTCGAAGCCGCCGGGCGCACCTTTGCCGACGAAGAGACGACGGAAGAGGAAGCGCGTGCCGAATATATGCGGCTTGCCGAGCGCCGCGTGCGTCTCGGCCTGGTTCTCGCCGAAATCGGCGAGAAGGCGGGCGTCACGGTGACGGACGAGGAATTGCAGCGCGGCCTGTTCGAGCAGGTGCGTCGCTATCCGGCCAACCAGCAGCAGGAGGCCTTCGAATTCTATCGCAACAATCCCGAAGCGCTGAATACGTTGCGCGCGCCGATGTTCGAAGAGAAGGTGGTCGACCATCTGCTTGGCCAGATCTCGGTCACCGACGTCAAGGTCAGCAAGGAAGAGCTGCTGGCCGACGACGAGGATACGGAGACGACCAAGGCCAAGCCGGCGAAGAAGGCGGCTGCGAAAAAAGCCGACACCAAGAAGGCCGACGACGACGCTGAAGAGCCCAAGAAGAAGGCTGCGCCGAAGAAAAAGGCCGCCAAGGACGCTGAATAACGTCCCTGCTGAATTCCAAAAGGCCGCCTTCTCGAGGCGGCCTTTTTCGTTGTGGCGCAGGCGCAACGGATTTCACGCATCTGGCGGTCGAGGTGGCGATACGAAGCTTTGATGATTATCTGCGCTGGGTTGCGGATCGCAGCGGTTGTTGGAGGCATCGTTGAGACAGTTCTTCGGTATCGGAAGCGTGGTCGCGGCGGCGTTCCTGCTTGCGTCGGTCTACGGCATCGCCCAGGCTGACACGGTTCTCGACAACTGGCGGTTCGACAAGACCAGCGACGGTCTGGTCACCGCCTCGCTTTACGCTACCAACAAGCTCATCACCGGCGGCGGCGCATTGAGCTACAGCCCGGTATTGACGATTGCCTGCCGGACCGCCGGCGAACCGCGTTGGAGCGAATGGCTGCAGCTGAGCGATACTGTTTCCGCCAGCCGAACCATCGCCATGTCGGTGACTGTCGACCAATCCGGCAAGCTCAACGAAAGCTGGTCGGTCGGCCCGCGCAGCAGGATGCTGGTGCGCGACGGTGCCGACGGCATCAGGCGACTGATTTCCGCGGACCGGCTGCTGCTGTCCTGGCGGTTCGGGCTGCTGTCGGGGCGCGGCAAAGCCGAGTTTGACCTCGCCGGAGTTGAAGAGGCGGTCGGCCGGATCGCCACCACCTGCAACACCAAATTGCCTTGAGCAGATTGTCCGCATGAAACCTTTGCATGGCCGAACTCTACCTGCCGGCCGGGTTCCGTGGTATGTAGGTGCCGCAACTCCAGGCAGTGGATATCCGTTCTGCCATTCAAGAGCGCATGCCAGCGGACTAGATGTCGGCCTGTGCAGGTCAGCCAGGGCAAATTGGCGATCAGGGAGGAAATGCCATGCGTGCCATTGTGTTTTTTATCATCATGTCGGTCGCGACCGTCATCGCCGGCCCCTCGTGGGCTCAGGATGCCGCGGCGGGTGAGAAGGTCTTCGCCAAATGCAAGGTCTGCCACGTCGCGGACAAGGATCAGAACAAGGTCGGTCCGTCGTTGAACGGCGTCATCGGCCGAACGGCCGGCACGCATCCGGGGTTCAGCTATTCCAAGGCGATGACCGAGGCCGGCAAGTCCGGCGTCAAATGGGACGAAGCCACACTGACGAGCTACCTTCGCGATCCCAAGGCGATGGTCAAAGGAACGAAGATGGCGTTTCCCGGCCTCAAGAAAGACGAGGACATCGTCAATGTCATTGCCTATCTGAAGCAATTCTCCAAATAACGCGGCTCTTCCGCCGGATCTTGGTATCGCAAACAGGTCGAGGCATAGCCTCGGCCGCAATCTGCCGGCAGTGTCGGTGGGGAGGGCGGCTTGTTGCAAAAAAGACATTGGCCGGCTAGGCTGCCGTTCCCATCGGTGGTCGTCTGAATGTCGACTGAAGAAAGCCGTCTCAAGGATACCGGCATCCGCCTCTCGGAGGCGACGGCGTGTGATTTCCTTGCGCTTTTGAAACCACGGGTCATGGCGCTTGCCGTGTTTACTGCGTTCGTCGGCCTGATGATGGCGCCCGGCGTAATGAATCCAGTTATCGCCGTAATCGCCATCGGCGCAATTGCGGTCGGAGCAGGAGCCGCCGGCGCGCTCAATATGTGGTACGACGCAGACATAGACGCCTTGATGTCTCGCACGTCCAAGCGACCAATTCCGTCAGGCCGCGTCACGCCTGGCGAAGCTCTCGGCTTCGGTCTGGTGCTTTCCGCACTGTCGGTCATGACGCTCGGCGTGCTGGTGGGGTGGCTTGCCGCATCGTTGTTGGCGTTCACTATCTTTTTCTATGTCGTTATCTACACAATGTGGCTGAAGCGCTCGACGCCACAAAATATCGTCATAGGCGGCGCGGCAGGCGCCCTTCCTCCAGTGATCGGGTGGGCGGCTGCAACCGGCGCAATCGGCATCGAAAGTGTCATTCTGTTTCTGATCATTTTCCTCTGGACGCCGCCTCATTTCTGGGCGCTGGCCCTTTTCAAGGTCGGCGACTATGCCGCGGCGGGCATCCCGATGATGCCGAATGTGGCCGGCCAGCACTCGACCAGAAAACAAATCTTCGCCTATTCGCTGGTCTTGGCGCCAATCGGCGTGCTTCCTTGGGCCTTCGGCTTCGCGAGCGGATACTACGGCACTGCTTCAGCAGCGTTGGGCGCAGGGTTCATTTGGCACGCCTGGAAGGTCCTCGTCGCCGACAAGGAGATGAAGCCGGCAAAGGCGCTGTTTGCGTATTCGATTGTCTATCTTTTCGCGATCTTCGCGGCGCTGCTTGCCGACACCATTGTAATGCGAGTGGTCGCGTCAGCCGGCTATTGAGCCCGGCTCAAAACATCACGTTGGCAGAGCACAAAATCCCAGCAACAGCAGAATAACGACGCCAAGGCCGAGTATGAGAACTGTCCTTCCATCCATGACCTTCACCTTCGTCTAGAAGAGCATATCGAAGAACGGCATCCAGAGCTAGTCGGGCTACCCGGGACCTCTTACCCCCGGGGGCCTTCGTACAAAGCGCGACAAGTCCCCCGCATGAGAGTATATTGATCATGGTGCAGGTCGCGGTTTGCGTGGCCAATCACGCAGAACGGCAGCACCGTAAAACGCGACCTTACCGGACCCGGTCTGGAGGAATGGTCATGGCAAGCTTTCACGTGATAGCAGGCGCCAGCGAGACGCTGGAACACACCAGAATTCGAAAAATCGGTGTCTCCGATCTTTTTGATGCGCTCAGGCGTGGCGTCGATGATTTCATGGTCAAGCCGTCGCACATCGTTTTTCTCTGCCTGATCTACCCGCTTGCGGGGGTCGTGCTTGCTGTCTGGACATCAGGCAACAACACGCTGCCATTGTTGTTTCCGCTTGTGTCCGGCTTTGCGCTAATTGGTCCGTTCGCGGCGATCGGCCTCTATGAGATCAGCCGGCGACGGGAAGCCGGGCTCGACGCATCGTGGAGGCACGCCTTTGAGGTCAGAAGTTCTCCGGCGCTGCCGGCTATCGCGGCGGTCGGCATCATGCTGCTTGCGATATTCATCGCCTGGCTTTTGACGGCCCAGATATTTTACCAGACCGTGTTCGGCCCGGCGCCGCCGCAATCGCTGTCCAGCTTCATCAGTGAAATATTCGCCACGGGACGCGGCTGGACACTCATCATCCTGGGTCACGCCATCGGCTTTGTGTTCGCCGCGGTTGTGTTGTGCACCACGGTCGTCGCATTCCCGTTGTTGCTCGACCGCGATGTCGGCGCCTACGAAGCCATCCACACCTCGGTGCGCGTTGTCCTGGCCAACCCGATCGTGATGGCGGTGTGGGGCCTTATTGTCGCCGTCGCCCTGATCATCGGCTCGCTGCCAGTGTTCGCCGGGTTGGCGGTCGTGCTGCCGATCCTTGGTCATGCCACCTGGCATGTCTATCGGAAAGTTGTCGAATCGCCGCCGGCTACCAGACCGTGAGCTGAAAAACCTGTCCTCCGCACCGAGCGCCGGTGCGGGGAGGGTGGGGCAGAGCTTTCAATAGGCCGGGTGGCTGAAACGGGCCTGGCGCGCGTCTTTTGTCAGGTCGCGGAAATCCTTGCCGCTCACATGCACCAGCGTCCTATGGTCGCCGCCCTCGAAATAGATTTCGGGAGCGTCGCCGAGGCTTTCATCGAGGACCACCGGCACATCATAGGCAGCGCCGATCGGCGGCACAGCGCCGACATCGCAATCGCCGAACAACGAGACCACCTCGTCTTCGGAGGCAAGTCCAAGAGGCTTGTCCATAACATCCTGCAATGTCGCGAGTTCTATCCTGTGCGTGCTTGGAACCACGGCCAGCGCGTAGCCACGGTCGTGGTGAACGACCACCGATTTGGCCATTATGCTGCCAGGCACATGTGCCGCAATGGCGGATTGTCTGCTTGTCGCCGTGCGGTGATGCTCGACGGTGTCGTAGGAAATGCCTTTCTTATCGATGAAGTCCTTCAGTCTGTTTGCGATGGTCATCTTGGGCGCCCCTTGCTGGTGTTCGCGACGCATGTGGAAACGCCGGCATCGCCTGTCGTTTCCGATACCAACAGAAATGGTCCAGCCGTAGATTGTTTCAAGGCGAAGGCTCCAGAACAGGACCGGCCTGGATCCGGATTGCATGTCAGGGCCCGGCCCCGAAAAACGCCATTCGGGTGAGAAGGGTGTAGTCCGCTTCGAAGACCATCAGCGTCACGAATACCAGCACCAGCACCGGCGGCAGGATGATTGCATATGTCAGCGCCAGCCGTTCCCAGGCCATGTGCATGAAGATGGCGACGATCAGCCCTGCCTTGAGGATCATGAAGATCAGGATCAGCGACCATCTGAGATAGCCGTGGAGCCCGAAATAGTCGACCAGATAGGAGCAGGTGCTGAGGATGAACAGCCACGCCCAGACCACCAGGTAGAGCTTGATCGGGTGCTCCTGATGAACCTCCGTAGGGGTAACGCTGGTCGCCGTCGCATCATGCGTACGGGCGCTGTCGAGCGTGTGTTGTCCAAGGCCATTTGCGGTTGCTTCAGCCATGTCCTGCCTCTCACCAAAGATAGAAAAATGCGAAAATGAACACCCAGACCAGGTCGACGAAATGCCAGTAGAGCCCCATGATTTCGACGTTTTCGTAGCGGCCCCTCCGGCTGGTGAAGAAGCCGGGCCGTCCGACGTCGTAGTCCCCGCGCCAGACCTTTCGCGCCACGATGATCAGGAAAATCACCCCGATCGACACATGTGTGCCGTGGAAGCCGGTGATCATGAAAAAGGATGCGCCGAACTGTGCAGCGCCCCACGGATTGCCCCAAGGCCGCACGCCCTCGGTGATCAACTTGGTCCATTCGAAGGCTTGCATGCCGACGAAGGTCGCGCCGAGTGCCGCGGTCAAAAGCAGCAGGACTGCCGTCTTGCGGCGGTCGCGGCGGTAGCCGAAATTCACCGCCATGGCCATCGTTCCGCTGCTCGAGATCAGGACGAAGGTCATGATGGCGATAAGGATCAATGGAATGTCGGAGCCGCCGATGCGCAGGGCAAAGACCTCGCTCGGATTGGGCCACGGCACGCGTGTGGAGATACGGTCGGTCATGTAGGAGAGCAGGAAGCAGCCGAAGATGAACGTGTCGCTGAGCAGGAAGATCCACATCATGGCCTTGCCCCAAGACACGTTTTTGAACGCCCGCTGATCCGAGGACCAGTCGGCGGCGATGCCTTGCCAGCCTGCGGGCCGCGGCCCCGTTCGGCCGATGTGGGTCAGTGTCGTCTCTGCCATCCGCCCGTTCCTCCTAGGTCAGCAACCCTCGGCAAATGTCGATTAAAGTCGAAGCCCAGCCGGCCAGAAGAGCGAAGATGGCGAGCCAGACGAAAAGCAGGAAATGCCAGTACATGGCGCACAGCTCGACGCTCAGGCGAAGCCGCTGCGGCCGCGCACCGTTCCAGGCACCGACGGTCGTTCTGCCCAGGCCGACCAGCCCTCCCAGTATATGCAGCCCATGCATTCCCGTTAGCAGGTAGAAGAAGCTGTTGGCCGGATTGGACGCCAGAAAATAGCCATCCGCGCTCAGTTCCCGCCATGCCATAAGCTGTCCAACCAGGAAGGCGAGCGCCGTGAGTCCAGCGGTGGCGAGACCGAGCCTGACCATGTCCACTTGACCCTTGCGCGCCGCGAGCGAAGCGCACTGCATGGCAATGCTGCTCAAGACCAGTACGCCGGTATTAAGCCAGAGCAGAGGCGGGATGGGCAGCGGCTGCCAATCCGACAGCGCCATGCGCATGAAGTAAGCACTGGTGAACAGCGCGAACAGGCAGCCGACGACGGCAAGGAAGACGCCGAGACCGATCTTTGCGGTCGGCAGCGCCGATCGGTCCAGGGCGACAAAATCCCCGACCAAACCTTGCTCGAGCCACGGCCTCGTCATTAGCCGCTGATGCGAGAGCCACCACCCAGCAATGCCGGCGATCACGAGCAGGAAAACCAGAATGACGCTCATGCCGGCTCCCTGGAAGGTCCGAAGGAGCCCGGAACGTTTTGCGGTATGAAGTCCTCCTTGGCGCCCGGTACGCTGTAGTCATAGGCCCAGCGATAGACGATCGGCAGATCCTTGCCGAAATTGCCATGGCCCGGCGGTGTTTCGGCCGTCTGCCACTCGAGCGTCGTTGCCCGCCACGGATTGCCACCAGCCTCACGGCCATGGCGGATGCTCCAGATGAGATTGAACAGAAACACAATCTGGGCAAAACCGACGATAAAAGCCATGATGCTGATAAACGAGTTGAGGTGGTGGGCCGATTCCGTCATCACCGTCATATCGGTCAATTCGTTGTAGCGCCGCGGCACGCCCATCAAGCCGAGATAGTGCATGGGAAAGAAGATCAGATAGGCGCCAAGGAAGGTGACCCAGAAATGGAACCGGCCCAGCGTCTCGTTCAGCATCCGACCGGTGACCTTCGGATACCAGTGATAGATCGCGCCGAAGATTACGATGATCGGGGCGACCCCCATGACCATATGGAAATGGGCGACGACGAACATCGTGTCCGACAGCGGAACGTCGACGACGACATTGCCGAGGAATAGCCCAGTCAACCCGCCATTGACGAAGGTGACGATGAAGGCCAGGGCAAAAAGCATCGGTATGGTGAGGTGGATGTCGCCACGCCACAGCGTCAGCACCCAGTTGTAGACCTTGATGGCTGTTGGAACCGCGATGATCAATGTCGTGGTGGCGAAGAAAAAGCCGAAATAGGGATGCATGCCGCTGACATACATGTGGTGCGCCCAGACCACGAAGCTCAGTGCGCCAATGCCGACGATGGCCCAGACCATCATGCGGTAGCCGAAGATGTTCTTGCGCGCATGGGTGCTGATCAGGTCGGAGACGATGCCGAAGGCCGGAAGCGCCACGATGTAGACCTCGGGGTGGCCGAAGAACCAGAACAGATGCTGGAACAGGATCGGGCTGCCGCCGCCATGCTGCAATTGTTCGCCCATCTCGACGATCGCCGGCATGAAGAAGCTGGTGCCGAGCGCCCGGTCGAGCAGCATCATCACGCAGGCGACGAACAGTGCCGGGAAGGCGAGCAGCGCCATGACGGTGGCGGTGAAAATACCCCAGACGGTGAGCGGAAGGCGCATCAGTGTCATGCCGCGCGTGCGGCCCTGTAGCACCGTCACGACATAGTTCAAGCCGCCCATGGTGAAGCCGATGATGAACAGGATCAGCGAGACGAGCATCAGGATGATGCCCCAGTCCTGGCCGCCTGGCGTACCGGTCATGATCGCCTGCGGCGGATAGAGCGTCCAGCCGGCACCTGTCGGTCCGCCGGGGGCAAAGAAGCTCGACACGAGGACCAGCACGGCCAGGAGATAGATCCAGTAGCTCAGCATGTTGACATAGGGAAAGACCATGTCGCGAGCGCCAACCATCAGCGGGATCAGATAGTTGCCGAAGCCGCCCAGGAAGAGTGCGGTGAGCAGGTAGATCACCATGATCATGCCATGCATGGTGATGAACTGGTAGTAGGCTTCCGGTGTGATGAAGTCGAACGTGCCGGGGAAGCCGAGCTGCAGCCGCATCAGCCAGGACAACACCAGCGCCACCATGCCGATCGCCGTCGCCGTCGCCGAATACTGGATGGCGATGACCTTGGCATCCTGCGAGAAAACGTATTTCGTCCACCAGCTGTGCGGATGGTAAAGTTCCATTTCCGCGACTTCGGCCGGCGGTACCGCATCTGCAGGTGTGATATCGACCATAGGAACACCTCCGTGCCCTTTTCGGCCATGCCCGACAGTTCGGGCCTGCCGCAATCTTTTCAATGCCGACGGCGCGCCGTCGTTCCGGCGTCTACTCTGCCGAGCCCATCTGTTGGGGCGCGGACAGCTGCGCAAAAGTCTGCTGCTGGCCAAGCCACGCCAGATAATCTTCCTGCGTATCGACCATGACCACGCCATGCATCATCGGATGCCCTTGGCCGCAGAGTTCGGCACACAGGACCTGGAAGGTTCCGGTCTTGGTCGGAGTGAACCAGAAATAGGTGACTGAGCCCGGGATCATGTCCATCTTGGCGCGGAATTCCGGCACGTAGAAATCGTGCAGCACATCGATCGAGCGGAGCAGCATCTTGACCGGTTTGCCAACCGGCAGATGCAGGTCGGCCGCTTCGACCACGACGTCGTCCTGGCCGTTGGCATCAGCGGCGATGACGCCGAGCGGATTTTCAGCGTTGACGTCGCGAGTGTCGGATGTGCCGAGCTTGCCGTCCTTGCCGGGCAGGCGGAAACTCCATTGCCATTGCTGGCCGACGACTTCGACCTCGGTTGCGTCGCTTGGGACGTTGACGAAGCGGCTCCAGACGAACAGGCCGGGAACCAGCAAAGCCGTGACACCGACGGCAGTGACGACCGTCAGCCAGGATTCGAGCCGCCTGTTCTCAGGTTCATATGCCGCCTGATTGCCTTCCCGATGACGGAAGCGGAAGACGCAATAGGCCATGAAAAGAACCACGGCGGCGAAGACGACGCCGGTGATCCAGAAAGTTATGATGATGGTGTTGTCGATATAGTCCCAGTTCGAGGCAATCGGCGTCCACCACCATGGGCTCAGGAAGTGGAACAACACCGAGCCCACGACTATCAGAACGAGTACAAGCGCAACGGCCATGTCCCGGTTCCTCCCGGTATTCCAAGCGGCGCAAAGCCGTCCCGGGAAATACCAAGTGCATCATAACTTGATTTGCGATGAAAATTCTAGAGCCGGCTGTGGGAAGGGCAAAAATACCATTTCTCGGTGCTGGCGGTCCTTCGGTTCGGCGGTGATCAGCGGTAGCGCGCGGCAAACATCGTCAGCGTCGAGTAAACGGCAATGGCGAGCATGCCGAATGTGCCCGGCAGAATCACCGGAACGGCGATCGTCGGGATCGTCGCGCGCAGGGTTCGATCCCCTGCTCGACCGACAGCTCGACGAAGGGAGTGGAGCCCCTTTATTGGCCGGCAGATGTCACCCGCCAAACTGTGTTGCCGACGTCGTCGGCGATGAGCAGGGCCCCGGTTTTGTCGACGGCCAGGCCGACAGGCCGGCCGCGCGCCTTGTTGTCCTTGTCCAGGAAGTCAGTCACCACGTCCTGTGCGGCGCCACTCGGATGGCCGCCGCTGAATGGTACGAACACCACCTTGTAGCCATTGAAGCGCGTGCGGTTCCAGCTCCCGTGCTCGCCAACGAAGGCGCCGCCGCGATATGCGTCGGGAAGGGAGGTTGCCGTGTAGAAGGCCAATCCCAGAGGGGCGACGTGGGAGCTCAGCGCATAATCCGGAACGATCGCTTTCGCGACCAGGTCCGGACGCTGGGGCATGACTCGGGGATCGAGATGCTGGCCGTAATAGCTGTATGGCCACCCGTAGAAGCCGCCGTCCTTTACCGACGTCAGATAATCCGGCACGAGATTGGGGCCGAGCTCGTCGCGCTCATTGATCACGGCCCAGAGCGCCCCGGTCTGCGGCTCCCAGCTCAGGCCATTCGGATTGCGCAAACCGCTGGCGAAAATGCGCGACCTGCCGGTAGCCCTGTCCACCTGCCAGATCGCGGCGCGGTCCTTCTCCGCCTCCATGCCGTTCTCGGCCACGTTGCTGTTCGAGCCGATGCCGACATAGAGCAGCGAGCCGTCCGGGCTTGCCACCAGGCTCTTCGTCCAATGGTGGTCGATCGGGCCGCCGGGCAGGGCGGTGAGCGGCGTTCCGGGCGCGGTGATCTTGGTGTCGCCGGTGGTGTAGGGATAGCGAACAATGGAATCAGTGTTGGCAACGTAGAGATCGCTTCCCACCAGCGCCACGCCGAAGGGCGAGCTCAGGTGGTCGAGGAAGACGCTGGTCAGCTCGGGCTTGCCATCGCCATCGGCGTCGCGCAGCAAGGTGATGCGGTTGCTTGGGCCGCTGTCGCCGCCCGAAGTGACCCACGATTCGATCCAGCCCATCACCAAATCCTTGGGCCGTTTGATCGGTTCGCCGCCCGGCGCCTTGGACTCGACCACCAGGACGTCGCCATTGGGCAGCACATAAAGTGAGCGCGGATGCTGCAAGCCGTTGGCAAAAGCCTGGATCTGCAGCCCCTGCGCGACTGTCGGCTTTTCGTCGTTCTTCCATCCTACCACGGAAGCGAGATGCATGGGCGGGAAGAAATATTGGATCGGCTCCGGCAGGTTTGGATTCGGCCCTATCTGACTGCTGGGATCCGGGTCGTTGCCGCTGCACGCTGCAAGAGTGATCGCCGCAGTGCAAGTAAGGATGGACGCCGCGATGCGCCCGGCCTGTCTGATGGAGCTTGCTACGCGCATCAATCCGCCACTCCGACGTGATGCCGGTACACCATGGACCAGCCCAGCCAACCAGTGAAGATGAGGATGAGCACGACAACCGCCGAGAGGATCAAGCCGGTGGGAACGATGGAGGTCCATGCATCGCGGGTGTGCACGAGCATGTTGATCACGGACAACACCAGCGCCAGCAGATTACCGAGCACGTGCGGCCAGGCAGGGGGCTGTGCCCTTATCAGCGGATTAGCCAGAAAATCGATCAACCCCACGATCGCTGCAAGGCAGCCCATGATCACGCCGACGGTAACCAGCCAAGCAGAGAAGTCCGCCCACATCATTTCCGCTGTTCGCCAATAGGCCAGATCCGTCAGCAAGGTGCCGACGAAGCAGGCGATCGGAAACGGCACGAGCATCGGATGAATGGGATGTCCCGCAATCCTGGCCGTCGAACGCGGATTGTCACCGACCATAATGCGCAATCCTTCTCAGATCCTGGCATCCGGCCTCTGGGCGGCTGTTGCCGAGAGGCCGGCAGACGAACCATCGATCCGTCAGGCCCAAAAGGGCGCTGGCTGGCTGCGCCTGTTAGGCGGCGGACTGGGTCGGCGGGTTCTGGTACATCATCCAGAGCTCGATCGCGGCCAGGACGGCAACCAGAATGCCGATCACGACATGCACGGTCATCGCCGTGGTCGCCTGGAATCCAAGCACCCAGGGCGATACGAGAACCCACAGTCCGACGACCAGGTTCACCCACTCTTCCCAGACGGCAAATGCCGCGAGAGCGGCAATCGAAAGCACGACAATCAAGATTCCGCTGCCGAGGGCGTTCTGCGTCTGCGGGCCTGCCGCAAAGGCGAAGATCCAGGGAGAGAAGAACAGAATTGCCCCAAGGATCAGGTTGGCTACGTCACAGAGCCTGGCGTTTGTCCACTGGTTCATGGCATCCTCCATAGGGAGCGTTTATGGCTCCCGAGTTCGGCAAGGTGGTGCCTGAGTCCGGCGAGATGCGCCCGAAGCCGCTCACTCCGTGTTACGGCAGTGCCCTTGCCCGGCCGGAGTTCCGCATCTGGCGGTACTCCAGCCAAATCCGGCTATCTAACTGAATTCCGGGCTTTATGTTCCATTCGGCACCGGCACGCCTGGATCACTTGATGGTGATCGAGCGATCCAAAGCCGCAGTGGACATGGTCAGCGGCGACGTGCCAGCGGCGCGGACAGGCTCGTTCTTTTCTCGATCCGGTGAAAACATTGGTCGTGGATCGCAGTTCTTGAAGACGAGACGCTCTTGCTCGTCTTGATTGCCGCCGAAGCTTGTTTGAGAGGCGACCGGTCCGGATTGACGCGCGATACTTTCGCTGCAAAGGTATCTTAACGACTTGTTTACCATCCGTCAGTCAGGGTTGGGGGGAATTTGGAACCGTTTCTGGGTGCGAACCGCCTTAATTGGGATGATCGGGCCGAACTGCACTCGACCGACACAACGGGCAGCTACCACATCGAGAATGTGCTGGCAGGCGGATCCAATCTCTATGAATTGGAAACGCGCGAGGTCGGCGATATTGCCGGCAAGGATATCGTCCACCTGCAGTGTCACATCGGGCTTGACACGATCAGCCTGAAGAATCTCGGCGCAGGCAGCGTGACCGGCCTCGACTTTTCACCGACGGCGATCGCGGCGGCGCGGGATTTCGCTGCGAAGGCAGGCACCGACGTACGTTTCGTGGAAGCGCCCCTGTTCGAGGCCGTCGAAGCGCTCGGCCGGACCTTTGACATCGCTTACGTTACCTGGGGTTCGGTAAACTGGCTGGACGACGTGTTCCGCTGGGCGCGGGTGGTTGCCAGTCTCCTGCGACCCGGCGGCCGGCTCTACATGGCCGAGGGCCATCCGCTGATGTTTCAGTGCGATCGAAAGGCCGCGGCCCTGGAGTTGAAGCACGACTGGCGAACGCCGATAGCTCGGCCGCTCGCCTGGAACGAGGAACTGACCTACACCGGCGACAATCGTATCTTGAAGCATCCTCGCTATTATGAGTGGATCCATCCGATCAGTGACGTGGTGAACGCGCTGATTTCAGCTGGTCTGACGCTCGATTTTCTCAATGAGCATGACACGGTTTCGTGGCAGCACTTTTCATTTGCAGTGCGGGCCGGCAAGGATATGTACGGCCTGCCAGAGAACTCTCCCAAGATACCGATGGCCTATTCCATTGGCGCGACGAAGCGGAGCGTCGGCAAGATACCATATCTTGTGTCTCACAAGTCGATTGAGGGCCACTAGCCCAAGGTCAACGCTCTTGATGTACTCGGGTCGGAGCATCGAGGTGTGCAATGGCGCTCGTGTCTGCGGTCTTCCGAGCAAGGCTGATCTCGTTTCATGTTGGTCCGCTTCATGCAGCCTGCCTTCAACATCGCGCGGGCGGTGGTGTCGATGTCGACATAACAGCCGGCGTCAGCCATCGGAAAATGCGAAATTTTTCAGGAGTGTGAAGGTCAAATTAAACATTGAACGCTAATATTCCTCATCGGGTCGACCCGAGAACCTGAAATGGCAATTGAGGAATCGCCTATTGGCTTTTTTCCGCGCTAGGTTCGGCGGCATTAAGGAGGCCGTCTTTTCGTCGGCAAATATTCCGGCGGCGATCGCGTTTGTCGTCATCCTTATCAGCGCAGCGTTCGCGGAGCACCAGAACAAGATCGTCTCGGACCAGGCCGTCCGTGCGGACGTGCTGACCAAGGTCAACCTCATCCGCGCCAAGCTCGAAGGCAATATCAACGGAAACCTTCAACTCGTGCATGGACTGGTCGCTGCGGTCGTAACCGAGCCCTATATGGGACAGCAACGCTTCGCTTCGCTGGCGAGTAATCTGTTTGGCGCGAACTCGCAATTGAACAATATTGCCGGCGCGCCCGATCTGGTCGTTTCCCTGATGTACCCGATGGAGGGTAACGAGCAGGCGATGGGCCTCGATTACCGCAAGAACGAGCGGCAGCGTGCGGCTGCGCTAAGGGCGCGAGACGAACGCAAGCTGGTGCTTGCCGGTCCCGTCGATCTGAAGCAGGGAGGACAAGGCTTTATCGGTCGCTTTCCGGTTTTCGTGCGGAGCGCGGGCAATACGGAAAGGTTCTGGGGCATCATTTCCGCCGTTGTCGACGTGCAGCGTCTCTATCGGGCGAGCGGGCTGCTTGACGACGATCTCGGGATTGACATAGCGCTGATCGGCAGGGACGCTCTCGGCCAAAATGGAGACCAATTCTACGGCAATGAGCGGATCGGCAAAAGCGATCCGGTGACGGCCGACGTTTTGCTCCCGTCCGGTTCGTGGCAGATCGCGGCCATTCCCAAAAATGGCTGGCCTTCGACGCCAAGTAACGCATGGTTGTTGCGCGCGATCATGGCGACGGCCGGGGCCTTGGTTGTGTTCCCCTTCCTGGTCACAGGTCGCCTGATCGGCGAAAGACAGCGCAATTATGCGGAATTGCGTCGATTGTCACGACGCCTGGAACTCGCTCTGGAAGCCTCGGCTATTGGGGTTTGGGAACACGATCTCGCGACCAACGAGCTTACGTGGGATGATCGCGTAAATGAAATATATGGCAAATCAACCGGGGAGCACCGGGGCTACATAGACTGGGCGGGTGCAATCCACCCAGATGATTTGGCTACCGCCAACGCAGATTTCGACAGCGCGGTGGCCAGCGGACGACCCTATTTGTCGGAGTACCGGATTGTGCGTCCGGATGGCGAGGTCCGTCATGTCCGGTCCAAGGCGATCGTTTACCGGGTCGCAAACAACACTCCAAAAATGATAGGCGCGGAATGGGACGTTACAGCCGATGTCCTGCTGAACCAGGATCTGGTTCGAGCAAAACAGCTGTCCGAGTCGAAAAATGCAGAACTCGAGTCGGCCAAAGCGCGCATAGAGCACATCGCGCTTCATGACTCGTTGACCGGCTTGCCCAACCGGCGTTACCTCGACCAGGTACTGGAAGATTACGCGGCAAACGCCAGGCGCTCAGGCGGGCATGCGGCACTGCTTCACATCGATCTGGATCGGTTCAAGCACATCAATGATACGCTGGGCCACGCCGCCGGTGACGCAATGTTGGTTCACGCGTCAACAGTCCTCAGATCGAAGGTCGGCGACGAGGGATTCGTCGCCCGCATCGGGGGAGACGAATTCATCGTTCTGTGCGTGGTGCGCGACGATACCAAGCAACTGGCGCTGCTCGCTGACCGCGTCATCAGCCAGATGCGCGAACCGGTCTACTACCAGGGCCATCGATGCCGTTTTGGTGTCAGCGTGGGAATCGCAGTCGACAACGGAAAAAATATCGAAGCCAAACACCTGCTGGTAAACGCCGATATCGCGCTTTACCGAGCAAAGAGGCGTGGGCGCAATCGATACGAATTCTTCACCGACGCGATGCAAAGCGAAATCGTCGATACAAAGCGGATTGCCGACGAAATTCTCGGCGGCCTTGAGCGCAACGAGTTCATCCCCTTCTACCAGCCCCAATTTGACGCAAAGACGCTCGAAATCGTGGGGGTTGAGGCGCTGGCGAGGTGGAGACATCCAGAAAAGGGTATTTTGGCGCCCGATGTCTTCCTGAGAATTGCGGAAGAACTGAATGTGGTCTCGATCATCGACCAAGCCATATTGAAGCAGTCGCTTTTGGACTTCAAAGAATGGTCCGCTGCGGGACTCCACATTCCGCGGGTATCGGTCAATGTTTCGGCGCGACGCCTTCAAGATGAGGAGCTCATCAAGAGCTTGCGAGAACAAAATATCGAAAAAGGGACAGTTTCATTCGAGCTTGTTGAGTCAATTTTCCTGGACGAGAACGACGACCTTGTCACCTGGAATATCGAGCAGATAAAAGAACTCGGGATTGACATCGAAATAGACGATTTTGGTACTGGTTACGCTTCGATAGTCAGTTTGCTCAAGTTGCAGCCTCGCCGGCTAAAGATAGATCGGCAGCTGGTCACCCCAATCGTCAAATCGCCGCAAAGAAGGCAGGTTGTCTCGTCAATCATTGACATCGGCAAGTCCTTGGGTATCGAGGTCGTGGCGGAAGGTGTCGAGACGATGCAGCACGCACGGATACTCAAAGGCCTGGGCTGCGACATGTTGCAGGGTTATGCCTTCGGCTACGCGCTCGATTCCGACGGACTAAAGGCCTTTGTTCGATCCCGGCGGCTGCGCACAGCCAGCTGAGCGCCAGTCCCCGCATTTACCGGCGCGATCGGCGTTGAGCGTCGCATCAATATGCGCGTGGCAGGCCAGGCCGGTAACAATAAGCCTCAAATAAGCAGCAGGCCCTTCATGCTGGAGTGGCCTTTCCTGCCGATGATGATGTGATCGTGAACGGCAATGCCAAGCGGTTTGGCCGTCTCGATGATCAGCTTGGTCATCTCGATGTCGGCGCGCGACGGCGTCGGATCGCCCGATGGATGATTGTGAGCCAGAATAATCGCCGTCGCCGAGAGCTCCAAGGCGCGCCTGACCACCTCGCGCGGATAGACCGGCGTGTGGTCAACGGTGCCGACCTGCTGCACCTCGTCGGCTATCAGTGCGTTCTTCTTGTCGAGGAACAGGATGCGGAACTGCTCCCGCTCCTCGAAGGCCATGACCGACCGGCAGTATTCGAGAACCTGCGTCCAGGTTGACAAAAGCTCGCGGCCGGCGATCTTGCCGCGCGCCATGCGCTGCGCCGTTGCAGCAACCACCTTCAGGTCGAGCGCCACCGCCGGGCCGATGCCCTTCACCTCCTGCAGGCGCTCGACGGGCGCGCCGAGGACCTCGGCCAATGTACCGAAGCGTGCCAGCAATGCCTTGGCGACCGGCTTGGTGTCGGCGCGCGGGATCAGCCGAAACAATAGAAGCTCGAGCAGTTCGTAGTCGGGGAGGGTGTTGGGGCCGGCAGCAAAGCGTTCGCGCAGGCGGTCGCGATGGCCGAGATAATGCGGCTTGTCGGCGGCCACCGCCTTCGCGGGCGATCGCACCGGCCTTTCGGGAAAGAAGGCCCGCTCGTCGTCGTCACCGTTCATGGCTGCCCCACCCAGCATTTGCCGGGCAAGGTAACGCCCGATCTGCCAGACACTAGGCCCGCAGGCCGGGGCGGTCGAGGTTTTTTGGCGATAGCGTGAAGATCTCGCAGCCGGTTTCGGTGACGCCGATCGTGTGCTCGTACTGCGCCGACAGCGAACGATCGCGCGTCACCGCGGTCCAGCCGTCCGACAGCACTTTCACATGCGGCCGGCCGAGATTGATCATCGGCTCGACGGTGAAGATCATGCCCGGCCGCATCTCGACGCCTTCGCTGGCGCTGCCGTAATGCAGGATATTCGGCGCGTCGTGAAACAGCCGGCCGACCCCATGGCCGCAGAAATCGCGCACCACCGAGCAACGCTCGGCTTCGGCGTAGGTCTGGATGGCGGCGCCGATGGCGCCGGTGCGGGCGCCCGGCTTGATTGCCGCGATGCCGCGCATCAGGCACTCATACGTGACTTCGAGCAGCCGCTCCGCGGCACGCTTGATCGTGCCCACTGGATACATGCGCGAGGAGTCGCCATGCCAGCCGTCGAGGATATAGGTGACGTCGATGTTGACGATGTCGCCGTCCTTCAACGGCTTGTTATCGGGTATGCCGTGACAGACGACGTGGTTGATCGAGGTGCAGGATGATTTCGTGTAGCCGCGGTAGTTGAGCGTCGCCGGAAGCGCGCCATGGTCCATGCCAAATTCGAAAACGAAACGATCGATCGCCTCAGTGGTGACGCCGGGCGCCACCATCGGCACCAGTTCGTCGAGGCAACGCGCGGTGAGATCGCAAGCCTTGCGCATGCCGATAAAGCCTTCCTCGTCGTAAAGACGGATCTGGCCGGTGTTTCTGAGCGGTGCCGTGGCGGCGTCGAGATAGGTGACCATTTTTATCCGTCTTGCAGGGATGCGAGGCCTGGCTGAGCCCCGCGAGAGAAATTCCCCCAGATTTGGCACTGGAAAGCGCAAGGTTCAAGGACGAACTGCCTACGGAGGCCGAAGACCGGCGATATTCACGCCCAGGGGCATTCTCCTTGCCTGCAGCGGCCCGTGCTTCCGCCGGGTTCATTTGGCTACCGCAGTGACGACACATTTCCAGGCGAGAAGTCGGCCCAAGCATTAGCCGTCACGGCAACTTTTTGCGACGAACGGCGTTGCGGCGGGGGCGTCGGTTCGGGAGAGATCGAATGGACAGACTGCAATTCGAGGTGCCGGTGCGGATCGCGCCTGTGCCCGGCCAGCCGGTCGAGGAAATCTACAGTGTCGAGCAGGCGCTCGATTTCCTGCAAACGTGGCCGGTCCGCCGGAAGGGGCCAACCTACCAGGCCGCGTTCAACGCCTGTTTCGGCGCCACGGTGGACATCGTCGAGACCGAAGACGCATGGCGGGCCTTCATGGCCTTTTGCCGGGTGAGCGGCCTGCTGGCCAGGGACATGATGGTTCCGCGCAAGCGCGGCGGCGAGGCGAGGGGACTGCGGGCTTAGGGAGCCGTCGACATAATCTTCAATTTGTCTGGCAGCTTTTGCCGACATCCTCATCAGAGTAGTCGTCCGGCAAGGTTACGCAGCGCGTTAGCGATGGCATGTGCTAAGTGCTTGAGGTCTCTGGTACGCCCAAGGGGAATCGAACCCCTGTTACCGCCGTGAAAGGGCGGTGTCCTGACCGCTAGACGATGGGCGCGCTCAGATGTGAGCGCTTATAGTTGCGTCGCGACAAACCGGCAACCCGTCTGCCGCCGGCTGCGACAACTTTTTTCCTTTGGCTCCAAACCGCGTCTTTCCGACAGCCAAGCTGGTTTTGCGGCATGATGCAACGTCGCCGAGGGGACTTCGCAGTGCCCGAAGAACCTCGCCCTAGCCGCGCCTGCGGCAACGCCAGTTCCAGTCGCGCTCGGGGCCGACATCGACGTGGACGGATTCGGTGTGGCAGTAGGTGCCGACGCCGCCGCGGCCCGGCATGGTGCGGATATAGCTCGCCAGTTCCCATTTTGAGACGCCGGGAACCTGGATGTCGGCGGCGGCGCAGTACATGTGCAGCGAGTTCTTGGCACCGTTGGCGCGACGGTTGCGGGCCGGATCGCGATAGCCGGAGGTAACCGTCATCTTGCGGCCGTAGTGGCCTTCGATCGTCTTCAGCACGCGAACCAGCGACGGCTTCAAGCAGGCGACATCGACGCTTTCGTTCTGTTTCAGGAGACCGTTGGGTGCCAGCCGGGCGAGGCCGGCGGCGGAGGCGACCTGGTAGGCGCCACCCGAACCTTCGTCCTCGTTGAGGTCGACGTCGCTCTCATCGTCGAGGCCGGATTTGCGCTTGATCTCGAACAGTGCCGTCTGGCGCACGCCGGGCAGCGCATCGGCCGTGAAGTGGCTAGTATCGCCGGCCGATGCCAACTGCACCGGCTTTTCAGCCGGGTTGGCCGAGGCCAGGGTGACGGTGGGCTTTGCGGCGGGCGTCGCCTTGGCCTGCAAGACCGCTGGCTGCCCGCCCGATCTGCTGTTGGCCGGCGATGCCGCCGAAGCAGGCGTAGCGCTGAACAGCGAGGCCAGGAAGTTTTTCTTCGGTGCATAGGCCTGTGGCTGCGGCATCTCGCCGGCGGTCACATAGACCGGGTTGTTCATCGCCGGCGCGGCGGCCTTGGCATCGGGCTTCGATGCGCCGGCATCGGCGGCGGCACTGTTCTGCGCAACAGCGCTGGCCTGTTCAGCCGCCTCGGCGTTTGGTTGCAGCGGTTGCGGCGAATGTCCCGCGATCGTCTCGGCCGCCGTGGGAACGGCGATCGGGAAGCCGGCATCGGACTTGGCCCCTGGCTTGGCCATTGGCACATAGGCGACCTGCTCGGGAAGGTTGGCGTCGCCCTCTGCATTCATCGTCATTTGTGCGGTTGTCATCTGCGACGATGAGGCGGCCGTGCTGGCCTGGGGCGCACCGGCGGCCGTGCTGATTTCGGTGGCCGAGGCATTATAGCCTGGCATGCCGACCGACATGGTCGGGTCGCCGGCAGAGGTGCAGGACGCCAGAAGCACCGAGAAAAGCGCCGCCACAATGGCGCGGCTTTCTCCCTTCGCGAGGCGCGATCCTGCTGATCTCAAAACAAAATTCCCCCTCGATATCCGACCGGTTCGTCATTGGCGCGGCGTCGAAACGTCTCGTCGAAATGACCCTTGTTCCCCGAACCGGAAACGAGACCTGTGTCAAATCTGCAAGCCTCAAAGTAATTTGGCGGCTAGAGGATGAATCAAGGCTGCTCAGGGTTGACGACACCATTTCGCCCGCTTTTGGCGGCGCGTCAACTCACCACACATTACAGATGGTTACACACGCACCTTGACATAGGTGCCGGGGGCTTCGCCTAGAACTTGCATATGCTCGCCCGGTTTGCGGGCCGGTACGCGGGTATTGTCCCTGGCTTCGATCCAGCGCTGCCAGTGCGGCCACCAGGAGCCGGGATGGTCAGTGGCCCCGGCGAACCACTGGTCGAAGTCCCCAGCCGGCTTGCCGCCGGTCCAGTAGTGGTATTTCTGCGCCGCCGGCGGATTGACGACGCCGGCGATGTGGCCGGAGCCGGCCACGACGTAGTCGACCTCGCCGCCGAAATATTTCGAGCCGAGGAACACCGACAGCGCCGGCGCGATGTGATCCTCCTTCGAGGCGAGGTTGTAGACAGGGATGGTGACATCCTTCAGCGAAACCGTGCGGCCCGCCAACTCCATCATGCCTTGCGAAAGCCTGTTCTCGAGATAGCAATTGCGCAGGTAGAAGGAATGGTTGGCAGCGCCCATGCGGGTCGAATCGGCGTTCCAGTAGAGCAGGTCGAAGGGCAGGGGATCCTTGCCGCGCATGTAATTGTTGACGACATAGGGCCAGATCAGGTCGCCCGAGCGCAGCATGTTGAAAGCAGTCGCCATCTTGGTGCCGTCGAGATAGCCTTTTTCGCTCATTGCCTTTTCAACGGCCGCGACTTGCTCCTCGTCGACGAACACTTTCAAGTCGCCGGCATAGGTGAAATCGACCTGCGTGGTGAAGAAGGTCGCCGATTTGATGCGGTGGTCGCCTTCCTGCGCCATCAAGGCCAGCGCTGCCGCCAACAGCGTGCCGCCGACGCAATATCCGATGGCGTTGACTTGCCTTTCGCCGGTGGCCTTTTCAATCGTGTCGAGGCCGTATTGCAGGCCCTCCCTGATATAGGCCTCCCAGCTCTTGGCGCCGTGCCGCTCGTCCGGATTGATCCAGGAGATGACGAAGACCGTGTGGCCTTGCTCGACCGCCCAGCGGATGAAGGATTTTTGCGGGTTGAGGTCGAGGATGTAGTATTTATTGATCCATGGCGGGCAGATCAGCAGCGGCCGCTTGAGCACGGTCTCGGTCGCCGGCTCGTATTGCAGGATTTCGGCGACGTCGCTGCGGCCGACCACCTTGCCGGGCGTGGTGGCGAGATTCTTGCCGATCTCGAAGGGTGAATAATCCGCCTGCCGCAGCTTCAGGTCACCCTTGCCTGCGGCAATGTCCTCGGCCAGCATTTTCATGCCGCGCACCAGGTTTTCGCCGTTCGAGGCGACGGTCTCGCGAAACAATTCCGGATTGGTCAGGATGAAATTCGACGGCGAGATGGCGTTGGACACCTGCCTGACATAAAAGCTGGCCTTGTGGCGGGTGTGCTCGTCCAGACCCTCGGCGTGCTCGACCAGTTCGGCCGCCCAGCGCGAGGTGACGAGATACGCCTGTTTGAGGAAATCGAAAAAGGCGTTGCGGCCCCATTCCGGGTCCTGGAAACGCTTGTCGCCGCGCTCGGGCTTGACCGCATCCTCGGTCTCCTCGGCACCGGCGCCGATGCGCTGAACGGCATTGGCCCAGACGGTCATATAGCCGGAAAACAATCGTGTCTGCGCCTCCAGCGCGCGCTGCGGGTCGGAGAGCCAGTATTCGGTGAGTTTGGAGAACGTCTTCACCATGTCGACGACCGGCTCGGCGACATGATCGCGCACCTCGCCCTTTTCCCGCGGCTCGGCCCATGCCGAGGCGGCCTTGCCGGCCTGCTCAATCATGCGGGCCATGTTCAGAGCAAAGCGTTCCGGGTCCTTAACCAGATATTGCTCGACGGTCGAAGGTTGGTCATCTTCCGCTTTGCCCGAATCGGGTGTTTTGGACATGGTTCGCGGGGTTCCTCCCGAAGCGTTTTGTTGACATATTACCATGGGATATCTGACAGGGTCCAACGTGCTCTAACCCGGCCGCCAGGAAAACAATATGACGATTAATATTGGCAAGAACGTTTTTTCCGGCACTGGTCGTTTTTGCCGCATGGCGCTCGTCCTGCTGGCGATGGCCGGTTGCACGAGCAGCAACATAGAAGGTGCAGCGCCCGCCACCGGCCTTGTCGGGGCGAAGGACACCGGTTCCTACCCGAACCTGAACATCCCGCCGCAGGTGGCGGCCGAGCAATTCACCGACGAGGAAAAGAACGCCAAGCTCGCCCAGCTGAAGGCCGAGGAGCAGGGCCAGGCCGCGAAGGGCGGCGGCGTCAAGGTCGCGGACCAGGCTGCGCTGGACCAGCTGGCAAAAAAACACGGCGCCGAGGCGCTGAAGCAGATCGAAGGCAAATGCGACCCCGCTCTCGACCCTAATTGCAAATAAGCTTATACGCGCGACCGCAACCTCACTGTCTGGAACTGCCATGGAAGAATTTCACAAGGTCCGCCGGCTTCCGCCCTATGTCTTCGAACAGGTCAACCGGCTGAAGGCCAGTGCCCGCTCGCGTGGCGCCGACATCATCGACCTTGGCATGGGCAATCCGGACCTGCCGACGCCCAAGGCCATCGTCGACAAACTCTGCGAGGTAGTGCGTGATCCGCGCACGCACCGCTATTCGTCGTCGCGCGGCATTCCGGGCCTGCGCCGTGCCCAGGCCAATTATTATGCCCGCCGTTTCGGCGTGAAGCTCGACCCGGACAGCCAGGTGGTGGCGACGCTCGGCTCGAAGGAGGGTTTTGCCAATATGGCGCAGGCGATCACCGCCCCCGGCGATGTGATCCTGTGCCCCAATCCGACCTATCCGATCCACGCCTTCGGCTTCATCATGTCGGGCGGCGTCATCCGCTCGCTGCAGGCCGAACCGGACGACGGTTTCATCCCGGCACTGGAGCGCGGCATCCGCCATTCGATCCCGAAGCCGCTGGCGCTGATTCTCAATTATCCGTCCAACCCGACGGCACTGGTCGCCTCGCTCGATTTCTACAAGGAGGTGGTGGCTTTCGCCCGGAAGAACGACATCATCATCCTGTCGGACCTTGCCTATTCCGAGATCTATTTCGACGGCAATCCGCCGCCTTCGGTGCTGCAGGTGCCGGGCGCCATCGACGTCGCAGTCGAGTTCACCTCGATGTCGAAGACCTTTTCGATGCCGGGCTGGCGCATGGGTTTTGCCGTCGGCAATGAAAGGCTGATCTCGGCGCTGACGCGGGTGAAATCCTATCTCGACTACGGCGCCTTCACGCCGATCCAGGTGGCGGCCGCGCATGCACTCAACGGCGACGGAGCCGATATCGCCGAAGTGCGCGACGTCTACCGCAAACGCCGCGACGTCATGGTCGACGCCTTCAGCCGTGCCGGCTGGACCATTCCCGCACCGGCGGCATCGATGTTCGCCTGGGCGCCGATCCCCGAGCCGTTCAAGCACCTCGGCTCGCTTGAATTCTCCAAGCTCCTGATCGAGCACGCCGACGTCGCGGTGGCGCCGGGCGTCGGCTTCGGCGAGCATGGCGACGATCACGTGCGCATCGCGCTGGTCGAAAACGAGCACCGGATCCGTCAGGCAGCGCGCAACATCAAGCGCTTCCTCGCATCCAGCGCCAAGCAGCCGAATAACGTCGTACCGCTCGCCGCGCATCGCTGAGTTTTCTACACATCAATCGACCGAATGGGGCGTCGCCGGACATGGCTGAAGCGTTGCGTGTTGGAATTGCCGGCCTCGGCACCGTCGGTGCGTCGGTGGCTCGCGTGCTGCGCGACAAGGCGGCGGAACTGACGCGGCAGTGCGGCCGCGACATCGTCGTGTCAGCCGTCTCGGCCCGCGATCCCAAACGCGACCGCGGCGTTGATCTTGGCACAGCACAGTGGTTCGACGACGCCGTCAAGATGGCCCAGACCGCCGAGATCGATGTATTCGTCGAACTGATCGGCGGCGACGAGGGCGCGGCACGATCCTCGGTGAAGGCGGCGCTCGAGGCCGGCCGCCATGTCGTCACCGCCAACAAGGCACTGCTTGCCAAGCACGGCGTGTCACTGGCCGAGATCGCGGAAAAGAGGGGCGTGCTGCTCAACTACGAAGCGGCGGTGGCCGGCGGCATTCCGGTCATCAAGACGATGCGCGAGGCGATGGCCGGCAATTCGGTGACCCGCGTCTTCGGCATCCTCAACGGCACCTGCAATTATATTTTGACGCGCATGGAAGCCGAGGGCCTGTCCTTTGATGCCTGCCTGAAGGACGCCCAGCGGCTGGGCTATGCCGAAGCCGACCCGACCTTCGACATCGAGGGCCACGACACCGCGCACAAGCTGTCGATCCTGACCAGCCTTGCCTTCGGCACGAGGATTGCGGCCAATGACATCTACATGGAGGGCATCTCCAACATCAGCCAGGCCGATATCCGCGCGGCCGGCGATCTCGGCTACCGGATCAAGCTGCTTGGCGTCGCCCAACGCACCGAAAGCGGTATCGAGCAGCGCGTTCACCCGACCATGGTGCCGACGGCCTCGGTCATCGCGCAGGTGCACGGTGTCACCAATGCGGTCGCGATCGAAACCGACATCCTCGGCGAATTGCTGCTTTCCGGCCCCGGTGCCGGCGGCAACGCCACCGCTTCGGCGGTGATCGGCGACATTGCCGACATTGCCAAGAGCCGGCCTGGCTTCCAGCATGGCCCGGTCTTCGGCCGGCCGGCGAAGGAATTGAAGCCCTACAAAAAGGCGCAGATGCGCAGCCATGCCGGCGGTTATTTCATCCGGCTGACCGTGCACGACCGCCTCGGCGTTTTCGCCGCGATCGCCAAACGCATGGCCGACAACGACATTTCGCTGGAATCGATCGTGCAACATGCCGCAGGGCCGGAAACCGAGGCACAGAAGACAGTCATCCTGGTCACCCACGAGACGACCGAGGCGGCGGTGCGCAAGGCCGTCGACGGCATCACCAGGGACAGCCTTCTGACCGACAAGCCGCAAGTCATCCGCATCGAGCGGGCCGGATAGCAGTCTCAAGTTTTGCCTTTAATCGATTGATATTGCTGCGCTTTCAAAAAGGTCCAGCGCAGGTCTTGCTGTTGTCACGAGGCTTTGACACAAGAAGCGCGTCTCTGGCGGGAGGCTAATGCATGTCGCCCAAAAGTGTGCGGCGGTTTTGGGACAACGACATGCATAGAAACAAAGTGCCAACGAGGATTATCCATCGATGAATGTGGCCCAGAACATTGTCGCCGGCCTCGACCGGATACTGACCATGGAATTGGTGCGCGTCACCGAACGCGCCGCGGTCGCGGCCGCCAGATTGCGCGGACGCGGCGACGAGAAAGCCGCCGATCAGGTCGCGGTCGACGCCATGCGCCAGGAGCTTAATCGTCTCGCCATCAACGGCACGGTGGTGATCGGCGAGGGCGAGCGCGACGAGGCGCCGATGCTCTATATCGGCGAGGAGGTCGGTACAGGCAAAGGCCCGGCTGTCGACATCGCGCTCGATCCGCTCGAAGGCACGACGATCTGCGCCAAGAACCTGCCCAATGCGTTGGCCGTCATCGCCATTGCCGAAAAAGGCAGCCTTCTGTTCGCGCCGGACGTCTATATGGACAAGATCGCCATCGGCCCGGGCTATGCCGATGGCATCATCGACATCGATGCCTCGCCGGCCGAAAATATTGCCAGCCTGGCCAGGGCCAAGGGCGTTCCGGTGGCAGAGATCACCGCCTGTATCCTCGACCGGCCGCGCCATGGCGCCTTGATCGAAGCCGTGCGGGCGACAGGCGCCGCGATCCGGCTGATCGGCGACGGTGATGTCGCCGGCGTCATCCACACCACCGACCCGGACGAAACCGGCATCGACATCTATCTCGGCACCGGCGGTGCGCCGGAGGGCGTGCTGGCGGCGGCGGCCTTGCGCTGCACCGGCGGCCAGATGCAGGGCAGGCTGATCCTTGACACGCCGGAAAAGCTGGCGCGCGCGGCGAAGATGGGGATCTCCAACCCGAAACGGATCTACCACACGCAAGACATGGCACGCGGCGACGTGCTGTTTGCCGCGACCGGCGTCACCGACGGCAATATGCTGGCCGGCGTCAAGTTCGGCCGCAATTTCATCACCACGCACACGATCGTGCTGCGCTCGTCGTCGCGAACCGTGCGCGAAATCAAGGCCAGGCACCAGGATCTGGAAAAGTTTTGATTTCGACTCAGTTAGCCGTTGCATATTGTGCGCAATGACAAATTGCAGACGGCGCGTCACGTGACGGGGGAAAGACGCTTTTTCCTAGATGTCAGGCAGTCGGCCACCGGCGTTTCCTGGGAACACCGACTGACCGAGCGTCAGGACATGGCTGCGCTCGCCATCGCGCAAGGTTATGGCGTGCCCGACATCGTGGCACGCGTGCTGGCCGGGCGCGGCGTCACTGCCGAGCAGACCGAGCGGTTCCTGGATCCGACCATCCGCAACCTGCTGCCCGACCCGGCATCGCTGACCGACATGGACAAGGCGGCCTCTCGCATCGCCCAGGCGGTGACGGCAAGGGAAAAGGTGGCGATCTTTGGCGACTACGATGTCGACGGCGCCGCCTCATCGGCGCTGCTCAAGCGCTTTTTCGCACATTTCTCGGTGCCGTCGGAGATCTACATACCGGACCGCATCTTCGAGGGTTACGGCCCCAATCCGGAAGCGATGCGCGAACTCGTCTCGCGCGGCGCGACGCTGATCGTCACCGTCGATTGCGGCACCAACAGTGCTGCTTCCATCGACGCGGCGAAGGCCGCCGGCGCCGACGTCGTGGTGCTCGATCACCATCAGGTCGGCGGGCCGTTGCCGGCGGCGGCTGCGGTCGTCAATCCTAATCGCGAGGACGATCTTTCCGGGCAAGGCCATCTTTGCGCCGCCGGCGTCGTCTTCCTGTGCCTGGTACAGACGGCGAAGATCCTGCGCAGCCGGCTGCCGGACGCCGCAGCGCCGGATCTGCTTGGCCTGCTCGATCTGGTGGCGCTGGGCACCGTCTGCGACGTGGTGCCGCTCACCGGCATCAACCGGGCCTTCGTGGTCAAGGGGCTACAGGTGGCGCGGCAGCAGAGGAACGAAGGGCTGGCGGCACTGGCGCGGGTCTCGCGTATCGGCGAGCCGATCAGCACTTTCCATCTGGCCTTTCTGATCGGTCCGCGCATCAACGCCGGCGGGCGCATCGGCGACGCAGCACTTGGCAGCCGCCTGCTTGCAACCGACGACCCGGTCGAGGCCCGCACCATCGCCGAGACGCTCGACCGGCTCAACCAGGAGCGGCAGTCGATGGAGCAGGAGATGCTGGCCGCGGCGCGCTCAGAGGCCGACGCCGAGCTTGCCGGCGGCAATGGTCCGGCCATCGTGGTCACAGCCAGCAGCAACTGGCATCCGGGCATTGTCGGCCTGCTTGCCTCGCGGCTCAAGGACCATGCAAGACGGCCGGCTTTTGCCATCGCCTTCAACGCCAATGGCGTCGGTACGGGGTCAGGCCGTTCGGTGTCGGGCTTCGACCTCGGCCGGCTGGTGCGCGAGGCTGCCGATGCCGGGCTGATCGTCAAGGGCGGCGGCCACGGAATGGCGGCGGGCATCACCGTCGAGCGGGCGAAGCTCGGCGCGCTCCGGGCTTTTTTCGAAGAGCGCGCTGCGGTGGATGTGTTCCGGCTGCAAGGCGAGGAGAGCCTGGCGATCGACGGCGCGCTTGCCGCCGAGGGCGCGACGCTTGCGCTGCTCGATGCGCTTGAGCGGGCAGGGCCGTTCGGCGCCGGGCATGTCGCGCCGGTGTTCGCGCTGCCGCGTCACCGGCTGGTTGATGCGCGGGCGGTCGGCACCAACCATATCCGCGCCGACCTGCAGTCGGAAAGCGGCGGCCGCATCCAGGCGATCGCCTTTCGCGCCGTCGATACTGCGCTTGGCGAATTCCTGTTCAAGAACAGGGGCAAACCGGTGCACGTCGCCGGCTCATTGTCGGGCAATCACTGGAACGGCAACCGCACGGTGCAGTTTCGTATCGTCGACGCGGCGCTTGCCTGAGAGTTCGCTGACCGCTCGGCCTAAGCGAGGACGGTCTGCAGCCGGGTCAGTTCGCCGATTTGCGCCATCGTTGCCTGGTAGCCGATACGGATCGCTTCGTCGGCGCGGTGGAATTCGGTCAGGCCGATATGGCTGAGCTTCGGCTGCAGCGACATGTCCGGCGGGTCGCCGGCCAGCCTGGCGCGCGAAATGCGGTCCTGGATGATGTTGAAGGCTTCGACCATGACGCCGGTGATGCCGAGCCGCGTCTCGCGCGACTGACGTTCGGGATCGGCGTGGCCACCCCTTGGCGCGTCTCTCTCGACGATCAGCTCGCCTGCGCTGTGCTTGATCACTGCGGCGCGGCCGAACAGATCGTAGTGAAGGTTCACTGCAACCACGAGCGGCTGCTCGTAGGCACGGCAGACCGAGACCGGCACCGGATTGACCAGTGCGCCGTCGACCAGCACGCGCCCGTTGCAGGCGACCGGCTCGAACACGCCGGGCAGCGCGTAGGAGGCGCGCATGGCGGTACTCAACGAGCCGCTCGACAGCCAGATTTCATGGCCGGTGCGGATTTCGGCAGCGACGCAGACGAACGGTTTTGGCAGGTCCTCGAAGCGGATGCCGGCTATGTGCTCGCGCAGCCGTGCATCGAGCTTCATGCCACCGAACAGGCCGCTGCCGCGTAGATTGAGGTCGAGAAGGCCAAAAATGCGCCGCCTGGTCAGGCTGCGCGCGAATTCTTCCAGCTCGTCAAGTTTGCCGGCAACATAGCAGCCGCCGACCAGCGCGCCGATCGAGGTGCCGGCGATCATCGACACTTCGATGCCGGCTTCGTCAAGCGCGCGCAGCACGCCGATATGCGCCCAGCCGCGCGCACAGCCGCCGCCCAATGCCAGCGAGATCCCTGTTTTACCTGGAGATTTGGTTTCGGATGCGCCTGCGGCCGAGGAGAGGCCATTGGCCTCCCGAACGTCAGGTCTGTTGCGCAATGACGCCCAGTCGAGCATCACAATCTCCCTTGTCCCACGGTCATCCTACAGGCGGGCCGTATCGAAATCATGAATATACGTGGCTGAAGTGCTGCGAATGGTTCATACTGATGGTGTTTTGGGCTTTCGATACGTTTTTTCCGCATCGAACAGCGGCTTGCTGCCGTCGTTGGCAAGCGTCCCTTTGCCATCGCTCAGCCCCACCGTCCGATAAAAGCATGAACGTCGGCCGGTGTGACAAGTTGCTTCGTGACCCAGCACTTTGACGCGCAACCATATCGCGTCCTGGTCACAATCTGTGAGCATCTCGACGACCTGCTGGACATTGCCCGAGGTTTCGCCCTTCTTCCACAGCGCGTTGCGCGAACGCGACCAGTAGTGCGCGATGCCGGTCTCGAGTGTCAGCGCCAGCGCCTCGGCATTCATATGCGCGACCATCAGCAGCATGCCGTTTTCGGCATCGGTGACGACGACAGTGACGAGGCCGCCGGCATCGAACCGCGGTGAAAGGACGGTGCCTTCCTCGAGTGCCTTCTTGTCAGATGGAGCTTTCGGGAATTCCAATGCCGACATTCGCCGGTCCCTATTTAGCGAGGGCGGCGCGGGTCTGATCAGTTCCGCCGCCGCGCACCATGGTGACGAAGCGGACCTGCTCTTCAGGTGTATCCTTGAAGACGCCGGTGAAGGTCGAGGTCAGCGTGGTGGAGCCCTGTTTGCGGATGCCGCGCATGGCCATGCACATATGCTCGGCCTCGAGCATGACGGCGACGCCGCGCGGATTGAGCACGTCCTGGATGACGCCGGCAATCTGCGCGGTCATCGCTTCCTGGGTCTGCAGGCGGTGGGCAAAGATGTCGACGACGCGGGCGATCTTGGACAGGCCGACAACCTTGCCGTCAGGCAGATAGCCGACATGCGCCTTGCCGATGATCGGCACCATGTGATGCTCGCAATGCGAGTGGAACGTGATGTCCTTGACTATGACGAGGTCGTCATAGCCGGCGACTTCCTCGAACGTGCGGCCAAGCTCCTCGGCCGGGCACATATCGTAGCCGTTGAACATTTCGCGGAACGCCTTGGTGACGCGCTTCGGCGTGTCGATCAGGCCCTCGCGCTCAGGATTGTCGCCGGTCCAGCGCAACAAGGTGCGCACCGCGGCTTCGACTTCGGCCTCACTCGGCCGGTCGGTGACCGGCTTTTCCATATAGGCCGACTGCGGCATGAGTTTCTTGATAACGGCGTCCATAAAGGCGTCTCCCGTAGTTCCTCTCTCAGGAGGAACGAGTTGAACGGACCACGACCTTTCGGGTGTTAGAAACTCGCCCGGTTTCCAGCCCGTAAGTGGCGTGAACAGATTTGGGCAGGACGAGACTTGCGGTCGCCTTGTCGATACCCGACTACGACCATTATATATGTTCGTGCCGAGCGAAAGGAAGACGCCAGAGCGGCAATCGCTGTTCGCTGGGCGGCGACGGATTGGAAAAATATGATCGACGATGTCTACAATGCGAAAATTCTGGGTTTTGCCGGAAATATCGCACGGATCGGTCGGCTCGACCGGCCCGACGCAACCGCACGAGCACATTCCAAGCTGTGCGGCTCGACAGTGACCGTCGATCTGAAGATGGATGACGGCGTCGTCAGCGATTTCGCGCATGACGTGAAGGCCTGTGCGCTTGGCCAGGCGTCGTCTTCGATCATGGCGCAGCATGTCGTCGGCGCCAGCGCGGAAGAACTGCGCAGCGTGCGCGAGACGATGCTAAAAATGCTGAAGGAAAATGGCCCGCCGCCCGAAGGCCGCTTCGCCGACCTGAAATACCTGGAACCGGTGCGCGATTACAAGGCGCGCCACGCCTCGACCATGCTGACCTTCGACGCAGTGGTCGACGCGATCGGCCAAATCGAGAAGAAGCGGGCGGAACAGGCGGCCTAAACCTCGGCAAGAAAACGCCGGCTTTCGGCGAATTCCGCCCGGACCCAGTCGGCAAAAGCCCTGGCCGGCTCGGAAAGGTCGTTTAGTCTTCTGGCCACCAGCCAATAGGCGCCGGACGCAACGTCGATGTCGAAAGGCTTGACCAGCGCGCCGGACGCAAGTTCTTCGCCGATCTGCAAAAGATCGCCCAGTGCGACACCATGTCCAAGCAAGGCTGCCTGCTTCGAGAGCGAGGCATCCGCCAGCATCGGTCCACGGGCAGGCACGGCTTCAGGGGTCACGCCGGCCGCTTCGAACCAGCGCGTCCAAGCCTGACGGTTTTCTTCGTGCAGCAATGTATAGCGACCAAGGTCGATCGGTTTTTCCAGAGCTGGCCCGGACGCAAGAAGCGCCGGCGACAGAACCGGTGAATCGACGACCGAGGCAAGCTGTTCGGCTTCGCTGCGTGGCCATGAAGTGGCGTGCGCACTGAAGCGTAGAGCAAGTTCAGGCTGATCGCTGCGGAACTCTATCAACCTCGGGTCGACCTCAAGGGAAACGTCGATATCGGGTCGCAACTGGCGAAATCGGTTGAGCCGCGGCACCAGCCATACGGATGCAAGCGACGGCTCGACGCTGACACGGACCACGGACTGCGTCGGGGCCGCCGTCAATTCCGAAAGCAGCCTGTCGATGCCCCCGAAACTTCTGACCAACTGGTCGAGCAGCCGCCGGCCGGTGTCGGTCAATTCGACGCGGCGATGATGGCGGAAGAACAAAGGTTGGCGCAGGAATGTTTCGAGCTCGCGGATCTGGCGGCTGATCGCCGCCTGCGAAACATAAAGCTCCTCGGCCGCACGGCTGAAGCTCAGGTGACGACCGGCTGCTTCGAAGCTTCTAAGAGCCGTCAGGGGGAGGCGTCCGCGCTTCATTCGCATAACTCAGAGTTATCTGACGTCGACGTTATACTCGTTTGAAGAGCAAGGCCAGCGGCGCTCTAATCGGTGCTCAAAGGAGTGCTGCCATGATCCAGTTTCTCAACATCCTGGGCGATGTCGTGCGGATCGCGACATTTCAAAGACATGACGAGAAACCGCATGGCGACTGGTGCGAGGGGAGGCCGCCGACCAGCGTCGCCGCATGTCGGAAGCCGACGCCCGACCGGTACCCGGTTCGCCGTTCGAGGCAGTGACGGGATTGCCGGAACGGCATTGCGTTCCCGGCCCGATGCGCACATCTATCCTGAAGGGAAACGCGACGCGGAGACTGTGGTGGTCGGCCAACATCGGCATGCGCACGGCGCCAGGCCGATTCGACAAGGACGCAACTGGCCCGGCCCGTGGCGCAAGACGCCGGGCCGCGTCTTCGGCACGTCGCTCGTCCGGCTCTACCAGCTGACGCTGTCCGGCTTTGTGGGCAATTCCTGCCGGCATCTGCCGACCTGTTCCGAATACGCGCACGAAGCGATCGCCCGGCATGGACTTTGGGCCGGCGGCTGGATGGGGTTCTTTCGCGTGCTGCGCTGCGGGCCGTTAGGGACGCATGGCATCGACCGCGTGCCCGAAACCCTGGCTGAGCGCTATGTCTGGTTTGCGCCGTGGCGGTACTGGCGGATCGGGAAAAAACGTGGCGACCTAGACAGTTGACCGCAACTGTTCGTTACACAACCGCACCGCTGTTTACGATCTGGTAGGGTTAACCGCAGCTTGCGCGGACATAGCGCATTTAAGACAAAATCGAGACAAGACGCCTCGCTAAGCCGCTCCTGACACCCTTCAGGAGAGATTACCAAATGCGCCGGATAGATCGTCTTCCCTTCGTTTTCGCCGTGATTCTCTATGTCCTGGCGTGGCTGTTGGGTTTTCCGATCCGTGCGCAATCGGCCCCGCTCGGGGACGTCGAATGCACGCTGATCGTCGACGCCGCGAGCGGCGAGACGCTGTACCGGCAAGGGGTTTGCGACCAGCGCGTCAGTCCCGCCTCGACATTCAAGGTTCCGCTGGCGCTGATCGGCTATGACGCCGGAATCCTGAGCGACGAGCATACACCGAATTGGGAGTACAAAGCGGAGTTCAACGCGCCGAAACGGGACCGCAAGACCGTCGACCCGACGATCTGGGAAAGGGATTCGGTCCTGTGGTTCTCACGCGAGATCACGCGCCGGCTCGGCAGCAAACAGTTTGCCGGCTATCTGTCCAGATTGGACTATGGCAACACCGACGTCTCCGGCAATTCCGGCAAGAATAACGGCCTCACCCATTCCTGGGTGAATTCTTCGCTCGAGATATCGCCGGTCGAGCAGGTCGATTTCCTGCGCAAGCTGCTGGCGCGGAATCTGCCGGTCTCGGACAAGGCCCATGCGATGACCAATGCGATTGTCCCGACCTTCCGGGCGGGCGGCTGGACGGTGCAGGGCAAGACCGGGACGACCAGGCTTGGCGACGATGCCGACAAGCGCTCGCTTGGCTGGTTTGTTGGCTGGGCGCAGAAGGATGCTCGCAAGATCGTCTTTGCCCGCCTCGTAGTCGATACGAAACGTTCCGACACGCCGAAGGGGCTCAAGACGCGGGCGATGTTCCTGAAAGAGCTGCCGAATCTCCTCGGGTGACCTAAATCCGGCTTTACGGCGCCGAAAACTGCCCATAAAAGACCGCTCGCCGCCGGACGCATCCGGCTCTTACTTGATGTAAGTCGCAACCCCAAAATCGCTACGCAGTTTTGGGCGACGTGCATTTTACCACCCGCGCTCGTTTGCGGGACTGGATAGGAGAATTTAATGCTGAATTCCGTTTCCCTGACATTTCCCGATGGCTCCGTCCGCGACTACGACGCGGCGATGACCGGCGCCGGCCTGGCGGAATCGATCTCGAAGTCGCTGGCCAAGAAGGCCGTTGCCTACAGCATCGACGGCACGTTGCGCGACCTTTCCGACCCGATCGGCAAATCAGGCAAGCTCGAAATCATCACCCGCGAGGATCCGCGTGCGCTGGAGCTCATCCGCCATGATGCCGCGCACGTTCTGGCCGAAGCCGTGCAGGAACTTTGGCCGGGAACGCAGGTGACCATCGGGCCGGTGATCGAGAACGGATTCTACTACGACTTCGCCCGCAACGAGCCGTTCACGCCCGACGATTTCCCGGTGATCGAGAAGAAGATGCGCGAGATCATTGCGCGCAACAAGCCGTTCACCAAAGAGGTGTGGTCGCGTGAAAAGGCGAAAAGGATCTTTGCCGACAAGGGCGAGCGCTACAAGCTCGAGCTGATCGACGCCATCGCCGAGGATCAGGATCTCAAGATCTATGCGCAGGGCGACTGGTTCGACCTTTGCCGCGGTCCGCACATGGCCTCGACCGGCCAGATCGGCAACGCCTTCAAGCTGATGAAGGTCGCCGGCGCCTATTGGCGCGGCGATAGCAACAACCCGATGCTGACGCGCATCTACGGCACGGCCTGGGCCGACCAGGCGCAGCTCGAAGCCTATCAGACGATGCTGGAGGAAGCGGAGAAGCGCGACCACAGGAAGCTCGGCCGTGAGATGGACCTGTTCCATTTCCAGGAGGAGGGCCCCGGGGTCGTGTTCTGGCACGCCAAGGGCTGGAGGATGTTCCAGAACCTGGTCAATTACATGCGCCGCCGCCTGGACGAGCAGGGCTACCAGGAGGTCAACGCGCCGCAGGTGCTCGACAAGAGCCTGTGGGAGACCTCAGGCCACTGGGGCTGGTACCGGGACAACATGTTCAAGGTGACGGTCGCCGGCGACGACACCGACGACGACCGGGTGTTTGCGCTGAAGCCGATGAACTGCCCCGGCCACGTCCAAATCTTCAAACACGGGCTGAAGTCATACCGCGATCTGCCGGTAAAACTTGCGGAATTCGGCAATGTGCATCGCTATGAGCCGTCCGGCGCACTGCACGGGCTGATGCGGGTGCGCGGCTTTACCCAGGACGATGCCCACATCTTCTGCACCGAGGAACAGCTCGCCGACGAGTGCATCAAGATCAACGACCTGATCCTGTCGACCTATGCCGATTTCGGCTTCGACGAAATCACGGTCAAGCTGGCGACCCGCCCCGAAAAACGGGTCGGCACCGACGCGATGTGGGATCACGCCGAGGGCGTGCTGCAGGACGTGCTCGACAAGATCGCGGCGCGGTCGGGCAACCGGATCAAGACGGGCGTAAATCCGGGCGAGGGCACGTTCTACGGGCCGAAGTTCGAATATGTGCTGAAGGACGCCATCGGCCGCGACTGGCAATGCGGCACCACGCAGGTCGACTTCAACCTGCCGGAACGGTTCGGCGCCTTCTACATCGGCTCCGATTCGGAAAAGAAGCAGCCGGTGATGGTGCATCGCGCCATCTGCGGTTCGATGGAGCGTTTTCTCGGCATCCTGATCGAGAATTATTCCGGCCATTTCCCGCTCTGGTTCGCGCCGCTGCAGGTGGTGGTGGCGACGATCACTTCCGATGCCGACGATTACGCGCGAAAAGTCGTTGCGCAGCTGAAGGCGGCCGGGCTGATCGCCGAAACCGACCTGCGCAACGAGAAGATCAACTACAAGGTCCGCGAGCACAGCCTTGCCAAGGTGCCGGTCATCGTCGTTTGCGGCAAGCGCGAGGCTGAGGAAGAAACGGTCAATGTCCGCCGTCTCGGGTCGCGCGACCAGGAATCGCTTGGCCTCGCGGCCGCCGTGAAACTGCTTTCCGACGAGGCGGTGACACCCGACCGCAAGCGCCGCGCGGCCTGAGCCGGCCAATCAGCAACGAAATGGCGGTGGATCGCTCCACCGCCATTTTCATATGCTTGTCACGCCAATTGTGTAGCGAGCCCCATGCTCAAGCTGAAGATGCGCGAAAGACCGTTTCCCGAGCTCTCCTATGCCGGTCCGCATCAGCCGGCGCTGACGCGCTGGTTCATCCACTCGGTCGAAGGCCTGTCGGGACGTGATCGCTTCGCCGCACTCTATGATTTCTGGCGCCGGCAAGTGGTGCCGAACGGCGAGCGCGTGTTCGGCCGCATGCTGGAGCTGATCGACGTCCGGGTGCGGACCGCCGGTCAATGGCCGCCGGCAAACCTGCCCGACACGCCGCTGGTGATTGTTGCCAACCATCCGTTCGGCATCGGCGACGGTATTGCCGTGTTGTCGCTGGCGGAGCAGCTCGGCCGACCGTTCCGCGTCATGATCCACAAGGATCTGCTCAAGATCCGCGAGATGGAGCCCTATTCGCTGCCGATCGACTTTTCCGAGACCAAGGACGCGCTGAAGAACAACATGGCGGTCCGCCATGAAGCGGTGCGGCTGCTCAAGGAGGGCGTCACCATCGTCGTCTTTCCGGCGGGAGGTGTCGCCACCGCGCCGAAGGGGTTTGGCCGGGCACGCGATCTGCCGTGGAAGGTGTTTCCGGCCCGTCTCGTTCAGGACGCAAAGGCGTCGGTCATCCCATTGCATTTTTCGGGCCAGAACGGCCGGCTGTTCCATCTGGTCAGCGGACCGATGAACATGGCCGAACGCGACGGGCGTGTGGCGAAATTCGTCGGCAAGGCCTCGCTGACACTGCGCACATCGCTGCTCATCCGTGAATTTGCGCGGCTCTCCGGCAAATCGATCGACGTGCGCGTCGGCGACGTGCTGGGGTGGGACGAACTGGAGCCGCTGCGAGACCGCAAGGCCTTGCTCGACCGCCTTCAGCGCGGCGTCTTCGATCTGGCGCCGGCCGAGACGACTGGCCGCGTGCCGTTGCTGGCGCGACGCATGCGCAAAGCAGCCTAGAGGGGGCGCGGCTTAGTCGGCGCCTTCCTCGGAATCGATGGCCGAAGCTTCGGTTGCCAGGACTTCGATGTCCTGATTGTGTCCGGCCACCACCGTAAAATCCTTCTGGTAGATGCGGTCGCGGTTTTTGGCGATGATGGTGTAGTCGCCCTCGGCCAGCACCATCGAGGCAAAGGCGCCGACGGTCTCCTTGATCGGGTCGCCGGACTCGTTCAGCAGCGACCAGGAGGTGTCGGCGATCGCCTCGCCGCCCGGCTCGCGCACCAGCTTCATGGTCATCTCGGCGGCACGATGCTCGACCGTCGCTTCGGTCAGCTTGCCGGCCTCGACGCGGATGTCGGAGCGGATGACCGCGTTCACAGCGCCATAGGTCGAAACAACGTGGTAGGTGCCGGCATTGAGCCGCACGACGCTGTTCGGCTCGACATCGGGTATGATCAGCGCGCGATCGCCATCGGCCGCGGCGTGGCTCTCATAAATCGAGAAGCGCAGCTTCTTCGGCGGTATGCGCACCCCTCCCGACAGCACGGCATCAAGCTTGAGGCCGCCGGCATCGAGCACGAGGCTCTCACGCTTGGCTTCCTTGCCGACGGTGATGCGCTTGGTGGCGCCGGCCCGCCCGTAGGAGGCATGGACCAGATAGGAACCCGGCTCGAGCTGGAATACGGCGGTGCCGCCATGAGCGGAGGCGACCATCGGCAGCTTGCCGTCGCTGGCCGATTCGGGCTTGAAGACGCGCCAGACGATGCCGCGCGTGATGTCGGCACCCTTGTCGGTCAATTGCGCCGACAGCGTGATCGCCCCGCTGCTGCCCAATGCCAGCGATGTCTCGCTTTTCGGAGGCGCATAGCCCGAAATTCCGGGAAGTTTCAGATCACTGAGGCCGTCTACATTCTGGGCGGCGGCAAGCGAAACCGGCACCATCAACAGTGCGGCAGCGAGCCATATCAGGAAAAGACGCAATGTCCGCTCAAACATGCCTTGCGTTGAAGCCCAATGCGGTGGCAATTTCAAGGCTTAAGAGTCCGGTCGGCTTCTGCTAGAGGGCTCTTTGTCCGGCGCGTCGCGCCAATGCCCGAGCCGCCCGATATCCCGATGGCGCGCTTCAGCTCAAATTCCAGGAGACTTGCGCCCATGGCGTCGCCGATCATCGATTTTCTGCTGACCCGAAATTCCGCGCCGATCCCGGATTTGAAAGAGCCGGCACCGGGCGATGCGGAGATCGCGACCATGATCGCCGCCGCCTCGCGGGTGCCGGATCATGGCCGGCTGGAGCCCTGGCGTTTCATCCTCTATCGCGGCGAGGCTCGCGTCGAGATCGGCAAGGAGTTGGCAGCACTTGCCGAACAGCGCGAAGGGCCGTTGCCGGAAGGCCGCCGCAACCAGGAATTGGCACGCTTTTCGCGGGCGCCGCTGGTCATCGGCGTGATCTCGATCCCCAGGGAAAATCCAAAGATCCCGCAATGGGAGATGTTCTTGTCCGGCGGCATGGCTGCGATGAACCTGCTGCTTGCCGCCAATGCGCTGGGCTACGGTACCAACATGATCAGCAACTGGTATTCCGACGTGCCAGAGGGCAGGGCGATCCTCGGTCTGGCGCCGCATGAGCGGGTCGTCGGTTTTGTCCATATCGGCTCCTATCAGGGGCCAGCGCCGGAGCGGCCACGGCCCGATCCGGCAAAGCTCTACGCCGACTATTCGGGGCCGTGGGTGGGATAATTTTCGACCCGGAACCAGACCCTAAGCGTCAAGCCCCGCTGCCCTGGCTCGCGCCAGGAGCCGCTCGGCCAGTTTTAGATGCGGCCGGTCGTACATTTTGCCATCAATGCCGACGACGCCGGGATTTCCCGCTGTCTTGAACGCTTCGACGATCGCCAGCGAATTTTTCACCGCTTGCACCGAAGGCGTGAAGGCGGCGTTGATGACCGGCACCTGCGCCGGATGGATCGCCATCTTGCCGGTGAACCCGTCGCGCTCGGCCTCGGCGCATTCAGCCTCAAAGGCAGCCATGTCGCGAAAATCCGGAAACACCGTGTCGATCGCCGCGACTTCCGCGGCCCCTGCGGCGAGAATGGTCATGGTGCGGGCGAAGCGAAACACATCCGTGTAGCGGCCATTCGCGTCGCGCGTCGCGCGTGCGCCGATTGCTGCCGACAGATCTTCCGCGCCCCAGGTGACGCCGACAAGCCGCGCGCTTGCCTCGGTGTAGGTTGCAGCGGCCAAAACGCCAGCTGCCGTTTCGGTGATGATCGGCAGGATCCTTATCGCGCCGTCCGGCAACCCGGTTTCGGCTTCGTGCACCCTGAGCTTGGCCGACAGCTGCTGGACATCCAGTCCGCTGTTCGACTTAGGCAGCATGATGCCGTCGGGCTTCACTGGCACGAGCGCCGCCAGATCGTCGTCGGTCAGTCCGGTCGAAAGATCGTTGACGCGCACATAGATCGCGGAGCTGGTTCGGTGCCTGTGCCCGGCGATGAAACGCGCCGCTGTGTCGCGCGCCAGCCCCTTGTTCTGCGAGGCGATCGAGTCCTCGAGATCGACGATGACCACGTCGGCGCCCACGCCAAAGCCCTTCTCCAGCTTCTTTTCCGAATCGCCGGGAACGAAGAGCAGTGAACGCATCGGCTATGCCTTCTTCATCATCATCGCTTGCCTCGTGCATCTTGCAACCAGCACGTCGTTCTGGTTATAGGCGCGGTGCTCGAACTCGACGATACCGCGGTCCGGTTTCGACCTGGAATCGCGCACCGAAACCACCGTGGTCTCGACGCGAATCGTGTCGCCATGGAAGACGGGGTGCGGAAACACGGTCTCCTTCATGCCGAGATTGGCGATGGTGGTGCCGACGGTGATGTCGTTGACCGAGATGCCGATCATCAGGCCAAGCGTGAACAGCGAATTGACCAGAGGCTTGCCCCATTCGCTCTTGGCGGCGAAGTCGAAATCGATGTGCAGCGGTTGCGGGTTCAGCGTCATCACCGAAAACAGCATGTTGTCGCTTTCGGTCACGGTCTTGCGCAGCGTGTGCTTGAACACATGGCCGACAACGAACTCCTCAAGGTAAAGGCCGGCCATGGTCTGTCTCCTCCACTGCTTAAGGGTTGATAGGCGTTGCATACCGGGCTCGCAAGCCAGTTAACGAACATGGTGAACCGTTCGTAAACCATTTGTGCCTACGGTCTCGACAGGCGCCAGAAGCGTTCTGGCAAAGGGCGTAAGCAGGCGACATGGTCGTTTCGCATTTCCTGAAATGGATCCACACGGCAAAGGTGTCGGAGCGTGCTGCGGCGGCAAGCGCGCTGGCTCGCGCCTATGTCGACTCGGACCTGCCTTTCGAGGACCGCTGCGCTGCCGAGGCGGCGCTGACGTTGCTGCTCGATGACGCATCGTCGAAGGTGCGGCTGGCGATCGCCGACGCGCTTTCCATGAGCCATCATGCGCCGCCGCAGATCGTCAGCGCGCTGGCTTCGGACCAGCCCGAGGTGGCCGCTTTGGTACTGGCGCGCTCGCCGCTGCTTACCGATTCCGACCTGATTGATCGGGTTGCCGGCGGCCAGAAAGCGACGCAGAAGGTGATCGCCGACCGGCCGCGCGTCTCGATGTCGGTTGCGGCGGCGATCGCCGAGGTCGGTGAGCCGGAAGCCTGCACCACGCTGCTCGCCAATAGCGGCGCCGACATCGCATCCGTCAGCTTTCGCCGCATGGCCGAGCGTCACGGCCATCTGCCTCTGGTGCGCGAGGCGCTGATCGCCGACATCCGGCTGCCCGCCGACTGCCGGCATATGCTGCTGGTCAAGCTAGGGGAGATGCTCAAGGGGTCGCCATTGGTGCTGGCGCTGATGGGCGCCGCCAGGGCCGAGCGCATCACGCGCGATGCTTGCGTCAAGGCTTCGGTGACACTGATCGAAGGCACGCGGGCGGAGGAACATACCGCACTTGTCGAACATCTGCGCCTGCGCGGCGACCTGACCGCAAGCTTCGTCATCCGCACCATCGCGCACGGCAAGGTCGACTTCTTTGGTTCGGCGCTGGTCGCGCTCAGCCAGCAGCCCGAGCAACGGGTGAGGGCGCTGCTGGCCAGCGGGCATGACATAGCGTTGCAGGCACTGTTCCGCAGCGCCGGGCTTGCCGCCGCCACCCACGCCATCATCCTGCGCGCGCTGAAGGTCTGGCGTGAGGTCGCCAATGGCAAACGCCTCGCCGGCGTCCAGGAAGTCAGCTGGCTGATGCTGAAGGAATTGGGCGGACAGTCCGCCGAAGGCGATCTCGCCAGGCTGGTCAAATCGATCCATCTCGATGCGCTGCGCGAGAACGCACGCGGGCACGCGCTGGCGATCGCGGCTGCTTAAAGCAATTCCAGGAAAAGCGTGAAACGGTTTTCCGACTTGCGTCAAAAAATAAAAAACTGAGCGGTTCGGCGTTTCCGTGAAACGCTGAACCGTTCCAGGCCTCATCCTTCGCGAAAAATCCGGAAAAGTCTTGCGCACAGTGACAGCCGCCGTCCGCGGCTCGCCTAGCAGAAGACGCTCAGATATCCAGCACTTCCGTCGCGGCGAATTCCGCGCGTTCCTGGATGAAGCGGAAGCGGGCCTCGGGCTTGGTGCCCATCAACGCGTCGACCGCATCCTTGGTCGCCGCCTCGGCGTCGATGACGTCCACCCTGAGCAGCGTGCGCTTTCTCGGGTCCATGGTGGTTTCTTTGAGCTGGGCAGCCATCATTTCGCCCAGCCCCTTGAAGCGGCCGATTTCGACTTTGCCGCGCCCGGTGAATTCGGTGCGCAGAAGTTCGTCTTTGTGCGCATCGTCGCGGGCATAGGCGACCTTGCCGCCTTGCCGGATCGAGTAGAGCGGCGGCACCGCCAGATAGAGATGGCCGCCGCGGACCAGGCTCGGCATCTCCTGGTAGAAGAAGGTGATCAGCAGCGAAGCGATATGGGCGCCATCGACGTCGGCGTCGGTCATGATGATGACCCGGTCGTAACGCAGGTCCTCGTCGCGGTATCTCGAGCGCGTACCGCAGCCCAAGGCCTGGATCAGGTCGGATATCTGCTGGTTGCCGGCCAGCTTGTCGTTACCGGCGCTGGCGACGTTGAGGATCTTGCCGCGCAGGGGCAGCACCGCCTGGCTGGCGCGGTCGCGCGCCTGCTTCGCCGAGCCACCGGCCGAATCGCCCTCGACGATGAAAAGTTCGGCACCGGCGGCGGCATTCTGCGTGCAGTCGGCGAGCTTGCCGGGCAGGCGCAGCTTGCGCACCGCGCTCTTGCGCGACACTTCCTTTTCCTGGCGGCGGCGCACCCGCTCGTCGGCACGCGCGATCACCCATTCGAGCAGTTTCGAAGCTTCCTGCGGATTGTCGGCCAGCCAATGGTCGAACGGGTCGCGGATGGCGCTTTCGACGATGCGGATCGCCTCGATCGTCGCCAGCCTGTCCTTGGTCTGGCCGACGAATTCCGGCTCGCGGATGAACACCGACAGCATGCCCGCCGCCGAGATCATCACATCTTCGGATGTGACTATCGAAGCGCGCTTGTTGCCGACCAGGTCGGCATAGGCGCGCAAGCCGCGCGTCAGAACGTTGCGGAAGCCGGCCTCGTGCGTGCCGCCTTCGGCTGTCGGAATGGTGTTGCAATAGGAATTTATAAAACCGTCGCCGCCGAACCAGGTCACCGCCCATTCGAGCGAGCCGTGACCGCCCTGCTTCTCGCTCTTGCCGGCGAACATTTCACGGGTCACCTGGAATTCGTCGCCGAGCGAGGCTTTCAGATAGTCCTTGAGGCCGCCCGGAAAATGGAATTCTGCCTTGGCCGGCGTCGTGTCCTTTTCCTTGATCAGCGAGGGATCGCAGGTCCAGCGGATTTCGACACCGCCGAACAGATAGGCTTTTGACCGCGCCATGCGGTAGAGCCGCGCCGGCTCGAACGCAGCACCCTTGCCGAAAATCTGCTCGTCTGGATGGAAGCGGATCTTCGTGCCGCGCCGGTTGTGCACCTCGCCGAGCTGCTCCAGGCCGGTCACCGGAACGCCTCGCGAGAAGCGCTGGCGATAGAGCTTGCGCCCAATCGCAACCTCGACCTCGAGATGGTCGGACAGCGCGTTGACCACGGAAACGCCGACACCGTGCAGGCCTCCCGAGGTCTCGTAGACCTTGCTGTCGAACTTGCCGCCTGAATGCAGCGTGGTCATGATGAGTTCGAGCGCCGGCTTCTTGAATTTCGGGTGCGGATCGACCGGAATGCCGCGGCCGTTGTCGGTTACAGACAGGTATCCGTCGGCGGAAAGCTCGACATCGATGAAGGTAGCATGGCCGGCGACCGCCTCGTCCATCGAATTGTCGATGACCTCGGCGAACAGATGGTGCATCGCCTTGTCGTCGGTGCCGCCAATGTACATGCCCGGGCGGCGGCGCACCGGCTCCAGCCCCTCCAGCACCTCGATATCGGCGGCACTATAGCTCTCGCTGGCATCGCGGGGCGCCGCCCGCTTCGCCGCCTGCACCAGCGGGTCGGCCGGGCGCGCGGCGCGAGCCGGTTGCGGCTGCTTGCCCAAATTGCCGAAAAGATCGTTGTCGTCCATGCCGGTCCTGGATTCCGATGCTGCGAATCACCACCCGATACTGCCACGCTTTTTGCGGGCAGGCGACGGAGGTTCCTGTTACGTTCGAGGATAGAGCCTCTTACTGCAAAAACCATTCGACAACCAAGCGGCGGAAATGGGGTCGAAGCTTGGAGCATCGACGCTTTGTAAACCTTGTCCGAAGGTTACGCCGCAAGGTTGGCTGAAAAACGATATCCGCGGACTGTCGCTGACCTAGAATGCAGCGAAACCCTCAAGAGGCTGTCGCTTAAGCATGTTGGATTACAGTTCGCTCCTGCTCGCAGCGGCGCTGTCGGGCACGTGCCTCAGCATCACCATGTTTGCGATCTGGTTCACCGCGCCACAGGCACGCTTTGTGCTGACGGTGGCGTGCGGCATTCTCGTGCTCGTCGCACATGTGGTCTTGTTTTGGCATTACACAAGAGATCCAAGCCCCTGGCTTTGCCAGATCGTGCTTGCTCTTCTCAGCCTCGGCTTCCTGATTATCTGCCTGTCGGCCATGCAATATCTCAGCATGCGCGACTATAGGCGCGCCATCTTGCCAACCTTGGCTGCGATGGCTGTTTGCGCGGGCGCGACGTATCTCGGGTTTGATGGTGTCGGCTTCATTGTCACCTATGCGACGGTAACGGCGCTACTCTCGCTTATCGGGGCGATGTTCTGGATTGAGGGTGGTCATGATCGCCGGATATTGCTGGTCGTATCGTTCCTGAGCGGCGTCTGTGCGCTGTCGTTCGGACTTTGCGGCGCGGTCCTGCTGGTCAAGGGCCAGTGGGTGCTCGGCGTAGCACCGGACAATTGGGCCGAGCGGGTGAATTCCGTCGTAGCCGTCGCCTGCATGACCGGGCTTGGCGCATTAACGCTCTCCCTGCACCATTTGCAGGCGCAGATCGAATTGAAGGCCGAGACGATGACCGATCCATTGACCGGGCTGATGAACCGGCGGGCGTTAACGGCACTCTACGGCGAGCGGGTCTTCGGTCCGTTCATGTCCGTCACCATGTTCGACCTCGACCATTTCAAAAGGACGAACGACGTATTCGGTCATCCGGTCGGCGACCAGGTCCTGCGCCGCTTTGCCGCCGTCATCAGGAAATACGCCAGAACCGGCGTCGACGCCTTCCGGCTGGGCGGCGAGGAATTCGTGCTCGTCATGTCGCGGATGACGGAAGAAAAAGCCTATGACATTGCGAGCAAGATCAGCGTCGCCTTCGGTACGGAAGTCGTGGCCACCCAGCTTGGTCCGTTGCGAAGCACAGTCAGCGGCGGCATCGGCTTTGGTGGGACGAGCGGCACCGGTCTCGATGATGTGCTGGCCGAAGCCGACGCCGCGCTCTATGCGGCAAAGCGCGCCGGGCGAAATCGCGTCATCGCCCGGGACAGGGCGAGCAAGGCCGACGGGCCGGCCTTGCGTTCTGCCTGATTGAGGCTTCTATCTTCTTGTTAGACCATGATCTTGTCCGAAAACCGGATTCCACTCTTCGGGATCATGGTCTACTCCGCCGCACCCAGATATTCCGACAGCGGCGGGCAGGAGCAGACCAGGTTGCGGTCGCCAGCGACGTTGTCGATGCGTGACACCGGTGGCCAGTATTTTGCCGCCGTATCGGCATCGCCGGCGGGGTAGGCCGCTTCCAGGCGCGAATAGGGATGGGTCCACTGGCCGGCCAACGCCTCGGCGGCGGTATGTGGCGCATTGACCAGAGGATTGTCGGCCAAGGGCCATTCGCCCTTCGCCACCTTGGCTGCCTCGCCGGCTATGGCGATCATGGCTTCGCAGAAACGATCCAGCTCGCGCTTGGGCTCGGATTCGGTCGGCTCGACCATCAGCGTGCCGGCCACCGGGAACGACATGGTCGGCGCGTGGAAGCCATAGTCGATCAGCCGCTTGGCGATATCGTCGACGCTGATGCCGGCGCTGTCCTTGAGCACGCGGGTGTCGAGGATGCATTCATGCGCAACGCGTCCGTTGCGCCCCTTGTAAAGCAGGGGGAAATGCTCGCCAAGCCGCGTCGCCACGTAGTTGGCGGAGATGATCGCCGTCTCGGTCGCCTGCTTCAGGCCGGAAGCGCCCATCATGCGGATATACATCCAGGTGATCGGCAGGATCGAGGCGCTGCCGAACGGTGCCGCCGCCACGGCATGGGCCGAGCCTTCGGTGACGTGGCCGGGCAGATATGGCTTCAGATGCGCCTTGACGCCGATCGGGCCGACGCCGGGGCCGCCGCCGCCATGTGGAATGCAGAAGGTCTTGTGCAGGTTCATGTGGCACACATCGGCACCGATATCGCCGGGACGGGCGAGGCCGACCAGAGCGTTGAGATTGGCGCCGTCGAAATAGACCTGGCCGCCATGGCTGTGGACGAGCGCACAGAGGTCGCGTGCGCCTTCCTCGAAAACACCATGCGTCGAAGGATAGGTGAACATCAGCGCCGCGAGGTCTTTTGCATGCTCGGCCGCCTTGGCCTGCAAGTCTTCCATGTCGATATTGCCGTCCTCGGTGCAGCGCACGACGACGACACTCATGCCGGCCATGGCCGCACTTGCCGGATTGGTGCCATGCGCCGAGGACGGGATCAGGCAGACGGTGCGATGGCCTTCGCCACGCGACAAATGATAGCCGCGAATGGCGAGCAGCCCGGCATATTCGCCCTGGCTGCCGGCATTGGGCTGCAGGGTCACCGCGTCGAAGCCGGTGATCTCCGCCAGCCAGCCTTCCAGCTCGTCGATCATGGCGCGATAGCCTACCGAATGGCTCGCCGGGGCGAAGGGATGCAGGTTGGCGACATCAGGCCAGCTTACCGGCATCATTTCGGCGGCGGCGTTGAGCTTCATGGTGCAGGAGCCGAGCGGGATCATGGCGCGGTCGAGCGCCAGGTCCTTGTCGGACAGCCGGCGCAAGAAGCGCATCATGTCGGTTTCCGAGTGGTTTTCGCGGAAGACGGGTTGGGTGAGGAACTCCTTGCCGCGCGCTTTTCCTGGCATGGAACTGCCGGCGGCAACACCGGCCTTGGCGCCGAAAAGTGCTGCGATCGCCTCCAGATCGGCCTCGGTGGAGGTCTCGTCAAAGCTGATGCCGACATGGTCGGCGTCGATGACGCGCAGCAGCCGGCCGGTCTTCTCGGCGGCGGCGGCAACTGCGGCGGCTCTGCCCTTCACTTCCACGGTCACCGTGTCGAAGCGGCTTTCGCCGAGCACCGAAACGCCCGCTGCCTTGAGGCCGGCAGCCAGGCGGTTGGCCAGCGTGTGGACGCGGCCGGCAATCGCCTGCAGCCCGGCAGGGCCATGCCAGACCGCATAGGCCGTCGCCATGTTGGCGAGCAGCGCCTGTGCGGTGCAGATGTTGGAGGTCGCCTTGTCGCGGCGGATATGCTGTTCGCGTGTCTGCAAGGCGAGGCGATATCCGGGACGGCCCTTGCTGTCCGTCGACTGGCCAACGAGCCGGCCCGGCATCAGCCGCGTCAGCCTGTCGGAGACGGCGCAATAGGCGGCATGCGGCCCGCCAAAGCCCATCGGCACGCCAAAACGCTGCATCGGGCCGACGGCGATGTCGGCGCCAAGCCTGGCCGGTGCATCGGTCAGCGTCAGGCCCAACGGATCGGCAATGAAGACGACCAGCGCGCCGGCAGCGCGGGCCTTGTCGATCGCTGCCTTGTGGTCGCCATAGACGCCGAACGTGTCCGGCCAGGAGACCAGCAGGGCGGCGGTGTTGTTGTCGATCACCTCGCCGTCGACTTCGATGCCGAGCGGTTCGGCACGGGTGCGAACGACGTCCAGCGTCTGCGGGTGCGGCGTGCCGGCCAGTGCCACCTTGGTGCGCTTGTCGCGATGATGGCGCAGCGCGATGCCGACAGCTTCGGCCACCGCCGTCGCCTCGTCGAGCAGCGAGGCCGACGCCACCGGCAAGCCGGTCAGTTCTGTCACTAGCGTCTGGAAGTTGAACAGCATTTCCAGCCGGCCCTGACTGATCTCGGCTTGGTAAGGCGTGTAAGCGGTATACCAGGCCGGGTTCTCGAACAGGTTGCGCTGGATCACCGGCGGCACATGGACGCCATGATAGCCGCTACCGATGAAGCTCTTCAGCACCGTGTTCTTTGCCATCGTCGCCGCGAGTTCGGTCAGCGCTTCCGCTTCGCTTGCGGCGGCAGGCAGGGCCAGCGGCCGGTCGAGCCGGATCGACTTCGGCACTGCCTGGCTGATCAGCGTCTCGACCGAAGGAACGCCGATCGTCGCCAGCATGGCTCTGACGTCTTGGAGGCCCGGGCCGATATGGCGAGCTGAGAAGGGGTAGGGTGCTGCGGTCATCTTGCTGGTCCTGCTATCAACCAATATGGGCTTTGTAAGCGGCTTCATCGAGGAGGCCGTCGAGCTGGCTCTCATTGGCCAGCTTCATCTTCCACAGCCAGCCGTCGCCGGTTGCCGCCGAATTGACGAGCGAAGGATCGGCCGACAGCGCGGTGTTGGCTTCGGTGATCTCGCCGTCGACCGGTGCGTAGACGTCCGATGCCGCCTTGACCGATTCGACCACCACGGCCGTATCGCCCTTGGCCAGCTTTTTCCCTGGCTCAGGCAGTTCGACGAAGACGAGGTCACCGAGCTGCTGCTGCGCGTAATCGGTGATGCCGACGGTGGCGATGCCGCCCTCGACGCGAAGCCATTCGTGATCTTCGGTGAAATAGGTCTTTGCCATTGAAATCATCCTTTGCGGTAGCGATGGGGCGTGAAGGGCAAGGGGTGGATGTCGACCGGGATTTTCGTCCCGCGGACATCGGCGAACAGTCTTGTGCCGGGCTTGGCAAGCGGCGTCCGGACGTAGCCCATTGCCACCGGATGACCGGCCGAGGGGCCGAAGCCGCCTGAGGTGACATGGCCGGCAGGGTTGCCGTCGGCGTCGAAAAGGGCAGCACCGGCGCGCACCGGCTGGCGGCCGTCCGGCTTCAGGCCGACGCGTTTTTGCGCCGGGCCGCGCTCCAGGATGGCGCGCAATGCATCGGCGCCGATGAACGCGCCAGAGGCGCGAACCTCCTTGGGGATGGCCCACATCAGCCCGGCGCTGGCCGGATCGATCTCCGGCGTGATGTCCAGCCCGTGCAGGCACAGTCCTGCTTCGAGCCGCAGGCTGTCGCGGGCGGCAAGGCCGATCCACATCACTCGCTCGTCCTCGAGCAACCTGGTGACGAGGGTTCGCGCGTCCGCTTCCGGCAGGCCGATCTCGAAACCGTCTTCGCCGGTATAGCCCGACCGGCTCATGAACCAGTTTTCGCGCGGCTCGATGCCGTGCATGAACACCAGCGAACCGGTCTCGATGCCGGCGCGGGAAAGGGCAGCCCATGCCTCGGGGCCCTGGATGGCCAGGAAGACGCGGTCGAGCGCGTCCACCTTCACGTCGAAATCCTCGGCAAGTTCACGCAGATGCTTTTCGTCGGCGGCGGCGTTGCCGGCATTGGCGACCATCATGAAGCGCTCGACGCCGAGCCTGGTGACGATCAGATCGTCGAGTATTCCGGCGGCCTCATTGAGGAAGAACGTGTATTTGGACTGGGAAACCTGAAGCGCGCCGGCATCGAACGGGCAGGCGCGGTTCAGAAGCGCTGCTGCGCCCGGGCCGCTGATTTCGAACAGCTTCATGTGCGAGATGTCGAACAGGCCGGCATGCTCGCGGCTGTGAAGATGCTCCTTCATCACGCCGGCCGGATAGGTCAGCGGCATCGACCAGCCGGCGAAGGCGCCGAAGCGCGCACCGGCTGCCATGTGCAGATCTTCGAGGGGAAGGTGTTTGGTGTCGTCGCCCGTCATGTCATCTCCAGAGTCGCACGCAAGCGGTCGCGAATGGCGACCAGTCCGTGCCCCTCTGTCTGAAGCCTGAGAGACTCGCGCCCCGTAACTCTGTCGGCAGCGCTTACACCTTCGGCGCGGGGGCAAGCCCCGACTTTCCAGAGTGTCTTTCCCGTCTACGGTTCTTTTGCCTGAGAGATTTCGGGCGATTTCCCCTTCGGCGGCAGCTCTCGCTGCTCTCTCCCGCAAACAGGTAGGACTCGGTTAAGAGCCCTCGACTCGTCATCCATAGCCCGTGGACGACACCTTGTCACCTGCCAGCGACATTTTTACTGGCAGTCTTCTGCGGGCCTTCTTTACAGGCAAGCCTTCGCTAACCACGCCGCTTGCCGGTTTCTCAAGACCTTGCTGATATGCCGGATAAGGGCCGGCAATTGCCGGCGGCGGGCGGGGAACAAAATGGGCGAATTGATCATGAGCGCGCCAGTGGCCGGGCTGACCTCGAAAAATCGGATCACGGCGGAAGACGTGGTCATGCTGCGCGGCGAAGTGTTCGGCGACGGCGTGGTAACGCGCGGCGAGGCCGAGGCGCTGTTTGCGCTCGACGCGACGGCGAGGGACAAATGCGCGGAATGGCTCGAGTTTTTCGTCGAGGCCGTCACCGACTTCATCGTCCACCAGGAACAGCCGGCCGGCTATGTTTCCCAGGACAATGCCGACTGGCTGATCCGGGCGATTTCGCGCGACGGCATGGTTGACAGCCGAACCGAACTCGAGTTGCTAGTGCACGTGCTGGAAGTTGCCAAATCATCGCCGAGCACGCTTTCCGGCTATGCGCTGGAGCAGGTCGCTCATGCGGTCGTGGATGGCAAGGGGCCGCTGACGACCGGCGGCAGGCTTATCCCTGGGTCGATAGCCAAGGCTGAGGTCGAGCTGTTGCGCCGCATCCTTTACGCCTATGGCGGCGATGGCAACATCGCCATCAGCCGCGCCGAGGCCGAGGTGCTGTTCAAGATCAACGAGCGGACAGTGGCGGGCGACAATGATCCGTCGTGGAACGATCTGTTCGTCAAGGCGATCGCCAATTTCGTCATGTGTTCGGCCGGCTACGAAGCGCCGGTGCGCGATGTGGCGCTGCGCCGGGATGCTTTTTTCGAGCAGGCCGATCCGGAGATCGGCGGTTTCTTCAGCCGCATGGTGTCGGGTGGCCTGTCCGGCATTATGGAGGCCTATCGTTCACCGGGCGACGTCGAGGCCGAATGGGAATCGAGGAACAACGCAGCCGAGGCTCTGGCCCGCCGCGCCGAGACGGTCGATGCCGGCGAGGCGAAATGGCTGGCTGAACACATCGGCGACCGGCCGCTGCAGGAGAACGAGCGTGCGTTGCTGACGCTGATCAAGCACGCCTCGCCGGAAATCCACCCGGCGCTCAAGCCGCTGATCGACAAGGTCGCATAACAGGTCGCCAACCTATTGCTTGGCAGGTTCCGGCTTGGCGCCGGTGTCGAACCGCGACATCCATTTGAAGCTGCCGAACCAGTAGCGGCGCACGCCGCCTATGGTGCCGTCAGCGGTACGCGCGCCGATCCAGTTGTTGACGTATTGGATGAGGCGGACATCGTCCGGCCGCATGGCAAACGCCTCCGGCGTCCGCAACAGCGGACCGCCCACCATTTTCAATTTCGCGTCATAGAGCCTGGCGGCCATTTGCGGCGTTGGCGATGTGGCGACCATCGCCTGTGCGTCGCCGCCGATGATCGCGGCGAAAACATCTGAGGTATTGTCGAAAGAAAGGATGGTCGCCTTAGGAAAAGCTTCCTTCGCGGCGGCTTCATCGGTGGAATTGGACAACACGGCGATCTTGTATGCCGGCGCCGCTACTGCCTTTCCCGGCCTTTTCCCAAGGCTGGCGATCGTCGCAACCATGCGGATATCGGCGGTACCGGTCTGGTTGGAGAACACCACCTCGCGTGCGCGTTCCGGCGTGCTGGCGTAGCCCGCCGCGATCATGTCGAAATCACCCTTGAGCAGTCGTGTCTTGAGGTCGTTCCAATGCACCTCGACCAGCTTCAGGTCGACGCCGAGATCAGACGCCAGCGCATTGGTCAGGTCGACATCATAGCCGGCGAACTTCCCGTCGGCCTTCTTGAGGATCCATGGCGGGTTGAGCGCCACGCCGACCGTCAGTGTCTTCTGGTCGATGATGCGCTTGAGGCTGTCATCCGCCCGGGCTGGCAGCAGCGACAAAGCCAACCAGGCAGAAAGGGCAAGTATAGTTGTGGCGATCATCTTAGCGCGCATTAATATAACCTCGCTGAGCCCGTCCGGTTGTCAGATTTACACAGAGGTGCCATTCTGTCGATAGCGGACCCTGATGGAGAGTTGCGATGTCGGCACGGATGGCGGTTAGCAGTTCGATGATGTTCCTGGTTTGCATCCTGGGCAACCCGGCGAAGCTTTCGTTGCTGCCGGCGGCAGCGCAGGCTGCGGGGGCAAACGCATGGTCTGCTCCAGCGCCGATTACCGCTATTCCTATTGCGGGATCGATACGCGACGTGGCGTGCAGTTGACCTCCAGGCTTTCGAAGGCGCGTTGCGTATATGGTAGAAGCTGGGGCTATGACGGCGGCGGCATCTGGGTCGACAATGGTTGCTCGGCCGAATTCGCAGTCGCCGGCCCCAACCGCAATCCCTCTGCTGGCGACGTCGCTGCAGCCATTATCGTCGGCGGCGTGGTAGGCGCCATTCTCGACGACGGCAATTCGCACCGCCATCATTCCGACAATTACTATCCGAAGCCGCGCCCGCGCCGTTACGACCAATCGATCGATCCGACGCCGCAATTCGACAATCAGGGCAATCCCAACTTCGATACCCACGGCAACTACCAAGGACCGCACGGGCTGGGGAAGCTTGTTACCCCTGACGACAATCCTGATCTGAATCCGGCCCTGCGCAGCGACGGCGACGACAGCGACGACGACAGTTAAATGAGGCTTAAGTCAGGTTTCGGTCAGATGCCGCCGTACCAGTCGTAGCCATTGTCCTCCCAATAGCCGCCTCTGCCGCCGCCGACATTGGCGAAGCCGTCGACCAGCTCGATCTTGGTGAGGTATTTCGGCATTTTGTAGCCGAGCTGGCGCTCGACGCGGACGCGCAGCGGCGCGCCGTTCTCGACCGGCAACGGCTTGCCGTTGAGGCCATAGGCAAGGATCGTTTGCGGATGACGGGCATCGATCAGGTCGATCGAGCCGTAATATTTGATATCGCCGGCAAGGCTGCGGTCGATCGTATCGAGGCAGTGGAACATGACGTAGCGCGCCTGCGGCTTGACCACCGCCTGGTCGAGCACCAGCGACAGCGGCGTGCCGGTCCATTTGGCAATGCAGCTCCAGCCTTCGACGCAGTCGTGGCGGGTGATCTGGGTGCGGCTCGGCATGTTCATCAGCTGCTCGCGGCTCAGCGACAGCGGTTTTTCGACGAGGCCGGAAACCTCCAGCCGCCAGTCGGCGAAATCGTTGGCGAGCAGGCCCTTGTAGAAATCGTCGTCGGGCGCGGTGACGCCGTTCGGCCGCTGCGGCTGGCGAATGTCGGCCTCGGTGAACTCCGGCGCCAGCGCGTCACGGCCGGCAAGCAGCCGCTGCGCCCGCCAGGTCAGGCCATTGGCGCTTTCGAGGAAGCTGCGCAGGCCGTCGCCGACGCCAAGCTGGCTGTCGAAGGCGTCGCAGCCCGAAAGCATGATGCCGGAAAGGCCGAGGCTGGCCGAGGTCAGGAATTTTCTTCGGCTTGTCTGTAGCTTGGGGCTGATCTCGAATTTCGCCATGTCAGGCGCTCCTCTCGGGTGCTTTGTCGCCATGCGCCGGCGGGTCGGTTCGGTACCAGCCGGTGATGATCGAACGCAGCTCGTTGATCGGGCCGGCGGCGAGGATCATCAGGATGTGGATGATGAAGAAGGCGACGAGCAGCAGCATCACCGTGAAATGAATGGTGCGCGCCGTCTGCCGGCCGCCGAGCAGGTCGTTCAGGAATGGCAGTACCGAGTTCATGCTCGGCGACATGGCCAGGCCGGTGACGATCATCAGCGGCAGCAGCACGAACAGCACGCCGCCATAAGCCATCTTCTGCAGCGTGTTGTATTCGCGCCTGTGGTGGAACCTGAACCTTGCGTGGTCGACAATGTCTCGCGGCAGCCGCCTGATATCATCGAGGCGCGGGGCAAGATCGCGCCGCAAATGGCCGTTGATCAGACTGGCGACCAGCCAGACCAGCAGCGTGGTGGTCAGCACCCAGGCGAAGAAGAAATGAACGACGCGCGCGGTGCCGAGATCGTAGTAGGAAGGGATCGTCGCCCAGGACGGGAAGGCGCGGGAGGTCTCCTGGCCGGCCGGACCCGACCAGCCGAGCACGCCGGTGGTATCGAAGCGCTTGCCGAAGATCTCGGTATAGCCGCGCGGGCCAGTCACCGTGTTCTCGGCGCCGATGGCGAAGATGGTGTTGTTGTAGCCAAAGCCCGACTCCTTGCCGATGTAGAGCTGTGGGCGGGCGTTAAATATTTGCAGACCGGAAAGCAGCATGAAGAACAGCGCGATCGCCCATAGCCAATGCGTCAGCCGCGTCCAGCGCGACTGCCGATAGATCAGCGTCGCATCGCTCGGCGCGGCGGTATCTGCTCCGGCGGCTTGGTTTCTGGCAAGCGATTCCATCTGTTGTTCCCTCCGGCCGCGTGTTCGCCGCGGCCTGTCAGATCTCTTCTCCTCCCAATACGTCGCCAGCTTAAGCGATGTTTCACCCGATCACGGATTTATTACGGACTGCCGAGGCTGACTGCGAGGTTGACCGCGGCTGCCACGATGACCGTGTTGAAGAAGAACGACAGGATCGAATGCACAAGCACGACACGCCGCATTTGCGAGGTCGTGATGTTGGTGTCGGCGGTTTGCGCCGTCATGCCGATCACTGTCGCAAAATAGAGGAAATCCGAGCCTTCCGGCCGTTTGCCGCCCGGGAAGTCGAGGCCGCCGACCGGAATTTTCTTTTTGGTGTCGCCATCCATCGCGTCGCCGTCCAACCAATAGAGATGTGCGTAGTGAAGTGCCGCCATCGCATGGATGGTCAACCAGCCAAGCGGGATAGACAACAACGCCACCGTAAGCTCGACGGGATCCGCGCTCTTCTCCCTGTTGATCAATTGAAACAACGAGATGATGGCAATTGCGACCACAACCAGCGTGACCGCGAAGATGGCCAGCACCGGCAGGTCCGTGTCGCCTGCATTCTTGCGCAGATAGCTGCCAGTAAGCCGCGGCATGTGAGCGACGACAAGACAGAGATAGGCGGCAAAGAACACATTGGCGCCGATCGAATAGGCAAGCGGCGCACGCCAGATCAGCGCTGCGGCGAAGGCTGCCACGCCGATGCAGGCCGACAGCGCGAACGGCGTGTGGCGTTGCATGGGCATCCTGGTGGGGGTACCGGTCGTCATGGTTTCAGTCCGCTGAGGCGGATTTCAGCGCCCGCCGCAAGATGCGGTCAAGCTCGCCGAGAAACCGCGAGCGATCCTGCGGCGCGAAGCTCGAATTGTAGCCCTTGCTTTCGCCGGTCTCCCGCAGGTGCTGCTTGAGGTCGCGCATCGCCACCGCCATGCCGATCGTCTCAGGCGTAAACGGGCGTCCCGTCGGGCCGAGTACATGGGCGCCAAGCGCCACCGCGCGGGCAGCAAGCGGGATGTCGGCGGTCACCACGATGTCGTTGGGCCGGGCACTTTCGACAATCCAGTCGTCGGCGGCGTCCGCACCCTTGGAGACGACGACATTGCGGATCATCGGATCGCGCGATGGACGCAAGCCGCCATTGGAGACGAAGGTGACGACGATGCCGTGCCGCTCGGCGACCTTTTCGACCTCGGCCTTCACTGGGCAGGCATCGGCATCGACGAGAATAGCGGGTGCGGGCATCGTTGTTCCAAATGTGAAAGAGCCGGGCGACGTCGCCCGGCTCGATCGATGATAGTCGAGCGGCTACTAGGCCGGCAACGCGCCGGATCTCTTTGCCGTCCAGGTGGCGATATAGTCCATCAAGCCAGGATTGAGGCAGTCATAAGGCTCGAGCCCGATCGACTTCAGCTGTGACCTTATACCCTCCATGCGGCTCGGATCGACACCGGATTCGATGATCGACGAGACAAAGGCGGTGAAGCCTGGAGGCGACCAGCCATCCTCCTGGAAGCGCTCCGGATGGATGAAGGAGAGCCCCTTGAACGCGTGATCGCGCTCGACCGGGCCATGCATGTGGACGCCGCAACCCGTGCAGGCATGGCGCAGGATCAGCGCGCCCGGATCGACCACCTTCAGCTTGTCGCCGTTTTCGGTCACCGTCACGTCGCCCGTACCGGCAACCGCCACGACCGAGAACAATGCGCCTTCCGGCTTCCAGCATTTGGTGCAGCCGCAGGCATGGTTATGGGCGATCTGGCCTTTGACCTTCACCTTGACCGGGTTGCTGGTGCAGGCGCAGACCAGCGTGCCGCCGGCAAAGTCGGCCTTTTCCCGGGGCAGTCCATTGTCGATCTTAGGATGCAGTTTTTCCGGCATTTTTGTTTCCTCCCTTGGTTCTATGCTGGTTCCGTTTCGATTACCGCTTCATTCTCCATACGGTGTGCTTGACGCGCTCAACCACCTTGAGCGCCTTGCTCAGATATGTATCACGCACCAGAAACGATATTTCTTCTCTGCCACGGTCGATATCATCGAGGTCGATGCGAATGCGGTTGCTATTCCTAAGCGCTACCCAAAGATGTTCGCCGAATTGCCAGCTCTGCATACTGAGCGACTCACTGAAATTCGGATATCGGATCCGAACCCGGATCAGTACCTCCTTCAATAGACTACCACGCTCCTGATCGACTTGCCTTCATGCATAAGGTCAAAGCCCCTGTTGATGTCCTCGAGCTTCAGCGTGTGGGTGATCATAGGATCGATCTCGATCTTGCCGTCCATGTACCAGTCGACGATCTTCGGCACGTCGGTGCGGCCGCGCGCGCCGCCGAAGGCGGTGCCCATCCAGGTGCGGCCGGTAACCAGTTGGAACGGCCGCGTCGAGATCTCCTGGCCGGCGCCGGCAACGCCGATGATGACCGACTTGCCCCAGCCACGGTGGGACGATTCAAGCGCCTGCCGCATGACTTTCGTATTGCCGGTGCAGTCGAACGTGTAGTCGGCGCCGCCGATCTGGTCGGCGCCGCGCTTGGTCATGTTAACGAGATGAGCCGCGATATCGCCGTCGACCTCCTTCGGATTGACGAAATGCGTCATGCCGAATTTCTCGCCCCAGGCCTTCTTGTCGTTGTTCAGGTCGACGCCGATGATCATGTCGGCGCCGGCAAGGCGCAGGCCCTGGATGACGTTGAGGCCAATGCCGCCGAGGCCGAAGACGACAGCGGTCGCGCCTTGCTCGACCTTGGCCGTGTTGATGACAGCGCCGATGCCGGTGGTGACGCCGCAGCCGATGTAGCAGATCTTGTCGAAGGGGGCGTCGGCATTGACCTTGGCCACCGCGATCTCCGGCAGCACGGTGAAATTGGAGAAAGTCGAGCAGCCCATATAGTGGAACAGCTTGTCCTTGCCGATCGAGAAGCGCGAGGTGCCATCAGGCATCAAGCCCTGTCCCTGCGTGGCGCGGATCGCGGTGCACAGATTGGTTTTGCGCGACAGGCAGGAGGGGCACTGCCGACATTCCGGCGTATAGAGCGGGATGACATGGTCGCCCTTCTTGACCGAGGTGACGCCCTTGCCGACGTCGACGACGATGCCGGCGCCCTCATGGCCGAGGATCGCCGGAAACAGGCCTTCCGGGTCGGCGCCCGACAGCGTGAACTCGTCGGTGTGGCAGATGCCGGTTGCCTTGATCTCGACCAGCACCTCGCCATCACTGGGACCGTCGAGGTCGACCTCCATGATCTCCAGCGGTTTTCCGGCGGCGACGGCGACAGCGGCGCGCGTTTTCATCAGGCAATCCTCCCATGGCAGTCTGCAATCCAGGTTAGATTTAACTTACCACTCAGCTCTGCGCTATGCACGAAGCGACGTTCTGATCCCGGATTTTCGTCAGAGCTCGCCGATTTGCATCCGGGATAGGCTCCGACTTTGCCTTGACCGGCCCCCTGAAGCCCATAAAACGGGAAGCCCAGAAAAGAAGGGCAGCCGAGGGACGAGGCCTGCATGTTCACAAAGATCCTGATCGCCAACCGTGGCGAGATCGCCTGCCGCGTGATCAAGACTGCGCGCAAGATGGGCATCGCCACCGTCGCGGTCTATTCCGACGCCGACCGCGACGCGGTGCATGTCGAAATGGCTGACGAGGCGGTGCATATCGGCCCTTCTCCCGCCGCGCAAAGCTATCTGGCCCCGGAAAAGATCATCGCAGCCTGCAAGGCGACAGGGGCCGAGGCCGTGCATCCCGGCTACGGTTTCCTGTCCGAGCGGGCATCCTTCTGCGAGGCGCTGGAGCAGGAAGGCATCGTCTTCATCGGCCCGAAGCCCAAGGCCATCAAGGCAATGGGCGACAAGATCGAATCGAAGAAGTTCGCCAACGCCGCCAAGGTTTCGACGGTGCCCGGCTGGCTCGGCGTCATCGACAACGCCGCCCATGCCGAAAAGATCGCCGGCGAAATTGGCTATCCCGTGATGATCAAGGCCTCGGCCGGCGGCGGCGGCAAGGGCATGCGCATCGCTTGGAGCAAGGCAGAGGTGCGCGACGGCTTCGACCGGGCGCGGTCGGAGGCCAAAAGCTCGTTCGGTGATGACCGCGTCTTCATCGAGAAGTTCATTGTCGATCCGCGCCATATCGAAATCCAGGTGCTCGCCGACGCCCATGGCAACACGCTCTATCTCGGCGAGCGCGAATGCTCGATCCAGCGCCGCAACCAGAAGGTCGTAGAAGAGGCGCCGTCGCCGTTCCTCGATGCCAAGACCCGCAAAGCCATGGGCGAGCAGTCGGTGGCGCTGGCCAAGGCGGTCGACTACCAGAGCGCCGGCACGGTCGAATTCATCGTCGATAGCGACAAGAACTTCTATTTCCTGGAAATGAACACGCGCTTGCAGGTCGAGCATCCGGTGACGGAACTGGTCACCGGGATCGACCTGGTCGAGCAGATGATCCGCGTGGCAGCCGGCGAAAAGCTCGCCATCAAGCAGGGCGACGTCAAGCTGAACGGCTGGGCGGTGGAAAGCCGCCTCTATGCCGAAGACCCATATCGCAACTTTCTGCCGTCGATTGGCCGGTTGACGAGATACCGGCCGCCGGACGAGGGGCAATTTGGCGAAATAGTCATCCGCAACGATACTGGCGTCACCGAAGGCTCGGAAATCTCGATGTTCTATGATCCGATGGTCGCCAAGCTGTGCACCTGGGCGCCGACACGGCTTGCGGCAATAGATGCGATGTCGGAAGCGCTGGACAGTTTCGTCGTCGACGGCATCGAGCACAACATACCGTTCCTGGCGGCGCTGATGCAGCATCCGCGCTGGCGGGAAGGGCTGATATCGACCGCTTTCATCGCCGAGGAATACCCAGACGGCTTCGCGCCCATCGTGCCAGACGCCGAGGAGAAAGCGGTGCTGGCCGCGATCGCCACCGCGGTCGAACTGCTGCGCCGCGACCGGCTCGACCGGCTGGGCGGGCGGCTGGCGCCGCATTCCGGCGCCTTGAAACGCGATTGGGCGGTGAAGATCGGCCGGGATTATCTTTCGGTCGCCATCGTCGAAGGCATGATTTCCATTCCGATGGAGCTCGACCTCACAATCGACGGCGACAAGGCACTGAGGGTGACCTCCGACTGGCGGCCGGGCGATCTCATCTGGCGCGGCACGGTCGGCGGCCGCAAAGTCGCGGCGCAGGTCAGGCCGGTGCTGAACGGGTTCCGCCTTGCCTGGAAAGGCATGTCTGTGACAGCCCGCGCCATGCTGCCGCGCACCGCCGAACTCGAAAGGCTGATGCCGGAAAAAGTGGCGCCGGACACGTCGAAGATGCTGCTCTGCCCGATGCCTGGCCTCGTCGTGTCGATTGCGGTTGCCGAGGGGCAGGAGGTCAAGGCCGGCGAGACGCTGGCGGTGGTCGAGGCGATGAAGATGGAAAACGTGCTGCGCGCCGAGCGCGATCTCATCGTATCGAAGCTCAACGCCAAGCCCGGCGACAGCCTTGCGGTCGATGCGGTGATCATGCAATTCGCGTGAGGCTGAAATCCGCCTCGGCGCCGGCCTGGGACGTTGGAGATTAGCGAAAGCCGAGGTGACGGCCAATCTCCCCCCTCGTGGGGGAGATGTCCGGCAGGACAGAGAGTGGCGCGAAGAAACGCGACCTGACAATTCGTTGGGCAACGAGGCTCGGGCGTGCGGAATTCGCTTTTTTGCCGCCGCAACGTATTTTGTTCTTGCTTTGTGCCGGCAGCTATGCTATTAATTTGGGTATCGTGCTAAATGGCTCCAACGACCCGCCCGCTGTGGCGGGTTTTTTGTTTTCAGGCCTGACGTCGGCGGGACAGCGCCCCTCTCTGTCCTGCCGGACATCTCCCCCACGAGGGGGGAGATTGGCAGGTTCGGCGGTTGCTCTAAACTCACAAAGCTCCAATCGCTTCCGCTGGACTCGTGTTACCCGGTGCCGGACAATACATCTTCATCGACTGAGTCCTTGTGAGGCGGCGCGAAAAAACCATGGCGGATGAGAGACTTCCACGCGATCCCTTGCTGCGCGAGGCCTATGCGAAGGCGTCGCGGGCGGAGCAGGCGGCGCGTCGGTTCATTCATCTGCGCGTGCATTCGGCCTATTCTCTGCTCGAAGGCGCCTTGCAGCTCGGCAAGATCGTCGGCCATGCGGTGCAGGACGAGTGCCCGGCAATAGCCGTCACCGATACCAACAATCTGTTCGGCGCGCTGGAATTCGCCCAGAAAGCCGGGAAGGACGGCATCCAGCCGATCATCGGCTGCCAGATCGACCTCGCCTTTTCCGGCGAGGCGAGCGACAGCCAGCGCGACCGCAGGCGGCAAGGACCGGAGATGCGGCCCGTCGTCCTGATCGCCGCAACCGAGGCCGGTTACAGCAATCTGGTCAGGCTGGTCAGCCGCGTCTACCTCGAGACACCGCCCGGGGAAGCGGTGCATCTGACGACCGAGATGCTGCAGGGCCACTCCGACGGTCTGATCTGCCTTACGGGCGGGCCGCGAGGCCCGATCGGCAATGCCTTGAAAGAGGACCGCCGCGAACTCGCCGAGACCCGGCTCCTGGCGCTCAAGGGCCTGTTCGGCGACCGGCTCTATGTCGAGCTGGAGCGCGTGTCCGGCTACGACCGCACGATCGAGCAGTCGTCGGTCGACCTCGCCTACCGCCACGATCTGCCGCTGGTTGCCACCAACGAGGCGTTTTTCTTTTCTCGTGAAGACTATGAGGCGCATGACGCGCTGATCGCCATCGCCGAAGGCTCCGTGGTTGCGGCCGACAATCGCCGCCGCCTTTCACCCGACCACTTCCTGCGAAGCCAGGCCGATATGGCGAGGCTGTTCGCCGACCTGCCGGAAGCAATCGACAACACCGTCGAGATCGCGCTGCGCTGCTCCTACTATCCGAAGACCCGCAACCCGATCCTGCCGCGCTTTGCCGGCCGCGATGTCGCCGACGCCGACGCAGCGGTTAAAGCGGAGGCGCAGGAGCTTGCCCGGCAGGCGCATGAAGGGCTGGACGCGCGGCTGGCGGCGCATGGGCTCACACCCGGCTACACGGCCGACCAGTATCGCGAGAGGCTGGATTTCGAGCTCGGGGTCATCGAGAAGATGAAATATCCCGGCTATTTCCTGATCGTTGCCGACTTCATCAAATGGGCCAAGGCGCAAGGCATTCCGGTCGGGCCGGGCCGCGGTTCGGGCGCCGGCTCGCTGGTTGCGTATTCGACGACTATCACCGACATCGATCCGCTGCGCTTTTCGCTGCTGTTCGAGCGCTTTCTCAATCCCGACCGCGTGTCGATGCCCGACTTCGACATCGACTTCTGCCAGGACAGGCGCGAGGAGGTCATCCGCTACGTCCAGCAGAAATACGGCCGCGACCAGGTCGGCCAGATCATCACCTTCGGCACGCTGCAGGCGCGCGCGGTGCTGCGCGACGTAGGCCGTGTGCTGCAGATGCCTTATGGTCAGGTCGATAAACTGAGCAAGATGGTGCCGTCGAACCCGGCCAATCCAGTCAAGCTCGCCGACGCCATCGCCAACGAGCCGCGCTTTGCCGAAGAGGCCGAGCGGGAGCCGATCGTGCAAACGCTGCTCGACACGGCGCAGAAACTGGAAGGTCTCTACCGCCACGCCTCGACGCACGCCGCCGGTATCGTCATCGGCGACCGGCCGCTGTGGGAACTGGTGCCGATGTACCGCGATCCGCGCTCGGACATGCCGGTCACACAGTTCAACATGAAGTATGTCGAGCAGGCCGGGCTGGTGAAATTCGACTTCCTTGGGCTGAAGACGCTGACCGTGCTGGACAGGGCGGTCAAGCTGATCCGCCGCCGCGGCATCGAGATCGATCTCGCCCACATTCCGCTCGACGACCCGGAAACCTACGCCATGCTGTCGCGCGGCGAGGTGGTCGGCGTGTTCCAAGTGGAAAGTGCCGGCATGCGCAAGGCGCTGATCGGCATGCGGCCCGACTGTATCGAGGACATCATCGCGCTGGTCGCGCTCTACCGGCCGGGGCCGATGGAGAACATCCCGACCTACAACGCCAGAAAGCACGGCGAGGAGGAGATGGCGTCGATCCACCCGAAGATCGACCATCTCGTCAAGGAGACGCAAGGCGTCATCGTCTACCAGGAACAGGTGATGCAGATCGCGCAGGAGCTTTCCGGCTATTCGCTAGGCGAAGCCGATCTGCTGCGCCGCGCCATGGGCAAGAAAATCCGCGCCGAGATGGACAAGCAGCGCGAGCGCTTTGTTTCCGGTGCGGTCGAGCGCGGCGTCGGCAAGCCGCAAGCCGACTTCATCTTCGACCTGCTGGCAAAGTTTGCCGACTACGGTTTCAACAAATCGCATGCGGCCGCTTATGCCGTCGTCTCCTACCAGACCGCTTATCTGAAGGCGCATGACCCGGTCGAATTCCTGGCCGCATCGATGACGCTCGACATGGGCAATACGGACAAGCTCGCCGATTTCCGCCAGGATGCGCTGCGTCTCGGCATCGAAGTGGTGGCGCCATCGGTGATGACGTCGTTCCGGGATTTCGAGGTCGGCGAGAACCGCATCTTCTATTCGCTGGCCGCGCTCAAGGGCGTCGGCGACGCGGCGGTCGAGCACATCGTCGCCACGCGCGGCGAAAAACCGTTCAAGAGCCTCGCCGATTTCTGCGAAAGGGTCGATCCGAAGATCGTCGGCAAGCGCGTCTTCGAAAGCCTGATTATGGCCGGCGCGCTCGACTGCTTCGGCCTCGACCGCGCGGCGATGATGGCCGGCGTCGAGCGGATGATGGGGCTGGCATCGCTGGCGCAGCAGAATGCCGTCACCGGCCAGCATGACATTTTTGGCGCCTCGCTTGGCGCACAGTCGCAGGCACTCAACCTGCCGGCGACCGACCCCTGGCTCGCCGCCGACCGCCTGCACCGCGAATTCCAGGTGGTTGGATTCTATCTCTCGGCGCATCCGCTCGACGAATACAAGGCGGCGCTGCAGAAAATACGGGTGCAGACCTGGGGCGAGTTTTCGGCCGCCGTCAAACGCGGTGCTGCCGCCGGCCGGCTCGCCGGTACCGTCACCACCAAGCAGGAACGCAAGACGCGCACCGGCAACAAGATGGGCGTCGTGCAGTTTTCCGACACGTCGGGCCAGTATGAAGCGGTGCTGTTTTCGGAGGGGCTGGCACAATACCGCGACCTGCTCGAACCCGGCCGCTCGGTGGTGATCACCGTTTCGGCCGAGGACAGGCCGGAAGGCGTCAATCTGCGCATCCAGACCGTGCAGTCGCTGGAGGACGAGGCAAGCCGCATCCAGAAAGCGCTGCGCATCTTCGTCAGAAATGACGCACCGGCATCGACAATCCAATCGCAACTTGGGCAGCGTGGCGACAGTCAGGTGAGCATCATCGTCATCAAGGAAGGCGGCGAGGGCGAGGTCGAGATTGAGTTGCCCAACCGCTACCGCGTCTCGCCGCAGATCGCGTCGGCGATGCGCGCTGTGCCAGGCGTGGTGGAAGTGGAGCTGGTGTAGCCGGCTGCCCGGCTGGCAACACTGGACGGCTGGTGGCCCAAACGTTATCGCAGTCGCCATGAATGCAATAGACAAGAGTGGAGCGCAGGATTCTTCAGCCTTGGCGCGGCTCCGCGACATGCTGCGCAAGCTATATCACGGGCGCACAGCGGCGGCGTTCCGGTTTCAGCTTGCGGCTGTTGTCATCGACCTCGCCATCATTGCCTTTTTTATTGCCACGCCGGTGATCCAGAAGTCGTCCTCGTTCCTCTGGCTGGACTACTCCGTGGCAGCACTCGTCGCCGCCGACATGATTGCCCGGCTGCTTGCCTCCAACGACATGCTGCGCCTGATGAGACAGCCGGCGTCGTGGATCGATGCCTTCATCCTGCTGACTCTGCTGATGCCTACGGCGCTGGCCAATCTCGGTTTTTTGCGCATCCTGCGGCTGTGGTCGCTGTCGCGTAGCGGCGCGCTGTGGCGATTTCTCGAGATGCGCGGCTTCAGGCGATGGCGCGAGGCGAGCCGCGCGGTCATCAATTTCCTGACGTTCCTCTTTGTCATCACCGGCTTCGTCTACACCTTCTTCTTCCGCACCGTGGGCGGTCTCGAAGGCTATGTCGATGCGCTGTATTTCACCGTCGCCACAGTTACCACGACCGGTTTCGGTGACATCGTCCTGCCCGGCGTGGCCGGCAAGCTCACCGCGATCGCCACCATGATCATCGGCATATCGCTGTTCGTCAGGCTTGCGCAGGCGCTCTTCCGTCCCACCAAGGTGTTCTTTCCTTGCCCGCAATGCGGGCTGCAGCGGCACGAGCCTGACGCCGTCCATTGCAAGGCCTGTGGGCACGTTCTGAACATACCCGACGATGGCGATTGAATTGCAGGGCTACGATGCTGCCACCTCAGCCGGTTTGGCGGCTTTTTTCTGCAGATTGAGCAGATTGCCGAGCAGGATCAGCAGGGCGCCGCCGGCGGTGAAGGCGTCGATCTGCTCGTGATAAAGCAGCCATCCGATCACCGCCGACAGCGGTACGCGCAAAAAGTCCATTGGCGAGATGACCGTCGCATCGGCATAGACAAGTGCGCGGGCCATGCAGAAATGCGACGACATGCCGGTAAACGCGATCAGCAGGATCCACGGCCAGAGCTCGAGCGGCGGGTTGCGCCATTCGTACAGCGCCGGGACGAGGCCAAGCACCGACTGGATGATCAGCATCCAGAAGATGATGCGCACGACGCTGTCCGTCCGAGTCAGCGACTTGACGAGGACCACCGAGACGCCGAAGCAGACCGCGGCTCCCAGCACGATAACCTGCCCCGGATTGACCGCGCCGACGCCCGGACGCACGATGATCACCACGCCGATCAGCCCCAGCACGATTGCCGCAAGCCGTGGCCGGGAGAGCCTTTCGCCGAGGAAAACGACCGCCAGCAGGGCGGTCCAGATCGGCGTGGTGAATTCGATCGAGATCAGCACCGCAAGCGGGATCAGCGTCAGGGCGTAAAGCCAGGCAGCCTGGCCGGTATAGTGGACGACGTTGCGGGCGATATGGGCCAGCGGACGCCCGGTGCGCATCGCCGCAAAACCGCCTGACATCATGACCAGCGGCAGCAGGATGAAAAAGCCGATCACCGAGCGCAGCTCGAGCACCTGGAAGACGTTGAGCTCTGCCGTCGTGGCCCGGCCGGCGACCGACATCGCCAGGAACGAGGCGATCGACAGCGCCATCCAGAACGCGGCCTTGGGGATCGAGGGTGCGGGTACCATGCGCGCTATGTCGCAAGCCGGCGCTTTCATCGCAACCGCTAGCCGACGCATTTGACTGGGCCAGCCGTGAAGCGTTGCAAACAGTGATGTTGAAGCCGGAACCCGCCGCTGAGGGAAGCGTTGGTCCCTCAGTGTTTGCGTGCTGTGTTTGGATACCAACGAGGAGCGGTCCGATGAAATCACTCGCACGATTTGTACTTGCCGGCTGCCTGGCGGCCGGGGCCGGCGCAGCGCATGCCGACGATCCGGATTTTCTTCGCTCATTCCAGGGGAATTTCGCCGGCAAGGGCATCGTCAAGGTCACCACCGATGCGCCGACGGTGAATGTCTCCTGTCACTTCAATTCCGACGCGACGTCGAACTCATTGTCGCTCGACGGCAGCTGCCGCGGTCTTATCTTGGTGACGCGCGACATCAGCGCGGACCTCAGGTCCAGCGGGACGAAATACAGCGGCACCTATGTCGGATCGCGCACCGGGCCGGCGCAATTGAGCGGCAGCCGAAAAGGCAACGCAATCAATCTCGGCATCCGCTGGGCCAAGGAGGTCAATGGCGATCGCAAGGCGCAAATGACGGTCGAGAAGAATGGCGAGGACGGCATGCGGCTGACCGTTATCGACGTCGACCCGAAAACCGGCGAGCGCGTGATTACCAGCCGGATCGATCTGCGGCGCACTTAGCACTATCACTCCTCGATCGGTTCGGGCGGGTGCGCATCACGGCCCTTGCCGAAGGTATAGCCGGTTTCCACCGCCCTGCGGCCGAACTTGCCGCGCAGCGTGTCGATGGCGCCTTCGGCCATGGCGCGCTTGCGTGACTTGACGTCGACCAGGTCGGGCGGGTCCGCCCGGTCATCGTCGGAGAGATCGCTGACGCCAATGCCGAGCAGCCGGTATTTCGTGCCATCCGCTTCCTTGCGTAGCAGCTCGAGCCCGGTCTGAAAGATGCGGTCGGCCAGCCGGGTCGGATCGCCGAGCTGGCGATTGCGCGTGCGGATCTTGAAATCCTGGGTCTTCAGCTTGAGGACGACGGTGCGTCCGGCAATGCCGGATTTTTTCAGCCGGGCCGAGACTTTCTCCGCCAGCGCCCTCAGCACCGAAACCAGTTCCTCGACGGAGGCGATGTCGGTGTCGAAAGTGGTTTCCGCCGAGACGCTTTTCGCGTCCTGGTCGGGAACGACGCGGCGGTCGTCCTCGCCGCGCGAAAGCCGGTAGAGCCGGTCGCCCATGACGCCATAGCGGCGCATCAGGTCGCCGCGTTCCATGCGCTGCAGCTGGCCGATGGTGCGGATGCCGTCGCGCTCGAGCGTGGCGGCAAAGGCCTTGCCGACGCCCCAGATCAGCGTCACCGGCTGCTCGGCCAGGAAGCCGATAGCCTCGGCCTCGCCGATCACCGAAAAGCCGCGCGGCTTGCGGAAGTCCGAGGCCACCTTGGCCAGGAACTTGCAATAGGACAGGCCTGCCGAAACGGTGATGCCGATCTCCTTTTCGACGCTGAGAGCGAAGCGCGCCAGCACCACCGCAGGCGGCAGGCCATGCAGGCGCTCGGTGCCGGCGAGGTCGAGGAAGGCCTCATCGATCGAGAGCGGCTCGACCAGCGGCGTCAGCGCCTGCATCATGGCGCGCACCTCGCGGCCGACGCGGACGTATTTTTCCATGTCCGGCGGGAGGACCACCGCGTCCGGGCAGGCTTCGAGCGCCTTGAACATCGGCATTGCCGAGCGCACGCCATGGATGCGGGCGATATAGCAGGCGGTGGAGACGACGCCGCGCTTGCCGCCGCCGATGATCAACGGCCGGTCCTTCAATGCCGGGTTGTCGCGCTTTTCGACCGCCGCGTAGAACGCGTCGCAATCGATATGGGCAAGGCGCAGCCGGTAAAGCTCGGGATGGCGCGCAAGCCGCGGACTGCCGCAGCGCTCGCAACGGCGTGCCTCGCTGCGCTGAAAATTCAGGCAGTCGCGGCAAAAACCGTGTTCGGGATTGTTGACAGGGGCCGCCATCGCTGCGAACATAAAGAGAACAAATGCAATGGTACGTCAGGACGGACGCCACGACAAGGTGGGCCGGGAGAGAACTCATGAATACGACCATAGCGCCGCTAGTGCCCGAGCTTTGGGCGGATTTCGAAGATCTTTTCGGTAAGCAAGGCGCCTGCTACGGCTGCTGGTGCACACATTTCCGGCTGTCGCCGGCAGCGCGCCGCGCGAGCGACCGGGAGCGCAACAAGGATCATATCAAGGCCCGGATCGAGGCCGGGCCGCCGCCCGGCCTGCTGGCCTTCGAGGGTGGTCAGGCGGTCGGCTGGATGCAGATCGGCCCGCGCGCCGACGTGCCCGAATGGAACAACCAGGGCAGGGGGTCGGCGCCGCTCGACCCCGCCGATGCCACCGATCCCGGCGTCTGGGCGATCTCCTGCTTTTTCATCCGCGCCAGGGCACGCGGCAGGGGCCTGTCGCACCGCCTGGTCACAGGCGGCATCGACTTCGCACGGGAAAATGGTGCCCGGCTGATCGAGGCCTGCCCGATCGATCTATCGAAGGATTCGCGCTCGATCGGGCTGTTCGTCGGCTCGTCGCGGGTCTTCGAAAAGGCCGGGTTCCAGCGATTGGTCGAGCGCAAGCCGGGCCGGCCGCTGGTACGGCTGGTGCTTTAGGCAATGCCGCGGGCGACATCGATCCGTCCGGCTCGCCTTGCGGTTGTGATGGTAATTCCCTACCAGTGATAGAAACGGTTTGACGGCCGCGAATAAGTGAGGATCGACATGAAGCGCGTTTTGCCACTTGTTTTACTGCTTGCCTGCAGCGGACCGGCCTTCGGCCAAGCGGTCGACAGGCAAGGGGCGAAGCAGCTTTCCGACGATCTGGCGCGCTATATCGGAAAGAAGCTGTTCGATATCGGGTTCGTGAAAATTTCAGTCGACGGCGATGCCTACAAGCTCGCATTCGACTTCAAGCCAGTCACGGATTTGATGGCAAAGCCGCAAGCCTTCAAGTTCGACATCACGCCTTACTTCATCTTGGTCAAGCCGCGCAAAGATGGACACTGGGACGTTTCGGCGGACGTGTCCCCGAAGGGGTCTATCGATTTCGTTGGCCCTGAGGGGGCGCAGCACATCGACCTCTCCGTGTCGGACAACAAGTTCACCGGAGTTTATGACCCCGACCTGGCCGCTTTCGCGAGCGCAACCGGTTCGATGGCTGGCATGACGATGACCACCCGAGAGCCCAAGCAGCAGGCGGATGTCACGGTCGGTCCTGGCACTGCCGTAATAGTTTCGACCAAATCCGCAAACGGCGGCGTCGATTTCACGGTGACGGAAAAAATAACGAACTTCGCCGAAACGATCAAAGTCAACGATCCCAAAAGTGGGTTGAGTTTTCCGGCTGCTGTAAAAGCGCCTGAACTTTCTGTGGATGCGGCCGGCAAGGGTTTGCGGACAAAGCCGCTGCTCGACCTGCTTGCTTTCATCGTGGCGACTGATGATGCAGCCAAATTCAAGGCGGATGGGGCGGAGTTCAAATCGCTTCTGACGGCAGCACTGCCGTTGTGGGAGCGGATCGACGGCACCTACGGCTTCAAGGACCTTGTGGTGGAGAGTCCGGTCGGCAAGTTCGGTGCGACGCAACTGAATACCGCTGTCGGCATGGACGGCATCGCCAAGGAAGGCAAGATCAACTACGCGTTCAAGGTTTCCGGCCTGACAATACCGCAGCAGGTGCTGCCCAGCTGGAGCGTTGCGTTGCTGCCGACGGATATCGACCTCAACTTCGGCGGCGCCAACATCGATCTGGACAGCATGGCGAAGAAAACCATCGAAACCCTTGATTTCAGCAAGGATCCACCGCTGCCGGCAGATTTCGGCAACCAGATCTCCGCCGATTTCCTGGCCAAGACGCCAAAGGCCATTCTCGGACACAGCACGATCAAGAACGGCAACATCGAGATTGCGATGGAAGGCGAGATGACCTTCCCCGGCAAGAAGCCGCGTGCGGACGTGACAATCGACATCACCGGCTACGACAAGATCGTGGAGACCTTGCAGACGGCGGCGAAGACGGACCCGCAGGCCGCGCAGTATTTTACCGGCGCGCTGGCGATCAAAGGGTTTGGCAAGACGCTGCCGGACGGCCGGCTTGAATGGGTGATCAACACCAAAGCCGACGGTTCGGTGACGGTCAACGGCGCCATGCTGAAGCCGGCCGACCCCGTTGGGACGGACAACAGTGGGGAAGAGGCAACGCCATAAAGCACCAGCAGTGGCCCATCGTCTGCGGAAGGCTCTTCGATCTGCCCGCAGTCTCGGCATCGTGGCTTATGTCGAATGCTCATGATTGTCGTCGCCGAGCGGCAGTGCCCGCAACGCCTTGCCCACTGCGGCCGGCGGCGTGCCGGTTTCCTCCGAAAAACGCATCAGCGTCGGCTCGTGGGCGAGGATGAACTGCAGCACGCCGGCCAGGAAACCCGGCTCGCCGGCCGCCCGGCGGATGGAATGGGCCTCGATGCCGGTGATCGCCAGGAAGCGGGGCAGAAGTTCCGGATCGGCGGCGACGAAGCCCAACGCCTTTACGGCAATGGTTTCGGCTTCCTCGCGCATTGACGCTGCGTTTGCCATCGCTACTTTTCCTTCGTGGGCGGAATCGTTCTGTTTTCGCAGTAGTGGCAAGTGTTTCCGGCAGCAAGCTCGCCGACCTGGAATCCGACCGCTTTTCCGGCGGCCGGTTTCCGTTTCGTCAATCATATTGCCGTATAGTGGGAACAGGTTTGGTGCGTGCCGACAAGGGGCGCATGACGGCACCCTTCGAGTGGAAGGCCAGCCGGGACGGGAAATCGATGCCTAAAAAGGTTATGATCGTCGAGGACAACGAGCTCAACATGAAGCTCTTTCGCGACCTGATCGAAGCGAGCGGCTACGAGACGGTGCGTACACGCAACGGCCTGGAAGCGCTGGATCTGGCGCGGCAGCACAGGCCGGACCTCATCCTGATGGACATCCAGCTGCCCGAAGTGTCCGGCCTCGAGGTGACCAAATGGTTGAAGGAGGACGATGATCTCCACGTCATCCCGGTCATCGCCGTCACCGCCTTCGCGATGAAGGGCGACGAGGAGCGCATTCGCCAGGGCGGCTGCGAGGCATATATTTCCAAGCCGATCTCGGTGCCGCGTTTCATCGAAACCATCAAATCCTACCTGGGCGATGCCTGATGTATCTTTCCAGCCGAGCCGGAGCTTTGTGAAATGACCGCGCGGATCCTCGTCGTCGACGACATCCCAGCAAATGTCAGGCTGCTGGAGGTTCGGCTGCTCGCCGAATATTTCGAGGTTCTGACCGCCACCAACGGGCCGGATGCGATCGAGATCTGCGAGAACGGCAAGGTCGACGTCGTGCTGCTCGACGTGATGATGCCCGATATGGACGGGTTCGAGGTTTGCCGGCGGCTGAAGGGTGACCCGGCGACATCGCACATCCCGGTCGTGATGATCACCGCGCTCGATCAGGTTTCGGACCGGGTGCGAGGCCTCGAGGCCGGCGCCGACGATTTTTTGACCAAGCCGGTCAACGATCTGCAGCTGATGACGCGCGTCAAGAGCCTGGTCAGGCTGAAGTCGCTGACCGACGAGCTGCGGCTGCGTGCCTCGACGACGCGCAATATCGGCATCGAGGAGCTTTTGAGCCGCAACTTCGCGGCCGACGATGCGGTGCCAAAGGTGCTGCTGGTCGACGAGCGCAAATCCTCCTTCGAGCGCATCCAGAAGATGCTGCGCGGCAGTGCCGATCTCGACGTCGCCACCGATCCGCATGCCGGTTTCTTTCAGGCTGCCGAGTTGCCCTACGAATGCGTGATGATTTCGACGGCCTTCGCCGATTTCGACCCGCTGAGGCTCTGCTCGCAATTGCGCTCGCTCGATCGCACCCGTTTCCTGCCAATCATCCTTCTGGCGGACGAGGGCGAGGAGGGGCGCATCATCCGCGGCCTCGAACTCGGCATCAACGACTATCTGATGCGGCCGATCGACCAGCAGGAGCTGACCGCGCGGCTGCGCACGCAGGTGCGCCGCAAGCGCTACAACGACCAGCTTCGCGCCAGCGTCACCCAGACCATCGAGATGGCGGTGACCGATGCCCTGACCGGCCTGCACAACCGCCGCTATCTCGACAGCCATCTGCAGACGCTGTTCGACCGCGCCGTGGCACGGCGCCGGCCGCTGTCGGTGATGATCACCGATCTGGACCGCTTCAAGACCATCAACGATACGCATGGCCATGACGGCGGCGACGACGTGCTGCGCGAATTCGCGCGGCGGCTGCGCAAGAATGTGCGCGGCATCGACCTGGCCTGCCGCTTCGGTGGCGAGGAGTTCGTGGTGGTGATGCCGGACACGGACGGCGCGGTAGCCGAAAAGGTAGCCGAGCGCATTCGCGCCGAAATCGCCCAACTGCCGTTTGCCGTTGGCAGCGAGGGCAAAGCGATCGAAGTCACCGTCAGCGTCGGCGTGTCGTCGGTGCTGAAAGGGGTGGATACGGTCGCTGCGCTGATGAAACGCGCCGACCTCGCGCTCTACGAGGCCAAGAGCGGCGGCCGCAATCGCGTCGTCGCCAAGGCGGCATAGCCCGGACACCAATTAGCCAGTCAACGCGACAAGGTTACGAATTTACCTTAATCCAAGCGATTTGCGAGGCTTGGTTAAGAAACTGTTGATTTTCATAAGTTGGTGCGCAAATGTGCAGCCCTTAGACGTAACCGGCACGAGGCTAGATCGCCGGTTCGACCCGAAGAATACCCCATGATGCTCAGGTCCGCCGCATCTCCTGGGTCCGTGGGGTCGGCCGGCCGGCGCTGGCACATAGTGGCCTCCTCGTACCGCTGCCAAACGCCGGCCGGCCCCCAATTTCAAAACACATCAGGACTCTGTGTCAGCATCCAGAAAATGCTGGCTTTTTGCCGTGACAGGTAGGCCGCCTTTTGATCAGCACGCTGGGGGCGGTACGCATGTGCCTGCAGCCGATTGACAGAGCCTGTCTTCTATGCAGAAATTGGTTGGACCATTGAGCCATTTTTGGTGACCCGTTGGCATGACCGAATTCGGCCTTTCGCCCATACAGGCAACTGCTCGCGACGACGCGGTGCTCAAGGCCCTGGCCGGCTTTGTGATGCGGGAAGCCCTCGGGCCCGGCCAGAGACTGCCGACCGAACGCATCCTTGCCGAGCGCCTCAAGGTGAGCCGCAACACCGTGCGCGAGGCGCTGACGCGCTGGGAAGGGCTCGGCCTGGTCGAGCGGCGGCAAGGCAGCGGCACTTATCTCAAGGGAGTGGTGTCGCTGGACATGCTGCACATGCCGCTGACGCTGGCCGGCGGCAATGATTTCACCAGCCTGATGCAGACGCTGGAAATCCGCCGCGCGCTGGAGGCGGAAGCAGCCGCCCTTTGCGCCGTTCGCGCCGGCCAGGCAAATCTCGTCGAGATCGGGCGCAAGCTCGACATTATGGAGCAGGCCTTCCACACGCGCGCCGGCATGTCGGCGGAGGAGGACTGGGAATTCCACCAGTCGATCTACCGCGCTTCCGGCAATCCGCTGTTCGAGCAGATCATCGCCGCCATGCACGAGCTGTTCCACCGTTTCTGGGAACATCCGCTCGGCGTGCGCGACTTCGGCCACGCCAGCTTCCCTTATCACCGCACCATCTTCGAACGCATCGCCGCGCACGATCCGGAGGGAGCCCGGGCCGAGGCGCTGAAGCTGATCGCCACCGTCGAGGACGATCTGAAACGCGGTGCGGCCAAACTCAAACTCTCAGGCCAGAAATGAACGACCATCCCGCCGGTTTCGAAAACGACTATCTCGCCGAGGCTGCGACGCTTCTCGCCCATGATGAGCCTTTTCCCGGCGGTGCGGTGGTCCCGCCGATCTACCAGACTTCGCTCTTCACCTTCGCCAATTATGCCGAGATGGCCGACACATTCGCCGGCAGGCGACGCCAGCCGATCTATTCGCGCGGTGACAACCCGACGGTGATGGAGTTCGAGGCGCGTGTCGCCGCCCTCGAAGGCGCGCAAGCCGCGCGCGGCTTTTCCAGCGGCATGGCAGCGATCAGCGCCACGGTGCTTGCTTTCGTCAGTGCCGGCGAGCGAATGGTCGTCGTGCGCAACTGCTACGGCGATGCCTACCGGCTGTTCGAACGGCTGTTGCCTCGGCTCAACATCAAGGTCGACTATGTCGACGGTTCCGATCCGGACGCGGTCGCCGCAGCACTTCCCGGCGCCAAGCTGCTCTACCTGGAAAGCCCGACGTCGATGATGTTCGAGCTCCAGGACATAACGCAGCTGGCACGGCTGGCCAAAGAGCAGGGCATCGTCACCTCGATCGACAATTCCTGGGCGACGCCAGTGTTCCAGAAGCCGATTTCACATGGCGTCGACCTGGTGCTGCATTCCGCCTCGAAATATCTTGGCGGCCACAGCGACACAGTCGCCGGCGTGGTGGCCGGTTCGGCTGCCCATATCCGACACATCAACGAGCAGACCTATTCCTATCTCGGCGGCAAGCTTTCGCCTTTCGAGGCGTGGCTGTTGCTGCGCGGGCTGCGCACATTACCGTTGCGGTTGCCGCATCACATGAAGAGCGGGCTGACCATCGCCGAGCGACTGAAGGCGCATGGCCATGTCGAGCGGGTCAACCACCCGGCCTATTCCAACCATCCAGGCAAGGCGACGCTTGCCGGCTATGCCGGGCTGTTCTCATTCGAAGTGACGGAAGACGTCGACATCCCGGCTTTCGTCGATGCGCTGAAACTCTTTCGCATCGGCGTCAGCTGGGGCGGCCATGAGAGCCTGGTCGTTCCGGCAAAGGCCTCGCTCGAGCAGACGCCGGGCCTGAATTCGATGGCGCGCTTCGGCGTCAGCCCGCGAACCATCCGCTTCAGTGTCGGATTGGAAAGTGTCGAAGACCTGTGGGCCGACGTTGCCCAGGCCTTCGACCGAGCAAAAAGATAAAAGGAGCCGTTCAAAATGGGAGTGCTGAACATGAAAAAACTGAGCATCCTTCTTGGTGCCGTCGCGGGTCTGGCGATTTCCGCCGGCAGCGTGCTGGCCGATTCCACCGTCAAGATGGTCGAGGTCATTACCAGCCCGCCGCGTACCGAATTCCTCAAGAAGCAGATCGCCGAGTTCGAGACGGCCAATCCGGGCGTCAAGGTCGAGCTCGTATCGCTGCCTTGGGGCCAGGCGTTCGAGAAGTTCCTCACCATGGTGCAGGCCGGCGACACGCCCGACATCGTCGAGATGCCGGAACGCTGGATGGGCCTCTACGCGACCAACGGCCAGCTCGAGGACCTCGGGCCATACATGGCCAAATGGGACGATGCCAAAACGCTGGGCGAGCGCGCCAAGCAGTTCGGCTCGACGGTCGACAACAAGCAGTACATGATCCCTTACGGCTATTACCTGAACGCGCTGTTCTGGAACAAGAAGCTGTTCAAGGAGGCCGGCCTGGACGGTCCGCCGTCGACGCTCGACGAATTCGTCGAGGACTCCAAGAAGATCTCGGCGATACCGGGCAAATACGGCTACTGCCTGCGCGGTGGCCCGGGCGCCTTCAACGGCATGCACATGTTCATGAACATTGCCGCTGGTAAGGGCGGCTATTTCAACGAGGACGGCACCTCGACCATCAACGAGGAAGGCTCGGTCAAGGGCCTGCAGATGCTCGCCGACATGTACAAGAATGGCCTGGCGCCGAAAGATGCGGTGAGCTGGGGTTTTAACGAGACCGTCACCGGCTTCTATAGTGGCACCTGCGCCATGCTGAACCAGGATCCCGACGCGCTGCTCGGCATCGCCGACAAGATGAGCGCCGACGACTTCGCCGTGGCGCCGATGCCGGTCGGGCCGAGCGGCAAATCCTATCCGACGCTCGGTTATGCCGGCTGGGCGATGTTCGCCAATTCCCAGCACAAGGACGATGCCTGGAAGCTGATGGCGACGCTGTTGTCGCCCAAGGACAATCTGGAATGGGCAAAGGAAGTCGGCGTCATTCCGATCCACAACGGCGCCGACCAGGACGCTCACTTCAGGACCGAGCAGTTCAAGGGCTGGTTCGAAGAACTGAACAACGGCGACAAATACGAGATGGTGACGCCGCCGACGCATCTGGAAAACCTCGGCAATTTCGTCGACCAGGTGGCGATCAAGAATTTTCAGGAAGTGCTGCTTGGCCAGAAGGCGGCCAAGGACGTGGCCGACGAATGGGCCAAGTTCCTGACCAAGGAACAGCAGGACTGGCTGGCCAAGAACAAGAAATAGCTTTTCTTCCTTCTCCCCGTTCACGGGGAGAAGGTGTCACAAAGTGACGGATGAGGGGCGGCGCCAACCCGTCGTGGCTCGTGCTGGCTCTCATCTGCCTGCCCGTCCTCCGCAGCAGCTGCGCTGCAGCTGCGGAGGGTGGACCGGCATCTTTTCCCGTAAACTGGGAGAAGGGCGCTGTCCTCGACGCTGCTTCAGGAGACAATCCAGCACCAATGACCTATGCCGTGTCCGAAATACGCTCCGCCGGCAGACCGCGAAAGAAGCGGCTATCCCATGCCGCGATCGAGCCCTGGCTCTATCTCAGCCCGGCTATCGTGCTGCTGGTCGTCGTGCTCCTGGTGCCGCTGGTCATCGGTATCGGCTACTCGTTCCGCAAGTTCTCGGCATTCAAATCCGAATATGTCGGGCTTGGGCAGTATCAGGCGATGCTGTCGGATCCCGTGCTCGCGCAGGCGCTCGTCAACACGCTGTGGTGGACGGCAGCCAGCCTGTTCTTCCAGTTCTTCCTCGGCCTTGGCCTGGCGCTGCTGCTCGACACGCCGTTCCGGGGCAGAAAGATCGTGCAGGCGGTGGTGTTCCTGCCCTGGGCGGTGCCGTCCTTCCTGTCAGGCCTGACCTGGGCCTGGCTGTTCAATCCGATCATCGGGCCGCTGCCCCACTGGCTCTATGCATTGGGGCTGAAAGCCGAGCCGACCAACGTGCTCTCCGATCCCTCGACAGCCATGTGGGGGCCGATCGTCGCCAATGTCTGGTTCGGCATTCCCTTTTTTGCCATCACGCTTTTGGCGGCGTTGAAGTCGATACCCTCGGAATTGCATGAGGCGGCGGCGATCGACGGCGCCTCGCCGTGGCAGCGCTTCACCAAGGTGACGCTGCCGTTCCTGGCGCTGACCATCGTCATCACCGTCATGCTGCGCACGATATGGATCGCCACCTTCGCCGACCTGATCTTCGTCATGACCGAAGGCGGGCCTGCCGGTTCGACCGCCACAGTGCCGGTCTATATCTATGTCAGCGCGTTCAAGTCGCTGGACAAGGGCTATGCCTCCGCGGTGGCGGTGCTGCTGCTTGCGCTGCTCATCGTCTATGCGATTGCACTGATCGGCATCCGCCGCTCGCTGGTGAGGCACGTCTGATGATTGCCGGACGCTCCGTCTCCTCGCGCGTTCTCGGCGGCATCGGCCTTTACGGCGCCATCGCCACCTATATGGCCTTTGCGCTGTTCCCGATCTTCTGGACGTTGAAGATCTCGGTCACGCCGGAGCGGCTGCTCTATTCCGAAGGCATCACTTTCTGGCCGTCGCAAACGACGCTGCAGAACTTCGTCACCGTGCTGGAAGCAACCGATTTCCCGCGCTATTTCCTGAACAGCGTTATCGTTTCGGTGTCGACGGCAGCCTTCGTAACGGTCATTGCCACGCTGGCCGGCTACGCCATGTCGCGATTTTCCTTCCGTGGCAAGGCGACCCTGGCCATCCTGCTTCTGCTCACCCAGACCTTCCCTCTGGTGATGGTCATTCCGCCGATCTACCGCATCATGGGGCAGATCGGTCTCATCAACAGCCTGACCGGGCTCGTCATCATCTACACCGCCTTCAATACGGCCTTTGCGACCTTCCTGATGCAATCCTTCTTCGACGGCATCCCGCGGGACCTGGAAGAGGCGGCGATGATCGACGGCTGCACGCGTCTGCAGGCGATGCGCAAGGTGATCGTGCCGCTGACGCTGCCCGGCATGGGCGCGACGCTCGGCTTCGTCTTTACCGCCGCCTGGAGTGAGTTGCTGTTTGCGCTGATGCTGATTTCCAGCGACGACCAGAAGACCTTCGCGGTCGGCCTGCTCACCTATATCGGCAAATTCGCGGTCGACTGGGGGCAGATGATGGCCGCTTCCATCCTGGCGCTGATCCCGGTCTGCATGTTCTTTGCCTTCCTGCAACGCTACCTCGTCACCGGCCTTACCGCTGGTGCCGTCAAGGGATAGATCGATGGCCTCCGTCACTCTCGACAAAGTCCGCAAAGACTATGGAGCCGTGCGCGTCCTGCACGCGGTCGATCTCGAAATCGCCGACGGCGAGTTCGTCGTCCTGGTTGGGCCATCCGGCTGCGGGAAATCGACCCTGCTGCGCATGATCGCCGGGCTGGAGGAGGTCTCCGACGGCGAAATCCATATTGGCGAGCGCCTGGTCAACGACATCGCGCCAAAGGACCGCGACATTGCCATGGTATTCCAGTCCTACGCGCTCTATCCGCATATGGACGTGTCGAAGAACATGGGTTTCAGCCTGATGCTGAGGAAGGCCGGCAAGCCGGCGATCGATGCAAGGGTGGACGGTGCCGCCAAGCGGCTCGGGCTCGATGCGCTTCTGCAACGCTTGCCGCGGCAATTGTCCGGCGGCCAGCGTCAGCGCGTCGCCATGGGCCGGGCCATCGTCCGCGACCCGAAAGTCTTTCTCTTCGACGAGCCGCTTTCGAACCTCGATGCCAAGCTGCGCGTCCATATGCGTGCCGAGATCAAGGCGCTGCACCAGCAATTGAAGACCACTTCGGTCTATGTCACCCATGACCAGATCGAAGCAATGACAATGGCCGACCGTATCGTCGTCATGCATGACGGCCTCGTCCAGCAAGTCGGTGCGCCGCTCGATCTGTATGACCGGCCGGTCAACATGTTCGTCGCCGGGTTCATCGGCTCGCCCGGCATGAATTTCCTGCCTGCCGTGGTTGAAAAGACCGCCAAGTCGGATGCCGTACTGGCCGACGGCCAGAAGCTGCGGCTGCCGGACGGGTTGCCGCTCAGGGATGGCGATGCGATCACCGTCGGCTTACGGCCGGAGCATATCCGGCTTGCCGACAATGGCGCGCTGAAAGGCGAGGTGGGCGTAGTGGAGCCGCTCGGCCTGTCGACTCAATTCTACACCAAGCTTGCCGGCCAGCAGGTGTGCGTCTTCGCCATGGGTCGGGCCAGTGTGAAACCGGGTGAGGCCGTGCGCCTGTCGGCCGACCCGGCGTCGCTGCATCTGTTCGATCCGGCAAGCGGTGATCGCATCGGCTAGTCCTGCATCCCCGAAACGAAAAACGCCGCCCGGAAGGCGGCGTTTCGGTACTGCGAGAGAAAACCGGATTACTTGATCTTGGTTTCCTTGAACTCGACGTGCTTCTTGGCGACCGGGTCGTATTTGCGGAACGACAGCTTGTCCGTCTTGGTGCGGCTGTTCTTGCTGGTCACGTAGAAGAAACCGGTGTCGGCGGTCGACAGAAGCTTGATCTTGATGTTTGCGGCTTTGGCCATGATGTTCGTCCGTTAATGTTCGTGGAGTTTTGGCCGCTGGAGCACGGGGAAACACCCGGACGCGGGAAACTTGCCGCGACACATAAAGAACGCGCCCGGAAAGTCAACCCTTGTCCAGGTTCAAGCGTCTTCCGTGACTGGCAGCGCCTTCTTCCAGTCTCCAGTCGTGTTCCACCAGCGGTTCGGGTTGGCGCGGTCGTCGAGACCCTTGGAGCGGCTGGCAAGCAGCGGCTGAATGCGGATCACCGGCTCCTGATAACTGTGAACCTGGTAAATCGCTTCGACGACGCGAGCGGCGAGCTTCTGGTCGTCGGGCAGTTCGAACGACACCTCGACAGTGCCCGGCCGCCTGCGCAATTCCGTCTCGGCGCCGGCGGCGGCACCTTCAAGCGGCCGGTAGCGTTCGATGCCGTCCGCTGACTGAAAGGCATTGCTGTCATATTTGCCCATTCTGAGCGGCGCGATCGCGACCACCGCCTCCATGATGCGGTCGACATCGGCGGCCGGTGCCTGAAAGGTCACCAGCAGCAGCAATTCCATCCGCAGCGATTTCGTCTCAAAGCCACTGTCGATCATCCGAGGTCTCCCTGCTTATGCACTTTGAGGGAGCATATACGCGAGCGCTCCTGACATGGTGGTGTCAGTAGTTAGTCAGCAGTGGGAGCAATGTCGGCAGCGGGCCCACTCAGAGGATTTTGCGGAGCAGCCTGGTGCCAACCAGCACGATATAGCAGGCGAAGAACAGGCCGAGCGCCCAACCGAAGCCCGACGGCCCGAAAGCATCCATGCCGATGCCGATTGCCTGCGGGCCAAGCACCATGCCGACACCGTAGCAAAGCACGAAGGCGGCGTTGGCGGAGGCCAGTTCGTGGCCGGAAAGCTGGGAACCGAGATGCGCCAGACCGATCGTGTACATGGCGGCGACCACGCCGCCCCAGACGAACAGAAGCGCTGCCATCAAGTGCCAATTCTGCGCGAAGAACGGCATAAAGACGGTGCCGACAAGCCCGACCGTGGCACAGGCCATCAGCAGATAGCGGCGGTCGCTGACGCGGTCGCTGATCATGCCGATCGGGATCTGCAACAGCACGTTGCCGAGCCCGATCATAGTGAGCAAAAGAGCTGCGTCGGCCTCGGAGTAGCCGATGCGGTTGCCGTAGACCGGGAACAGCGCAAAGCCGCCGGTCTCGACCGCACCGAACACCAGCACGGCCGCGGTCGCCGTCGGCACCAGCCAGATATAACGCAGGAAATTGCTGGTTTCGCCGTCGGCGACGATCGTCGGGCTCTCGTTGCGTGCTGCCAGAACCGGTATGGCAGCGAGCGTCACCAAAGCGATGGTGACGCCGAAGGGCAGGAAGCCGCTGCTGCCGAGATGAGCGAACAGCCATGGCCCGGCGGCAAAGCCGAGAGACAGCACGGTGGCATAGATGCCGAGGACCAGTCCGCGCCGGTGTGGCGGCGCCGAGGTGCTGATCCAGAATTCTGAGAGGATGAACAGCACCGTCAGCGCGACGTGCAGCAGGACGCGCAGCGGAAACCACATCCAGAAAGCTGGCGCGAAATGGAAACCGACAAAGGCCAGCGCCCCGGCGACGATCATGGCAAGCATCGTCCAGGCGACCCCGAACCGCATGGCAAGCGGGGTGGCGAGCGGCGCGCCGGCGATCGAGGCGAGGCCGGCGACCGCGGTATTGAGACCGATCATCGACGCCGAATGACCACGCGTTTCCAGGATGACGCTGAGCAGCGGCATGCCGAGGCCGATGGCGATGCCGACGACGCTGATCGAAGAGATCGCCGCGACCATCGGCAGCCAGTGTACGCGTTCCTCGCTCTGCGGCTGGGTATCGACTGTCATGGAATGCCTGGCTGCTCTAGAGAATTTCGCGGACGAAGCGATTGCGGACAAGCCGATAGAACGGCACGGGACCGCCGGGCCTCAGCAGCGGATCCTGGGCGAGCCGCGTTTCCAGCTCCTCCAGGACCGTGCGCGTGATGTCTGGAACGTCGGCTTGACTGGCCTTGGCCAGCGGCAGCCAAACGACGTCTTCCAACTCGTTGGTCGGACCGCCACCCGGCAGTTCCACGGCGACGTCGTCGCGCCATGCGGCGAGAAAGCGCGTATCGAAGCGGCGCACCCGGTTGGGCGGCGTGATGGCGCGTGCGACGAAGCGCAGCGCTTGCAGTGATGGAATAACACTGTGTTCGACAAAGCCCTGCCAGTCGCGCTTGGCGGTCGCGAAGGCGCCTTTTTGGCCAATCAGCAGCCCGGCCTCCTCATAGGTTTCGCGGATCGCCGACAAAGCAATGGCACGGGCGCGGGCAGCGCTGGTGCGGCCGATGCCCGCGGTCAATCTCGCTTCTTCGTCAGGGTGCAATGCAGTGGCTACGGGGATACGGCTGTCGGCCGGATCGGTGCGGCCACCGGGAAACACGAATTTTCCAGGCATGAAGGCGTGGCGGGCATGGCGACGGCCCATCAGCACCAGCAACTCACCGTCCTTGCGGTCGAGCAGGATCAGCGTCGCGGCGTCACGGGGGCGTATTGGCTGGCTGTCGAGCGCGATTGCGCTTCGCTCAACCTTGTCGACTTCCGCCTTGGTCATGCCGTCCATGCGCTCGACCTAGCGGAATCTTCTCTCATGCGAAAGTGGCGTCCAGCCATGCGGATTTGCGCCAGCCTCGGTTTCAAGCCTCGGGATGCGACTCGATCAGATCTTTTTCACCGCCAAAGCCGTGCATATAAAACGCCCATTGCAGTCCGATGACAGCGCCCTTGACCGGTTGCAGCAGGACGACGGCGAGAATCATGGTCAATGGCACCCAAATGGCAATGTGCTGCCAGGTCGACAGCGTCGAGGTCGCCTCGACACCCATGAAGGCGCCGAGCACGATATGGCCGACAATGACCACCACAAGATAGGCCGGCAGGTCGTCGGCGCGATGGTGGTGAAGTTCCTCGCCGCAGTGATCGCATTTGTCGACGGTCTTGACGAAGGCGCGAAACAGCTTTCCCTCGCCGCAATGCGGGCAGCGGCCGAGCATGCCGCGCTTCATTGCCGTCAATAGTGGCCGGGCGGTCCGGCCCGAGTGATGTTCGCCGCCGAAGGCCCGTTCTTCCACCTGCAGTTCTGTTGGCATTACCGTCTCCTGCCGCGCGTGCCTGGGCGCGATTGCGACGCCCGGGCGCGGCCTTTGGCCTTGTGGAACGACCGTTTGGAGCCGGGCAGCGGCTTTGGTTCGGTCAGCATCTCGAAACGCATCGCGCCGGCCATCGGCGCCACCTCGATCAGGCGAACCTCGACGCGGTCGGCAAGCTGATAGCCCTTGCCGGTGCGTTCTCCGAAAAGCGATCGGGCAGTTTCGTCGTATATATAGTAGTCGCCGCCCAGCGTTGAAACCGGAATGAAGCCATCCGCGCCGTACTGCGGCAATTGGACAAACAGTCCCGATTTGGTGACGCCCGAGATGCGGGCGTCGAAACGGTCGTCGATGCGCTCGGCGAGATAGGCGGCGATCAGCCGGTCGACCGTGTCTCTCTCGGCGGCCATCGCGCGGCGCTCGGTCGCCGAGATCAGTGCTGAGACCTCTTCCAGCCGTTCCGCCTCGTCCTGCGTCAGGCCGCCCGGACCAAGGCCGAGTGCGGCAATCAGCCCACGATGCACGATCAGGTCGGCATACCGGCGGATCGGCGAGGTGAAATGCGCGTAGCGCTTCAGGTTGAGGCCGAAATGGCCGATATTGGCAGGCGAATATTCGGCCTGGCTCTGCGAGCGCAGCACCACTTCGTTGACCAGTCCCTCATTGTCGGCGCCGCGCACGCGAGCGAGGATGCCGTTGAACTGGTTCGGCCGCATCTGCGCACCGCGCGCCAGCGACAGGCCGAGCGTCTGCAGGAATTCGCGCAGCGATTCCTGCTTGGCGAGCGAGGGCGCATCGTGGATGCGGTAGACCAGCGCCTGCCGCTTCGCCTCCAGCGTCTCGGCGGCGGCGACATTGGCCTGGATCATGAACTCTTCGATCAGCTTGTGCGCGTCGAGCCGCTCCGGCACGACGACCTTGTCGACGGTGCCGTCCTGCTTGAGCAGGATCTTGCGCTCCGGCAGATCGAGCTCGAGCGGCTGGCGCGTGTCGCGGCCGCGCTTCAGGATCGCGTAAGCGTCCCATAGCGGCCTCAGCACCGCATCGAGGATCGGGCCAGTCGTGTCGTCCGGTGCGCCGTCGATCGCCGCTTGCGCCTGCTGATACGCGAGTTTCGCCGCCGACTTCATCATGATGCGATGGAAGGAGTGCCTGAGTTTGTGGCCATCAGCCGAGAAAGTCATGCGCACCGCTATCGCCGGACGATCCTGGGCCTCGCGCAGCGAACAGAGGTCGTTCGAGATGCGCTCCGGCAGCATCGGCACGACACGATCGGGGAAATAGACCGAATTGCCGCGCTTCAGCGCTTCGCGGTCGAGCGCCGTGCCATAGCGCACATAGGCGGCGACATCGGCAATGGCGACGGTGACGATCACGCCGCCGGCGTTCGTCTCGTCGGTGTCGGGCATGGCGAACACCGCGTCGTCATGATCCTTGGCGTCGGCCGGATCGATGGTGAGCAGCGGCAGCTCGCGCCAATCCTCGCGGCCGGCAAGCGTCGCCGGCTTGACCGCCTCTGCCTCGGCGATGACGTCGGCGGGCAAAATATGCGGAATGTCGTGCGCGTGGATGGCGATCATCGAGACCGCCTTTTCGCTGGTCAAGGAGCCCAATACCGCCAGCACCTTGGCTCTCGGCAGCCCGTAACGGGAGGCCCGCGCCGGCTCGACCTCGACCAGGTCGCCATTCTTGGCGCCGTTCTGGAATTCCTTGTCGACGACCAGCTCCGGCTGGCGCCTTTCCACCGGCTCGATGCGGAACGTGCCGTCCTTCAGCACACGGAAAACGCCGAGAACCGCATCGGTGCGCTTCTCGAAGATCTTCATCACCCGGCCCGTATAGGCCGGGCCTGCCGGATCGTCGGTTGGAAAGGTCTTGGCCAAAACCCGGTCGCCGATGCCAGGCGTCGGGCCATTGCCGCCGCGCGACACGCGGATCGCTATGACCGGAGGTTCGCCATTGCCGATCGCTTCGGTCGGGTGCGCCAGCAGCACGCCGTCGGCGTCGCGGCTAAAGATGTCGAGCACCGCGACGTGGGGCAGGGCCCCGACGCGGGCAAGCCGCTTGCGCTCCTTGGTCAGCAGGCCTTCGTCCTGCAAATCGCGCAACATGTCCTTCAGCCAGATACGGTCTTCGCCGCGCAGCGCGAACGCCTTGGCGATGTCGCGTTTTCCGGCGCGGTCCGGATTTTCTGCGATGTAACGCAGTATCTCGTCACGCGAAGGCCGGTAATTGTCCCTGACCTTGGCACGGGTATCGGCGGTGCGCAGATCGCCGTGGCTTCTTCCGGAGACTTTGCGCGCCAACCCGTCCTATCCCTTTTTCCTGGCCGCCGGTTTTTTGGCCGCTGCCGCTTTCTTCACAGGCGCGGCCGCTTTGCGGAACGGCTTTCTGCCGCCATTGCCGCCCTTGGCTTCCTTTTCCGCAATCAGCGCCACCGCATCCTCGACCGTCACCGATTGCGGATCCTTGCCCTTCGGCAGCGTCGCGTTGACCTTGCCGAAATTCACATAAGGCCCGTATTTGCCGTCACGCACGACGATCTTGCCGCCGCCGGCAGGATGCTCGCCAAGCTCCTTCAGAGCAGCGGGCGTGCCCCCATTGCGGCCGCCCTTGCCTTTCAATTGCTTCTCGGCGATCACCGAGACGGCGCGATTGAGGCCGATCGAGAACACGTCCTCGATGCTGTCGAGATTGGCGTAGGTGCCGTCATGCAGCACGAACGGCCCGTAGCGCCCCAGCCCGGCCGAAATCATCTTGCCGGATTCCGGATGCTTGCCGACGTCGCGCGGCAGCGACAGCAGGGCGAGCGCCTTTTCGTGATCGATCGAATCGACAGTCCAGCCCTTGGGCAGGCTGGAGCGCTTGGCATCCTTGCCGTCGCCGCGCTGGATATAGGGGCCGAACCGGCCATTGCGCAGCGTGATCTCCTCGGCGGTATAGGGATCCTTGCCGAGCACCTTGGTGCCGTCTTCGCCGCTGCCGTTCTCGCCATTGGGATTGGCTGCGTCGCCGAGCTGGCGGGTGAAGGAGCATTCGGGATAGTTCGAGCAGCCGACGAAGGCGCCGAATTTGCCGAGCTTGAGCGACAGGTTGCCGGTGCCGCATTTCGGACATATGCGGGGGTTGGAGCCATCCTCGCGCGTGGGAAACACCAGCGGCGCCAGTTCCTCGTTCAACGCATCGAGGACGTCGGTGACGCGCAACTCCTTGATGTCGGCGACGGCGCCGGAAAAATCCTTCCAGAAATCGCGCAGCACATCCTTCCAGGCTAGCTTGCCGTCGGAGATTTCGTCGAGTTTCTCCTCGAGCGAAGCGGTGAAGTCGTACTCGACATAACGCTCGAAGAAGCTTTCGAGGAAAGCCGACAATAGCCGGCCCTTGGCCTGCGGCACCAGCTTGCGCTTGTCGATGGTGACGTAATCGCGATCCTCGAGCGTCTTCAGGATCGCCGTATAGGTCGACGGCCGGCCAATGCCCAGTTCTTCCAGCTTCTTGATCAGCGACGCCTCGGAATAGCGCGGCGGAGGCTCAGTGGTGTGCTGGGTGGCGTTGATCGCCTCGCGGGTGAGCTGCTCGCCGGCACGGATCTCGGGCAGGCGGCGGCTTTCCTCGTCTTCCGAATCTTCTTCCTTCTGCTCGATGTAAGCGGCTAGGAAGCCGTCGAAGCGAATGACCGAGCCGACAGCACGAAGCTCGGCGGTACGCGAACCGTTGATCGCCTCAATCTCGACCGTGGTGCGCTCGATCTCGGCCGGCTGCATCTGGCTGGCGATGGCGCGTTTCCAGATCATCTCGTAAAGCCGCGCCTGGTCGGCGTCGAGATACTGCCTGACGGAAGCCGGCGTGCGCATGAAATCGGTCGGACGGATCGCTTCGTGCGCCTCCTGGGCATTCTTGGCCTTGGCGGAATAGACGCGCGGCTTTTCAGGCAGGTATTTAGGGCCGAATTCCTTGGCAATCGCATCGCGTGCGGCAGAGATCGCCTCCGGCGCCATCTGCACGCCGTCGGTTCGCATATAGGTGATCAGGCCGGTGGTCTCGCCGCCGATCTCCATGCCCTCATAAAGCCGCTGCGCCACCTGCATGGTGCGGTTGGCCGAAAAGCCGAGACCCGATGAGGCTGCCTGCTGCAGCGTCGAGGTGGTGAAGGGCGGGCCGGGATTGCGCCTGGTCGGCTTGGCTTCGACCGACACTGCCTTGAAGCTGGCGCCTTCGAGCATCGCTTTGATGTCGTCGGCCTGCGCCTTGTTGGAAATGTCGAGCTTTTGCAGCTTCTTGCGCTCGAAGGCGGTCAGCCGCGCCTCGAAATTTTCCTTGCGCGGCGTGCCGAGGATGGCGGCGACCTGCCAGTATTCCTCGCGAATGAAGCGCTCGATCTCGGATTCGCGGTCGCAGACCAGACGCAGTGCCACCGACTGGACGCGGCCGGCCGAGCGGGCGCCGGGCAGCTTGCGCCACAGCACCGGCGACAGCGTGAAGCCGACCAGATAGTCGAGCGCGCGGCGGGCGAGATAGGCATCGACCAGCGGCGCATCGATCTGGCGCGGATTGGCCATCGCCTCCAGCACCGACGCCTTGGTGATGGCATTGAAGACGACGCGGCTGACCGGCTTGTCCTTCAACGCGCGCTTCTGTTTCAGCACTTCCAGGACATGCCAGGAGATCGCTTCGCCCTCACGGTCCGGATCGGTGGCGAGGATCAGCCCGTCGGCGTCCTTGACTGCCTTGGCGATATCGGCGAGACGCTTTCCAGACGCGGTGTCGACGGCCCAGGACATGGCAAAGTCCTCATCCGGGCGCACCGAGCCATCCTTGGCCGGTAGATCGCGGACATGGCCGAACGAGGCCAGAACCTTGTAGTTCTTGCCCAGGTACTTGTTAATTGTCTTCGCCTTGGCCGGCGATTCGACGACGACGACGTCCATACGGTCTCATATCAGTTGTGATGCGGCAGAAGAATTCCGCTGCGCGCGACGAAATCTCATTCAATGTGTCGCTCACATGGCCGCGCTTTTGCATCCGGTCAAGGCCAAGCAGTCAAAATGCGGCCCTGCACCGAATGCGCAACCCAACGGCGCGCCTTGCGATTTCCGCAATCCTGGACAAGGGAAATGGGCAGCCTATCGCTGGACAAACCCGGCAATTGATCCTGGAGAACGGGACAAACTCTCCCGCGGATATAAGAGAAACATCGAGCACGCGCCAGCCCTGCTTGAACAGACGCTGTGAACTGCGCAATATGCAGCCCGGCATTTGCTCAGACAGTCGCACGGAATTGCTGTGCTGAAAAGCTGGCCGCCGGGGTGGTTGGGTCAACGTCCCGGCGACCAGCCGTATTACCGCCTGTTACAGCGGGTCAGAGGCTCAAGGCTCAGTCGGCTTTGGCGATATGCCAGACGCCGCCGACGCCCTCGCCGGTGACATCGCCGGCCTTCTTGTCCTTGATGAACGTGTAGAGCGGCTTGCCTTCATAGGCCCACATCCTGGTGCCGTCGGTGCGGTCGACGATCGTCCATTCGCCCTCGGCCTTGGCGTTGGCGTCAGCTTTCAGTGGCGGCCAATTGGCGGCGCATTTGTCGTAGCAATTCGACTTGCCGGCCTCGTCCTTGTCATAGGTGTAGAGCGTCATGCCGCCGGCGTCGGTGTAGATCTTGGTGCCGCCGACTTCTGCTTCCTTCCACGCCTCGGCGGCGTAGGACACGACGGTGCCGAGCAAAAGCGCGGCCATGCCGATTGCGATCGTTTTCATGGACTTCTCCTTGGATGATTCGAAAAAGCGCGCGGAACAACGCGCTTCGTTTGATCAACGCTGCCTGGCGGCCCTTTCTTCCCGGGCTGTTTTCCATAGATCCAGGCGAGGGCGACGACTTGCTGGGGCCACGCGATGGTGATTGGCGGATGGCCGTTGTCGCGGCTATATGGCTGCGCAGTCATCGGGAGACGGAAATGGCATTGGACGTCGGCTATGTCAGCGCGATCGGGGCGGGAGCGATTTCGTTCCTGTCACCTTGCGTGCTGCCGTTGGTACCGCCCTATCTGTGCTACATGGCCGGCGTGTCGGTCGACGATTTCCGCGGCGAAGCCGGCATTGCGGCAAAGGCTGGCGCGCGAGGCGCGCTGGTTAATTCCTCCATCGCCTTCGTGCTCGGCTTCTCGACCGTCTTCGTCGCGCTGGGCGCCGGCGCCTCCACTATCGGCCATCTGCTACGGGTCTGGCAGGAGCCGCTGGCAATGGCGGCCGGAGTGCTGATCATCCTGATGGGGCTGAATTTCCTCGGCGTATTGCGCATCCCTTTGCTTTCACGCGAGGCGCGCTTCCAGTCACAAGGCAAGCCGGCCAGCCTGATCGCCGCTTACGTCATGGGCTTGGCCTTTGCCTTTGGCTGGACGCCCTGCATCGGCCCGGTGCTGGGGCCGATCCTGACGCTTGCCGGCGGCCGCGAGACGGTGGGCGAGGGCGCGCTGCTGCTTGCCGCCTACTCGCTCGGCCTCGGCATACCGTTCCTGGTCGCGGCGCTGTTTTCCGGCGCCTTCATGCGCTTTCTCGGGAAATTCCGCGTCCATCTCGGCCGCGTCGAAAAAGCCATTGGCGCGCTGCTGGTCGTGGCCGGCGTGTTTTTCCTGACCGGCGGCGTGCAGGCGGCGTCCTATTGGTTGCTCGAGAATTTTCCGGTGCTGGGGCAATTGGGATAGGTTTGCCGCCCGGCCGAGGCGCGAGGCCGTAACTGCGGCACAAGGTACCACAGCTACGTGGTCCGTTCAGCCTCCGAAATAGCTTGGCTGGTCGATATCGACGATGAGCCCGGGTCCGCTCGGCGCCCAGCCCAGCAGCGCGCGGGTTCGCTCGCTTGAAGTCGGGACATCCATCGCCGCGAACATCGTGAACCAGCCAAAATGATCGCCGGCCTCTTCGGCGGACTTGGCGACGACCGGCACGTTCAGGCGCCGGCCGATCACGCCAGCGATGTCCTTGAACGGCACGCCTTCTTCGGCGATCGCGTGATAGCGCCCGCCACCGGCGCCATGCTCGAGCGCAAGCCGGTAGATGCGGGCGGCATCGAACCGATGCACGGCGGGCCAGCGATTGAGCCCTTCGCCGACATAGGCCGACACGCCCTTCTTGCGAGCAAGGTCGATGAGGATCGGAACAAAGGCGTGGTCGCCCTGGCCATGGACCGACGGCGGAAGGCGGACAACCGACGCGCACACCCCGCGTGCCGCCAGCGCGGCGGCTGTCGCTTCGGAGGCGCGGGGATACGAAGCGGAAGCGGGGACAGGCGCATCTTCCTCCGTCGCGATACGGCCCCGCGCCTGGAGCGCGGTTCCGGAGGTGACGAGCAGGGGGCGCTCGGAGCCTTCGAGTGCACCGCCCATCGCCTCGATGGCGCGCCGGTCCATTTCGCAGTTTTGCGCGAACTTCGAAAAGTCATGGTTGAACCCGGTGTGGATCACCGCATCGGCGGCTGCCGCACCCCTGCGCAGGTTCTCCAGGTCTTCGAGGTCGCCTCGATGCACCTCGGCTCCAGTCGCGGCAAGCGACTTGGCCGACGCCTCCGAGCGGGCGAGGCCGAGCACCTGATGGCCGGCACCGATGAGTTCTTGAACGACGGCAGAACCGACGAATCCGGTCGCTCCGGTAAGGAAAACACGCATCACGACTTCTCCTTGTTCATTTCTGACCACGACCATGTTCGCGGCCCGGTGGCGTCGTGATAGGCGCTTGAGAAAATACGATCTATGCGGTAAAGTCCGTATTATCTTCGCAATCGTCCGGAATGACCCATGGATCCCCTTTCAGATGTGCTCTCGCTGCTGAAGCCGCGAAACTATATGTCGGCCGGCTTCGATGCAGGTGGTGAATGGTCGATCCAGTTCCCCGACCAGCAGCAAAGCATCAAGACGGGAGCGGTGGTCTCGGGCCGGTGCTGGCTTTCGGTGGAGGGCGTTGCCGACGCAGTGCACCTTGAGACGGGGGACTGTTTCCTGCTGCCGAGCGGACGGCCTTTCCGCCTTGCAAGCGACATGGGCCTGGCGCCTGTTGAAGCCGTCAAGATTTTTCCGCCAGCGCGAGCCGGCGGTGTCGTGACCCACAATGGCGGCGGTGATTTCTTTCTGGTCAGCAGCCGCTTCGCGCTTGGCGGCAATCATGCCGGCATCCTGTTGCGGATGCTGCCAGCCATTGTGCATATCCGCAAAGAGTCGGACCAGTCTGCGCTGCGCTGGTCGGTGGAGCGGATGATGCAGGAGCTGCGCGAGCCACAACCGGGCGGCTTTCTGGTGATCCGGCACCTCGCCCACATGATGCTGGTTCAGGCGCTGCGGCTGCATCTTTCGGAAGGATTGAAAGGTGGCATCGGCTGGCTCTTTGCCCTGGCGGACAAACAGATGGGCGCGGCGATCAGCGCCATGCACGACGATCCGGCGCATGGCTGGACGTTACAGGAGCTGGCGGAACGGGCCGGCATGTCGCGATCGACCTTTGCGCTTAGATTCAAGGAGACGGTCGGCGCATCGCCCATGGACTATTTGACGCGCTGGCGAATGCTGCTGGCCGGCGACCGGCTGACGAATTCCAGCGATCCCGTCGCCCTCATCGCGCTGTCGCTCGGTTACGAATCCGAAAGCGCCTTCAGCACAGCCTTCAAGCGGGTCATGAACTGTTCGCCACGGCAATACGGTCGTGGCCGAGCCCCCGGCTTCGCATCACGCAACGAGGCGGAAGCCGCCTGAGCCGATCGGCTTGAGCGTCTCGCGGGTTGGAGGTTCCACCGTCTCACCGGAATTTAACCGCATTGGTGCAGCATGGCGCCGGTGCTACCAACGCTTCGATTCCAGACTCCTTTCAACGGTTGCTGTCCCCATGAGCCAGAGATCCTGCCTGTCCATCATCCTCGCTGCCGGTGAAGGCACGCGCATGAAGAGTGCGGTGCCGAAAGTGCTGCACACAATCGCCGGCCTGCCGATGGTTGCCCACGTCGTCAAGGCGGCTGAAGCCGCCGGCAGCGGTGATCTGGCGCTGGTGATCGGCCATGGCGCCGACGAGATGCGCAAGGCGGCACTCAAGTTCGCGCCGAAGGTCGAGACTTTTGTTCAGGAAAAGCGCCTCGGCACCGCGCACGCCGTGCTTGCCGCGCGGGCAGCGATATCAAGGGGTTATGATGACATCCTGGTGATGTTTGGCGACACGCCGTTAATCGATCCGGAAGCACTGGCGGCGGCGCGGCTGAAGCTGGCCGAAGGTGCGGCTGTCGTCGTGGTCGGCTTCCGTACGGAAAATCCTTCGGGCTACGGCCGGCTTATCGAAAAGGCCGGCAAGCTCGTCGCCATCCGCGAGGAGAAGGACTGTTCGGACGAGGAGAAGAAAATCACCTTCTGCAATGGCGGGCTGATGGCGGTCGCCGGCAGGCATGCGCTGAAGCTGCTCGATCAAGTCGGCAGCAAGAACGCCAAGGGCGAGTATTATCTCACCGACATCGTCGAGATCGCCGCTGCGCAAGGACTTGATGTCGTCGCCATCGAAGCCAGTTTCGAAAATGCCCTCGGCATCAACAACCGCGCCGAGCTTGCCCAGGCGGAAGGCATCTGGCAGGCGCGCCGGCGGCATGAAGCGATGCTTTCCGGCGTGACGCTGATTGCGCCAGAAACCGTGTTCTTCTCGCACGACACCGATATCGGCGCCGATACGATCATCGAGCCCAATGTCTGGTTCGGGCCGGGCGTGAAAATCGCCACGGGCGCCAAGATCCATGCCTTCAGCCATATCGAAGGCGCAACCATCGCGTCGAATTGCGATGTCGGGCCGTTCGCGCGGCTGCGGCCCGGGGCCGATCTGAGAAACAAAGCCAAGGTCGGCAATTTCTGCGAGGTAAAGCAAGCGATCGTCGAGGAGGGCGCCAAGGTCAACCACCTGACCTATATCGGCGATGCCCGCATCGGCGCAGGCGCCAATATCGGCGCCGGCACCATCACCTGCAATTATGACGGTTATTCGAAATTCTTCACCGATATCGGCGAGGGCGCCTTCATCGGCTCGAATTCCTCGCTGGTGGCGCCGGTGTCGATCGGCAAGGGCGGCTACATCGCCTCGGGCAGCGTCATCACCGAAAGCGTGCCCGACGATGCACTGGCCTTCGGCCGTGCCCGCCAGCGGACTCTGCCCGGCAAGGGCAAGGAGTTGCGCGAACGGTTCGCTTCGGCCGCGGCTGCCCACAAAAAAGGATAGCCTAACGGAACTCAGCGACAAGCTGGATTTCCCCAACGATTGCATCGTTGAAGGCGGACAGGTCTTCGGCCGGGATCCAGTATTCCAGATGCGCCCGGCTGCCGGCATGCTGGACGCTGTAACGGTCCAGAAAGCTGCGGCGCACCTCGAAACGGGTCACGAAACCTGATCCGCTCGCGGGCACATTCCAGTCTCGGGCGATCTGGGTGGCATAGGCCTCGCTCGTTACCGGATAGAAGATCGGCTGATCGGCAAGTCGAGGAGGAAAGGCGCGCATCCCTGAACTCTGGATCAACTCCAGTTCGCGTGGCCCAACCGGACGCCAAAGTGTCACCGTGTCAATTCGTTCGTTCATGGCCGCATCATGTCTTTGACTGATTTCAGGAGCCTTTGAGGCGAGATAGGATATATGAGCGGAGAAACTGAGCAATTGCAGTAACCGGATTGCAAGAGCGCTCTGTGATGGTGCATCTGTGCAGGATAGTCCGGCTGATACCGGACGAAATGGAATGTGATTTTTCGCGGTCGCCAGGCAGTCTCTAAATAGTGCCGGGTTTGAAGTCAGAGTCGGGGGAAGCGCCATGTGCGGTATCGTTGGAATAGTCGGTAACTCGCCGGTCGCGCCGCTTATCGTCGATGCGCTGAAAAGGCTCGAATATCGCGGCTATGATTCGGCCGGCGTCGCGACCATCGATCATGGCCATCTCGCCCGTCGCCGTGCCGAAGGCAAGCTGATCAATCTCGAGCGCCGGCTGAAGGACGAACCGCTCGGTGGCACGATCGGCATCGGCCACACGCGCTGGGCAACGCATGGCGTGCCGAACGAGACCAATGCGCATCCGCATTTTTCCGACGGGCTCGCCATCGTCCATAACGGCATTATCGAGAATTTCGCCGAATTGCGCGATGAGTTGATCCGCGACGGCTATACGTTTTCCTCGCAGACCGACACCGAGGTCGTCGCCCATCTGGTGGCGCGCGAACTGGCCAGGGGCCTGAAGCCGGTCGAGGCCGCGCATCAGGCGCTGAAGCGGCTGGAAGGCGCCTTTGCGCTGGCCATCATGTTTAAGGGCGACGAGGATCTGATCGTCGGCGCCCGCAATGGCCCGCCGCTGGCCGTCGGACATGGCGATGGCGAGATGTTCCTGGGCTCCGACGCCATCGCGCTTGCCCCGTTCACCAACTCGATCACCTATCTGGAAGACGGCGACTGGGCGGTAGTGCGCCGCAACGACGTTGCCATCTTCGACATGGACGGCAACAAGGTCGACCGCAAACGCCAGCAGTCGCTCAGCACGAGCTTCATGGTCGACAAGGGCAACCGGCGCCATTTCATGGAAAAGGAAATCCACGAACAGCCAGAAGTGATCTCGCACACGCTGGCACATTATGTGGATTTCGTCGGTGGCGTCTCGAAGCCGCTCGACCTGCCATTCGATTTCGCCAAGATCGACCGGCTGGCGATTTCGGCCTGTGGCACCGCTTATCTCGCCGGGTTGATCAGCAAATACTGGTTCGAGCGCTATGCGCGGCTGCCGGTCGACATCGATGTCGCCTCGGAGTTTCGCTACCGCGAGATGCCGCTGTCGAAGACCGATGCCGCCTTCTTTATCTCGCAATCGGGCGAGACGGCGGACACACTGGCGTCGCTGCGCTACTGCCGCAAGGCCGGCATGAAGATCGGTGTTGTGGTCAATGTGCGCGAATCGACCATGGCGCGCGAATCCGACGTCATCCTGCCGACACTGGCCGGCCCGGAGATCGGCGTCGCCTCGACCAAGGCGTTCACCTGCCAGCTCTCCGTGCTGGCTTCGCTGGCGGTGCGAGCTGGTATGGCGCGTGGGACCATTTCGCCCGAGCAGGAGAAGACACTGGTGCGCGCGCTATCCGAAGCGCCGCGTTACGCCAACCAGGTGCTGAAGCTCGATGGGCAGATCGAAAAGATCGCTCGCGACCTCTCGCACTACAAGAATGTACTTTACCTCGGCCGCGACACCAATTTTCCGCTGGCCATGGAAGGCGCGCTGAAGCTCAAGGAAATTTCCTATATCCACGCCGAAGGCTATGCCGCCGGCGAGCTGAAGCACGGGCCGATCGCACTGATCGATGAGAACATGCCTGTCATCGTCATCGCCCCGCACGACCGCATCTTCGAAAAGACGGTGTCGAACATGCAAGAGGTGGCGGCGCGCGGCGGCAAGATCATCCTGATCACCGACAGCAAGGGCGCTGCACACGCTACGGTGAAGACGATGGAGACGATCGTTTTGCCGGACGTGCCGGAAATCATCTCGCCGATCATCTACGCGCTGCCGATCCAGATGCTCGCCTATTTCACCGCCGTGTTCATGGGCACGGACGTCGACCAGCCTCGCAACCTGGCGAAATCGGTAACGGTGGAATAGGTCTCGTTTAAAAACTTCGCAATTCCAAAGCGCCTTCGGGTTCAGTAGTGTCGCGTTGCAAACACACGCTGCGGTGAACCATGTCGGATGCTCTCAAGACCTCAGGCATGACCCGGCTGAGAAACTATTTCCTGACCGGCTTCGTCGTTTGCGCGCCATTGGCGATCACCGCCTACATTGCCTGGTCGCTTATCGGCTGGGTCGATTCCTGGGTGAAACCCTACATCCCGGTACGCTACAATCCGGACACCTACCTGCCGTTTCCAGTGCCGGGTTTTGGGCTGATCGTTGCCCTGATCCTCATCACCTTTATCGGTTTCCTGACAGCCAATATCGTCGGTCGCGCCATCGTCAACTTCGGCGAGCGCCTGCTTGGCCGCATGCCGCTGGTGCGCGGCATCTACGGCTCGCTGAAGCAGATTTTCGAGACCGTGCTGTCGAACAAGGGCGACATGTTCCGCCAGGTCGGGTTGGTCGAATATCCGCGCAAGGGGGTCTGGTCGCTGGTCTTCGTCGCCAGCGAGAAGGAAACCGAGATCAACCAGAAGCTCGACCAGCAAGGCGATCCGCTGATTGCGGTGTTCATGCCGTGTACGCCTAACCCGACTACGGGCTTTCTGATGTATGTACCGAAATCCGACATCGTGCTGCTCGACATGACGATCGAGGACGGAGCCAAGCTGATCGTTTCGGCCGGCCTGGTGGCGCCGGCGGTCAAAATGGTGACGGTGAACGGCGAGCAGATCCACGGCGCGCTCGCCAATCCGCCGCTCGACGCGATGCCTCAGCCGGCGCGCAGGAGCCGCACGGCCTCGTCGCGGCCGAATAGATAGAGCAGCAGGCGCAGCGCCGTGCCGCGTTCGGACTGCAGTTCCGGATCACGCGACAGGATCAGCCGCGCATCGTCGCGGGCGGCCTCGAGCAGGTCGGCATGCGCCTCGATGCGCGCCACCTGGAAGCCCGGCGTGCCGGATTGGCGGGTGCCGAGCAACTCGCCTTCGCCGCGCAGCTTCAGATCCTCTTCGGCGATGCGGAAGCCGTCCTCGGTCTCGCGCATCACCGACAGCCGGCGTTTGGCCGTCTCGCCAATCGGGTCCTTGTAGAGCAGCACGCAGGACGACGGCTTGTCGCCGCGCCCGACCCGGCCGCGCAATTGGTGCAACTGGGCAAGGCCAAAACGCTCGGCATGCTCGATGACCATGATTGTTGCGTCAGGCACATCGACGCCGACCTCGATCACCGTGGTGGCGATCAGGATGCGCGTTTCACCCTGCTTGAAGGCGCGCATCGCCTCGTCCTTGTCGGCGCCCTTCATGCGGCCATGCACCAGGCCAATCCGATCACCGAACAGCGGCTTCAGCGAGGCAAAACGGTCCTCGGCCGACATCAGCTTGATCTCCTCGGATTCCTCAACCAGCGGACAGATCCAGTAGATTTTCTGGCCATCGGCGACAGCGTCGAGCATGCGGCCGATCAGCTCGTCGAGCCGTTCAAGCGGCAAGGTGACGGTGCGGATCGGCTGGCGGCCGGCCGGCTTTTCCGTCAGCTTGGACACGTCCATGTCGCCGAAGGCAGTCAGCACCAGCGTCCGCGGTATCGGCGTTGCCGTCATCACCAGCATGTCGGGCGCATCGCCCTTGGCGGTGATGGCAAGGCGCTGGTGGACGCCGAAACGGTGCTGCTCGTCGACGACGGCGAACACGAGGTCATGGAACGTCACCGTTTGCTGGAACAGCGCATGGGTGCCGACGACCATGTCGATGTCGCCATTGGCCAGCCCGGTCAGCGTGTCGGCGCGCTCGCGGCCGTTTTCGCGGCCGGTGAGGATGGCGACGCGCAAGCCGGACCGTTCCGCCAACGGCGCAATCGTTGCCAGATGCTGGCGCGCCAGGATTTCGGTCGGCGCCATCAATGCCGCCTGGCCGCCGGCCTCGACGGCACGCGCCATGGCAAGCAGCGCGACCACCGTCTTGCCGGAGCCGACGTCGCCCTGCAAAAGGCGCAGCATGCGTTCGGGGTCGCCAAGATCGGCGTTGATTTCGGCAAGCGCCATTTCCTGCGACATGGTCAGCGAATAGGGGAGTGCCGCGCGCAGTTGTTCGACTATGCGGCCGTCGCCGACGAGTGGCCGGCCCGATAATCGGCGGACCTTGGCCCGGACCAGCGCCAGCGATACCTGGCCGGCCAAGAACTCATCATAGGCAAGGCGCTGCCACGCTGCGCCGTCGACTGAGACGTCGATCGGGTCGGCAGGATTGTGGACGCGGGTGAGCGCATCGCCGAAAGCAGGAAAGGCGTGGCGGCGGCGGAACTCGCCGTCCTGCCATTCGGGCAGCACCGGCAGGCGGGCCAGCGCTTGGCCAATCGCCCGGCGCAGCACCTTGCCCGAGAGCCCGGCGGTCAGCGGATAGACCGGCTCGACCAATGGGAGGTTTTCTGCGTCGCCGGCAAGTGCGATATGGTCGGGATGAACCATGGTCGGGCGGCCGTTGAACCATTCCATGCGGCCCGAGACGACGACATGCTCGCCTACGGGCATCGCTTTTTCGAGATAGGCGGCATGGGCATGGAAGAAGGTCAGCGCGATCTCGCCAGTCTCGTCATGGGCGTAGACCCGGTAGGGTACCGATCTGTTGCCGCGCGGCGGCGGCTGGTGGCGGTCGATGCGCACATCGAGCGTGACGATTGCGCCCTCGGCCGAACCGGCGATGCCCGGCCGGTTGCGGCGATCGATGACAGTATGCGGCAGCACGAACAAGAGGTCGCCGGCGCGCGCTGCCCGGTCGCCGAGATCCGCCGCCACGACTTTCTCGATCAATGCGCCAACCTTCGACCCGACGCCGGCAAGCGAGGTGATCGGGACAAACAGCGGATCGAGGAGGGAGGGACGCATGATGTCAGCTTATGTTGCGCCGGCCGTAGCGCAAGGCTGACACCGCCTTCTATCCACGCTATATGCGCCGCCTGGGCAAGGATGTTGCACGATGACCGGAACGACTCGATCAAGCGAGGGGCTCGATACCCGCCGCCGCAAGCTTCTGTTTCGTTCGTGGCACCGCGGCATGCGCGAGATGGACCTGATACTCGGCAGCTTCGCCGATGCCGAGATCGGCGCCTTGACCGGCGACGAAATCGACCAATATGAGAGGCTTCTCGACATTCCCGACACCGAATTCCTGCCTATCGTCACCGGCGAGCGCCCGGTTCCGACGGATATAGATTGTGCCGTCCTGCAAAAAATCCTGGCTTCGCGCCGGGACATGACCTTCTGAACAACGTGTAGCCATGAGCCTTATCCCTACGATCGGTCTGCCGAAAGGCCGCGCCGGCCAGTTCATTGTCGATGGCGTCGCCGACGGCTACGAAGCCTTTGCGCTGGTGCAGGCTGCGCACGAGATCGCCCCTGACAAGCCGGTGCTTTTCGTGGCACGCGACGGCCAGCGTCTGCCGGCGATCGTCGAGGCGCTTGCCTTTGCCGCGCCGGGCCTGCCGGTGCTGGAACTGCCGGCCTGGGATTGCCTGCCTTACGACCGCGTCTCGCCCGGCGCCGATGCCGCCGCAAGGCGGCTCGATGCGCTGGCAGCAATGATTGCGCTGGCGAAGAGGCCGCACCGCGCCGTCATTCTCACCACCGCGAATGCGTTGCTTCAGCGCATTCCGCCGGCGGAACTCGTCGAGGCGCAGACCTTTCACGCCAAGCCCGGTAACCAGATCGACATGAACGTACTGGTGTCGCGGCTGGAGACTTCCGGCTTCGAGCGGGTACCGACGGTGCGCGGCATCGGCGAATTTGCAGTGCGGGGCGGCATCCTCGATCTCTTCGCGCCCGGATGGGCGGAGGCGCTGCGCCTCGATTTCTTCGGCGATACGCTGGAATCGATCCGCGTCTTCGACACCGCAACACAGAGAACCACCGGCCAGCGCAAGTCGATGGCGTTGCAGGCGATGAGCGAGGTGGCGCTGACGCCGGAAACCATCAGCCGCTTCCGCCGTGCCTATATCGAAGCCTTTGGCGCACCCTCGCGCGACGATGGGCTCTATGCGGCGGTCAGCGAGGGCAGGCGGTTTGCCGGCATGGAGCACTGGCTGCCGTTCTTCTATGAGCGGCTGGAAACCGTCTTCGACTATCTACCCGACGCGCCTGTGGTTTTCGACCATCTGGCGCATGAGGCACTGGCCGAGCGCCACACTCTGATCCTCGACCACTACGAAGCGCGCAAGAAGCAGGCCGACGGCGCCTTGAAGGACGCGGTGCCCTACAAGCCGGTGCCGCCGGATCTGCTCTATCTGTCGCCAGAGAACCTGATTGCCTCGCTTGGCCCGCGCGAAGCAATAGACTTCACGTCGTTCGATGCGCCCGATGCCGGTGCGAAAAAGGTGTTCCATGCCGGCTCGCGCCACGGCCGCAGCTTCGTCGAGGAACGCGCCGACCCTAGCGCCAACGTTTTCGACGTCGTCGTAAAACACATTTCCGACGAGCGCGCTGCACGCCGCCGCGTCATCGTCGCCGGCTGGACCGAGGGTTCGCTCGACCGGCTTGGTCAGATCCTGGCCGAGCATCATCTTGGCAATCTGAAGCCGGTGGCGACGCTTGCCGAAGCCGAAAGGCTTGAGCCGGGGCAGGCGGGACTGGCCGTGCTGCCGCTCGAATCCGGCTTCGAGACGGAGAAACTGGTCGTTGTCGCCGAGCAGGACATTCTCGGCGACCGGCTGATCCGACGCTCGAAGCGCAAGAAGCGCGCGTCCGACTTCATCGCCGAGGCTTCGGCGTTGTCCTCGGGCGATATTGTCGTCCATTCCGATCATGGCATTGGCCGTTTCATCGGGTTGCGTACCATCGAGGCGGTTGGTGCGCCTCACGATTGCCTCGAAATCCACTATGCCGGCGATGATCGGCTGTTCCTGCCTGTGGAAAACATCGAGCTGCTGTCGCGCTATGGCTCGGATTCGGCCGAGGCGACGCTCGACAAGCTTGGCGGCGGCGCCTGGCAATCGCGCAAGGCGCGGCTGAAGAAGCGCCTGCTCGACATGGCCGGGCAGCTGATCCGCATCGCCGCCGAGCGGCAGATGCGGGCCGCACCGGCGCTGGTGCCGGCGGAAGGCCTCTATGGCGAGTTTGCAGCGCGTTTTCCCTATGAGGAGACCGATGACCAGCAGACGGCGATCGATTCGGTCATGGATGATCTAGGCGCCGGAAAGCCGATGGACCGGCTGATCTGCGGCGATGTCGGCTTCGGCAAGACCGAAGTTGCACTTCGCGCCGCCTTCATCGCGGCGATGGAAGGCGTTCAGGTGGCGGTGGTGGTGCCGACGACATTGTTGTCGCGCCAGCATTTCAAGACCTTCTCGCAGCGCTTCTCGGGCCTGCCGATCCGTGTCGCCCAGGCCTCGCGGCTGGTCGGCGCCAAGGAACTGGCCGAGGCCAAGAAGGGCATCGCCGAAGGTCAGGTTGACATTGTCGTCGGCACGCACGCGCTGCTCGGCTCCTCGATCTCGTTCAAGAATCTCGGCCTGCTGATCATCGACGAGGAGCAGCATTTCGGCGTCAAGCACAAGGAACGGCTGAAAGACCTGAAGACCGACGTCCACGTCCTGACTTTGTCGGCGACGCCGATCCCGCGAACGTTGCAGCTTGCCTTGACCGGCGTGCGCGAGCTGTCGCTGATCGCTACGCCGCCGGTCGACCGCATGGCAGTGCGCACCTTCATCTCGCCCTTCGATCCGCTGGTCATCCGCGAAACGTTGCTGCGCGAGCGCTACCGTGGCGGCCATTCCTTCTATGTCGTGCCGCGCATCAGCGATCTCGCGGAAATCCATGATTTTCTGCGCGAATCCGTGCCTGAGCTGAAAGTGGCGGTGGCGCATGGCCAGATGCCGCCGGGCGAACTCGACGACATCATGAACGCCTTCTATGACGGCCAGTACGATGTGCTTTTGTCGACCACCATCGTCGAATCCGGCCTCGATATCCCGACCGCCAACACGCTGATAGTGCACCGCGCCGATATGTTCGGACTGTCGCAGCTCTATCAGCTGCGCGGCCGTGTCGGCCGTTCGAAGGTGCGCGCCTACGCGCTGTTCACACTGCCCGCCAACCGCAAGCTCACCGATACAGCCGAGCGTCGGCTGAAAGTGCTGCAGTCGCTCGATACGCTCGGCGCCGGTTTCCAACTGGCTAGCCACGACCTCGATATCCGCGGCGCCGGCAATCTGCTCGGCGAAGAGCAGTCGGGCCACATCAAGGAGGTTGGTTTCGAGCTCTACCAACAGATGCTGGAGGAGGCGGTGGCCGAAGTGAAGGATTCCGGCGAGGTGCAGGACGGCGGCTGGTCGCCGCAGATCGCCGTCGGCACAGCGGTGATGATCCCGGAAAGCTATGTCCCGGACCTGCAGCTCAGGCTGGCGCTCTATCGCCGTCTTGGCGATCTCGAAAATACGGAAGAGATCGATGCTTTCGGCGCCGAGCTGATCGACCGGTTCGGGACGCTGCCGGAAGAGGTAAAACATCTGTTGAAGATCGTCTTCATCAAGGCGCTTTGCCGCAAGGCCAACGTCGAGAAGCTCGACGCCGGGCCGAAAGGCGTCGTCATCCATTTCCGCAAGCGGGAATTCCCCAATCCGGTCGGGCTGGTCAAGCTCATCGGCGAACAGGGCTCGCTGGCCAAGATCCGGCCCGACCAGAGCGTCGTCTTCAGCCGCGACTGGCCGACCCCCGAAAAGCGGCTGGCAGGCTCGGCGGTTGTCATGACGCAGTTGGCACGGCTGGTGGAGAAGGCGGCGGCGTAGCAGGGTGTCGCTGGTGCTCTGGGCACAGCCGCACCGGCACTTTCACCGTGCCGTGCCCATTCGCCACGCGGCCAATTCCGGTCTAGAATAGGAAATCGGCTTCGTGTATGGAGCCGCGACCCCATATTGGGCGGATTGGCGGGCGATGGCGTCCGTGCGAAAGAGCGTTGGGTGCTTCGATGACGAAATGGTCGCCGAATTCGTGGAGAGCTAAGCCGATCCAGCAGGTTCCTGCCTATCCGGACCTTGTCGCGCTGAGGAACACGGAAGCCCAGCTCGCCACCTTTCCGCCGTTGGTTTTTGCAGGTGAGGCGCGCAAGCTGAAGAAGCAGCTTGCAGCCGTCGCTGCCGGGGACGCATTCCTTCTGCAGGGTGGCGATTGCGCCGAGAGCTTCGCCGAGCATGGCGCCGACAATATCCGCGACTTCTTCCGCGTCTTTTTGCAGATGTCGGTGGTACTGACCTTCGCCGGCGCGCAGCCGGTGGTGAAGGTCGGCCGTGTCGCCGGCCAGTTCGCCAAGCCGCGCTCGTCCGACAATGAGACCAAGGGCGGTGTGACGCTGCCCAGCTATCGCGGCGACATCATCAATGGCATCGAGTTCGATGCCAAGTCGCGCATTCCCGATCCTGCGCGGCAGGAGATGGCGTACCGCCAGTCGGCGGCGACGCTCAACCTGTTGCGCGCCTTCGCCCAGGGCGGCTACGCCAGCCTGGAGAACGTGCATCAATGGATGCTCGGCTTCGTGTCCGACAGCCCGCAGGGCGAGAAATACGAGTCGCTCGCCAACCGCATCACCGAGACGATGGACTTCATGAAGGCCGTCGGCATCACCTCGGAGACCAATTACGCGCTACGCGAGACCGATTTCTACACCAGCCACGAAGCGCTGCTGCTCGGTTATGAAGAGGCGCTGACCCGCGTCGATTCGACTTCGGGCGACTGGTACGCCACCTCCGGCCACATGATCTGGATCGGCGATCGCACGCGCCAACCCGACCACGCGCATGTCGAATACTGCCGTGGCATCAAGAACCCGCTCGGCCTGAAATGTGGCCCGTCGCTGACGCCGGACGGCCTGTTGCAGCTCATCGACCTGCTCAATCCGGAGAACGAGCCTGGCCGGCTGACGCTGATTGCCCGCTTCGGTTCCGATAAGGTCGCCGAACATCTGCCCAAACTGGTGCGCGCGGTGCAGAAGGAAGGCCGCAGCGTGGTGTGGTCGTCGGATCCGATGCATGGCAATACCATCGAGGCCGCCGGCTACAAGACACGGCCGTTCGACCGCATCCTGAAGGAGGTGCAGACCTTCTTCGAGGTGCATCGCGTCGAAGGCACGCATCCCGGCGGCATCCACATCGAGATGACCGGCAAGAACGTCACCGAGTGCACCGGTGGTGCCCGCGCCATCACCGCCGAAGAGCTGCAGGATCGCTACCACACCCATTGCGACCCGCGCCTCAATGCCGACCAGGCGATCGAGCTGGCCTTCCTGGTGTCCGATCTGCTCAAGAAGAGCCATCCGGTCCAGCACAAGCAGGCCGTCAACGGCTGATGCGATCTGAACTTTGATATATTGAAAAAGCGCCGGAGAAATCCGGCGCTTTTTGTATTCAATCCGGCGGGTGTCGCATTTGCTCGTGCGTAACGCGCGCAAAACTGGAATCCTGCCAAGCGATGGCAATTGCATTGGGAGGCCGAGATGGCTGACAGTCACAGCGGATCATGCTTGTGCGGGGCAGTGCGGTTGCAGACGCGAGGACCGCTACGCGGCGTTATCTACTGCCATTGCTCGCAGTGCCGAAAGCAGAGCGGGCATTTTTATGCCGCGACCAATGTCGCCGATCGCGACATCACAATCGCCGGCGCAGAGAACGTCACCTGGTACGAGGCATCTTCGTTTGCCAGGCGCGGTTTTTGCAAGACATGCGGATCGCTGCTGTTCTGGAAACCGATGGAGGGTGGCTACGTTTCGGTCATGGCCGGCCTGTTCGACGCGCCAACCGGACTTCAAGGGGAATGTCATATCTTCGTCGGCGACAAGGGCGATTACTACGCGATCGACGATGGGCTGCCGCAGTTCGAGAAGTCGACGCCGTCGATCAAGGTAGCAGACGGCTGATTTTTGAAGAGGCCGCCTTATTCCCTTGATCCAGCCATTGCGCTATCCCCTGCCGGTGATTCCGAAGGGTTTTGGCATGCAGCGGCTGATCGACGCTTTTTACAATTCGGTGCGGGCGTTTCGCAAACTGGCCGCCGGCGAGGAGGCCTTCCAGCTGGAACTGGTCCTGCTTGTGCTTGCGCTGCCGCTCGGCTGGTTCCTTTCAGAATCGTGGCGCGGCTATGCCCTGCTGATCGGTGCGGTGCTGCTCATGATCATGATCGAAGTGCTGAACACCGGCATTGAGGCGGCATGCGACGCGTTCAGCCGCGAATTCAACATCGACATCCAGCTAGCCAAGGATTGCGGTTCGCTGGCGGTGCTGATTTCGGTGGTGATCGTCGCCGGCGTCTGGGGCGTCGCAGTCATCGAGCGCATCGTTGGGGTACCGATCTGAGGTTTCAGGCACCACATGCCGGTTAATCGAGGAGACCGATATGGCCGATACCGCCGGATTTCTGCTGCTTGAACGTGAGGGCCTGCCGGACGATCTGCGCTGGCTGGTGGAAAAATATCCGCGCGAGGACTGGCAGGCGCATGCCAACATCCACGGCATGGCCAATATGTGGCTGCAGCGGCACGACATGTTCCGCGACCTTGGCGGCATGCTCACCAACGGCATTGGCGATTATCGTGAGGGCAGGCTGAACGCGCCGGAATTCGCACGCTGGTTCGCGCCGCGCCTCAATCATTTCCTCGGCAATCTCGATGGCCACCACAATGTCGAGGACCATCACTATTTCCCGGTCTTCGCCAGGGCCGAGACTCGTCTGAAGCGCGGCTTCGAAATCCTGGATGCCGATCACCACACAATCCATGAGGGACTGGAGCGCAATGCCGAGGCGGCAAATGCCTTCATCGGCACGCTTCAGGAGAGCGAGGACAAACAGCGCTTCGCCGCCGATGCCTATGCCGACGAGAACAGCCGGCTGATCGCCATGTTGACCCGACATCTTGCCGACGAGGAAGACCTGATCATTCCGCTGATCCTCGAGAAGGGCGACCGCGCGCTCGGCATTGATTGACGATCAGCTTCCCTTGCGAAGCTCCTTCTTGGCGAGGACGTGCGACGCCAGCCAGCCGAGGATGGCCACAACGAGACCGATGACCAGGGCGATCAGCAACCGCTCGTGGCGGGCCAGCGCCTGGCCGACGATGCGCTCCGCGCCCAGCCCGAAGACATAACCGACAGTGCAGAACAGTGCCGCCCAGACTACCGACGAGATGGCGTTGAGGATGACGAAGCGCGCTGCGGCGATGCCCGACAGCCCGGCTGCGATACCACCGACCAGGCGCAGGCCATAGATGTAGCGGTTCGACAGCACGAAAATGTTGGGATGAGAGGTGACAAGGCGGTAGGCGTGGCTGAACCCTGGCCGGGCTCGGAGTCCGATCACGAATTTATGGTCGGCGAAGCTCCGTCCCAGGATGAAAAAGAACGTGTCGCCACCGAAGGCGCCGAGCGCCGCCGCGAGGAAGGCCTGCCACGGGACGAAGACATGCTGATGCGCAAAGAAACCGCCAAGGATGGCGGCGCTTTCGCCCTCGGCGACGCAGCCCAGAAAAACCGCGACCAGCCCATATTGCTCAATGAGACGATGAATGGCTTCCGTCATGAAGACGTCCGCTGCTTCGACAGAATCTCGTCGATGCGCTTCACCTGCTCGGCCAGCCGGGCGATCTCGTCTCGCATGCCGATGATCTGGCTGTGGCGCAGTTCGTCGAGCTTTTCATGCAACGCCATGATCTCGATCTCGGCCTTGAGATTAACCTCATAGTCGTGGGCGGCGTCGATACGATCGCGCTCGGTCTGGCGGTTCTGCGCCATCATGATCACTGGCGCCTGCAGGGCAGCAACCATGGAAAGCACGAGATTGAGGAAGATGAAAGGATAGGGATCGAAGGCGGCGCGCGACAAGAGCCAGACATTGCCTGCCGTCCACAGGATCAGGAAGCCAATGAATGTCAGGATGAAGGACCACGAACCGCCGATCCGGGCGATGGTGTCAGCCAGGCGGTCGCCAAACGTCTGGTGAAAGGCGACGGCCTTGTTGGTGTCCTTGGAGATCGTGGTGCGCTCGAGCGTTGATTGCAGCACCCGGCTTTCGAGCGCGCTGAGGCCGTCCGGCTTTCGCTTCAGCCAGCGGTTTGCCAGGTCCTCGATCGTTTTGTTCATCGTCGCCTCCGTCGTCAGCGATAGAGGTAGAAGCTGCCGGTTCATACGGGAAGTGGTAGATTGACGCGATGGGGTCAGGAAACAATGGTGGATTTTCAGAAGATTCGCGCCCGTGCGGCGAAACGCAAAGGCGGTGAGGCAGCGCTGACGTCGCTGCTGGGCCCTACGCCCGACAATGCCGCGCTGGCAAAGATTGCGGATGACCGGATCCTGTCGACCATGGCCGAACGGGTCTTTGCCGCCGGCTTCGTCTGGCGCGTCATCGAGCAGAAATGGCCAGGTTTCGAGGAAGCATTTCTTGGCTTCGAGCCGAAGCGGCTGCTGTTCCAGCCTGACGATTTCTGGCACGATCTCACCGCCGACAAGCGCATCGTGCGCAATCCGCAGAAGATCAAGTCGGTACGCGACAACGCAGCCTTCGTCGAGCGCGTGTCGAAGGAGCATGGCAGCTTCGGCAAGTTCCTCGCCGACTGGCCGGCCGGCGATCAGGTCGGGCTGATGGCTTATCTCGGCAAGCACGGGAGCCGGCTCGGCGGCAATACCGGCCAGTATTTTCTGCGCTGGCTGGAGTGGGACGCCTTCATCGTCTCGGCCGACATGGCGGCAGCGCTGCGCGACGCCGGGCTCGACATCGCGCAGAGCCCGACATCGAAGAAGGACCTAGACAAGATCCAGGTGCAGATCAACGCCTGGGCGGCGGAGACCGAGCTGCCGCGCCGACACATTTCGCGCATTCTGGCAATGTCGATCGGCGAGAACCATCCGCCGGAGGCGCTACGCGAATATATGGGCGAATAGGACCGATTGTTTGGTCCAAACGAACGCCATTGCCCGACGAATTTTGCCGCGCTAAACCCGCAGGCATGATCGACAAGACCGCTCCAGACATATTGCGCATCGCCGTCGCCCAGCTCAATCCGACGGTCGGCGACGTCGCCGGCAATCTTGCCAAGGCGCGCGAGGCGAGGGCGGATGCCGCCCGCCAGGGCGCCGATCTCGTGCTGTTCACCGAGCTTTTCCTGGCCGGCTATCCGCCTGAGGATCTGGTGCTGAAGCCCGCCTTCCTGAAGGCCTGCGAGCGGGCTGCCGAGGACTTCGCCGGCGATACCGCCGATGGCGGCCCGGGCGTCATCATCGGCACGCCGCTGAAGCGCAAGACCGGCACGCACAATTCGATCATCTTTGCCGATGGCGGCAAGATCCTTGCCGAACGCTACAAGCTCGATCTGCCGAATTACGGTGAGTTCGACGAGAAGCGCGTCTTCCAGGCCGGACCCGAGATCCAAGGGCCGGTCAATTTCCGCGGCGTGCGGGTGGGAGTGCCGATCTGTGAAGATATCTGGGGCGAGATTGCCGTCTGCGAGACGCTGGCCGAAAGCGGCGCGGAAATCCTGCTGGTCCCGAACGGCTCGCCCTATTACCGCGGCAAGGTCGACGTCCGCCACCAGATCGTCATCCGCCAGGTCATCGAATGCGGACTGCCGATTATCTATGCCAACCAGCTTGGCGGCCAGGACGAGCTGATCTTCGACGGCGCGTCGTTTGCCATAGGCTCTGACAAGACGCTGGCCTTCCAGATGAGCCAGTTCGAGGAGACGGTCAACGTCACCACCTGGAAGCGAAAGAATGACGTCTGGGTCTGCTCTGACGGACCGATGTCGAAAATCCCGGAGAAGGAGGAGGCCGACTATCGCGCCTGCATGTTGGGCCTGCGCGACTACGTCAACAAGAACGGCTTCAAGAATGTCGTGCTCGGCCTTTCCGGCGGCATCGATTCGGCGATCTGCGCGGCACTTGCCGTCGATGCGCTCGGCGAGGAACGGCTGCGCGCCGTGATGATGCCTTACCGCTACACTTCGACGGACTCGCTCAAGGACGCCGAGGACTGCGCCCGCGCGCTCGGCTGCCGCTACGATATCGTGCCGATCTTCGAGCCGGTCGAGGGCTTCCTGCACACACTGACGCAGCTTTTCGAGGGCACCAAGGAAGGCATCACCGAGGAAAACCTGCAGAGCCGGGCCCGTGGCACCATCCTGATGGCGATTTCCAACAAGTTCGGCTCGATGGTGGTCACTACCGGCAACAAGAGCGAGATGTCGGTAGGCTACGCCACGCTCTATGGCGACATGAATGGCGGCTTCAACCCGATAAAGGACCTCTACAAGATGCAGGTCTATGCGTTGTCGCGCTGGCGCAACGCGCATGTGCCGCCGGGCGCGCTAGGCCCGTCCGGCGAGGTGATCCCGAACAATATCATCGACAAGGCGCCCTCGGCGGAACTGCGCGAGAACCAGACCGACCAGGATTCGCTGCCGCCCTATCCAGTGCTCGACGACATATTGGAGTGTCTGGTCGAGAACGAGATGGGTGTCGACGAGATCGTTGCGCGCGGCCATGACCGGGCGACGGTGACGCGCGTCGAGCACCTGCTTTACGTCGCCGAATACAAGCGCCGGCAGGCAGCGCCCGGCGTGAAGATCACCAGGAAGAATTTTGGCCGCGACCGCCGCTATCCTATTACCAACCGGTTCAGGGATGGCGGGTAGGCGATTGGCTGCATAACGGTTTAGCCATGGCCAACTTTGAAATCAGCTTCGACCTGTCGCAGATCGACTTCCGGGCGACGTCCGACATTTTGAAGGAGAGCTATTGGGGCAGCGGCCGCAGCGATGAACTGCACCGCCGCGCCTTTGCCAACTCACTGTGCGTCGGCGCCTATGTCGGCGGCAATCAGGTCGGCTTTGGCCGGGCGATCACCGACCGTACGGTATTTGCCTATCTCGCCGACATCATTGTCTGGCCCGGGTATCGCGGGCAAGGCATCGGGACCCGGCTTGTCCAGGCGCTTATCGACCACCCGGATTGCAAGACTGTCACCCACTGGAGCCTGTCTACCAACGATGCCCACGCGGTCTACGAGAAGCTCGGCTTCAGGCCTTCCACCGACGGCCGCTATATGCGCTTCGACCGTATCCCGGCAACCTGAACAGAGGCAGCGCACAACCCGCGATTGTTGCAAAATCGTCTCACTGGTTGGACCAGATGCGCTTTCGACCATCTACTGACTTGGCGCGGCGTTGAGGCGTCTCTATAAACGCCTTTCCGCGATCCCCTAGGGGAGGACCGAAATGCCAGGATTTGACATCGTTATGCGAGGCCGCGAAGCCTAGGTCTCAATCGGCGAGCCAGAAGGTTCTTACCTTTGCGGCGAAGTCGAGCTGAGAACAGGCGTTCGTCGATGCCGGTCGCCGCCCGTATTCGGGCGAGCCGCCAATGTGCCGAACCTCCGCATTCCCTGGGTGCTAATTCGCCCGACGCGGTTTTTTCAATTTCGACCTTTCCGGGATCGGGCTCGTTGCGCCCGAATGACATCATGGCTCGTTTTCGAATAGATTTGCGCGCGGGCGCCTTTCGCAGCGTTCTTGGTTTTACGCTCAGTCATTGGCGGCGCCAGCCGTGGCGGCTTTCGCTGATCATGGCCACATTCCTGCTGTCGACCCTGGCCGACGTGCTGACGCCGCTCTATTCCGGCCGGCTGGTCGACGCCGTTGCCAGCAGTGCCACTGCCGACGATGTCGCATGGAATGCCGCGACGGCTGCCTTTTCGATGCTGGTGGCCCTGGCGCTCACCGGTGTCGTGCTGCGCAATCTCGCCTTCATGGCCATCGTCGAACTGACCCTGAAGATGATGGCCGACATCGCCGCCGATGCCTTCCACCGCGTCCAGCGCTTCTCCACCGACTGGCACGCAAACAGCTTCGCCGGATCGACGGTGCGCAAGATAACGCGCGGCATGTGGGCGCTCGACCTGCTCAACGACACGATCCTGATCGCGCTGCTGCCGTCGGTCGTCATGCTTGTCGGCTCGACGCTGTTGCTCGGCTGGTTCTGGCCGCTGATGGGCGCGGTCGTCGCGACGGGCTCGGTGCTGTTCATCGGCGTAACGACGATGCTGTCGCTCGGCTATGTCGCCCCCGCGGCAAGGCTTGCCAATGCGTGGGATACGCGGCTTGGCGGCTCGCTGGCCGATGCGGTGAGCTGCAACGCCGTGGTCAAGGGTTTTGGCGCCGAGGAGCGCGAGGAGACACGGCTTGCCGACGTCGTCGCCAAATGGCGCGCACGCACGCGGCGCACCTGGGTGCGCGGCACCGTCAACGGCACCACGCAAGGCACGATGCTGCTGCTTTTGAGGGCAGCGGTCATCGGCTTTTCCCTGCTTTTGTGGTCGTGGGGGCAGGCGAGCGCCGGCGACGTCGCCTTCGTGCTGACCTCATTCTTCGTGCTGCAAGGCTATCTGCGTGACATCGGCACGCATATCCGCAATCTGCAGCGCTCGATCAATGACATGGAGGAACTGGTCGACTTCCAGTCCGAACCACTCGGCATCGAGGATCGGCCCGGAGCCAAGCCGATCCGGATCACCGATGGCCGTATCACCTTCGACAATGTCACGTTCCACTACGGTAGCCACCGCTTGCCGCTTTATCGGGACTTTTCGGTGGATATCGCTCCGGGCGGGCGGGTCGGGCTGGTTGGCCATTCGGGCTCCGGCAAGACCACGTTCGTCAAGCTGATCCAGCGCCTCTATGACGTGACTGCGGGCAATATCCTGATCGACGGCCAGGATATTGCCAATGTCGCGCAGGCGTCGCTGCGCGCACAGATCGCGATTGTCCAGCAGGAGCCGATCCTGTTCCACCGGTCGCTGGCTGAAAACATCGCCTATGCCCGGCCGAGCGCCACGCAGGCCGAGATCGAGCACGCGGCGCGCTTGGCCAGCGCGCATGACTTCATCGCCGATTTGCCGAAAGGCTATGGCACGTTGGTCGGCGAGCGTGGCGTAAAGCTGTCGGGCGGCGAGCGTCAGCGTGTTGCAATCGCACGCGCCTTCCTCGCCGATGCGCGCATCCTCATCCTGGACGAGGCAACGTCGAGCCTCGATTCGGAATCGGAGGTGCTGATCCAGCAGGCGATGGAGCGCTTGATGGTCGGCCGCACGACGCTGGTCATCGCCCACCGGCTGTCGACCGTGCGCGCGCTGGACAGGCTTCTGGTGTTCGATCGCGGCCGCATTGTCGAGGAGGGATCGCATGACCAACTGATCCGGCTGCAAGGCGGCATCTACCGCCGGCTGTTCGAACGTCAGGCGCTTGAGCTGACCAAAGGCCTGGTGATCTGACGGTTACGGCGCGGCGCGTCTTAATGGACGCGCGGCGCTGCCGTCTTTTCTTCGTCTTCGTCATGTTCTATGTCTGCCGCAGAGCGCGGGGGCGCGTCTTGTCAACAGCAAAACCATCCGGTACGCCCCGCTCATGACAGTTACCGTCCGTTTCGCCCCGTCACCGACCGGCCGCATCCATATCGGCAATGCGCGCACCGCTTTGTTCAACTGGCTGTTCGCCATCAAGAACAAGGGCCGCTTCATCCAGCGCTTCGACGATACCGACGTTGCCCGTTCGACGCAGGAATTTTCCGACGCCATCCTTTATGATCTGCATTGGTTGGGCATCTTCCCCGATGCCACGGAGTATCAGTCGCGGCGGGTCGAAATCTATGATGCCGCACTGGAAAGGCTGAAGGAGGCCCGCCTCGTCTATGCCTGCTATGAGACGCCTGAAGAGCTCGACCTGAGGCGCAAGGTGCGCCGCACGCGTGGCCTGCCGCCAGTCTATGGCCGCGAGGCGCTGACGCTCGCACCCGAGCAGGTCGCGGAATATGAGGCCGATGGCCGGCGGCCGCACTGGCGCTTTCTGCTGCCCAACTTCAGCAGCGATCCGCTGCAGCCGGAGCGCACCGAAATCCACTGGAACGACCTGGTGCGCGGCGAGGAGACCGTCGACCTCGCCTCGCTTTCAGATCCCGTTCTGCGGCGCGAGGACGGCACCTATCTCTACACACTGCCTTCGGTGATCGACGACATCGACATGGGCGTCAGCCATGTCATTCGTGGCGACGACCACGTCACCAATACCGGCGTCCAGATAGCCCTGTTCCGGGCGCTCAGCGCCGAGCCGCCGGTGTTCGGCCACCACAATCTTCTGACAACAGCATCAGGCGAGGGGCTTTCCAAGCGCACCGGCGCGCTGTCCATACAGAGCCTGCGTGAGAGCGGCATAGAGCCAATGGCGGTCGCTTCGCTAGCGGTACTCGTCGGTACCTCGGAAAACGTCGTGGCGGTGCCGACGATGGCTGAACTTGCCGAGCGCTTCGATCCGGCGGCAACATCGAAATCCGCCGCCAAATTCGATCCGGACGAGCTCTTCGTGCTCAACCGCACGCTGCTGCACCACATGCCCTTTTCCGAGGCGCGCGACCGGCTGATCGTGCTCGGCATCTCTGGCGAACAGGCCGAGCCTTTCTGGCTGGCGGTGCGCGGCAATCTCGACAGGCTGGCCGATGCGGCGATCTGGTGGCGCACACTTCGCGACGGTCCAGAGGAGCCGGCGGAGTTTTCCGACGATGACCGCGACTTTCTTCGCCAGGCGTTCGAACTGCTGCCGGAGGAGCCTTGGAACGGCACCGTCTGGAAAGACTGGACCGGCAAAATCCGAGCGGCGAGCGGCCGTAAGGGCAAGGCGCTGTTCATGCCGCTGAGGCTGGCGCTTACGGGACAGCCTTCGGGTCCGGAGCTTGCAGATCTGTTGCCGCTGCTGGGTCGGGAAGGAACGTTGGCCCGACGACCCTGACCTTGCGCTGTTCGGGCGGCGGCAGGGACGTCAGCGAAGGCACGGGTTTGACGGCAAGGCGTCTGATCGCCTCACGGTCGAGGCCGCCTTCCGCGTTGGCCAAGGTCTCCGGGTCGGCGCCCGGATCAGGCCTGGCAACCGGCACCGGAATGAACGGAGTGGTCTCCACGTTCGCTTCGGATCGTTCCGGGCTGGGCGGGTTGCCGGCGATGATTTCGAAATTCTGCGCGGCATTGCAGCCGCATGCCGGCGGCCGTGGCATGTCGGACTGCTTGTAGAGGTAGGCCGTCGGCAGTTCGATATAAGGCCTGCCGGTCACCGAAGACGTCATGGACGCCGAATCGCTGTTCATGCCGCGCGTGTAGAAAACCTGCATCTCGGTGCCGGGGCAGCTCGATTCGCAATTCTTCTGGTCGCGCTCGAAATCGCCGAGCGAGGCAGCATTCGACATCGGGAAGAAATAACCGTCGCAGGTCCGCACACACATGGTGCGGAATTCTCCTCGCGGCTGGCCCATGTCGGCGTTGTTGAGCAGGGTGCGGATGTTGCCCGGCTGACTTAGCTCTTCAGCCTGGCTGGGCTCTTCACGCTGGTCGGGCGCATCGGATTCACTGCCCAAAAGCTGCTCGAGCAGGTTTCCGTTGCCGTTTTCATCGCTGGCTTCGCGAACCGGTGCGGGCTTTGATGGCGCCGCTTCGTCGCGGCAGCCATTGGCGTCAAGCGAGGTCAATATGCGCGCGCGATCGCGTCGCGAACCACCGCTGTCAAGCTCAGCGCGCTTGGCCTGCAAGTCGTCGAGATTGGCAGCCATGCGATCGATGGTGGCGTCGAGTGCCGCGCATACGTTGGCGTTGCGGCGAGACAGCGAAAAGCCGCAGCCGGCGCTGCTGGATTGGCTGACGGCCTTTGAAATCTGCTGGCGCTGCCGGGCGATCGCGTCGTCATATTTCCTGAGCAAGGCCGGTTTGCCGCCGCCACCACGAGAAGCGGCAGCAAGATCGGCTTCAAGCTGGCGGCAGAGGCGGGAGGCGGCCTGCGCCTGAGTGACGGCGATGTCGCACAGTAGCAGGGCACCGAGCAGCGCGGCGGCCCGCGTCAGCTTCCAACGTGCGCCCGTCATCGCTCCGGAACTCCGCCTGTCTGCCGTTCTGAAAGCTACCGCGCTTGCGGTTAAGCGTTTGTTTAGCATATCGCTGATTCCGGCTTCAGCCCAAATCGGCGATGGCTTGCGCCTTGTGCGCGGCTTCGACCACAACCAGCGCGTCATATCGACCACGCCGCACGGCATACTCGGACATTGTCAGGACCGCGACACCCTGGCAGAAGAATGCCTGGATCCAGCAATGCCCGGAGGCTTGGCATGACCGCGATTACCCGTCGAGCCGCAGTGCAATTTGGTCTTTTGTGCCTGGCGATGCCGGTTGCCATGGCGCAGGAAAAGCCCATCACGCCGGATTGGGGCACCAAATTGGTCGAAGCCGCCCGTGAGCAGATCGGCGTCACCACGCTCTACGATCCGACCTATACACGCCTGGCCTATCCGGGCGGGGACGTTGAGCCCGAGCGGGGTGTGTGCACGGATGTCGTGATCCGTGCCTATCGCCGCGCCTTCGATCTCGATCTGCAAGAATTGGTGCATGAGGATATGCGGGCCAATTTTGCCGCCTATCCGAAGGCTTGGGGCCTGAAAGCGCCCGACCGCAACATCGACCACCGCCGTGTGCCCAATCTTGCGGTCTATTTTGAGCGGCGCGGTGCTGCCTTGCCCGTCAGCCAAGACCCCGCCGACTATCGGCCTGGGGATCTCGTCGCCCAGATGCTGCCCGGCAATCTGTCGCATATTGCCATCGTGTCGTCCAATCGCTCCACTGTGGTGCCGACAAGAGGGCTGGTCATTCACAATATCGGTGGCGGCGCCAGGGAAGAGGACACTTTGTTTGCCTTCAGGCAGACAGGGCATTTCCGGTTCGGGCCAATCTGAGAAAGCCCACGGCTAGCCCAGATCGACGATGGCTTGCGCCTTATGCGCGGCTTCGACCACGGCCAGTGCCGTCATATTGACGACGCCGCGCGAGGTGACCGACGGCGTCAATATGTGCGCCGGGCTGTCGGTGCCGAGCAGGATCGGGCCGACATGCAGCGCGTCCATCATCGTGCGCAGCGCGGTCAGCGTGATGTTCGCCGAATCGAGATTGGGGAACACCAGCAGATTGGCTTCGCCCTTCAGCCGCGAATGCGGATAGACGCGCTGGCGCAGCTGCTCCGATAGCGCCGAGTCGGCATGCATCTCGCCGTCGCATTGCAGGTCGGGCGCGATGCGCGCCAAGATCGCCGCCGCCTGCCGCATCTTCATGGCGCTTGGCGAATCGCGGGAGCCAAAATCCGAATGCGACAGCAGCGCTGCCTTGGGCTCGATGCCGAAACGCTGAATCTCCTCGGCCGCCAAAACGGTCATCTCAGCAATCTCCTCGGCGGTCGGATCGACGGAGACATGGGTGTCGGTGAGGAAAATGATGCCGCGCTGCGAAATCAGCATGGAAAGCGTCGACAGGTCGCGATCCTTGATGCCGGCGCGCGGCCCGATGATCAGCGTCACGTTGCGCAAATGGCGCTCGAAACGGCCTTCGAGGCCGCAGACCATGGCGTCGGCGTCGCCGCGCTTCAGGGCAAGGGCGGCGATCACCGTATTGTCGGTGCGCACCATGGTGCGCGCCGCTTCCGTCGTCACGCCACGGCGGCCGGCAAGCTCGATCAAGAGATCGACATAATGGCGGTAACGCGGATCGTCTTCCGGGTTGATCAAGCCGAAATCGACGCCGGGCTTGATGCGCAGCCCATAGCGTTTCAACCGCACCTCGATGACGTGCGGGCGGCCGATCAGGATCGGTTCGGCAATGCCTTCCTCGAGCACGACCTGCGCGGCGCGAAGCACGCGCTCGTCCTCGCCGTCGGCATAAATGACGCGCTTGGCGCTCGACGTCTTGGCCATCGAGAATACCGGCTTCATGACCAGGCCGGAGCGGAAGACGAAGCGGTTCAGCTTGTCGATATAGGCGGCGAAATCGGTGATCGGACGGGTCGCGACGCCGCTCTCGCAGGCTGCCTTGGCGACGGCAGGGGCGATGCGCAGGATCAGTCGCGGGTCGAAAGGCGAGGGGATCAGGAACTCCGGACCGAAGATCGGCGTCTCGCCGGAATAGGCACGCGCGGCAACGTCGGATGGCTCTTCGCGGGCGAGCGCTGCAATCGCTCGCACGGCGGCCATCTTCATCTCTTCGTTGATGGCGCTTGCGCCGCAATCCAGCGCGCCACGGAAGATGTAAGGAAAACAGAGTACGTTATTGACTTGATTGGGGAAATCGGAGCGGCCCGTGCAGATCATCGCGTCGGGCCGTGCTGCCCGTGCCGCTTCCGGCATGATCTCGGGATTGGGGTTGGCCAGCGCCAGGATCAGCGGCTTGGGCGCCATGTGATGGAGCAGTTCCGGTTTCAGTACGCCGGCGGCTGACAGGCCGAGAAACACGTCGGCGCCGGGCAGAACGTCGGCCAGCGTACGCGCCTCGGTATCCTTCACATAGGGGTCTTTCCAGCGGTCCATCTCCTCGACGCGGCCCTTATGGGCGACCCCGAACCGGTCGGTGACCCAGATGTTTTCGACCCGCGCGCCGAGCGAGACCAGAAGGTTGAGGCAGGCAAGAGCGGCAGCGCCGGCGCCCGACGTGACGATCTTGATGTCGGAAATGGACTTGCCGGCGAATTCCAGCCCATTGAGCACAGCGGCGGCGACGATGATGGCGGTGCCGTGCTGGTCGTCGTGGAAGACCGGTATGCCCATGCGGGCTTTCAACTGCTCCTCGACTTCGAAGCATTCCGGCGCCTTGATGTCCTCAAGGTTGATGCCGCCGAAGGTTGGTTCCAGCGCGGAGATCGTCTCGACCATGCGCTCGATGCCCGGTGCGTCGATCTCGATGTCGAAGACATCGATGCCGGCGAACTTCTTGAACAGTACGGCCTTGCCTTCCATCACGGGCTTGGAGGCGAGCGGTCCGATATTGCCGAGGCCCAGCACCGCCGAACCGTTGGTGACGACGCCAACAAGATTAGCGCGGGCGGTATAGTCGGCGGCGGTTGCCGGATCGTCGCGGATTTCAAGACAGGGCGCCGCGACGCCCGGCGAATAGGCAAGCGCCAGGTCGCGCTGGTTGCCGAGCGGCTTCGTCGCCTGGATTTCAAGCTTTCCGGGCCGGGGGTGCTTGTGGAAGTAGAGCGCTGCTTCGTCGAGGTCGGATCGCGCCGCCTTCTTGCTTTCGCCTGTCATGACGGCCGCCTCCTCGGTTCAGTCCGTTTGGTGTTTCGAGTCTCTTAGCATGCAGCCGCGGCTTTTCGAGAGGTGATATGTCGCAAGTGCGACGCTTATGGCTTCACGCCGCCGTCGGGCCGTCTGGTCTGCCATTGAGATGTCGGGACGACAGGCGGGTGCTGCGGCGAGCTGCGCCGCCGAATGTCTGCTCGGGTGGTTTGCGGATGATTAGGTATTCTTTCGCTAGTCCGCTGTGGCGCTGTTGCTCTCATAAAGTACACGAAAGAAACTCTTAGAATAGCGGTCGTACCACGCGGCAGCCCACTCACCGACAAGTCGCTCTGTCGACGACACCCTACGCCGGTAGTCGACTGTTCGGCGGACACCTCCTTCCTCAAGATCAATGTCCAGGTGGGTAAGCTTTGGGGTCGCATCCGAAAACCTGAGATACATATATGCAAACACGGCGATGTGACGTTTTCCCATTGACAAGCAACGATTTTCAATCGCCACCACGGCAGACTGGACTGTCGCGAAATCCTCTAGCCTAACCGCTCGTTCTAGACGAACGAAGTCAAGGAACAATCTCCTGTCGGCAATTGCAAGGCTGCCGTCGGCCGTGGTTCGAACCCCGTGTGACAGCAGTTTTTGCTTAACAAAGCGATAGATAGAAGACGCCATCCGCCGGTCTCATTTTCGATTGCGAGGCAGGACATAGCATGCGGACTAACCCTAGTCCTTGTGAACTGAGTGCCGTTTTGAGCATAGTGTCGCCGTGTCTCGGGCTGGCCTGAGGGCGCCCGTAACGGGTCGAAAGCGGTCAGGGGAAACCCGTATTTCTGTCTCGCTCCTGCCATTCAGGAAGTCCGGCCGCTCTTATCCGCTCGATACGGCGGATGGCATGACTAATTGATTTGGCCGCATATGGCAGGTTTTCAGGAGTTTGCAGGTGGCGAAAGTAGCTACGCGCTGCCGCAAGCGATGTGCGCCAAATCTCTTCAGAGGCGTATTCCGTGTCCACAGCTATGATCCATGCTCTTCCGACAGGATGCGATGCCCGTACTTGCCGCGTCGCCAATCTCACAGCTTTAGAATAGTCGCATAGGGTTACGCAAAGGGTGTAAGACCGACGCTACGCTCCCGTCCAAAGACGGCTCCGCAGCGACTGCACCTCTTCCCGCGAAAGGGGCGCGCTCTCGTCTGACAGGAAGAACAGAACCTCCGAGATGCCATCGTCCGCAAAGTTGAAGTCGTCGCTCATGATCAGCGCATCGGCAATGTAGGCGGCTGCTTGGATCGGTAGGATGCCGTCTGCCAGCTGACCAACCAGCACGTCTACATGTCGACGATTAATGATCGTATTTGGCCCGTCAGTGATGATGACATGCCCCACGCAGCCGGGCTTGGATGCGGCGGCTACGCATTCGTTCACTTCGGCTTCAATCTCCCGCCAAAGCTCGTCGGGTGGTTTCTCGCCGTTGAGGAAGGATATGAGGGACGAGTGTTGCATTGCGGACCTTATGCTTACGGCTCCAACGTCCGCAATGGGTGGTAGTGGGTCAGTTTGAAGTCAAAAGGGACAGCCTGAATTGCCATGTGCTATGTCTCCGGTATGAAGACCTATGATTTTGATCCTATCGAGTTCGCCAAATTAGAGTTCCTATTGGCTCACGCCGTTAGTTTTCTCCATCAAGAGCGGAGCAAGGCCGAACTCGATCAATTCCGGGCCAAATTCTTCCCAATTGTTCATGATGCATATTATCAGGTTTTGGGATCCAAGATTGACGGACGCCAGTATGAGGCAATCTCTGAATCTGATCCTTGGGCTCCGGAGTTGCCTCCGGAGCGGGTTATCGAACTCCTAGCTGAGATATTCAAAGCTTAGATTTCAAACCGACCCACTACCCAATGGGTCGCTTCCCGCCGTTACCAGCGGGTGCCAAGCCTTGGATTCCGCCATTAGAACGCGCTGACGTAGAGACCTCCGTCCACCGGTATGTTCTGCCCGGTCAGGTAGCCGGCATGAACCGAGCACAGGAAGGCGCAGATCTGGCCGAATTCCTCCGGCGTGCCGAGCCGTTTGGCCGGAACGTCGGCGCTGATGCGCGCCTTGCGCGCGGCGGCGGCGGCCGGATCTTCGGGCGTGCCGGCCTCGTGCGGGCCGCGCAGCCGGTCGGTGTCGAGCTTGCCCGGCAGCATGTTGTTGATCGTCACATTGCGGTCGATCACCGTCCGCGCGACGCCGGCCAGGAACGAAGTGAGGCCGGCGCGCGCGCCGGACGACAGGTCGAGGCCGGGGATAGGAACATAGACCGACAGCGAGGTGATGTTGACGATGCGGCCGAAGCCGCGCGCCGCCATGCCGTCGATCACGGCCTGAACCAGCTCGACCGGCGTCACCATGTTCTGGGTGACGCCTTCGAGGATGTTTTCGCGATCGAGCGCACGGAAATCGCGAAGCGGCGGACCGCCATTGTTGTTGACGAGGATGTCGGGATCGGGGCAGGCGGCAAGCAGCGCCTTCTGGACGTCGGGCTTGGATACGTCGCCGACGATCTCGGTCACGCTGACGCCGAATTTCTCGCGCAGTTCAGCGGCGGTTTTGGCCAGCACGTCGGCGTTGCGGCCGTTGACGACCAGATCGCAGCCTGCCTCGGCCAGCGCCATGGCGCAACCGCGTCCCAGCCCCTTGCTCGAGGCGCAGACTATGGCCTTCTTGCCGCGAATACGGAGGTCCATGGTGATTTTCTCCTCTGATTGCCGCGGCAACCTACCCGTATGGCTGGACCAATCGCAACCGTCATACGGTTGTTGCATGAATCGGGGCATAGCCTCACGCGAAAGCAACGGTGACAAATGATGTCCGGCGCAGAGCCCCGCACTTTCCGCAGCATGTTCATCTCCGACGTCCATCTCGGATCGAAGGCGGCGAAGGCCGAGTTCCTGATCGATTTCCTGCGCCATCACGATGCCGATATCATCTATCTCGTCGGCGATATCGTCGACGGCTGGCGCTTGAGACGGAGCTGGCACTGGCCGCAGAGCCACAATGACGTGGTCCAGAAATTGCTGCGCAAGGCGCGCAAGGGCGCCAGCATCACCTACATCGCCGGCAACCATGACGAGTTCGCGCGGCAGTTTCAAGGTGTGCATTTCGGCGGCATTGTCGTCGCCGATCGCGCCGTCCACGAGACCGCCGATGGCAAACGCCTTCTTGTCATCCATGGCGACCAGTTCGACACCGTCGTCCACAATGCGCGCTGGCTGGCCTATCTAGGCGACTATGCCTATGACGCGGCGATGCTGGTCAATCGCGTCATCACGCGCCTGCGCCAAGTGCTCGGCCTGCCTTACTGGTCGTTCTCGTCCTGGGCCAAGGTCAAGGTCAAGAAGGCGGTGAATTTCATCGGCTCGTTCCAGACCGTGCTGAGCGAGGAGGCGCGCCGCTCGCATGTCGACGGCGTGATCTGCGGGCACATCCACCATGCCGCGATCGAAAGCTACGAGGACGTGCAGTACATCAACACCGGCGACTGGGTGGAGAGCTGCACGGCGGTGGTCGAGCATTTTGACGGCCGGATGGAGATACTGCATTGGGCGCATGTCCTGCCGGAGACTCCGGTCGGCAGCGAGGTGCTCGTGCCGATCGACATCAAGGGCAGGGCAGTCCAGGCGGCTTGACCAAACCCGGCCTCACCTCGCTTTAATCGGTTAGTCCAGCGGTTTCATCCACTTTTTCGCCGTGTTATGCAGCGGCTGGTGTGGTGGGCCGACCCGGCTGAATGCCGTGCCGACGGATCGCCTGTTAATGTCCTCGCTGCCGCCGCTTTCGCCCGAACAGCTCGTCAAGCCACGCCATTTCGAACTGCGCATGAGCTTGATCTTCTTCACGCTCTTCGTTCCGCTCGGAACGCATGTGCCCTATTTCCCGCTGTGGCTGCAGGCGAAGGGGTTCCATGCCGAGCAGATAGCCGTGATCCTCGCTGCGCCGATGTTCCTGCGCGTGGCGACGACGCCTTTTCTTACCGCTCTGGCAGACAAAGCGAGCGACCGCGCCAATGTCTATGTCGCGCTGGTCGCCGCATCGCTGATCCTGTCCGCCGGCTACCTCCTGCCGCCGACCTACGCCACGGTACTTGCCGTGTCCCTGGCGCTGACGGTCGTCTGGACGCCGCATTCGCCGATTGCCGATTCGCTTGCCCTTTCAGGTGTTCGCCGCTTCGGCTCGAACTACGCCGGCATGCGCAAATGGGGCTCGATCTCCTATCTCTGTGCCAATCTCGCCGGCGGTTTCATCCTGTCGGCAAGCGGTGCGCAGGCTGTTCCGGTGATCATCTTCGCGGCACTGTGTGCCGCGCTAGCCGCCGGACTGATTGCGCCGCGCCTCGGCCGTCCGCGCCGCGCCTCGCCGCTTTCGGCCGCCGATATCCAGCAATCGGCACCGAAACTCCTCAACCGGTACTTCCTCTACTTTTCGACCGGCGTCGGCGTCATCACCGCCAGCCACGCGTTTCTCTACGGCTTCGTGTCGATATACTGGAAGTCGATCGGCATCAGCGATTCGGTTGTCGGGCTGCTGTGGGGGTGGGGCGTCGTCGCCGAGATATGCATGTTCGTCGTCTTCACCCGGGCTTTCGCCTCCTTCTCGGTCGTCTCGATCATGCTGATTGCCGGGATAGGCGCGATCGTGCGCTGGATTGCCTTCCCCCTGATCTGGCCGCTCGGGCTTGGCGTTGGCGGGTTCTTCGCGATCCAGACACTGCACGCCGTCTCGGTGGCGCTGGTGCTGATCGGCCTGCAAAAGATGATCGGTGAGACAATCGCGGAAGAACGCACCGGGGCGGCGCAAGGCATCGCCTATTTCTCCAACGGCTTCTTCATGGCGGTGGCAACGCTGATTTCAGGTCCTCTTTACGATCGCTTCGGCGCGAATGGCTTCTTTGCGATGATCCCCATCGCCCTGACGGGCCTGGCGCTGATCGGGCTTGCCGCGCGTTCAGCCCCACAGCGCTGGCTCGGGCGGTGACACCAGCGAACCTTGGTAGACGAGACCTGGAACGCGGTCGCAGGCTAGCAGCAACGGACCGTCGAGATCGACGAAATCGGCATCCTGCGCCAACAGCACGGCCGGCGCCATCGCAAGCGATGTGCCGACCATGCAGCCGACCATGACGCCAAGACCCAGTTCGCGGGCGCGGTCGCGAAGCACGAGTGCTGCGGTCAGGCCACCCGATTTGTCGAGCTTGATGTTGATGGCGTCGTAGAGGCCGACAAGCGCGTCGAGGTCCTTCGCCTCGTGCACGCTTTCGTCGGCGCAGATCGGCACCGGATGCGCGATGTGGCGAAGAATACCGTCATGTCCCGCCCGCAGCGGCTGTTCGATCAAGGCGATACCGTGCTCGGCGGCAAAGGCGAGGTTTGCGACGATATTGTCGTCATTCCAGCCCTCATTGGCGTCGAGAATGATTCGGCTGTCGGGTGCCGCCGCCGTCACTGCACGGATGCGGGCGATGTCGTTGTCGCCGCCGATCTTGACCTTGAGCAGCGGGCGCTGGGCGTTGGCGCGGGCTTGCGCCGCCATCGCCTCGGGCTCGGCGAGCGACAGTGTGTACGCCGTCTCAAGCGCCCGTAACGGAACGGTTCGTATCATATGCGCCACCGGTGTTCCGCTGATCTTCGATTCCAGGTCCCAGAGCGCGCAATCGATGGCATTGCGTGCCGCACCCGCAGGCATGGCACCGAGCAGGGCGGTGCGGCTGATGCCGCCCGCGATCTCACCGCGCATCGCCTCGATCGCGTCGCGCACACCCTCCACGGTCTCGCCATAGCGCTTGTAAGGGACACATTCGCCGCGCCCGGTATGGCCGTCTTCGCTGATGGCGCAGGAAATCACCTCAGCCTCGGTCTTCGAGCCGCGCGAAATGGTGAAGGTCCCGGCAATAGGAAAGCGCTCGGCCTCGACCGAAATGACACGCGCCATATTTTTCTGCTCCGGCTGTGCAACAAGGAGGATATCGGCAAATCGACAGGTCGGCCCCGTCAGGCTAAACAGGACGCCATGTTGACCATCCGCAAACGCGACGCAAGCGGCCCTGCCAAGGAGCCCGACCACCAGCCGCGCATCGCGATCGGCGAGGAGGGCGGCGTTCTCGGCTGCGCTTTCTCGGGAAGCTGGACGACACGCACCGTGGCGCTGGTCGATGCCGAGATGCGCAAGATCGAGCAGCGCAGCGGCTTCAAGACGCTGGCGCTCGACCTCTCACAAATCGAGAAGATGGACACTGCCGGAGCATGGCTGATCGACCGCCTGGTCAGCAGCTTCGAAAAGAAGGGCGTCGAGATCACGATGCAGGGGCAGAGCGAGATCGCCTCGATCCTGCTTGGCGCCGTCGGGGACGCCGTTCGACGCGAGCCCGAATCAGGTCCGGCAAAGCCGCCCAACTTCATCATTCGCGGGCTCGAGGCGGTTGGCCGGCGCGTTTATGAGATGCGCGACGATTTCCTGGCCGCAATGAACATCCTCGGCGCCACGATACGCGGCTCGCAGATGAAGCTTGGCCGCGGCCATGCCGTCAACATGGCGGCGATCTTCAACCAGATCGATCGCATGGGCGTTGGCGCCATACCGGTGGTTGTGCTGATGTCGGCCATTGTCGGTGCGATCGTCGCCCAGCAAGGCGCCTATCAGCTCAGCTATTTCGGCGCCGATATCTTCGTCGTCGACCTGGTCGGCGTGCTGATCCTGCGCGAGCTCGGCGTGCTGATGACGGCGATCATGATCGCCGGCCGCTCCGGTAGCGCGATCACCGCCGAGATCGGCTCGATGAAGATGCGCGAGGAGGTCGATGCGCTGAAAGTGATCGGCCTCAATCCAATCGGCGTGCTGGTGTTTCCGCGGCTGGTCGCGCTGGTCGTCGCGCTACCTTGCCTGACGATCATCGCCAACTTTGCCGCGCTGGGCGGCGGCATTTTGGCTGCATGGCTCTACTCCGATATTGCACCGGCAGCGTTCATTGACCGGCTGCGTGTCGCAATCGACCTCAGCACCATCTTTGCCGGCCTGATCAAGGCGCCTTTCATGGCCATGATCATCGGCATAATTGCCTCGGTCGAGGGCATGAAGGTTGGCGGCAGCGCCGAATCGCTTGGCCAGCATGTGACCGCCTCAGTGGTGAAGTCGATCTTCGTGGTCATTATCCTCGATGGGCTTTTCGCCATGTTCTATGCAGCGATCGAGTTCTGACATGGCGCTGCCGGGCACAAACACGACCAAGGTGGCGGAGAAAGCCAAAGAGGACGAGATCGTGCTGTCGGCGCACGACGTCACGGTGTCGTTCGCCGACCAAGTCGTTCTCGACAAATTGTCGCTCGACATCTGGCGCGGGGAGATTCTCGGCTTCGTCGGTGCCTCCGGTGCCGGCAAATCTGTTCTCTTGCGCACCATCCTTGGCCTGACGCGCAAGCAATCGGGAACAATCAAACTGTTCGGCGTCGACGTCGAGAAGGCAAGCGAAAGGGAGCGCCTTCGCATCGACATGCGGCTTGGCGTGCTGTTCCAGCACGGCGCGCTTTTTTCGGCGCTGACCGTCCTCGAAAACGTCCAGGTGCCGATGCGCGAATATCTCGATTTGCCGAAGAAGCTGATGGACGAACTGGCCATGCTCAAGGTCGAGCTGGTCGGACTGCCGCCGGACGCGGCGCAGAAATTCCCTTCCGAGCTTTCCGGCGGCATGATCAAGCGTGCTGCGCTGGCGCGCGCTCTGGCGCTCGACCCGGATATCGTCTTCCTCGACGAACCGACTTCCGGCCTTGACCCGATCAGCGCGGCTGAGTTCGACGAATTGGTCGTCAAGCTGCGCGATACGATGGATTTGACCGTGTATATGGTCACGCACGATCTCGACACGCTGTTTACCGCGTGCGACCGCGTGGCGGTGCTTGGCAAAAAGAAAGTGCTGGTCGAGGGCACGATCGACGACATGCTCAGGAGCGAGGAACCCTGGGTAAAATCCTATTTCCGCGGAAAACGCGCCCGGCAACTTGATCTTGCGGCGCGCGCATAGCCATAAGTGAGCAATGGAAACCAGGGCCAACTACGTCATTGTCGGCATTTTCACGCTGGCCGCCATCCTCGCGGCTTTCGCTTTCGTCTATTGGACGGCGGCGATCGGCGACAAGGGTGAGACGACCATATTGCGCGTGCGCATTCCAGGGTCGGCTTCGGGACTCGGCCGTGGCAGCTTCGTACTGTTCAACGGCGTCAAGGTCGGCGACGTGCGCCGTGTCTATATCGACGTCGACAATCCGACCGCTGCCATCGCCGACACCGAAATAGACCGCAATACGCCGATCACCAAGTCGACGCAGGCCGATATCGGGCTTGCCGGCCTCACCGGGCAGGCCAATATCGAGCTCAAGGGCGCCGACCCCAAGGAGCCAAAACTCCTCGACGAGGCGGAAAAGGAAGGCCGTGTCGCTGAGATCGTTGCCAACCCGTCGGCGGTCACCAATCTGCTGCAGACGGCGCAGAACATCTTCACCCGCGCCGACAAGGTCCTTTCGGAGCTCGAAGGCTTCACCAAGGACGTTCGCGGGCCGCTGACGCAGACGGTCAACAATGTCCAGACCTTCTCCGATGCACTGGCCAGGAATTCGGACGGGGTCGACAAGTTCCTGGCCAGCGTCAGCTCGCTGGCGGACGAATTGAAGGGTGTTTCGGGCAAGCTCGACGGCACTCTGAAGGCGGCGGAAGGGCTACTCAACGCCGTCGACAAGGACCAGATCAAGAGCATCGTCGCCAATGTCGACACGGTCACTTCCAACCTCAAGGAAACCAGCAAGCAGTTCGACACGGTCATCAAGAACGTCGACACTGCGGTCGGCTCGATCAACGACTTCGCCCAGAAGACGCAAGGCACGCTGGCCAAGGTCGACGGCGTTCTCGACGGCATCGATCCGGCTGAGGTTCGCACCGCGCTGGCCAACATCCAGAAGGCCAGCGAAAACGCCAACGAGGCTGCCGCCGACATCGCCAAGGTGACCAACAAGTTCGCCAACCGAGCCGACGACATCGATGAAACCATCAAAGACGCGCACCAGCTCGCAGGACGCCTCAACGATGCCTCGGTGCGAGTCGACGGTATTCTTGCCAAGGTCGACAAACTGCTCGGCTCCGGCCAGGCCGACGGCGTCATGGCCGACGCGAGAGCGACGCTGAAATCGTTCAAGCAGGTCGCCGACACGCTGAACGCCCGTCTCGGTACCATCACCGACAATCTGGCGCGATTCTCGGGACAGGGGCTGCAAAACGTCGAAGCGCTGGTCCAGGACAGCCGTCGTTCGATCACCCGCATCGAGGAGGCGGTAACCGATCTGAGCCGCAACCCGCAGCGGATCCTGTCCGGCGGCGAGGGCGAGGTCCGGCAGTTCGACGGCAGGGTGCGCCGTTGACTTCGGCCTCCGCCCACAGCAAGAACATAGCTTGCAGATACGCGTTGTTTCCACGATCCGGGGGGGATCGCGTTTGAAGTCGATCAGTTCAGGCAGCATCAGATCGAGTGGGTTGAAGAGCGGGGCGGTGTTGCTGGCGCTTGCGCTTGCAAGCTGCGCGGCCTTGCCTGGCGGCGGACCGGCACCGCTGGACACGTTCGAGCTTTCGGCGCCGTCGCTGGAAGCGCGTGCCCACAGCCGTCGCCAGATCCTCATCGCCCAGCCGTCGGCGCTCAAGGCGCTGGACAGCCAGAACATCGTCATCAAGCCATCGCCGCGATCGATCCAGTATCTCAAGGGCGCGCAATGGGCCGACCGGCTGCCGATGATCGTACAAGCGCGGCTGGCAGAGACGTTCCAGCGCTCGGGCAGCTTCACCGGCGTCGGTAAGCCGGGCGAGGGGCTGGCAATCGACTATCAGGTGATCGTCGAGATCCGCTCGTTCGAGGTGCGTGTCGATGGCGGCCAACATGCCGAGGTCGAGCTGTTCGTGCGCCTGTTGAACGACCGCAACGGCGAAGTGCGCGCTTCGAAGACGTTTAGCGCCATCGCGCCCGTTTCGGGCAGCGGCAACCAGGCCTATGTCGGCGCGCTCGACGCGGCGTTCGGTGATGCGGCCGGGCAAATCGTCCGCTGGACGGACACTGTGATCTGACGCGGCCGGAACTGCCGGGCGCAGCTAGGATCAAACTCAATCATCTGACTGCCCCAATGGCCGAGATGGGTGGTAGGTTGCCGTTCGGCTCATCTGCCAGGACGAGCACGTTGCGCCAAAGAAGGCGAAGGCGTTGTGCGTCGGCTAGCGAGCTTCGTAACAGTTGCTCAACCGGACACGACAAGTGCCGACGGTCCAATTGATCGCTGATAGTAATCCGTCCTGGCCATGCTAAAATTTAACGTCCCCGACGTCGCCAAATCGGGGAATTGCGACCAGTTGACGACGCGGGAGGTCGACGGACAAACCACGAACAGACCACAGGGAGGAAGCAATGTTTCGGACACTAATTCATCTTGCATTCTTGACAGCGTCAATTGTTGCCCTGCCATCTTACGCGGCCATGGCCGACGACACACAGATTGCGCGCGGCGAATATCTGGCTCGATTGCCGGCTGCAGCGACTGCCACACACCCGGTTACTTCTTCGGGAAGCCCGACATGTCGCGCTTTCTTGGCGGTTCAGATGTGGGCTTCGAGATTCCTGGTCTTGGTGTCTTTGTCGCCCGCAATATCACGTCTGACAAGGAGACCGGTATCGGAAGCTGGACCCCGGAGCAGATCGTCACCGCGATCCAGACCGGCGAACGGCCGGACGGCCGTATGCTGGCGCCGATCATGCCTTGGCGCGATTTTGCGCATCTCACCGCGGATGACGCCATGGCTATCGCGGCATTCCTCCAAAGTGTGAAGCCGGTCAGCCATCAGGTTCCCGGCCCGTTCAAACCCGGGGAAACGGTGTCGGCTTTCATGATGCGGATTATGCCGCCGGGGGAAGCCGCAGCCGCTGCAACGAAGTAGGGCGGCTTTGATCGGAACGAGATTTTTCTCGCCGAATAGTGGGTGAATGTACCGCCTTGGAGATGGTGAGGCCCGATATCGGAACGGCAAAAATGGGTCGAATTCGGTCGTTCAGAGTGTTTGGTTTTTGACCCTAGAGCATTCTGCCCAATGGTGTTAGTTGGCACCGCAGAAATGCGGCTAAACAACAGATAGAGCAGGATGCCTCGTCATTTGAACGCATCCTGGGGTGTCGCTTCATGCGTTGATAGGATCAAGATCAGCACGGCGCGAAAAAGGCGGGAATTTCCCGCCTTTTTCATGTTCCATTGTCGTCTGATCAATGCAAGCGGCCGCTGGCGTGGGCCAGCATGGTGTAGACCTTGCCGGTATCCGACGTCAGGTAGGTCTGCGCCATGATGTTGTCGCGGTCGTTGCGCGACACGTCTTTGAGCAGCTTTTCGAAATCGTCGCAGTAACGATCGACAGCAGCGCGGAACTCCGCCTCCGACTGATATTTGCGGCGGATCTCGTCGAACGTCTGCTGGCCCTTCAGCGTGTAAAGACGGCGCGTGAAGACGTCGCGCTCGCCGCGCCGGTATCGGTTCCACAGCTCGATCGAGGCATCGTGATCGATGGCTCGGGCGATATCGACGGAGAGCGAGTTCAGCGATTCCACGACATGAAGCGGCGAACGCGGAGCGGGAGCCGGGCGCGGCGCTTCGGCAGGCGCCGCCGGCGTGGCGTCGTCTTCGCGCGATGCACCGGTCAGGAGGTCGCGCACCCAGCCGCCTTGCGGCGTGCGGCCGTTGGGGTCGCGCTGGCGCAGCGCTGTGTCTGCGGGACGTTCGAGGTCGAGCGTGCCGCGCAGCGCCGTCTCGCCCGAAGGCGCCTGCGGTGCATGGCGCTGTTCCGGAGCCGGAGCCGGGCGGCGTGGCGGCTCGGCGGCGCGTGCGGCAGGCGCTTGCGGCGCCGGACGCAGGTTGCGCTGTTCCGAACTGTCGGCGCTGCGGCCAGATTTGGCAACGATTTCAGAAAGTTCCTTCAGCGCGTTGATCTGCTCGGAAACGGCACGGCGGATAGCCGTGGTTGATTCCTTTGCCTCTTCCGGCATCTCGATGACGCCTTTCTTGAGCTCGGCTCGGGTGAGGTCGAGCTCGCTCTTGATCGAGCCGGCGGTGCGCCGCATTTCCTCGGTCGCATCGGCAAAGCGCTTGGTAGCCGAATCGACCACTTCGGAAATCGCGGCACGGATCTTGTCGGCGGATTCCAGCGTCTTGCCTTCGGCGTTCTGCAGCGTCTGGCCGACCAGATTCTCGAACGAGCGCATGACCCGTTCGAGATCTTCCGACTTCTTAACAAGGCCGACGGCGAGGTCCTCCAGCGACGATTGCCTTTCGAGCGTGTGCTCGAGGTTGCTCTGGGCCGAGCTCAGCAGATCCGAGGCGCTGGACAGCAACCGGCTGTGCTCGTCGAACTTGGTGGCGATAGAGGCAACCTCGCGCAAGGTCGAGGACGACAGCTCGGTGAGCCGCGTCGTGTTCGAATCGACAAGGCGCGCCGAGCTGGCGAAAGTCTGGGCGGTCTTTTCCGTGGTCGCCGCGAAGCTTTGCGTGCTCCCAGTCAGGCGTTCGTCGACCTGGCCGAGATTGGTCGCCGCCTGCTCGATCAATTGACCGAGCTGCGAGCTGGAGGCGGTCATGCGGCCGATGAGGTCGGCAACGCTGTCGGCAAGCGTCGAGCGCGCGCCTTCGACGGCCGACAGAGTTTCGGCCGTGCGGCTGGCGAGGGCGTCGACGAGGGCGGCGTTTTGAGTGCGCAGCTTCTCTGTCGCACGTTCGGTGACCTCTTCCATGCTCTTTTGCAGCTCGGAGCCGCCCTGGGCGAAGCGCTCGACCAGAGGCCGTGCCGTCTCGTCCAGGATTTTCGATATTTCGGCCGAACGTGCCGCAAGCATCGTACTGAGCTCGCGAGTATTGGCACCGATGGTCTTTGCAGCGTCGTTGGTGCTCTGGCCGATATGCTGGCCGACCGCGGTGAAGGTTTCGGCGATCGTGTTGGCACGCGAGACTAACTGCGCCTCGGCGTTCGAGACCTGTTCGTTGAGCTTTTGGCCCATTGTCTCGGCAGTGTAGGCGAGGCGGTTCTCGACGCTGGCGACCTGCTCCTCGACGCGGGCCGCTGTGGCGGCAGCACTCGAGGCCAGGCGTTCGTCGGCACCGGCAAGCAGCTGCTCGATTTCACGGGCATGGACGGCGAGTTCCTGGCCAGTCTGCCTGGCGCGTTCGGCAACCCGCTGCTCGGTGCTGGTGAAGGCACCGACAATGTTGTCGGCATGTTCGCCGATTGCGGTGCTGCTGTCGGCGATACGGGACACCAGGCGATGATCGGCCTCCTCGAAGATGCGGCCGATCTCGGACGCACGTGCCGAAAGTGCTTCGGAGCCTTCGGCAATGCGCGAAATAAGTTGCTGGTCGGCGGCATCGAAAATGCGGCCGAGATCCGACGCACGTGCCGCGAGAGCTTCGGCGGATTCGCCGATGCGCACGCCCAGCCGCTCGTCAGCTGTTTCGAAATTGCGCAAGATGTCGCCGGCACGTGCAGCCAGCGACTGGGCCGTTTCGATGGCGCGAGAGACCAGCCTGTGGTCCGCCGCGTCGAAGGTACCGGCAATCTCACTTGCTCGGGTTGCCAGCTGATCGGCCGTCTCCTGGGCGCGCGCGAGCAAGGTGTTCGACGTGTCGTCGGCGCGGGCAATCAGTGCGCTCGACGTATCCTCGGCGCGGGCGGCGAGGCGACGATCCGCCTCCTCGAAGGTGCGGGCGATGTCCTCCGCCCTGGCGAGCAGAGCGGCCGAGGTCTGCTCGGCGCGCTCGGCGATCTTGCGGTCGGCATCGCTGAATGCAGCGCCCGCCTGCTCATGCAGAGCGCTGGTGACTTCCATGACCTTCTCGCGCAGCGCCCCGGCGACGAAGACCGCGCTTCTTTCGAGCACACTGCGAACGTTGTCGACACCCGTCGACAGCGCCCGCTCCATGGTGCTGGCGCGCTCCTCGATGATGCCTGTCTGCCGGCTGAACGCCTGCTCGATCTTTTCCACGTCGGCAGCGATGGCATCGGAGATGTCGGTGCTCCTGGCGGCGATCTGGTCGATATGGCCGGACAGCGAACGGTCGACATCCTTGCGCGTGTCGGCGAGCCTGGAGAGATCGTCCTGCAATGCGCGGGTCAGCATGTCGCGGCCCTCGGTCAGCTTGCCGACATGACCGGCGACAATCTCGTCGACCTCGCTGCGGCTCAATGCAAGCCTCTCCAGATCGGCTTCCAGAGCGCGCCTGAGGATGTCGCGGCCTTCGGCAAGCTTCTCGACCTGGCCGGCAACCAGCCCATCGATGCTCGAGCGGCTTTCGGCCAGCTTGGCGAGATCGTCCTCGAGCGCCTTCGACAGGGTCGAGCGGTCCTGGACGAGCTTCTCCGCGTGGGTAGCGACAAGGCTGTTGACGTTGCCGAGATCGGCCTCTAGGGCGCGCGAAAACTGTGCGCGATTGTCGGTTAATAGCTGCGACTGGTCGGCGATGGCGCCCCTGATCGTGTTGAGATCGGCCTCCAAAGCGCGTTTGAGGATGTCGCGGCCTTCGGCCAGTTTCTCGACCTGGCCGGAAACCAGCCCGTCGATGCTCGAGCGGCTTTCGGCCAGCTTGGCGAGATCGTCTTCCAGCGCGCGCTTGAGGATGTCGCGGCCCTCGGCCAGCTTCTCGACCTGACCGGAAACCAGCCCGTCGATGCTCGACCGGCTTTCTGCCAGCCTGGCGAGATCGTCCTCGAGCGCCTTCGACAGGGCCGAACGGTCCTCGGCGAGCTTGTTCATATGTTCGGAGACGACGCCCCGCACGGTCTCGAGATCGGTCTCCAGTGCGCGCGACAGCTGACCGCGATCCTCCGCCAGCTTCTCGGATTGACTGGCAATGACGCCCTTGACGGTGCTCAGATCGGCTTCCAGAGCGCGTTTGAGGATGTCGCGGCCCTCTGCCAGTTTTTCGACCTGGCCGGCAACCATCACATCGATGCTCGAGCGGCTTTCGGCCAACTTGGCGAGATCGTCTTCGAGCGCCTTCGACAGCGTCGAACGGTCTTCCGCGAGCTTGTTCATGTGATCGGAGACAACGCCGCGCACAGCCTCCAAGTCGCTCTCCAGTGCCCGTGACAGCTGGCCACGGTCTTCCGCCAGCTTTTCGGACTGGCCAGCGATGACGCCCTTGATCGCGTTCAGGTCCGATTCCAGCGCGCGCTTGAGGATATCGCGGCCTTCGGCAAGCTTCTCGACCTGGCCGGCAACCAGCCCGTCGATGCTCGACCGGCTTTCGGCCAGCTTGGCAAGATCGTCTTCAAGCGTCTTCGAAAGCAGGCTGCGATCATCGGCGAGCCTGCCCGAATGATCGGCGATCAGACCTCTGATGTCGGACAGGTCGTTCTCGAGCGACTGGGAAAGACCGCTGCGGTCTTGCGCCAATTTCGCCGAATGGGCCTCGATGAGGCCATTGATGCCGGCGATGTCGGATTCCAGCGCACTGGCGAGTATGGCGCGACCCTCGGCGATCTTTTCGACTTGACCGGCGACAAGGCCGTCGATGCTGGCGCGACTGTCTGCCAGCTTGCCGAGGTCGGCCTCGAGCGCGCGCGAAAGAATGCTGCGGCCTTCGGCGAGCTTTCCGACGTGCCCGGCAACCATTTCATCAATGATCGTGCGGGCTTGTACGAGTTTTCCAGAGTCTTCGTTCAAGGCCTGGGCGAGCCGGTTGCGGCCCTCTTCAAGGCTTTCTAGATGGCTGCCCAGCGAAGCGTCGATCGCTGCACGCGATTCGTTGACCTTGCGCAGATCCTCTTCAAGGGCGCGCGAGATCAGGCCGCGGCCTTCGGCAAGCTTTTGCACCTGGTTGGTCACCGCCGCATCGATTTCGGCGCGGCCCTCGGCGAACTTCGCCAGATCGGCCTGCATTGCCGCCGCCATCCGGTCGCGGCTTTCGGAAAGTTTGCGGCTGTGGTTTTCGACGGCTTCCTCGATGCCGGCGCGAGCATCCGCAAGCCGCTGGATGTCCGTATCGAACGATCGCGATACGACATGGCGCGCCGCTTCCATGCGCCCGGCGAAATCGCCGGCGCGGGCTTCGAGCATGGTCGAGGTCGATGAGATGATGTCGGCCATGTCGGCGCCGATCTGGGTCTTGCCCTGATCGATCATCGCCGACAGCGTCTCCTTGCTATCCTGGAAGGTGTGGGCGATTTCGCGCGCACGCTCGACCAGCGTCTCGTTGATCTGGCGTGCGCGAGCCTCCAGCGCGGCGTTGAGCTTCTGCGTACCGGTGTCGAGCGCCTCGGCGCGGGTCTGGAACTCGCTGATCAACGCCTGGCCACGTTCGGCAAGCGTCCGCTCGATGCCGTTGAGGCTGGCTTCGAATTCGGAATTGAGTGTGCGCGCGGCACCGCCGAGCAGCGACACCATGCCGGTCGTGCGGTCGTCGAGCAGGTCGGTCAGCGACCGCGTCAGGCCATCGGTGGTGTCCGTCAGCTTGGCGATGCGGGTGTCGAGCAGGCTGGCGAAGGCCTCGCCCGACGTCGACAGCCGGTCGGTGATCGATTCGAGCCGGCCTTCCACCGAATCGAAGATCGACATCGAGCTCCCGTTGATCCTGTCGATCAGCGTGTCGCCGGATTCGTTGATCGTCATCGACAGCTTGGTCGAGGCGTTGAGAATGCTGTCGCGAATGATATCGCTGGCGGCGTTGATCTCGTCCTTCAGCGTCTCGTGGGCACCGGTGATCGAGGCGCGCACACGCTCGGCATGGGTGACGACCGCTTCGCGCTCGCTGCCCAGCCCGTCGACCAGCGAGCGGATGCGGGACTCGTTCTCCGAATAGGAGCGCTCGATCTGGTTCACCTCGCTGTGAACCAGCGTTTCGAGCTCGACGGCGCGCGCAAGCGTGCGTTCGATGCCTTCGCCCATGGCCGCCACCTCGCGGCGAACCGCTTGGCCGATCATCATGACGCGATCCTGGGCAAGATTTTCCGGCTCGGCCAGACGGAAGGCCACCTCGGTCATCGACTGCGCGGCAAGGCGCATCTCCTGAGCGCGGCGAATCATCACTGCGAATGCCCAGAACAGGATGACGGGCACGATTGCCGCGACCGCCAGGCCGATCAGCTCGGGACGGGCGAAAAACTGATCGAAGGTGCGGATGTTCCAGATGCCAGGTCCGAACAACAGGTTCGCGAGGCCACCGGCGCCGGCGATCCAGGCCAGCGAAACAAAAGCCACGACCCAATAGATCGTGTTCGAGGCGCGCCGGTTGAGGGTGTGCAGGAGCGTCTTATAGTCTTTTTGACGATCGTCGTTGGCCGGCGAGAAAGCTGGCGGCTGCGAGCCATTGCGCGTTGCGACAGGACGCAACTCAGCCGGCTTGGCTTTTGGCGCGGGATTTAGGTTCTGGCTTTGATTGGCGGCGGGTGCTGCATTCTGGGCCTGGTCGGGGGCAGGCGCCTCGTTCTGGCTGCGGCCTTCGCGCGCCAGTTCGTCGGCGGCTTGCGATATCTGCGCTTCCAGATCTTCCATGGATGCCGCGATGTCGAAGTCGCCGCCGGCATCGCCGCTCAGATCGATATCAAGTGCCTTTTCGAGTTCCCTGGCTACGTCGCTGTCGAGCGTTTTTGTCGTCGTTGGTTTCTTCGCCATGCCTTCGCTACCCTGTACAAGCTGCCGCGGGACTTATGGTTGTGCTTATTGATTCTGCCTAGCGTGTCCCGCGCAGGAGGCTGAAAATGGACCTGTCGTATCGTAATGACACAGCGGGGTAAAGAAAACATGCATTCCGTCCCATACGTAAAACTTTAAATATAAGGTTAACACAGCCGTGATTCCGGCGCCGTTATCGCGACATTTTTCCGGGTCAATCATTAACCCGTTGTCCACCGGATACGCCTATTTTTTGCGGCGGTCGAAGAACGGAGTCTCAAAGTGATACGTGGCGAAAACGGCATTGCCTTCTCGATGCCCGGCGGTGACGTGTCAGGGACAGCTGGGGCGCGGCCGATCGATCTGGCGCATCTTGCGCGCCAGACGATGGGCGATCGGAGCCTCGAGCAAGAGGTGCTGGCACTGTTCGTGCAGCAGGCGCTATCGGTGCGCGACAAGATCGTCGATGCGGATGTCAGGCAGCGGCTGCTACTGGCGCACGGGCTCAAAGGCTCGGCGCGCGGGGTCGGCGCCTTCGCCATTGCCGATTGCGCCAGTGCGATCGAATGCCGGCCCGACGACGCCAGCACGCTGAAGCGCCTTGGCTCACTGATCGAAGAAGTGCGCGACTTCGTCGCCGCCATCAGCCGATAGAACTTATTCCCAAAACGCCACGCAGCGGCGCTTTCGCGCCGCAGTTGACTTGTCTGGCAGAGTGATTATGTCGGCTCAGACTCCCTTCAGGTGACAAATGACCAAGCTGACCTTCATCGCCCATGACGGCACGCATTTTGACGTGGATGCCGAAAACGGCTCGACCGTCATGGAAAATGCGATCCGCAATGCGGTGCCGGGAATAGAAGCGGAATGCGGCGGCGCCTGCGCCTGCGCGACCTGCCATGTCTATGTCGACGAAGCCTGGACGGCGGAGGTCGGCGAGCCGGAAGCCATGGAAGAAGACATGCTGGACTTCGCCTACGACGTCCAGCCGAATTCGCGGCTGTCATGCCAGATCAAGGTGCGCGACGCCCTCGATGGGCTGGTCGTGCGCGTGCCGGCCCGCCAAGGCTGAAGCCGATTTTTGCGGCTGCCGCTTGGCAGCGGACCAATGGTCATGCAGTGTCGCGCCGTTTTCCCATAAAGGCGCATGCTTCATGACCGCTATCACCAAGACGGACGTACTCATTGTCGGGGCAGGGCCTGTCGGCCTGTTTGCCGTATTCGAGCTCGGCCTCTTCGACATGAAGTGCCATCTGATCGACATACTCGACCGGCCCGGCGGGCAGTGCGCCGAACTCTACCCGGAAAAGCCGATCTACGACATTCCGGGTTGGCCCTCGATCTCGGCGCAAGGTCTGGTGGACAAGCTGCTTGAGCAGATCGCGCCGTTCAAGCCCGAATTCACCTATAACCGCATGGTTTCGAGCCTGGAAAGGCTGGAGGACGGCAGCTTCCGCGTCACTACCGACGAAAACGAGGTGTTCGAAGCCAAAATTGTGGTGATTGCCGCCGGCGGCGGCTCTTTCCAGCCGAAGCGGCCGCCGATTCCAGGCATCGAACCCTATGAAGGCAAGAGCGTGTTCTACTCGGTGCGCCGGATGGAGGACTTTCGCGGCCATGACCTCGTCATCGTCGGCGGCGGCGATTCGGCGCTCGACTGGACGCTAAACCTGCAGCCGGTGGCCAAGAGCGTGACGCTGGTGCATCGGCGGCCCGAATTCCGGGCAGCGCCCGACAGCGTCAACAAGATGTATGCCATGCAAGAGATGAAGCAGCTGGAATTCCAAGTCGGACAGGTGACGGGCCTGACCGGCAGCGACGGCCAGCTAGCCTCCGCCACGATCAAGGGGCCGGAGGGCGATGTCGAAGTGCCGTGCACGCGGATGCTGCCATTTTTCGGCCTGACGATGAAGCTCGGCCCAATCGCCGAATGGGGCCTCAATCTCCACGAAAACCTGATCCCGGTCGACACCGAAAAATTCCAGACGTCGGTGCCCGGCATCTTCGCCGTCGGCGACATCAACTGGTACCCCGGCAAGCTGAAGCTGATCCTGTCGGGCTTCCATGAGGTCGCTCTAATGGCACAGGCAGCCAAGCGCATCATCAGCCCCGGCGAGCGCATCGTGTTCCAGTATACGACTTCGTCGACCAGCCTGCAGAAGAAGCTCGGCGTGGTCGACTGAAGCTCGCCGGATTTCACCAGGCCGGTCTACTCCGCCAGGGCTGGGGCCGAAGCCTCGGCATGGCCGCGAAGCGTTTTCTCCGGCATCAGCCAGAGCGTGATGAACGACAGCAGCAAGGTCGCGGCGGCGGCAAGAAAGATCATCACGAACGGCGTGGCTGAGGCGATATGGCCGGCCGTCTGCGTGCCTTCGCTGGCCAGCGGCAGCCCGTAACCAAGGGCGACGGCACCAAGCATGGCGACGCCAAGCGCACTACCCAGCGAGCGGAGGAAGGTGAGAACGCCGGTCGCCACGCCAAGGTGCATGCGATCGACGGCGTTCTGGACCGAGACAGTGGCAACCGGAAAGGTCGTGCCTGTGCCCAGGCCTATGCAGGTCGTCAACACCTCGACAAGCAATAGCGAGGCATGCCCGGCGACCAGGCTGAGCACGCCGAGGCACAGGATCGAGAAAACAGTTCCGACCATGGCAATGCGCTTGTAGTGGAAAAAGCGTGGGATCATTCGCGCGCTGAATGTCGCACCGGCCACCGTGCCGAGCATCAGCCCAAGCAACGCGGTGCCAGATTCGCTGACTGACAGGCCGACGACCGATTGCAGGTAGACCGGCAGATAGACCGACAAGCCGACATTGGCGGCCTGCAGCAGGAACATCGACAACGTGCCGGCGAGAACGATCGGATTGCCGAGCACTTCCAGCGAGATCAGCGGTTCGGCCGCGCGCATCAGCCGCAGCGCGAACGCGCTCCAGAACACCGCTGAGCAGGCGAGCAGTCCAAGGATTTCACGCGACAGCCACGGATACTCGCTGCCGCCCCAGTTCAAGGCAAGCAGCAGCAGCGAGGTGGCCGCGACCAGAAGCAGCGCGCCGAGGCCGTCGATGCGGTGATGTTTTGCGGCGATCGGCAGCTTCTTGAGCGGATTGTTAATGATCGCCATCGCCAGCAGGCCGAGCGGAATGTTGATCCAGAAGATCAGCGACCAATGCAGATGTTCGGCGAAGGTGCCGCCGAGCAGCGGCCCGGCGATGCTGGCGACGGCCCAGGTGCCCGAAATCCAGGCGGCGTAGCGAGCCCGCTCGCGCGGCGGCACGAGGTCGCCGATCACGGTCTGCGTCAGGGCGAAGAGCCCGCCGCCGCCGGCGCCCTGGATCGCCCGGCCGACAACCAGGACCAGCATGTTGGGGGCCGTGGCGCTGACCAGCGACCCGGCGAGAAAGATCAGGATTGCCGCATAGACGGTCGGCCGGCGGCCATAGATATCGGAGATCTTGCCGTAGAGCGGCGCCACTGCGGTCGCGGTCAGAAGATAGCCGGTTACGATCCACGGCAGATATTCGGCATGCCCGAGCAGACGTGCCATCGTCGGCATCGCCGGCGCGACGATGGTTTGGTCGAGCGCCGCCAGCAGCATTGACAAAAGCACGCCGCCGATGATGGCGTTTTTCTCGGTTTCGGTCAGCGGCGTGCTGGTTTCCACCATCGCTTGCTTGTCGATAGCCTGGTCCATATCCGTTCATCCATTATGCCTGCGTGCACTTCCGCGACGGGCTGGGAAGCATCTACCGATTGGCGTTTGCCGGAGGCTGATCCCTGCGAACCTGGCATATGTCGTTCGCTATAGGCCGATTTCGACAGCGGCTCGAAAGTTTTTCGAAGCTGGCACTATGCTTCGCCAAATTGGCTTTGTTCCAAATTTGGCTTTGTCCGACGCGGAGTTCAGCCGGGAGCGAGCCGTCCATTCTCAATGCGCTCGATGCGATAGTGCAAAAGCCGCAGGATGCGGCTTTGGAAATTGACGCTTTCCACACGATCGAAGCGCATCTGGTCCTGGTCGTGCTTGGCAAGCATGGCCGCTGTAATTTTCGCGGCCTTGGCCTTGGCCAATTCGCAGGTCTTTTCAGGGTAGCTCGCCTTCAAGGCGTCTTCTAGTTCGCGGCCATGGTTCTTGGCAATCTCGACGTGGCGTTCCTCATGGCGCTTGATGTCGGCGGACAAAGTCTCCCAGAACAGCTTGACGCCTGCATCGGCTTTGCGCGGGCGGCGCCACTCGGGAAGGATAACCTTGACCTTGACGGTAACGGCAGCGTCGGCAATCCAGCACGAGCCCGGCTTTTGCGCATAACTGACGCGGGTGGTGAACGCCATCTGGGTGGCGCCGGGATGCCGCGACCCGGTGCTTTTCACCTGAGGCCCGAGTTTCGACAGCTGGGTCCCGATGTCGTCGAGCGTCCTGCCGCCGATCGGGAAATAACTATATGTCTTGACGAGAGTCGTAGCGCCGGCCGGGAATGCGGTCAGAGCGAGCATCAGGGCGCAGAGGAGGGATCGTTTCATCGTGTTGCCTCTTTGCCCACCTTGCTTTACCGCCGTCTCCGGCGCAACGGAATTGATCCCCGGTCATGACGTGGGATCGAACATGGTTGATGGGCAATGATGACAGGGCGATGGCAGCTGGCGCATGGGCGCCATCTTGACCTTGGCGGCAAGGCCATCGTCGTCGGCATCCTCAACGTCACGCCGGACAGTTTTTCCGACGGCGGGCTGTTCGATGCCCCGGAAAAAGCGGTGGACCAGGCGCGCCGTATGGTGGAGGAGGGAGCCTCCGTCATCGACATCGGCGGAGAATCGACGCGTCCCGGTGCCTCTCCGGTGTCTGCAAAGGAAGAGCAGGCCCGCATAGTGCCCATCATCGAGGCGCTCGCGACGTCTGGCGGAACGCTGATCTCGGTCGATACCTATCGCCAGGATACGGCGCGGCTTGCCGTCCAAGCCGGTGCACATATCGTCAACGACGTCTGGGGCCTGCAGCGCGAGCCGGGCATTGCCAGCGTCGCTGCCGAAACCGGCGCCGGCCTTGTCATCATGCACACGGGACGGGACCGGCAGAAACTGCCCGACGTGATTGCCGATCAGCTCTTCTTCCTCAGGAAGTCGCTGGAAATCGCGCAACGGAGCGGTGTTGCCGACGACCACATCGTGCTCGATCCGGGCTTCGGCTTCGCCAAGGAGACAGCCGCGGAAAACCTTGACCTGATGGCACGGTTTTCCGAGCTTCGTGCGCTGGGCTTTCCGCTGATGGCCGGCACATCGCGAAAGCGCTTTATCGGCACCGTCACCGGCCGCGACGCAGCGGCAAGGGGCGCCGGAACCGCCGCCACAAGCGTCATCCTGAGGCTCAAAGGCGCGCATCTTTTTCGCGTCCACGATGTCGCAATCAACGTGGATGCGTTGGCTATTGCCGATGCTATGCTGGCACGTGAGATCGGGGAAAGCTGAGCCATGTATGTCATCCGCATGAAGAACTGCGCCTTCTTCGCCCGGCACGGTGTGCTGGACGAAGAGGAGACGCTCGGCCAGCGCTTTTATGTCGATGCGGCGCTCACGGTAGACCCCGGGCGGGCGCTGGTCGACGATTCTATCGAGGACACCGTCAATTACGGCATCGCCTTTGCGGTCATCGAAAAGATCATTACCGGCGAGCGGCGCTTTCTGATCGAAGCGCTGGCGCTCGAAGTGGCGAGGGCGCTGACGGCGCGGTTTCCGCAGATCAAAAAGGCCGAGATCACCGTGCGCAAGCCGAACGCCCCGGTGCCGGGTGTGCTCGATCATGTCGAGGTGACCGTTGTCTGGCCAGAATAGTAACAACAACACCGTCTATCTCAGCCTTGGCGGCAATCTCGGTGATCCGACGAAGTCGATGGCTGTGGCACTGGGCATTCTGGATGCCGACGAGAGCACGCGCGTCGTTGCCGTTTCGTCGCTCTACCGAACGCCGCCCTGGGGCAAGCTCGATCAGCCGGATTTCCTCAATGCGGCGGCCGAGATCTCGACCGCGCTTGCGCCGCGGGCTTTGCTCGACCTTTGCCTCGACGCCGAGCGAAAACTGAAGCGGGTGCGGGAGGAGCGCTGGGGTCCGCGCCTAATCGACATCGACATTCTGGTGTTCGGTGACCGCATCATCCACGAGACCGGACTGGAGGTGCCGCATCCGCGCATGCTGGAGCGCGCCTTCGTGCTGGCACCGCTGGCAGAAATTGCACCGAAGCTTGTGGTCGACGGCAAGAGCGTGTCGGAGCGACTGGCCGCCGTCGACACGTCGGGTATTGAACGGCTGCCGTCAGGCCGGAAATGGTGGAAGACCTGACGCTGCCGCCATCGGTGGCCGAAAATCAGCCGGAAAACCCACCACCGTCGAGGAACATTTGTTCGTCCGGTGTCGTCTCCCGGCCAAGCATCCTGTTTCGGTGTGGAAAGCGGCCGAAGCGCTGGATGATGTCGCGGTGTTCTACGGCATATTTCAGATAGGACGGGGCTTTGGCGGCGGTAAGCTCCATCGATTTGAGCTGATCGGCGAGATCCTCCGAATGCTCATAGGGCAGATAAAGAAAGACGCGGAGCTCTTCGTCGAGCGCCAAGTCATGGCCGGCAGCGATCGCCTTCCCGGCAAAATGCCGCGCCAGCGGGTCCGTGGCGTACATGTGGCCAGTGCCGCGAAAGCAGTTTCGCGGAAACTGGTCGAGCAGGATCATCAGTGCCAGCGACCCTTCGGCGTGTTCGGACCAGCCGTCGCATTCGCGGCGGGCGGCGGCGAAGTGCAGATCGAGAAACCGGGTGCGGAAGTCGGCATCAAAAGCGTCGTTCTTCTCGAACCATGCGTCCTCCCCGGCGTGGCGCCAGAATCTGGTGACGGAGAGCGCGCGTTCGTCCAGTTCATCCATCATTCGCATCTTCCCAAGGATTAATCGGCCGGCTCGGATTTCTGCAGCACGCCGGCGGTTTCCTCATTGAGCGCCTGACCCGCGCGGCGTGGTGTGCTGAGCGGCGTCGGGATGGGGGTGCCAATATTGCCTTTGAGGAAGCGCCGTCCGGCGCGGATGCCTTCGGCCTGTTGAAGCTCGAAACGGGCAGCGTCGCGGCGGCGGACGTCCTCGACTACCTCGGCGACCTCTTCCGGGTCGACGCCGAGGGCTTCCAGCGTCGAGCCGCCGAAGACAAGCGCCGATTCGAACGTCTCGCGGAGCTGATAGTCAACGCCGGCACGAATGAGCTGCAACGCGGTGCCGCGGTCGAACGCCCGTGCCAGCACTGTCAGCAAGGGAAACTCCGCCTTGATCAGTTCCGCGATGCGCACGGCGGCATCGGGCTTGTCAACGCAGATCAGCACGGCGCGTGCCCGCCCGGCTCCCGCGGCTCGCAGGATGTCCAGCCGCGTGCCGTCGCCGTAATAGACCTTGAAGCCGAAATCGGCCGCTGCTTGGATCATTTCGACCTCGTTGTCGATGATCGACACGTCGATGCCGCGCAACAAAAGCGGCTGGCTGGCGATCTGGCCGAACCGGCCAAAGCCTATGATCAGCACGCTGCCGGTCAGGCCGTTGGCGACATCGACGCCTTCAAGCGACTGCTCGTCGCGCGGCGTCAGATACCGCAGTGCAATGATCGCCAACGGCGTCAGCACCATGGAAATGATGACAATGGCGGTCAGCATCGCATTGGCTTGGCCGTCGATAATGCCCACCGCAGCCGCCGCGGAATAGAGGACGAAGGCGAATTCGCCGCCTTGCGCCATGAAGACGGCGCGCTCGAGCGCTTCCCGATGGTCGGTTTTGAGGACGCGGGCAACGATATAGATGCCGATCGCCTTCATCACCATGTAGGCGACGACATAGATGGCAATGAGCTGCCAGTTGACGACGACGACATGCAGGTCGAGCGACATGCCGACGGCGAGGAAGAACAGCCCGAGCAGAATGCCGCGGAACGGTTCGATGTCGGCCTCCAGCTGGTGGCGGAAGGTCGATTCCGACAAAAGCACGCCGGCCAGGAAGGCGCCCATGGCCATCGACAGGCCGGAAAGCTGCATGGCGAGCGCTGACCCGAGAACGACCAGAAGGGCAGCTGCGGTCATCACCTCACGGGCGCGCGCATCCGCCAGGATACGGAAGAACGGATTGAGCAGATAGCGCCCGGCAACCACCAGCCCGACGATTGCGGCAAGGCCGATGCCGACCTCCGTCAACCTATCCGACAGGCTCATATCGGCGCCGCCCGGCGCGAGGAAGGCGATCAGCGCCAGCAGCGGCACGATGGCCAGATCTTCCAAAAGCAGGACCGAGACGATGCGCTGGCCCTTGGGCGTTGCCAGGTCGCCGCGTTCTTCCAGCAATTGCATGACGATTGCCGTCGAGGTGAGTACGAAACCGGCGCCAGCGACGAAGGATTGCGCGATCGGGAAACCTCCCGCCAGGCCGACGCCGGTCAGCAGAACCGCGCAGACGCCGACCTGCAGCGCACCAAGCCCGAAAATCTCGCGGCGCAGGCCCCATAGGCGTGACGGCTGCATCTCCAGCCCGATGATGAACAGGAACATGACGACGCCGAGTTCGGCGACATGAAGAATGGCTTCCGATTCGGAAAAGACGCGCAGCCCGAATGGGCCGATCACGACGCCGGCCGCCAAATAGCCGAGGATGGAGCCAAGTCCCATGCGCCTGAAGATCGGCACCGCAACGACGCCGGCGGCAAGCAGCGCCACCACCTGGATCAGATCGCTGTTCGATGCCTCTGCCGCCATGCCTGCCCTTCCGCTCTCCTGGGAGTCAAGCGGCCAAGATAGGGGCTTCGGAGCGGATCGAACAGTGTGAATCCGGCGCATTGTGCAGGCGATATTGCAGGCGCACTGCACAGGATAATGGCCTCTTCCAGGCGTTGCTTGTTTTCGCTATCCGGCGCTAAGGACGCCCGGCTTCGGCCAGTGGAGGGTGAGCGACGATCAAGTCACGGCCCTTTTTGAGGAGAGGACTGACATGAAGAAGTTTTTGCTGGTTGCCGTTGGCATCGCGGCACTTGCCGGCTCTGCCTGTTCGAAGGCGCCGGAGTGCACGACCGAGATGCTGACCAAGAAGGCTCAGGACATGACTGCGGCACTTCAGGCTGCTATCACCAAGGATCCGGCCAAGGCAGCCGACCTCACAGCCAAGGTCCAGGCGGTCACAACCATGTATCAGGGCGGCACGACAGCAGCCGAGGCCTGCAAGGCCTATGACGAGTTGATTGCAGCGATCAAGGGCTGAGCACCCATCTGCATGTCAAGGACGGCGGCGGCGTTTGGTTGCCGCCTTTTCACGCCGAAAGCTCAGTTCGGAGTTATGGAGCCGACCTCGACTGCATCGATCCGCTTCAACTTCATACCGATGACCGGGACCAGCTGCTGGTCGACCCGCACGGCAACGGTCACCGTCATCGAATTGTCGTCGGGGACAAGCGCCTGCATCACGCCGCGCAACTGATTGCGATTAATGGTGAAAACCACCTTGTGCGCATCGACGACATTGCCGCCGATAATGTCGAGGCCGGAGCCGGCGGCCCCGCCCATGAAGCTGCCCTTGTAGCCCTGCCGGCCCTTGTGTTCGATCGTTGCCGACATCTGCTGGGTGAACATACCGACCCGGCAGCCGCCGTCGAGCGACATGCCGACCTTGCCGTCAGGCGTCGAGCCAATGAAGCTGCAGGTGAATTTCGTGCCCTTGTATTTGCCGGCAACGATTTCTCCGGGGCCGACCCATTTGCCCTCGACCGATCGAAAGAACTGCTTGTCCGGTTCCGCCGCCGAAGCCTTTCCGGCAATGCCGATGGTTGCGACAAGGGCGAGCGCCACGTGCAGCACGTTGGACAAAATAACGCTTTTCATCGACGACACCCGGCAACAAAGAGACTGGTTTGGACGCTTCCGACCATGAACAAGATTGGTTAATGCTTTGTCACCCCAAGGCGGTAGTCACGTCTCGGAAGCGGATGTTTCTTTTTCTTTCTTTGCCGCAAAGGAGGTCAGCGCGGAAAGGAAATCGCCCAATCCTGGACGCCTGACGGCGTTAAAGGGCAGGGGCCTTGCCGTTTCCATCGCTGCAATGCCGATGCGCGCCGTCATCATGCCGTTGACGACGCCTTCGCCGAGCTTGGCCGAGAGCCGAGCCGCAAGGCCATGGCCGACGATCTGCTGGACGAAACTGTCGCCGACGGCGATCGACCCAGTGACCGCGAGATGGGCGAGAACGCTGCGCGCCAGGCGAAAAAAGCCTAGCGTGCCGGGGCGGCCGCCATAGAGCTCCGACAGACGGCGAATCAGCCGGCCGGCTTCGAACACGACATAAGCGACGTCGACCAGCGCGCGCGGACTGACCGCGGTCACCAGGGACACGCGCTTCGCCGCTTCGAGGATCATCATCTTGGCGCGGGCATCGAGCGGGCCGAGGATCTCGGTCTCGGCCAGCCGCACCAGATTGCCGCCATCGATGATCTCGCCGCGCAATTCGGCCAGCGAGCGCCTGCCGGCCGCGGTTTCGGGCTTGGCCGCGACAAATGCCGACAACTCGTCGACCACGGCGCGGGCGGCCTTCGGATCATCGCGGGCAATCGCATCGAGCGCCCGCTTCTGCAACTTTTCGACCTCGGCGAGGCGAGCAATCGCCACGAATTCGCGGATAAGGATGACTACAAGCGCCAGGATGGCGATCAATGCCATTCCGGCCGCCAGCCAGCCCAGCCACTCGGCGCGCTCGAACAGGTCGCGAATCAGCTGGTCGGTCCAGAGGCCAAGGGCGAGCGAAACCAGAACGCCCAGCGCGCCGAAGAACAGGCAGCCAAGCAGCGAACGTTTTCGCGGCGCAATCGCCGGCGGCGGTTCGGCAGCGACGACATCAGGCTCGTCGAAGACGTCGATCTCCGCCGGTGTGACCACGGCAAGATCCGCCTTCACGTTACGCGGCTTTCGCGCCGGCGCGGCCTCGGCCCCGGAATGGCGAGCCGTCGGATCTACCTTCGGCTGGGGCTCCGGCTCGATGCGAAAGGCCGCCGGTCTGCGGGGCGCGCTCATGCGAGATGATCTCCGATCAGGAACTGCACCGCGCGGTCGAGCCTGATATGCGGCAGCGACAGCGTCACGCCCTCGGCCGTGCGCTCGAGTTTCGGCGGGCGAAAGCGCACGAAGCGGATCGCCGGGTCGTCATCGTTCTGCTGGTGCTTCGATTCGAAACCATCGAACACCGCATCAACTTTCTCCGGCAAATCACCGGGAAATATGGCTGTTTCGGTCTTTCCGTCAAAGGTTTCGCCATTGATTTTTTCGCCACGCAATGGCGTGCCGATAATGACCGGCAAAGTCTCACGGCCCTGCTTGACCGTGCCTTCCCGAGTCGCGCGCATGGCCGCCATGGCGACGACGTCGACGTCGGCACCAGTGAAATTCGCCCGCGCCACGGCGCGGTCGGCAAGCCGCCGCACGATCGCCTGCAGCCGGTCGTGGCTTTCGTGGTGCAGATGGTCGGCCTTGGTCGCGGCCACCAATATGCGGTCGATGCGTCTTGAAAACAGGTCGGTCAGGAAGTTGCCCCGGCCGGGCCGGAAACAGGACAGGATTTCGGTGACCGCGCGTTCCAGATCGGCCATAGCACCGGGGCCGGCGTTCAATGCCTGTAAGGCGTCGATGAGCACTATCTGCCGGTCGAGGCGCGTGATGTGTTCGCGAAAGAACGGTTTGACGACATACGTCTTGTAAGCCTCGTAGCGCCGCTCCATCATCGCCTGCAGCGATCCGGAGCGGGCGCGCCCGAGGCCGAGTTTCGGCAGCGGCGCAAAGGTCAGCGCCGGCGATCCTTCAAGATCGCCGGGCATCAGGAAGCGGCCGGGCGGTAGGGTCGAAAGCGCCCGCTCGTCAAGCTTGCAGGCCTTGAGGTAGGCGGCGAAGCTCTCGGCGAGACGGCGCGCCGTCATCTCGTCGGCGTCGTCGTTGGGGTCGACGGAGGCAGAGAGCGCCTGCCATTCCCGCGAAAGATCGACACGCACCGGCAACACGGCCATCTCGAAGGCCTCACGCGAAAAATCGGCGTAGGACTTGCCGAGCAGCGGCAGGTCGAGCAGCCATTCGCCGGGATAATCGACGACGTCGACGGACAATTTGCCGGCGGAAAACATGCGGCTCCAACCGGAGGCCGATTCGTATTCGATGGTGAGCCTCAGTTCGGAAATCGCACGCGTCGAGTCCGGCCAGACACGGTCGTCGACAAGAGCCGCGATGTGATCCTCGTACTGGAAGCGTGGTACGGCGTCGTCCGGCTGCTCTTCGAGAAAGGCCCTGGCGATGCGCCCCGATTTTTGTGCCTCAAACAGCGGCAAGCGTCCGCCATGGACCAGATTGTGCACAAGGGCCGAGATGAACACCGTCTTGCCGGCGCGGGACAGCCCGGTCACGCCAAGACGCAGCGACGGAGCGAAAAGCCCGGCAGCGCGGCCTGACAACGTATCCAAGGCGATCTTCGCCTCGTCGGTGAAAGTCGTCAGCGATGATGCCAAAATCTGTTCTCGCGGGGCCGGTCAGCCACCGATATAGGCTTTGAGGCGCGGCTTTGAAATGGCCTCAGATATCGGCAGGCGTCAGGAAGGCTTCGAGATAGCCGGCGCCAGGCGCAGCCTCCGCAAGACTGCCGTTGAACCGGACCACCGCAAGTGCGGAGGTCGGGAAGCCGTGGTTCAGCATGGCCCGCGCGGTCTCGTTGCCGTCGCCTGAGAGCGCCATGGCGAGATCCTCAATCATCGGATTGTGGCCAATGACGAGCAGGGCGTCCAGCCCGCCATTCTGCCGGACGGCAGCGAGGTACGCGGCGGCATCGTCGTTGTAGAGCGCGTCAAAGAACAGCACCCGGCCCGTGTCCGTATGGCCAGCTAAGCTTTCCAGCGTCTGGCGGGCACGCCTGGCGCTTGAGCACAGGGTGAGGCCCGGTACGTATTTGCGAGAACGCATCAGCACGCCCATCGCTTCGGCATCGGCGAAGCCAGATGTATAGAGCGGGCGGTCGAAGTCGGCGACGCCGGGCAGCGCCCAGCCGGCCTTCGCATGCCTCAGCAGGTAAAGTCTGGTCACCGGATCCCCGTTGTGCCGGGCACCGAACCCGTCAATACGCCGCAGGATTTGCCATCAGAAGAGCTCCGTGCGCAATGGCAAGCGTCCTTCAAGCATAGCGAATCATGTATGAATTCGGTCGTATTCTTCGCAAAAAGGGCATCGCGGATGCCGTTTGTCCGGGACTAACAATTGCGTGAAACAGTCGTCGATTGACCTTGTGCAGTTTTCGGTCCGCGAATATATAGGCGCCAAATTTGGGGTTTGTTGGGTGAGTCGAATGAACGACATCGTTACCGCCGATTACGTACCCTCCGAAGACGAGCCGTTCATGAACGAGCGGCAGAAATCCTACTTTCGCCTGAAGCTCGTCACCTGGAAGAACGACATCTTGCGCGAAGCGCGCGAAACTCTCGAAATCCTGCAGCAGGAAAACGCCAACCATCCCGATCTCGCCGATCGGGCTTCCTCAGAAACCGACCGCGCCATCGAACTTCGCGCCCGCGATCGCCAGCGAAAACTCATCTCGAAGATCGATTCCGCCCTCCAGCGCCTTGACGAAGGCACCTACGGCTATTGCGAGGAAACAGGCGAGCCGATCGCGCTGAAGCGGCTCGACGCGCGCCCGATCGCGACCTTGTCGATCGAGGCACAGGAGCGCCATGAGCGGCGCGAGAAGGTGTACCGCGACGACTGAGTCGGCGGGAAAAACAGAGCGGCATCGGTAAAGCGTTCAAAATGGCCGGTTTTCCGGCCATTTTCATTGGCCGTTCGCTATCAGCCTATCTTTTCTGATTGGACAACTCGCCGAGGAGCTTCGTCATCTCGTCGTCGAGAGAGGGCGATGCCTTCGCCACCGGCTTGCTCGGCGTTTGGCTGAAGCGTGGCTCGTCGAGGGAAACCTCCAGCTCCTTCATCAGCGCATCGTCGATCGACTCGTGCTGTGCCGGCGGCTCGTATCTTGCCGGGGAGTCCTGTCTTGTCGGCGGCGGCGCATGCCGTGAAGCATTGGCGTTGACGGATCCATAATTTGGCAACGGTGTGACGTTCGATGGCGGTTTCGGCGCCGGTGCCGGCATTGTTGCCGGCATTGTCGCCGTCTGGCGGGCTCGGACAGGGGTTGCGGCTACGCTTGCCGCCTGCGGCGGCGCTTGCCTCACCGGCGCGGCTGTGGTCTGAGCCGATCTTGCTGCCGGCTGGTGGCTGTTATCTCCGGTCAATGCCGGGCGGCGCAGCGCCGAGAGCCTGATGTCGCGCTCGACGACGACGTCGGTCGGACCACCGATCAAGAGCAGGTGCTCGATATCGTCGCGGCGCACCAGCACCAGCCGCCGGTGACTGTCGACCGCTGTGGCATCCATGACCGCCAGCCGCGTCTTGCGGTTCCTGCCGCCGGCGACGAATGTTCCGAAGGTCAGGCTGCGGACCAGCCTGATGATAAGAAGAATGATGAGCAGAAGGACAAGTACTGCAAACGTCCACAGGATTGCCGCGGCATAACCAGGACCCGCCACGCCATCCAGCCATTGCAGCATTGGTTCCCCCAAAATCAGCTTTCGAAGAGACGCGACACTAGACTGTTGCGGCAGGCCACCGCAAGTTGCCTTTCACGCTTCGTGAACAGCTTGAAACACCGGGAGCGGAACGGCGTCTTTTTAGCGGACATTTGCCGCCGGGCCTTTTCCCGACCCTGAGAATATGATTCAACCGACACCGGAATTCACGAGCAGGGGGAACATGGCCAAGGAAGCGCGCGGCGATTTCTATCCGGTACCTATCGTCGACCAGAACACGCGACCGGGCGCGGTCACCCGGCTCATCGTCTTCATCGTCGTCCTGACGGGGGCAGCGATCGTCTTCGGCCTTTTCCGCGAGCGACTTGGCGACCCATTCCTGCTCGGCATGCTTGGCGTGTTGGCGATGATCGGCGTCGGCTTTCTGTTCGCCACTGCGATCGGCTTCGTGCACGTCACGCCGCGCTCGACAAGCGACGAACTGTCGAAAGCTTTCGTCGATTCGATGTCGCAAGGCCTCCTGGTCACCGATACCAAAGGCCGGATCATCTACGCCAACCGGACCTATGCCGACATGACTGGCGCCGAGTCGGCCGCCGACCTCAAGACGGTCGAAGGTTTGCTTTCAGACGTTCCCGAGGCCTCAGTGACCATATACCGGCTGGCGTCAGGCCTGCGCGACGGCCAGGCGGGCGACGGCGAGTTTCGGCTCGCGCAGTCCATTCGGCCAGGCGCCGAATCGGGCGCGCGCTGGTACCGCGTCCGGGCCCGCGCGTTCAGCGTTCCAGGCCAGCGGCTGCCCATGCTTGCTTGGCAGCTTGCTGATATCTCGCGGGAACGGGCCGAGCAGGAGCGGTTCTTTCTCGACCTGCAAAAGGCCATCGATCACCTCGACCACGCGCCGGCCGGTTTCTTTTCGGCCGACCAGGAAGGCCGCGTCACCTATATCAACGCGACCCTTGCGGAGTGGCTGGGCATCGACCTGGCCAGCTTCACCCCCGGCGCCATCACGCTGCCGGAGATCGTCGCCGGCGACGGCATGGCGCTGGTCCGTTCGGTCAAGGCCGACGCGGGTACCACGCGCAATGCCGTTATCGATCTCGATCTGACGACGATGACCGGGGAGGCGTTGCCGGTGCGCTTCATGCATCGTGTTTCGGCCAGCCGAGAGGGGCTCAACGGCCCGACTCGCACCATCGTGCTCAACCGGACGCAAGGCGAGGACGCTTCGGCCGACCTTCGCGCCTCGGAAATACGCTTCACGCGATTCTTCAACTCGACGCCGATGGCGATTGCCGGCGTCGACCATGCCGGTCGCATCCTGCGCACCAATGCGCCGTTCCTGTCGCTATTTTCCTCGGTCGTCGACCGCGACGCGGTCGATCGGCGTGTGCGGCTGGATACGGTGATCCACGAGCGCGACCGGCCGGCCTTCGCCGCGGCGTTCGAAAAGGCACGCCAGCAACAGGCTGATATCGAGCCGATCGATACGGTGCTGCCCGGCAATGAGGAACGACACATACGCTTCTACGTCAATGCGGTCGCAGACGGCACCGGCGGCGAGGGCGCCGAGGAATCGGCCATCGTCTATGCCGTCGAGACCACCGAGCAAAAGGCCCTCGAGGGCCAGATGGCGCAGAGCCAGAAGATGCAGGCGGTCGGCCAGCTCGCCGGCGGCATCGCGCATGATTTCAACAATGTGCTGACCGCCATCATCATGGCCTCAGACCTGCTTTTGACCAACCACCGGCCGTCCGATCCGTCGTTCCCGGACATCATGAACATCAAGCAGAATGCCAACCGGGCGGCCTCGCTGGTGCGGCAGTTGCTGGCCTTCTCGCGCAAGCAGACGCTGCGACCGGAGGTGCTCAACCTGACCGACGTGCTCGCCGACCTAAGGATGCTGCTTGCCCGTCTGGTCGGCAACGATATCAAGCTCAAGATCGACCATGGCCGCGACCTGTGGCCGGTCAGGGTCGATATCGGGCAGTTCGAGCAAGTGGTGGTCAATCTGGCGGTCAATGCGCGCGATGCGATGCCGGCCGGCGGCGACCTCACCGTTCGCACCCGCAACGTCAGCGCCGGGGAATGCAAGACCTTTTCCTATCGCGAACTTACTCCGGCCGACTATGTGCTGGTCGAGGTCGAGGACAGCGGCAGCGGTATCGCGCCTGATGTGCTGAAAAAGATCTTTGAGCCCTTCTTCACGACAAAGGAGGTTGGCAAGGGAACGGGCCTCGGCCTGTCCATGGTCTATGGCATCATCAAGCAGACAGGCGGCTTCATCTTCTGCGATTCCGAAGTCGGCAAGGGATCCCTGTTCCGCATCTTCCTGCCGCGGCACATTGCGGAGGCAAGGAAGGCGGGCGAGGCTGGAGAAGTGCCGGCCGCACCTGCCAAGATCGCCGACTCAGCCAAGGATCTGTCGGGCTCGGCCACGGTGCTGCTGGTCGAGGACGAGGACGCCGTACGCATGGGCGGCATGCGTGCACTAAAGTCGCGCGGCTACACCGTCCACGAGGCGTCGTCGGGCGTCGAGGCGCTTGAAGTCTACGAAGCGCTCGGCGGCAAGGTCGACATCGTGGTCTCAGACGTGGTGATGCCGGAAATGGACGGCCCGACGCTGCTTGGCGAATTGCGCAAGCGGCAGCCCGACATCAAGTTCATCTTCGTGTCCGGATATGCGGAAGACGCATTCGCCAAGAACTTGCCGGCCGACGCACATTTCGGCTTTTTGCCCAAGCCGTTTTCGCTCAAGCAATTGGCCACGATCGTCAAGGACATGCTGGAATCCTGACCCTTCCAATGCTCCGCTTGCGCAATGCCGTGAGACTGCCATGATTGCAGGCGAAACGGGCGACGGGTTTTGGAAAGCATGCCGTGACGCCACACAACGAGGCCAGCAAGGGCGACTACGCAAGCACGGTGCTGCTGCCGGGCGATCCGCAGCGCGCAGAATGGATGGCGCAGACTTTTCTGGAGGCGCCGCGCTGCGTCAACCGCCGCCGCGGCGCGCTTGGTTTTACCGGCCTGTTTCGCGGCAAGCCTATCAGCATCCAGTCCACCGGCATCGGCGTCCCGTCATTCCTGGTCTACGTGCACGAGCTGCTGGATTTCTATGGTGCGAAAACACTGATCCGCACCGGCACCTGCGGCGGGCTGACCGCCGAGCTGGCGCTGCGCAGTCTGGTGATCGCGCAATCGGTGCGCGGTGAAAGCTCAGAAAGCGTTCAGAGTTTCGGGCTCTATCGTGCCAACGCCAGCCCCGATCCGGCATTGTTGGCCCAGGCGTTGACCCGGGCCGCCGAACTCGGCATCGACCAGCGGGCCGGCCTGACCATCTGCAGCGATATTTTTTATCATCCGCAGGGGCGTGAGCGCTTTGCCGAAGCGCAGGCACAGGGCGCGCTCGCCGTGGACATGGAAACCAGCGCGCTCTACCGCATCGCGGCCGATTTTGGTGCCCGGGCACTGTCGATCCTGACCGTCGTCGACAATGTGGCAACCGGCGAGCAGACCGACTATGCAGAACGCCAGGGGCTTTTCACCAATATGACCCGGCTGGCGCTCGACGTGGCGGCGGAGAGCTAGGCGGCTCTCTGCCTTCCGGTGCTAATTCTCACGAGGTTGCGCATATTTTTTTCAACGTTTGGTGCAGGTCGAGGCGGTAAAGGCACCGTCCGGCTGCTTCATGATGATGTCGAAGGAGGGGGTGGTTCCGCTTTCCAGCGTCGCTTGCGTAAGCGAGATCGAGTTGCCGCCGCTGGTGTAGCCGCCCAGCGGACCCAGCCAAGTGATCACCCCGTCTGCATCCATCTGGTAGTTATAACTCTGCCGCGCGGTGCCGAAGCTCACCGGACCGCTATAGACGTTTCCCTTGATGGTGATGTCGCCGAGGCTGAGGAACATGCCAAGCAGATAGACTTCGCAATGATAGGGGCCGTCCGGCAGCTTGCCGTCGCTGAAGCCGGCGCGCGCTACAGTCGTCGTCGCCAGCAGAAGCATGGTGATGAAAATGCAAGACGTTCGGAAGGCCATGGCGTCGCTCGTTTAAGGGTTCGAACTTGCCCCATTTCGCTGCGGCGCTGCAATCCTCGCCAGTGCTCTTGTGATGCTGCTCAAAATTCGGGCATTGGCCCGTACATGAGTAAAACTTAGGCTGATACGGGTGATCTTTTCTCAGTTCGAACCTGGCAGGCGAGGTTCATCTCCTGCGCCTAATACATTAACCGACTGACAGAGCTGGGAAATCTCAGATCTTCCGATCTTGCTCCGGCAATTGGCACAGCCGTTGCATGGTCTGTTCCGATGCAGTAACCAGCTTGGGAGTTTAAAAGCATGAGGGGCAGTTTCTCGACAATAACAGAAATGTTTTCGGCCGGCGTGGTCACCGCCGGCCTGCTGATGAGCATTCCCGCCAAGGCGGCCGACGACACCATCAAGGTCGGCATCCTCCATTCGCTGTCGGGAACCATGGCGATCTCGGAGACGACGCTAAAGGACGCCATGCTGATGCTCATCGAAGAGCAGAATGCCAAGGGTGGCCTGCTCGGCAAGAAGCTCGAGGCGGTGGTCGTCGATCCGGCTTCCAACTGGCCGCTGTTCGCAGAAAAAGCGCGCGAGCTGATCTCGAAGGACAAGGTCGCGGCGGTGTTCGGCTGCTGGACCTCGGTGTCGCGCAAATCGGTGCTGCCGGTGTTCAGCGAACTCGACAACATCCTGTTCTACCCGGTTCAATATGAGGGCGAGGAGAGCGAGCGCAACGTGTTCTACACCGGTGCGGCGCCGAACCAGCAAGCCATTCCCGCGGTCGACTATCTGATGAGCGAGGATGGCGGTTCGGTGAAGCGCTGGGTGCTCGAAGGCACCGACTATGTCTATCCGCGCACCACCAACAAAATTCTTGAAGCCTATCTGAAGGCGAAGGGCGTTGCTGCCGAAGACATCATGGTCAACTATACGCCGTTCGGCTTCTCCGACTGGCAGACCGAAGTCTCGGCAATCAAGAAGTTCGGCTCGGCTGGCAAGAAGACCGCTGTCGTCTCGACCGTCAACGGCGACGCCAACGTGCCGTTCTACAAGGAACTCGGCAATCAGGGCATCAAGGCCGAGGATATTCCGGTCATGGCCTTCTCGGTTGGTGAGGAAGAGCTTGCCGGTCTCGACACCGCGCCGCTCGTCGGCCATCTCGCCGCCTGGAATTATTTCGAGAGCGTCGACACGCCCGAGAACGCGAAGTTCATCGCCGATTGGCACAAATTCATCAAGAACGACAAGCGCACCACCAACGACCCAATGGAAGCCCACTATATCGGCTTCAACATGTGGGTGAAGGCGGTAGAGAAGGCCGGTACCACCGATCCGGACAAGGTCATCGACGCCATGGTCGGTGTCTCGGTGCCGAACCTGACCGGCGGTTATTCGACCATGATGCCGAACCATCATATCACCAAGCCGGTGCTGATCGGCGAAATCCAGGCCGACGGCCAGTTCGAAACCGTCTCGCAGACGCCGGGCCTGGTGATGGGCGACGAGTGGTCCGACTACCTGCCTGATTCCAAGGACCTGATCTCCGATTGGCGCGCGCCTCTATCCTGCGGCAACTTCAACGTTGCCACCGGCAAATGCGGCGGCAAGGGAACCAACTAATCCTCCCGGTCTGTCCTCCCAGACCGCAAAGCCTCCGGGCGGGCTCCTTCTCCAGCCTGCCCGGAGGCGACATTCAACCTCCAAGAGCCACCAGAAACCGATGATCCTGATCCGCGCGATTGGCCTGATGCTGCTGCTCCTCCTGGGGGCGCTGCTGCCGTCGAACGCCAGCGAAGCAGATCTGCGCGCCGTCATCGCCAAATTCGCCACTGCCGCCAATTTTCCGGCGATCGAAGCCGTCGTGCGCGAGCTTGCGGCTTCCGGCGATCCGGCCGTCGAACGGCCGCTTGCCGCGCTTGCGGAGGGCAGCCTTTACGTCCGCAAGGCCGATTCACTGGTCTTTGTCGGCAAGGAGAGCGGCGACGGTATTGAGCTGCTCGATGCGCTCACCGGCGAAAAATCGGGCGAAGCTGCCAAGGCCGACATCACCAAGATCAAAGTCAACAACACGCTGCGCCGCGTCATCCGCGACGCGCTGGGCACACTGACGCTTGGCTCCAAGGACCCGGCCGTGCGCATTGCCGCCGCCGACACCATGTTCAAGACGCCGGACGCGGCAAACATCGAGCCGCTCGACACCGCCATCGCCAATGAGAGCGTGGCAAGCGTCAAGGCGCTGCTCGAACATGCCCGCGCCGCGTCGGTTCTCGTTTCCGACAGGCTGGAGGCCGACAAACTGGCGGCTATCGCTCTCATCGGCGCGCGCGGCGACCGCGATGCGGTGTCGCTGCTCACGTCTGTAGAGGCCAATTCCGAAGGTGCGGTGAAGGACGCGGCGACGGCTGCGATCGCCAATATCAATTCGACGCTGGCGCTGTGGGATGCCGGCCAGAATATCTGGTACGGCATATCGCTCGGATCGGTGCTGCTGCTGGCGGCGATTGGCCTGGCCATCACCTTCGGCGTCATGGGCGTCATCAACATGGCGCATGGCGAGATGGTCATGCTCGGTGCCTACACGACCTTCGTCGTGCAGGAGGTGATCCGGAATTCCTTTCCCGGTCTGTTCGACTGGTCGCTGGTCATCGCCTTGCCGCTGGCCTTCCTAGTGGCGGCGCTCGTCGGCCTTGTCATTGAGCGCGGGCTGATCCGCTTCCTCTACGGCCGGCCGCTGGAGACGCTGCTGGCGACATGGGGTGTGTCGCTGATCCTGCAGCAGGCCGTACGCACCATCTTCGGGCCGACCAACCAGGAGGTAGGCAACCCGTCATGGATGTCCGGCTCGTTCAATATCGGCCAGCTTGCCGTGACATGGAACCGGCTCTGGATCCTGGTATTCGCGCTTGGCGTGTTCGCGGTGCTGCTCTACGTGATGAAGCGCACGCCTTGGGGGCTGCAGATGCGTGCCGTCACCGCCAACCGCCGCATGGCCGCCTCGATGGGCATCAGGACGCCGTGGGTCGACGCCCTGACGTTTGCACTCGGCTCCGGCATTGCCGGCATAGCCGGTGTCGCGCTCAGCCAGATCGACAACGTCTCGCCCAATCTCGGTCGTGGCTACATCATCGATAGCTTCATGGTCGTCGTCTTCGGCGGTGTCGGCAATCTCTGGGGCACGCTGGTCGGCGCCTTCTCGCTCGGCATCGTCAACAAGTTCCTCGAACCTTATGCCGGAGCGGTGCTCGGCAAGATCGTCGTCCTGGTGCTGATCATCCTGTTCATCCAGAAACGCCCGCGCGGCTTGTTTGCGCTCAAGGGCAGGTCGGTGGAAGCATGATCACGGGACGTTTCTTTGCCGCCGGCGCCGATCGTCGCGTCGCCATCACCATCTTCGTCCTGCTGGCGGCCGCCATCGTCGTGCCGCTGCTCAACCTTGCGGTCTCGCCGACAAGTTCCTTCTACGTGCCGTCTTATATCGTGGCGCTCACCGGCAAATATCTCTGCTACGCACTGCTCGCCTTGGCGCTCGATCTCGTCTGGGGCTATTGCGGCATCCTCTCGCTCGGCCACGGCGCCTTCTTCGCGCTCGGCGGCTATGCGATGGGCATGTACCTGATGCGCCAGATCGGCTCGCGAGGCGTCTACGGCAATCTGCTGCTGCCCGACTTCATGGTGTTCCTGAACTACAAGGAATTGCCGTGGTTCTGGTATGGCTTCGACCATTTCTGGTTCGCGGCGGTCATGGTGCTTGCGGTGCCCGGCCTGCTCGCCTTCGTCTTCGGCTGGTTTGCGTTCCGCAGCCGCGTCACCGGCGTCTATCTGTCGATCATCACCCAGGCGATGACCTATGCGCTGCTGCTTGCCTTTTTCCGCAACGACATGGGTTTCGGCGGCAATAACGGCCTGACCGATTTCAAGGACATTCTAGGCTTCAACGTGCAGGCCGACATGACACGCTCGGCGCTTTTCGCGGCCAGCGCCGTCATGCTCGCGTTTGCCGTCTTCGTCACCTGGGCAATCGTCGGTTCCAAATACGGCAAGCTTTTGATGGCGGTGCGCGACGCCGAAAGCCGCACGCGCTTTCTCGGCTGGCGGGCAGAGAACGTCAAACTGTTCGCCTTCACCGTGTCGGCGGTGATGGCCGGCATCGCCGGTGCGCTTTACGTGCCGCAGGTCGGCATCATCAACCCTGGCGAGTTCGAGCCGTCCAATTCGATCGAGGTGGTGGTGTGGGCGGCCGTCGGCGGGCGCGGCACCATCGTCGGACCGATCATTGGCGCGCTTCTGGTCAATGCCGGTAAATCCTGGTTCACCGGCGTGCTGCCGGAGTTCTGGCTGTTTGCGCTGGGCGGCCTGTTTGTCGCCGTCACGCTGTTCCTGCCCAAGGGCATCATCGGCATGTGGGATTCCTGGCGCGGCAATGCCAAGGCGCTGCGGGCAGCCTCGATTGCCGAGGAAGCCGGCACCGATCCTGACACGCCGGTGCCGCCGAAAACCGATCGCTCGGCGGCGAGAAGGCCGGGCGACTGGTCGGCCTCCGGTGCCGAACCGCAGCCGGCGGAGTGATGGCCTGATGTCGAAGAGCAACACCATCCTCTATCTCGACGGCGTGTCGGTTTCCTTCGATGGTTTTCGCGCCATCAACAACCTGTCGCTGGTGCTCGACAAGGGCGAGATGCGGGCGATCATCGGCCCCAACGGCGCCGGCAAGACGACGATGATGGACATCGTCACCGGCAAGACGCGGCCCGACGCGGGCGAGGTCTTCTTCGACGGCGAGGTCGACCTGACTAAACACGACGAGGCCGAAATCGCCATGATGGGCATCGGCCGTAAATTCCAGAAGCCGACCGTCTTCGAAAGCCACACGATCGAGGACAATCTGATGCTGGCGCTGAAAGGCCCGCGCTCGATCTTCCCGGCACTGTTCCATCGTCGCTCGGCCGCGGAAGCGCGGCAGATCGACGACATTCTCGGCATCATCCGGCTTGGCGACAAGCGCGACGAACTCGCCGCCAATTTGAGCCATGGCCAAAAACAATGGCTCGAGATCGGCATGCTTTTGGCGCAGGATCCGAAGCTGCTGCTGGTCGACGAACCGGTTGCCGGCATGACAGACGCCGAGACTGAGGAAACCGCGCGGCTGCTTAGAGACATCGCGCGCGACCATTCGATCATCGTCGTCGAGCACGACATGCATTTCGTGCGCGAGCTCGGCGTCAAGGTTACCTGCCTGCACGAAGGCTCGGTACTTTCCGAGGGCTCGCTCGACTTCGTTTCGGCCGACGAGCGCGTCGTCGAAGTCTACCTGGGGAGATGAGCATGGTCTGGCGCGTTCCGTTCCATCATTTCGACCTTTCGTTTTTCAGGCGTTGGAGAAAGCGCTGACCATGCTCGAAGTCTCCAATGCCACGCTGCATTACGGCGCCGCCCAGGCGCTGCGCGGCGTCTCGCTAAAGGCCGGCGCCGGCAAGATCACCTGTGTGCTCGGCCGCAACGGCGTCGGCAAAACCAGTTTGATGAGATCGATCGTCGGCCATCACCGGCTGACGAGCGGAAGTGTTGCCTTCGAGGGGAAGGCGCTCGACCGGAGCGCGGCGTATGATCGCGCCCGGTCGGGCATCGCATTCGTGCCGCAGGGCAGGGAGATCTTTCCACTGCTTACGGTGCGGGAAAACCTCGAATCGGGATTCGCGCCGCTGAAGCGCGCCGACCGCAACATTCCCGGTCACGTCTTCGAGCTGTTTCCGGTGCTGAAGCAGATGCTCGCGCGCCGCGGCGGCGATCTGTCCGGCGGCCAGCAGCAGCAGCTTGCCATCGGCAGGGCACTGGTGATGCGGCCGAAACTGCTGGTGCTCGACGAGCCGACCGAAGGCATCCAGCCGTCGATCATCAAGGATATCGGCCGCGCCATCCGCTATCTGCGCGACCAAGCCGGCATTGCCGTGCTTTTGGTCGAACAATATCTCGATTTCTGCCGGGAATTGGCCGACGAGGTCAATATCATGGACCGCGGCCAGATCGTCCATACCGGCCCCGCCGAGGATCTCGACCGGGCGGACGTGCGGAAATTCCTGACCGTCTGAATTCTTATTGATTCTATTACTTTGCAACTCTGGCGCGCCGAAGATTGCGTGCTAGATTTTGCTTGGCCTTGGTGAGTCGGCCGCTTTCCGTACCAGTTCCAAATTGGCAGATCAGGGGAAGGCGCGGGCCGCTTGCGCGCAAGCCGCTCCCTCCAGCGATCTGTTGTCGTCCAACATTTCGGGTGCTTGGGAGCCAGGGCCAGACGATGGAGCGCTATGTCGAGGACTACCAGAAACGACGGCTCACGGAGCGTGTCGACATCATAACCGCCATCAATATTCTGAAATCGCAGGGATATGAACACGACGAACTTATCGCGGAGATCACCAAGGTCTTCTATGTCGATCTCGATGCTTTCAACGAGATCGTCAGGGTTGATCGGCGTCCGGACGAGCGCGCCGCATAGGCGGTAGTCTAGGAGCCGGCCAGCCGGACCGCCGACAGCGGGGCGTCAGCCTGCGACCCGCTTCATCAGCGCGATGGCGCCGAATGGAGCGCGGACCTTGCCCTCGGTGATGAAGTAGACGAACACGTCGCGTGGCTTGACCGGCGCGTCGGTCGAAGGATCGGCGCGCGGCAGCTCGGCCGGTACCTTGCCCTGCGCCCAAGTCTTGGCGCGGGCCGCCCATTCGTCGAGCGCCTTGGGCGTATAGCAATCGGGATTGTCGTCGCTGCCGGTCTGCAGCCGCGCATAGATGAAATCGCCGGTGACGTCGGCAATCGCTGGATATTTAGCATGATCAGCAAAAACGATCGCGACCTTGTGCTTGCGTGCCAAGGCGGCGAACTCGGGCACGACGAAGCTGTCATTGCGCACCTCGACCGCGTGGCGCAGCGCAACGCCGTCCTGCTTCTCCGGCAATAGCTTGAGGAACGCCTCGAAGTCGTCCGGGTCGAACCGCTTGGTCGGCGCGAACTGCCACAGGATCGGCCCAAGCTTGTCGCCAAGTGCCGCGACGCCCGACCCGAGGAAGCGCATCACCGATTCGCCGGCCTCGCCGAGCACGCGGCGGTTGGTGACGAAGCGGTTGCCCTTCAGCGAATAGACGAAACCATCCGGCGCCTCGTTGGCCCATTTGACGAAGGTCGGCTCCTTGAAGCTCGAATAATAGGTGCCGTTGACCTCGATGGTCGGCACCTGCCGGCTGGCGTAATTCAGCTGCTTGGCCTTCGACAATTTGTCCGGGTAGAAGGACGTGTCCCAGGGCTCGAAGGTCCAGCCGCCCATGCCAGCGCGGATTGTTCCTGATTGAGTCATGGTAGTCCTCCCGGTTTGCAGAAAAAGGATCACGCGATGGCGGTCGTCTCGACGGCTTTCGCCATGTCGACGACCGTCCATCCTGGCCGATATGGATTGGGCCGGCGACCCGTTTCGCGAAAGCCGTAGGCCTTATACAACGAAACGTTCCGTTCCATTCTGGAATTGGTGTAGAGTCGGATTTCAGGCAAGCTCCACAGGCGCGTCTGTTGCTCGGCCCAGTCGAGCAGCGCTATGCCGAAACCCTTGCCTTGAAAGGCGGGCGCAACGGCGACGCTGAAGATCACTGTGTGGTCATCGTGCCGTTCGAGAACGATCAGGCCGGCCGGCTGTCCGTACTGCTCCGAAAGCCAGACCTCGCCGCGTTCTATGCGCGGCGCATAGTCCTCGGTGACGGGGATCGGCGGCGCTCCGAACAGGGCAGTGTAGGGCGCGTAGGCGTCGGTGGTGAGCGAGATCACCGTAGGGAGATCATCGGCCCGAGCGGCTCTCATGATCAAAACTGGCCCGCGCCGGCAGCGGCCGCAATCACCTTGTCCATGCCGGCGGCGATCGCAGCGACGGCATTGCGACTAGCGTCGCCCAAGCCGTGGCGTTCCGCCAGCCAGTGTGCGTCATTGTAGGAGAGCCAGACCTTGCCTTGCTCGTCCTCCCAGGCCAACGCCTTGACCGGCAGATCGATGCCGGCAAGCTGCCGGTCCTGCATCAGTGGCGTACCGCCTTTGGGATTGCCGAAAATCAGGAGTTGGGTTGGACGCAGTGATGTTTCGACATTGCGCGCACCGGCGGCGTGGTCAATGCGGGCGAAGACCAGCAATCCTGCACGTTCCACAGTCTCGACCAGGCGATCTATGGTTTCGGCCACGCCGAAGCGGCTTTGGACCGTGATGAGACCGTTCTTTGCCATCACTCCGCCGCTTCGCGCTTGCCTCCGGGGCGCCGTTCCAGCAATTCCCTCAGGAACTGCCCGGTATAGCTGCGCTTTTCGCGAACGATGTCCTCAGGCGTGCCGGACGCCACCAGCTCGCCGCCGCCGTCACCACCTTCGGGGCCAAGATCGAGAACCCAGTCAGCGGTCTTGATCACCTCTAGATTGTGCTCGATGACGACGACCGTGTTGCCCTGGTCGACCAGCTCGTGCAGCACTTCAAGCAGCTTGGCGACATCGTGGAAATGCAGGCCGGTGGTCGGTTCGTCGAGGATGTAGAGCGTTTTGCCGGTTGCCTTGCGCGACAGTTCCTTGGCGAGCTTGATGCGCTGCGCTTCGCCGCCCGATAAAGTCGTCGCCTGCTGGCCAACATGGATGTAGCCGAGGCCGACCCGTTTCAGCGTCTCCAGCTTGTCGCGCACGCCGGGCACGGCGGCGAAGAAATCGACGCCTTCCTCGACCGTCATGTCGAGCACGTCGGCGATGGACTTGCCCTTGAACAGCACGTCGAGCGTCTCGCGGTTGTAGCGCTTGCCGTGGCAGACATCACAGGTGACATAGACGTCGGGCAGAAAATGCATCTCGATCTTGATGACGCCGTCGCCCTGGCAGGCCTCGCAGCGGCCGCCCTTGACGTTGAACGAGAAACGGCCCGGCTGGTAGCCGCGCGCCTTGGCCTCCGGCAGGCCGGCGAACCAGTCGCGGATCGGCGTGAAGGCGCCGGTATAGGTTGCAGGGTTGGAGCGCGGGGTGCGCCCGATCGGCGACTGGTCGATATCGATGACCTTGTCGAGGAATTCCAGCCCTTCGATGCGGTCGTGATCGGCAGGATGCTCACGCGAGCCCATGATGCGGCGTGACGCCGCCTTGAACAAGGTCTCGATCAGGAAGGTCGACTTGCCGCCGCCGGACACGCCGGTGACGGCGGTAAACGTGCCGAGCGGGATTTCAGCGGTGACGTTCTTCAGATTGTTGCCGCGCGCGCCGACGACCTTCAGCCGGCGGTTCTTTTTCGCCTCGCGCCGAACCGCAGGCGTCGCCACTTCGAGCTCGCCCGACAGATATTTGCCGGTGATCGAGGCGGGAGTCGCCATGATCTGCTGCGGTGTGCCCTGGGCGATGATGTGACCGCCATGGATGCCGGCGGCCGGGCCGATATCGACGACGTAGTCGGCATGCAGGATGGCATCCTCGTCGTGCTCGACGACGATGACCGTGTTGCCGATGTCGCGCAGATGCTTCAGCGTGTCGAGCAGGCGGGCATTGTCGCGCTGATGCAGGCCGATCGACGGCTCGTCGAGCACGTAGAGCACGCCGGTCAGGCCGGAGCCGATCTGCGAAGCGAGGCGGATGCGCTGGCTCTCGCCGCCCGACAGCGTGCCGGAGTTGCGCGACAGCGTCAGATAGTCGAGACCGACATCGTTGAGGAAGCGCAGCCGCTCGCGGATTTCCTTGAGCACGCGCACTGCGATCTCGTTCTGCTTGTCGTTAAGCGAAGCAGGCAAATCGGTGAACCACTGGTCAGCCTTGCGGATCGACAGCTCGGTGACCTCGCCAATGTGCTTGCCGGCGATCTTGACTGCGAGCGCCTCGGGCTTCAGCCGGTAGCCGCGGCAGGCCGGGCAGGGCGTGGCCGACATGAAGCGCTCGATCTCCTCGCGCATCCAGGCGGATTCGGTTTCCTTCCAGCGGCGCTCGAGATTGGGGATGACGCCCTCGAAGGTCTTGGTCGTCTTGTAGGAGCGCAGCCCGTCATCATACTGGAAGGCGATTTCGCGCTCGCCAGTGCCGTGCAGGATGGCTTGCTTTGCCTCTTCGCTCAAATCCTTGAACTTGTCGCCGAGCTTGAAGCCATAGGCAACGCCCAGCGCTTCCAGCGTCTGCGCATAATAGGGTGAGGTCGACTTCGCCCACGGGCTGACGGCGCCGGCACGCAGCGAGACATTCTCGTCGGGCACGACCAGGCTGGCGTCAATGGCGCGCTGGCTGCCGAGCCCGTCACAGGTCGGGCAGGCGCCGAACGGATTGTTGAACGAGAACAGCCTGGGCTCGATCTCGGGAATGGTGAAGCCGGACACCGGGCAGGCGAATTTTTCCGAGAACAGCATGCGCTCATGCGTCTCGTTCTTCGACTTGTTGACCGAATCCTCGCCGGTCTGGCTGGCGTCGAGCGGCTTGTCGGCAAATTCCGCCACCGCCAGCCCGTCGGCCAGCTTCAGCGCAGTCTCGATGGAATCGGCGAGCCGCGTCGCCAGATCGCCGCGCACGACGATGCGGTCGACGACGACGTCGATGTCGTGCTTGTACTTCTTGTCCAGCGCCGGCACGTCGGCGATCTCGTAGAAGACGCCGTCGACCTTGACGCGCTGAAAACCCTTTTTCTGCAGCTCGAGCAGTTCCTTGCGGTACTCGCCTTTGCGGCCGCGCACCATCGGTGCCAGGATGAACAGCCGGGTGCCCTCTTCGACCGCAAGCACCCGGTCGACCATCTGCGAAACCGTCTGGCTCTCGATCGGCAGGCCGGTGGCCGGCGAATAGGGGATGCCGACGCGGGCGAACAAAAGCCGCATATAATCGTAGATCTCGGTGACGGTGCCGACCGTCGAGCGCGGGTTCTTCGAGGTGGTCTTCTGCTCGATGGAGATGGCCGGCGACAGGCCGTCGATCTGGTCGACGTCCGGCTTCTGCATCATCTCGAGGAATTGCCGTGCGTAGGCCGAAAGGCTCTCGACATAGCGGCGCTGGCCTTCGGCATAGATGGTGTCGAAGGCAAGCGACGACTTGCCGGACCCCGACAGGCCGGTCATGACAATCAGGCTGTCACGCGGCAGGTCGAGATCGACATTCTTCAGATTGTGTTCGCGTGCCCCGCGAACGGAGAGATATTTATGGTCGGCCATCGCCGGTCGCCGCCTCAGAATCTGGAATTCGTGGGATGGGCGGGTTTTCCCGACCACCCCCTATGTAGGTAATTTCGCCGCCTTTTCGAGAGACGCCACAACTCTCGACCAATGCGTTTAACCGCCTTTCGCGCGAACGGGCAAGCGGAAAGAACAAAGGCCGAACACGCTCCTGACAAAAGCTGCCCGTACAGCCGGCTTCACAATGCGTCTCGCGATCACATTTTTCGGTAATCGGCTATTCAAGGTTGACGTCCATGCGTCACGGGGGCAGACTCCAAACGTCAACGAAGCCGGCCGTCTTTTGATGGCCTCGCGGCCTGGGGCTAGCCTGCGAGACGCCGCGGGTTATGCGATGAGCGCTTCGACGACGACAGTCGCAACGAACAGAAGGAGAGCAGAGGCATGACTCCACCGGATAGTTCCTTGAGGCTCCACGTGTCGCTGGAGCCGCGGCAGGTATAAGTAGCCAGGTCAGGCGTTTAGCGCTACCTGCCAACGTTGACCTGCCGATCCCCACAACAATCAGAGACTGCTAGTCGGATCGTCGGCTGAATGCCGCGAAGCATCCGAAATAAAAAGCCGGCAGTACACTCCCGGCAATTTGGATTTCAGATCCAAGAGGCCCCGTCAGTTGCACAAGCAATGGCGGGGCTGTTCGTTTGAAGCGCACATTTGCGGTGCATACCAGGCGAACTTAGCGGCTGGGAGGCCTGATCCCGCCGGTGGCGACATCGATGGTGATGCTACCGGAAATCCGAACTTCGGTATCGCCGATCTTGAATGTGCCGTAGCCGCTGCTGGGAACCGCCCCGTCGGGCTCGGGCTGCAGCGCTGGCTCGGCGATGCGATAGTCGCTGGTCACACCGGGCAGGGCGCCCCTTTGCGCCGACGTCGAATTATCTTGGGCAAATGCCGTGCCCACCAGCATGTTCGTGCCCACAATGGCGGCAATGGCAAGGTATAGGCTGGGTGAACGGCTGGCGGTCATCACCTGACTATAGTGCGGCGATAGCGCCGAAGCCAGACCGGCGGCGCTGAAAGTTGCCGGCCCTTATATCGCTTCGAAGGTGCTTCACGCGGCCTGTTTGCGAGTGTCGAAAACATGGTCGACGAGGCCCCAATCCTTCGCCTCCTGCGCGGTCATGAAAAAGTCGCGGTCGAGCGTGCGTTCCACTTCTTCGTAGGTGCGGCCGCAATGCTGGGCGTAAAGATCGGTCATGCGCCGCTTGGTGCGAAGGATGCCCTCGGCATGGCGCTGGATGTCGGAGGCCTGGCCCTGGAAACCCCCGAGAGGCTGATGCAGCACGATGCTGGCGTTGGGCAATGCGATGCGCCGCCCCGGCGTGCCCGCCATCAAGAGGAACGAGGCCATCGAGGCGGCGAAGCCCATACAAACGGTGGAGACCGGGCAGCTGATGTACTGCATCGTGTCGTAGATGGCGAAACCGCTGGTCACCACGCCGCCCGGCGAGTTGATGTAGAGCGAGACCTCCTTGTCGGAATTGTCGGATTCCAGCGACAGAAGCTGGGCGCAGACCAGCGCCGAGGTGCCGTCGTCGATCGGGCCGTTGATGAAGACGATGCGCTCGCGCAGCAGCCGCGAAAATATGTCGAAGGCGCGTTCGCCGCGGCTCGACTGCTCGATCACCATCGGCACCAGATCGGCAAGGCCGCTCATCGTTTCTCTCCGTTGACTATTGTCGTTCAGGCCGCGCGCAGGAAGAGGCGCGGGATGTTGGCGGCGATCTGCTTGTGCCTGGGATTGCGCGCTTCAAACGAAAGGCGACAGCCGGCGCCTGCCATCGCGATCTCCGGCATCGCTGCCCGAGCAAAACCATCATGGACGATGCGCAGATGCGTGCCGCCGGAAACGGTGCGATCGAGCGTAAAGGTGACGATGCTGTCCACCGGGCTGTCGTCCATTGGGCTGTCCACCGGGCTGCCGGGCGGCGCCTGTGTATCGCCGGGCGCCGGCCGTTCTCGCCAGGAATAGCGCAGCAGCCGTCCGGGATCGGCGTCGAGGATTTCGCATTCGATCGGCGCCTCCGGCGCTTTAAAGGCAAAGCGGCTACCGATCTTTGGTTCAATGTCGTTCGGCATCATCCAGGCCGCGAGCAGGTCCGGCACCGTCAGCGCCCGCCACACCTTTTCCGGCGGCTCCGGCAGCTCGCACTCGAACTCGATCTTGTCTGCCGCCATTTCCGCGCGTTCTTTGCCTCGGCTGGTCATTGGTCCATGTCCTTCAAAACCGTCTTGAGCCTTTCGATGCGCTCTGGCCAGAACGCGCGGTAGCGTTCGATCCAGCCGAGCAGTGGCGCAAGCCCCTTCGGATCGGCGCGGTAATAGGCGTTGCGACCGGCCCGGCGCTCGACCACGAGGCCGGCGCCGCGCAGCACGGCGAGGTGTTGCGATACCGCCGGCTGCGATACCGGCATGCCAGTGCGCAGTTCCGACACCGTCATCTCGCCGCCGGCGAGCCGCTCATAGACGGCGCGACGCGTCGGATCGGCCAGTGCCCGAAAAATCTCTGCTTCGATCATGTCAAAAGCATAAGTCGATACTTATCGGTTTGGCAAGCCGTGTTTTTAAGACAGGCGGTGTTTTTTAAGACGGGCGAGGTTTTACAAACTCGCTGGAAGCCAGCGTCTCACCATGTCAGGGGATCCGTTGAACGTCGCCTCGAAAACTGGTGACGCGAGCACGGCATGGATATGAAGCATTTCGGAGCCGACGTTTCGGAAGCCATGTCGCCTGCGCGCGGCAACAACAAGCGACTGTCCGGCAGTCAAGAGGACATGCTCTTCGTCGATCCACATCTCGGCCTTGCCAGCGATGACGGTAAGCACTTCCTCGACCGGGTGCCAATGTGTCGGGGCGCCAACCGCTGGTTCGACCCATTGTTCGAATATGCAAAGTTGAGTTGCGCCGTTGCGGGCCGAGACATGCATTCGGGTCTTTACCCCCGCCCGCCATTCTTCTTGCGGCTGATCGTCATGCGCAACCGTCTTCATGCGTTCGCCTCGATCCCATGGTCTGTGGAAATTCGACGCCAAGACACTACTTCTTACTGACAACTATTGACAGTGCAGGGCCTGTACTATAGAACGAAAAGAGAACAAAAACGTTGTGGGAAAAGGCAGCGACGGCAGGCATGGCTTATCCATAGCCTGTAAGGTGCAGCGACAGAAATCTGGTTTCGGATGAGCGCGGAGAAGTATCATGGCGGGTAGCGTCAACAAGGTCATTCTGGTGGGCAACCTCGGGGCGGACCCTGAAATCCGCCGCCTGAATTCGGGTGACCCGGTTGTCAACATCCGCATCGCGACGTCGGAAAGCTGGCGCGACAAGACGTCCGGAGAGCGCAAGGAAAAGACCGAGTGGCACAATGTCGTGATCTTCAACGATCAGATCGCCAAGGTGGCCGAGCAGTATCTGAAGAAGGGCATGAAAGTCTACGTCGAGGGCCAGTTGCAGACGCGCAAGTGGCAGGACCAGACCGGCAATGACCGCTATACGACCGAAATCGTGCTGCAGAAATTCCGCGGCGAGCTGCAGATGCTCGATGCACGGGGCGAGGGCGGCGGCCAGGTCGGCAACTATGCCGGTGGTGGTGCCAGCCGCGGGTCCGATTTCGGCCAGTCCGGCCCGGGCGAAAGTTTCAATCGCGGTGGCGCCAACAAGGGCACCGGCGGTGGTTCGTCGCGCGAACTGGACGACGAAATCCCGTTCTGATTTCTCGGGGCGGACTGCCCTTGCGGCGAAAAGCGCCAGCACCTTGGCCACGAAATGGCGTCCCGAAAATCTGTCTTGGATTTTCGGGACGTTGTGCGTTTGAGCGGTGAAAGGACGGATCAGTGAAAGCAAGGGTCAAATGGGTCGAGGAGCGCACTTTCGTCGGCGAGTCCGCCAGTGGGCACAAGCTGGTGCTAGGCACTGCGTTCGGGCCGGAGGGCAAGACGCCGGGGCCGAGCCCAATGGAGCTGGTGCTGATCGGCACCGGCGGCTGTTCGGCTTATGACGTGGTCCATATCCTGGAAAAGGGGCGCGAGGCGGTCGAAGATTGCGTCGTCGAACTCGATGCCGACCGTGCAGAAGCCGATCCCAAGGTGTTCACCCGCATCCACATGCATTTCGTCGTCAAGGGCCGGGCGCTGTCGCACGACAAGGTAAAGCGCGCGATCGAGCTTTCGATCGAGAAATACTGCTCGGCCTCGGCAATGATGGCCAAGACCGCCGTGATCACCCATGACTTCGAAGTGATCGAGACGGCGAAGTAGGGCGGTTCCTACGTCGCCATCAGTGCCTTGATGCCGTCGGCGACGAACTGCACGGCGAGCGCCGCCAGTATGACGCCAAGCAGCCGCGTGAGGATCGAACGGCCGGTCTGGCCGAGGATACGGTCGATGCGCTCTGACAGCACGAACACCAGGTAGGTGATGACAAGGCAGATCGCGATGATGCCGACAAGTGCTGTCTGCGCGCTAAAACCCTGAAACGAGCTTGAGAGCAGGACGGTCGCCGAAATCGCGCCGGGACCCGCAATAAGCGGGATCGCCAGCGGAAAGGCGGCGATGTTGTGGATCATGTCCCTGGTGATGGCGACATCGCCGATCTTCTCCTTGCGGTCCTGCCGGCGCTCGAACACCATTTCGAAGGCGATGAAGAACAGCAGAAAGCCGCCGGCGACGCGGAAGGCCGGCAGGGTGATGCCGAAGACTGACAGGATCGACGCGCCGGCGACTGCGAACAACGCCATCACCAGGAAGGCGATGACCGAGGCGCGCACGGAGACCTGGTTGCGCTCCTCGCGGTTCATGCCGCGGGTCACGGCGAGGAAGAGCGGCGCCAGGCCGGGCGGATCGATCGTCACCAGTATGGTGACGAAGGCGTTGAACAGGCTGTCGAAGCTCGGCATGCTGACCCTCCCCGCCGGCAATGCCGGATAACGGGATTGGTAGAGCAAAGCGGTGCCAGTGGAAACCGTGCGGATCAGGGGCTGGCGGCGCGCCGCGCCAGAAACTCGACTTCGACACGCCAGGTGGCGCCGTCGTCATACGAGCGCTCGCCCAGCCAGCGGAAGGAATCTCCGGTGATCCGGGAAAAGCTCCAGCGTACCGAAGCGCCGGTGCCGTCTGCGCCCAATTGGACGATCGTGTCGCCTTCGACGCGGCCCAGCTGGCGGCTGTAATACTGGTTGCGCGGGTCGCTCCAGAAGATGTGCCAGGCGTCGACGCCTGAGTCATAGACGCGCAACGTCGTGCCATAGAAGGTCCATTTGCCGAGCGACGGCGAGGGGCCGGCGTCGCGAGCGGGCAGGATCCATACGTCCTGGATCGCGCGGCCCTCGAGCACCCAGCCGAAATGCACTTCGCCGCGCCCGGTCAGCACCTGGCCGTCCTCGAGATGGCGCGTGGCGTCGAACGTCCAGGCGCCGACGAAGCGGCCATAAAGGTTCAGTTTCTCGGCAAGGGCCGGTACGGGCCTATCGCTGTGCAGGGCCTTGGCAAAGGAATTGGACATGGCTTCGCTCTCATCTTGTCAGGAGACCGGTAAGCATAGAGGCCGACCGGGGTTCTGCGCTTGGGAAAAATTGCTATGTTTCGGCGATGACGACGAGCGCGCATAGGCTGGCGTCGGGCCGAGGCTGGCAGGTGTTGGATGTCGTCTGCATCGCTAGTGCCGCCGACAGGCCATTCGAGGAGGAGCATCGGGATTTCTGCGTCGCCGCCGTGACCAGCGGCACGTTCCGCTATCGTGCGCGCCAGGGCACGGCGATGCTGGCGCCGGGCGCGCTCCTGCTCGGCAATCCCGGCACCTGCTACGAATGCGGGCATGAGCATGGCACCGGCGACCGCTGCCTCTCCTTCCATTTCGGACTGGCCTATATGGAGCGGATCGTCGCCGACGCGGGCGCAAAGCAGCTTGATTTCAGCATGCCGCGCCTGCCGCCTTTGTCGGCGCTGGTGCCGCTGCTCGCCGAAGCGGAGGCGGCGCGCGAGATGGCCGACACCGGCGCGTTCGAGGAACTCGCCCTGCGCATTGCCGGCGCAGCCGTGACAGCGGCTTGCGGCGATACGGATCGGGGACGGGCGCCAAGTCGCCGTGACCAGAAGCGTGTCGCCGAAGCGGTGCGCCGCATCGAAATCGATGCCGACCGGCCGATCTCGCTTGCCGAACTCGCCGACGAGACCGCCACCAGCCCTTACCATTTCCTGCGCACCTTCCGGCACGTTGCCGGCATGACGCCCTATCAGTTCCTGCTGAGAGCGCGGCTGCACAGGGCAGCCGTGCGGCTGCGGACGTCAGATCAGGCGATCTCGGCGATCGCCTTTGCGGCGGGATTCAACGATCTATCAACCTTCAACCGCCGTTTCCGGCGGCTGATGGGCGAGACGCCGGGAACTTATCGCGCCCGCCGGCGACGCTCGTGAAAGGGTGCCACGGCCATATCGTCGCAATTGGTGTATCCTTTTGAATTTGCCGCTAAAAACGACACTGGAAAACTGCCGCGATTATTGGAGTTTCGGGCCGGCTTCCTATATAAGCACCAAGTGATTCCTGATTAGATTGTGATCCGATTTGACCGACCAAAAGACACCGCGCGGCGCCGACGGCGGCCCCACCGGCATCGAGCCGATATCCATCATCGAGGAGATGCAGCGCTCCTATCTCGATTACGCCATGAGCGTAATCGTCAGCCGTGCGCTGCCGGACGTGCGCGACGGCCTCAAGCCGGTGCATCGCCGCATCCTCTACGCCGCCTATGAGAGCGGCTATCACTGGAACCGCAAATATGTGAAATCGGCACGCCCGGTCGCCGACGTGATGGGTAAATACCATCCGCATGGCGACGCCTCGATCTATGACGCTTTGGTGCGCATGGCGCAGGATTGGTCGCTGCGCGTTCCGCTGATCGACGGGCAGGGCAATTTCGGCTCGATCGACGGCGATCCGCCGGCGGCGATGCGCTACACGGAATCGCGGCTGACCAAGGTCGCGCATGAGTTGCTGGAAGACATCGACAAGGACACCGTCGATTTCCAGGACACTTACGATGCGTCGGGCAGCGAACCGAAAGTCCTGCCGGCGCGCTTCCCGAACCTGTTGGTCAACGGCTCCGGCGGTATCGCCGTCGGCATGGCCACCAACATCCCGCCGCACAATCTGGGCGAGGTCTGCAACGGCGCCATTGCCCTCATCGACAATCCGGCGATCGACCTGCCGGCGCTGATGGAGATCATTCCTGGACCGGATTTCCCGACCGGCGGCATCGTGCTTGGCCGCTCCGGCATCTACAGCGCCTATTCGACAGGCCGCGGTTCCATCGTCATGCGCGGCCGCGTCAACGTCGAGCCACGCGGCAACGACCGTGAATCGATTGTCATCACCGAGGTTCCCTACCAGGTGAACAAGGCGTCGATGATCGAGAAGATGGCCGAGCTGGTGCGCGATAAGCGCATCGAGGGCATTTCCGACATTCGCGACGAGAGCGACCGCCAGGGTTACCGCGTCGTTATCGAACTGAAGCGCGACGCCGTCGCCGATGTCATCCTCAACCAGCTTTACCGCTTCACCCCGCTGCAGACGTCCTTCGGCGCCAATATGGTGGCGCTGAACGGCGGCAAGCCGGAATTGCTGACGCTGACCGACATGCTGAAGGCGTTCGTCGCCTTCCGTGAGGAGGTGATCAGCCGGCGCACGAAATTCCTGCTGCGCAAGGCGCGCGACCGCGCCCATGTGCTGGTCGGCCTTGCCATTGCTGTTGCCAACATCGATGAAGTCATCAAGCTGATCCGCACGGCGCCGGACCCGCAGACGGCGCGCGAGCAGTTGATGGAGCGGCGCTGGCCTTCGGGCGACGTGGAATCGCTGATTCTGTTGATCGACGATCCGCGCCATCGCATCAACGAGGACGGAACCTACAATCTCTCCGAGGAGCAGGCCCGCGCCATCCTCGAACTGCGCCTGCAGCGCCTGACCGCGCTCGGCCGCGACGAGATCGCGGACGAGCTGAATACGATCGGCGACGAGATCAAGGATTACCTGGACATCCTGTCGTCCCGCGCCCGCATCCAGCAGATCGTCAAGGACGAACTCATCGCCGTGCGCGACGAGTTCGGCACACCGCGCCGCACCGAGCTCGCCGAGGGCGGGGCCGACATGGAAGACGAGGACCTCATCCAGCGCGAGGACATGGTCGTCACCGTCAGCCATTCCGGCTACATCAAGCGCGTGCCGCTGTCGCTCTACCGGGCGCAGCGCCGCGGCGGCAAGGGCCGCTCCGGCATGTCGACCAAGGACGAGGATTTCGTCACCCGGCTGTTCGTCGCCAACACGCACACGCCGGTGCTGTTCTTCTCCTCACGCGGTATCGTCTACAAGGAAAAGGTCTGGCGCCTCCCGATCGGCAACCCGCAATCGCGCGGTAAGGCGCTGATCAACATGCTGCCGCTCGAACAGGGCGAGCGCATCACCACCATCATGCCGCTGCCGGAGGATGAGACGAGCTGGGGCGAGCTCGACGTGATGTTCGCCACCACGCGCGGCACGGTGCGTCGCAACAAGCTTTCGGACTTCGTCCAGGTCAACCGCAACGGCAAGATCGCCATGAAGCTGGACGAGGAAGGCGACGAGATCCTCGGCGTCGAAACCTGCACCGACAATGACGACGTGCTTTTGACGGCAAGTTCCGGCCAGTGCATTCGCTTTTCGGTCAGCGACGTACGCGTCTTCCAGAGCCGCAATTCGGTCGGTGTACGCGGCATAGCCATGGCCGATGGCGACCGGGTGATCTCGATGGCGGTGATCGAGCATGTCGATGCGCCGCCGGCCGAGCGGGCCGCCTACCTCAAGCGGGTGGTGGCTGAACGCCGGCTTGTCGTCGACATTGCCGCCGGTGAGGAGGAAGAAATCCAGCTTACCAATGAGGAGGTCGGCGAAGAGGCGGAGCTTTCCGACGAGCGCTACGAATTCCTCAAGGCACATGAGCAGTTCGTGCTGACGGTTACGGAATATGGCTACGGCAAGCGTTCGTCGTCCTACGATTTCCGTCTGACCGGCCGTGGCGGCAAGGGTATCCGCGCCACCGACGTGTCGAAAACGGCCGAAATCGGCCGCCTGGTGGCGACTTTCCCGGTCGGCAATGACGATCAGATCATGCTGGTTTCGGATGGCGGCACCGTCATCCGCGTCCCGGTCAACGGCATTCGTTTTGCCAGCCGCGCCACCAAGGGCGTTACGATCTTTAATACCGCAGAGGGCGAGAAGGTCGTTTCGGTGGAGCGGATTTCAGAGCCGCAAGCCGACGAAGAGATCGAAGAGAGTGTCGATGCTGAAGGTGGCGCTGCTACCGATGCCGAAGGTGGGGAGCCTGACACTACCGTCGAGTGAGTTTGCCGCGACGGCGCCAGCCCTATGGGCCGGCGTTCTCAAGAAACCCCAGCAATCTAGAAGTGGCGATAAGGCTTGCGGATGCCGAAGCCTTCGAACCGTTTGGTATTGGCCTTGGCGCGGACTCGCTGTGCTTCCTGATGCAACCCGAATACGGTAGCGATCAGCATGGCGACGGTCATTGCGGTGGCGAGCATGTAGATCAGCATGTGCGTGTTCTCCTGCGCCTAACAACGGTTAGATGGGTGTTTGGTTTCATCTTTCGAAGCTGCAACTTAGTGAACACTGCGTGAAGCCGTTGTGAGCGGCACATTCATCTGTCGTTCACGTCGGCCAAAAGGTTCATGGGGCGGGCCTGCCGATCGGATTTGCCTTTAGGGGAGAGGCTCGCTAGAAGCACCTGCCATGACCGAACGCATCGCCCTTTATGCCGGCTCTTTCGACCCGCTGACCAACGGCCATCTCGACGTGCTGAAGGCGTCGCTGGCCGTGGCGGACACCATCTATGCGGCGATCGGCATCCATCCCGGCAAGAAGCCATTGTTTTCCTTCGAGGAACGGGTCGATCTGATCGAAACGGCAACGAAGGCGGAATTCGGCAGCGACGGTGCGCGCATCAAAGTGGTCGCCTTCGACGGTCTGGTCATCGACGCGGCCAGGAAGCATGGCGCCTCGATCATGATCCGCGGCCTGCGCGACGGCACCGATCTCGACTACGAGATGCAGATGGCCGGCATGAACGAAACAATGGCGCCGGAGCTGCAGACGGTCTTCCTGCCCGCCAGCCCCTCGGTGCGCACCATTACCGCCACACTTGTGCGCCAGATAGCTTCGATGGGAGGCGACATCCGCCACTTCGTGCCGGCGGCCGTGGCCGGCGCGCTCACCGCCAAATTCGCGAAATAAATGCATGTCGCCCAAAAGTGGAGCCCGGTTTTGGGTAACGACATGCATGAACGAAGATATTCGGAGAAAGATCCCATGCAGCTGAAAAAGCTTGCCTTCTTGCTTGTCATGCTTGCCGGTCTTGTGACCGCATCGGTGTCGGCGTTTGCCGCCGATCCCGAAAACACCATGATCGTAACGCTGAAGGACGGCGACGTGACCATCGCGCTGAGGCCCGACCTTGCGCCGAAGCACGTCGCGCAGATCAAAAAGCTGGTGCGCCAGGGCGCCTACGACAACGTCGCCTTCCACCGCGTCATCGACGGCTTCATGGCGCAGACCGGCGACGTCAAGTTCGGCAATATGAAGAGCGGCTTCAATGCCGACGCCGTCGGCACCGGCGGTTCCGATCTTCCCGACCTGCCGGCCGAATTCTCCAGCACCGAGCACTACCAGCGCGGCGTGGTCGGCATGGCCCGCTCCGACGATCCGAATTCCGCCAATTCGCAATTCTTCATCATGTTCGCGCCGGCACCGCCGCTCGACGGCCAGTACACCATCGTCGGCAATGTCGTCAGCGGCATGGAGCTGGTGGACCACATCAAGAAAGGCGAAGCGGCGCAGAACGGGACGGTGACCGACCCCGATCGCATGATCAAGGTGCGTATCGCCGCTGACGGCAAGTAAACCCAAGTTTCAAAAGGATATTCTGACATGGCCGAGATCAAGGACCGCGAGAACGCGCTTATCATGGACACGACCAAGGGCAAGGTCGTCATTGAATTGTTCCCAGACCTGGCGCCCGGCCATGTCGGCCGCATCAAGGAGCTGGCGCGCGAAGGCGCCTATGACGGCGTAGTCTTCCACCGCGTCATCGACGGCTTCATGGCGCAGACCGGTGACGTGAAATTCGGCAATTCCAATAAGCCGTCTTTCGCGCCGACCCGCGCCGGTACGGGCGGTTCCGACAAGCCCGACTTGAAGGCCGAGTTCTCCAACGCCAACCACGGCCGCGGCACCTGCTCGATGGCGCGCTCGCAGAACCCGAACTCGGCCAATTCGCAGTTCTTCATCTGCTTCGACGATGCCGCCTTCCTCAACCGCCAGTACACGGTGTGGGGCCAGGTCATCGAAGGCATGGACAATGTCGACAAGATCAAGCGCGGCGAACCGGTGCAGGATCCCGACAAGATCGTGTCGCTCAAGGTCGCGGCCGACGTGAAATGACCAGCCGGGCTGTCGCGGCCATCGCATTTGTGCTCGTCGCGGCGGCCACTCCGGCGGTGGCGACGGAATCGATCGTTTGCAGCGCCGACGGCGGCGCGGCATCGATCGACGTGTTGATGGGACACACAGCCGTCATTGCAGTGGCGCGCGTGTGGCTGGTGGATGCCGGCGGCAAGACATGGACCACGGACGGCCAGCCGGGTTCAACGAAAGTCATCGTCGGACAGGCATTCGAGGACGACGAGCGTATGCTGATCGATCTCACTGATGAGGGCCTCAGCTCGATCGTCGCCAGATTGCGGCTGGTCAAGGCCAGCGAGCAGTCCAGTTTCGCGATGGGCGGCACATTGAGCATAGACGGTGTCGGCGCCTGGGCGGTGACCTGCCCGGAACCTTGAGGCGGGGATTTCTTGCGCGTCGACCTTTTTGACTTCGATCTGCCGGAGGAGCGCATCGCGCTTCGCCCAGCCGAGCCGCGCGACAGTGCCAGAATGCTGGTGGTCAGGCCGGGCGCGGGGCTCGAGGACATGACCGTGCGCGACCTGCCGTCCCTGCTCAAGGCTGGTGATGTGCTGGTTTTCAACGACACCAAGGTCATTCCTGCGCAGCTGAAAGGCATCAGGCGGCGCGGCGAGGCAGCGGCGCAGGTCGAAGCCACGCTGCACATGCGGACGGCGCCCGACCGGTGGCTCGCCTTCATGCGGCCGGGCAAGCGCGTCGCCGCCGGCGATCGCATCCATTTCGGTCATGATGCCAATTCCTGCTTTCTCGGCCAGCTCGACGCGACCGTGATCGAGAAGGGTGAAGGTGGCGAGGTGCTGCTCGGCTTCGACCTGTCGGGTCCGTTCCTCGATGAGGCTCTGCACGCCGTCGGCCACATCCCGCTGCCGCCCTACATCGCCTCCAAGCGTGACGACGACGAGCGCGACCGCAGCGATTACCAGACCATCTATGCCAGGGAGGAGGGCGCCGTGGCCGCGCCGACGGCGGGGCTGCATTTCACGCCGGAGCTGTTTGCCGCGCTCGACGCCAATGGCATCGAGCGCCGTTTCGTCACGCTGCATGTCGGCGCCGGCACGTTTTTGCCGGTGAAGGCGGACGACACCGCCGACCACAAGATGCACGCCGAAACCGGTTCGGTCAGCCCGGAAACCGCCGAGGCGCTGAATGCGGCGAGAGCAAAAGGAGGGCGCATTATCGCTGTCGGCACGACATCGCTGCGTTTGTTGGAGAGCGCGGCTGGCAAGGACGGCAGGCTGGCCGCATGGTCAGGCCCGACCGACATCTTCATCACGCCCGGCTATCGCTTCAAGACCGCCGACATGCTGATGACCAATTTCCATCTGCCGCGTTCGACGCTGTTCATGCTGGTTTCGGCCTTCTGCGGTTTGCAGACGATGCACGCGGCCTATGCGCATGCCATTGAGAACCGCTACAGGTTCTATTCCTATGGAGACGCAAGTCTTCTGTTCAGGGAGGATAACGATGGACGATGACCTGGAAACTTTCGGCCGCGAAGCCTTGCTCGCCGAGGTCAGGAAACTGCGCGCCGGCATCCGCCAACACCGCGACGCCACCGGCCATGATCTGTGCTGGCATCACCCCGACCTCTGGTCGCTTTTACCCGAAAAGACCGAGCCGGCGATTGCCGTGCCGCCCTGGCCGAAATTCATGCGCGGCTGCATCCGCTACCGGCAGTCGCTCGACCGACAGGCTCCGGACGCGCCGGTGTTCGACAAGGAGTTCGATGGCTAGGGAATTCAATGACTAACGCATTCGCCTTCAAGGTGCTGGCGACCGAAGGCAGAGCCCGGCGCGGCTCAATCACCATGCCGCGCGGGGAAATCCGCACGCCCGCTTTCATGCCGGTCGGCACCGGCGGCACGGTGAAAGCCATGTATATGGATCAGGTGCGCGGTGTCGGCTCGGACATCATCCTTGGCAATACCTACCACCTGATGCTGAGACCCGGCGCCGAGCGCGTGGCTCGGCTCGGCGGCCTGCATGAATTCGCCCGCTGGCCCTATCCGATCCTCACCGACAGCGGCGGCTTCCAGGTGATGTCGCTGTCGAAGCTGAGGAAACTGACCGAGAACGGCGTGACCTTTCGTTCGCATATCGACGGCGGCGCCTACGAGATGTCGCCGGAGCGTTCCATCGAGATCCAGGGGCTGCTCGATTCAGACATCCAGATGCAACTCGACGAGTGCACGGCGCTGCCGGCCAAGGAAAAAGAGATCGAGCGTGCCATGGAGTTGTCGTTGCGCTGGGCCGAGCGCTGCAAGACGGCGTTCGGCGAGCAGCCCGGCAAGGCGATGTTCGGCATTGTGCAAGGCGGCGATATACCGGACCTGCGGCTGCGCTCGGCGCAGGCGCTGAAGGCGATGGAGCTGAAGGGCTACGCGGTCGGCGGGTTGGCCGTCGGCGAGCCGCAAGCGGTGATGCTGGAGATGCTCGACATCACTTGCCCGGAGTTGCCGGCTGACCGGCCGCGGTACCTGATGGGTGTCGGTACGCCGGACGACATCTTGAAGTCGGTGGCGCGCGGCATCGACATGTTCGACTGCGTGATGCCGACGCGGGCAGGGCGGCATGGCCTTGCCTATACACGGCGCGGCAAGGTCAATCTGCGCAACGCCCGCCATGCCGACGATCCGCGCCCGCTCGATGAGGAAAGCGACTGCCCGGCCGCACGCGACTATTCGCGCGCCTATCTGCACCACCTGGTGCGCTCGCAAGAGGCGCTCGGGGCGATGCTCCTGACCTGGAACAATCTGTCCTACTACCAGCAGCTGATGCGCGACGTTCGCGAAGCGATCGGGGCTGGCAGGTTCGCCGGACAAGCTGAGATCATCACGCAGCAATGGGCAAACGGTGACCTCCCCGTCCGGTAGGCGTGCTCGCCAGGAATCCGGCTCCAGGGAGGAGTCGCACCTGCCATGAACTGTTTTGAAACGTCTGCCTAATAAGCATTGCCGGACGACATCGGGCGAGGATCAAGAACCTGTTCGTTTCGGGGCAAGTTTCAGTTCCTGGCACGACGGTGCGGACGAATGGCAGCGCCGAGCCTTCGCCTTCGCCCTCCGTGGCGGTCCAGCAATGGACGGCGGGGTCGTTGCTTGCCGTTCTGGTCATCGCCGTGACCGGCTTGGTTTTGCGCTTGCTTGGCGCGCGCGGCGACCTTTGGCTGGACGAGATCTGGAGCTTTGCGCTGATTGAGCCGCTGACCTCGATCGACCAGATATTCTGGCGCGTCAATCACGACAACAATCATTTCCTCAACTCGGTCTATCTCTATCTCATCGGCCCCGACGCTTCGCCTTTGATCCAGCGAGGCCTGTCGATAGCACTAGGTGTTGCCACGACAGTTGCGGCGGCAGCGACCGCCGCACCGCACGGACGACGGGCGATGATTGCCACAAGCCTGTTGTTTGCCGTGAGCTATCCGATGGTGCACTACGGCTCGGAGGCGCGTGGCTATGCCGGCCTTGTGCTCTTCACGCTGCTTTCGGTGGTTTTTCTGGAGCGCCGGCTCGACAACAAACGGTTGTCTGGCACGGCCTTGGCAGCGGCGATCCTTTTCGGGTTCCTATGCCATCTCACCATGATCGGAATGGTGGCAGTCCTCGCAATCTGGACCGCGTGGCTCGCCTGGCAGCGTACGGCGAGGGTCAGCCGTGTCGTTGCGGATCTGGCGTCGATCTTCCTGCCGGCCTTGCTTGCCGTGCTGCCGCTGGCTGCCTGCGTGTTTATCGGCGGCAGGCTGTTCGGCTTCAGTGTCGGTGGTGTTTCGCCGTTCTCGATTGCCGCCTTCGCGCAGGGCTATGGCGGAATGATCCGCTCTCTGTTCGGGCTGCCCCCCTGGTTCGGCGACTGGCCGTATATCGTTGCCGCCTGCGGTCTTGTTGGCCTCTCCGCTGGTGTCTGGTGCGATCGCCGGGCCAGCCTCTATGTCATCGGGATTATCGGACTGCCTTTGCTCATGGCGGCGACACATCTGCCCAATCTCGAGTTTCCGCGCTATTTCATCATCAGCGGAACATTGCTGCTGCTCTGGGCCGGCGAGATGATCGGTCGCGGCTTGGCTGCTCGCGGGACTGCCAGGCTATTTGCGGTGGGAGCACTGGCGATCGTGGTGAGTGGAAGCATTTCGTCGCTGCTCCAATTCTATCAGTACGGACGCGGCTCGTACGCTGCTATGGTCGATGAAATGACCAGGAACGGCGCTGCCGCCTATGCGAGCAACAGTGATTTCCGCACCGCCATGGTCGTCGATTATTTTGCGGCGCGGACGGATCGTCGGGCTTGGCTGGTTCCGGAAAACAGGATGTGCGCCGACCGGCCGGCTTGGCTGATCCTCGAGGGGGATGTGGACAAGCAAGCCGAACATGTTGAACCGACGGCCGCATGCGCTTTGGCGTATGAACGGGCCGACGCGTCGAGACACTGGGGGTTTTCAGGCCTGAGCTGGACGCTCTACCGGCGACAGGATTGAGACAACTTTGCCCTCCTCAAGCACCCTCAGGTGCTGAGCGACGTGGACGCGCGCAGGCTGCAGCCGGTGATCCGAAAGCTGCCGTCAGGCTGTAGTTCGAGCGTGTAGACCGCCTCATAGTCCTTGCCATCCGGGCCGACGATCAGCACCTGCTGGATGATCGAGGTCGGGCTCGTCTCGCGAACCTTGCCGAAGGAGTAGGTCTGCGGTTGGCGCACCGGCGGGTAGCCGTTGGTCACCATGTTCATGAAGGTATCGACAGTTGGAAAGATGCGTTTCACATTTGGTGCGGCAAAGCTGTAGGCCGTCGCTCCGTCGTTGGCGATGAAGGCCTTCAATTGACCATCGATGACCGTTTGCGCCGCCTTGACTTCGGCGTCGCCAGCAAAGGCCTGGGATGCGAAAATGAATGGAACGACTGCGAATGCGAAAAACGCGCGGCGCATGGCCTGTCTCCGTTGTCCCTGAGAAATCGCTGTCCGAGGTACATGATACTATACGCTTTGCAGTGCTCGAGGGTTTCAGCCGAGCGCAAACATTCGGCGCCGCGAGCTGTGTCCAGACCGAGAAAGCATTGTCGAGGCTAGAACAGCCTGAGCGATGGCCGATGCTTGAAAGCCGGGCGGCAGTCTGCCACAAGGGCCGCTCGATTTTACCTAGAGCGTGCGATGTTGGGCAGGACCAGGCAATGAAAGCATTTTTCGTGCAGATAAAGTGCGATCTGGGCAAGGCCTATGACGTTGCCAGCGCCCTGGCCGATGCCGAGATCGCTTCCGAAATCTACTCGACAGCCGGAAACTACGACCTGCTCGCCAAATTCTATGTCGACGACGAGGAAGACATCGGCCACTTCGTCAACGAGAAAGTGCAGATTCTTCCCGGCATCAAAGACACGTTCACGGTCGTCACCTTTCGCGCGTTTTGATCCGCATCCGGCATCTGCCCGGACACGAAGCAAAGCCTGACTACGGCCCTATCGGCACTGCCTTAATTTTAGGCAAGAGCGATATACTGATCGCCGGCGCCCACCAAATCACCGATTGCGCTTGATTTTCTCCAGCGAGGCCAGTGAAATGGCGCCACAGGGGAGTATGCGATTGGCAGCGTTCGATGAAATGCTTCCGGAAGTTTCCGGGCTGAGAAAACCGTATTCGGCTTACGATCGCTGGCTGAAGGAACAGGACCCGGCCAGGCTTAACGAGAAGATGCAGGACGCCGAACGCGTCTTTCGCAAGACCGGCATCACATTCGCCGTTTACGGCGAGCAGGAAGCATCGGAGCGGCTGATACCCTTCGACATCGTTCCGCGCATCATTTCCGGCAACGAATGGCGACGGCTGACGCAAGGCATCGAGCAGCGCGTCCAGGCGCTGAACGCCTTTCTCGACGACATCTACCATCGTCAGGAAATCTTGCGTGCCGGCCGCGTGCCGAAGGAGTTGATCGCCAAGAACGAGGCGTTCCTGCCCGAAATGATCGGGGTGCGGCCGCCGGCCGGCGTCTATACCCATATCATCGGCGTCGACATCGTACGCATCAGCGAGAACGAGTTCTACGTGCTGGAGGACAATGCGCGCACGCCGTCCGGCGTCTCCTACATGCTGGAGAACCGCGAGACGATGATGCAGCTCTTTCCCGAGTTGTTCCAGCAGATCAAGGTGCGGCCGGTGGAGAATTATCCGCAGCTCTTGCGCCAGTCGCTGGCCGCAGTGCGGCCGCAAAGCACCAAGGGCGCGCCGACCATTGCCGTGCTGACGCCGGGCAGCTTCAACTCGGCCTATTTCGAACATGCTTTCCTTGCCGACCAGATGGGGGTGCAACTCGTCGAAGGGCAGGATCTGCGCGTCGTCGATGGCCATGTCGCGATGCGCACGACCGAGGGCTACAAGCAGATCGACGTGCTCTACCGGCGCGTCGACGACTCGTTCCTCGATCCGCTGACCTTCCGCCCGGACTCAGCCCTTGGCGTGCCGGGCATTATGGACGTCTACCGCGCCGGCAATATCACGATCGCCAATGCGCCCGGAACCGGCATTGCCGACGACAAGGCGATCTATTCCTACATGCCCGAAATCGTCGAATTCTACACCGGCCGCAAGGCGATGCTCGGCAACATCCCGACTTGGCGCTGCTCGGAACCGGACAGCCTGAAATATGTGCTGGAGCACATCGACGAACTGGTGATCAAGGAGGTCCACGGGTCCGGCGGTTACGGCATGCTGGTAGGACCTGCGGCGACCAAGAAGGAATGCGAGGATTTTTCCAAAAAGCTCGCGGCAAAACCGTCGAACTACATTGCCCAGCCGACGCTGGCGCTGTCGACCTGTCCGATCCTGACGGACAAGGGGCTGGCGCCGCGCCATGTCGATCTGCGCCCCTATGTGCTGGTGTCCGACCGTATCCAGATCGTGCCCGGTGGACTGACGCGAGTAGCGCTCAAGGAAGGCTCGCTGGTCGTCAATTCCTCGCAAGGCGGCGGCACGAAGGATACTTGGGTGTTGGATGATTAGAGCGAATAGCGAATAGTGAGTAGCGAATAGGGAAGAGGGCACCAACACGACTATTAACTCTTACAGGGACTTGATTGTTTGGAAGGCGGCCGTTGAATTGGCTGTAGATTGCTATTCGGCAACGAAAGCCTTTCCGAGCAGCGAAGTTTACGGGATGACGTCTCAGATACGGCGATCATCTGTATCGATTGCGGCAAATGTCGCCGAAGGGCACGGGCGAGAAAACACGGGATCGTTCGTTCAATATCTTCGCATAGCGCAAGGTTCTCTCAAAGAGTTGGAAACGCACCTAATCTTGTCTGGAAGGGTAGCGCTGATGGTTGAGCAGGACGTATTGCGTTTGCTTGGCCAGGCCGATGAGATCGGGAGAATGCTGCGTTCGATGATCAGGAGTCTGCAACAGAAATCATGAAGCCGATTTTCCCCTATTCGCTATTCGCTATTCGCTACTCACTCAGCATCGAGGCACGTTGACATGCTTCTCGGCCGCACCGCCAACGGGCTCTATTGGATGAACCGCTATATCGAGCGGGCGGAGAACATGGCGCGGTTGGTGGATGCCGGCCTGCGCATGGCGCTCACTCGCACGCAGAATGCTTCGGAGGAGTGGAATTCGGTGCTGCTCAGCGCCGGCTCGGACGCCAGCTTCACGCAGAAATATTCGGACTACACCGCCGCCAATGTCGCCGACTACCTGCTGCGCGATACGTCGAACCCGTCGAGCACGATGTCGTCTATCGAAACGGCCCGTAACAATGCCCGCATGGTGCGCACAGCATTGACGCGTGAAACCTGGGAAAGCATCAACGAAGCCTGGATGTCGCTGAAACGGATGTTGGCCAAGCCGATCGACGAGCGCGACCTGCCCAGCGCGCTCGACGCAATCAAGCGCGAGACGGCGCTGATCCGCGGCTCGTTCTACGGCACCATGCTGCGCAACGAGATCTTCGATTTCTCGCAGCTCGGCACCTATGTCGAACGCGCCGACAACACCGCGCGCATCCTGGACGTGAAGTACTATGTTCTGTTGCCGTCGATCTCCTGGGTCGGCTCGACGCTCGACAACTACCAGTGGGAATCGATCCTGCGCTCGGTGTCGGCGCACCGCTCCTACCGCTGGGTCTATGACGCCGACTACAAGCCGAGCAACATCGCCGACTATCTGATCCTCAATGTCCGCATGCCGCGCTCGCTGACCTTTTGCTACCGCTTCCTGACGGAGCATCTCAAATTCCTGGGTGACGACTATGGTGAGCGCCACGCCTGTCATGCGACGGCCGCCAAGACCCATTCCATGCTGACGGCCGGCTCGATCAAGGATATTTTCGACGCCGGCCTGCACGAATTCCTGGCCAATTTCATCCGCGACAACACCAGGCTCGGCGATGAGATCGCGCAGGATTACAGGTTCTATTGAGCATGATCCCAAAAAACGAAGACCGGTTTTCGGTAAAGCTCATGCTCCAGGGACGACAGCAATGCGGCTGAAGATCACCCACCGGACCGAATACCGCTACGATGCGCCGGTGCATTATCTGTTGCAGCGTTTGCGGCTGCTCCCGGTGAACGGGCGCACCCAGACGGTGCTATCCTGGGCGCTGAAGATCGAAGGCGCGCGCGAGGAAGTGCGCTTCACCGACCATTTCGGCAATGATACCCGGCTGTTGAGCGTCGAGGGCGAGCGCGACTTCATCACAGTCGAAGCAGCTGGCGAAGTGGTGACGCGCGATACCGCCGGTGTCTGCGGACCGCATCAGGGTTTCGCGCCGCTCTGGCTGTTCGGCCATGAAACGCCGCTGACGACGATCGGCAGCGGCATTCGTGAGCTTGCTGCCTCGGTGGGCAAGGGCACCGACATCGAAAGGCTGCACCGGCTAATGGCCGTGATCGGCGAGCGTGTCGCTTATACACCCGGCACCACCAACGCGACGACGCCGGCCGAAGAGGCCCTTGCGCTCAAGACCGGCGTTTGCCAGGACCACAGCCATATCTTCGTTGCCGCGGCTCGCGCCATGGATTTCCCGGCGCGCTACGTCAGCGGCTATCTGATGATGGATGCAGCGATCGAGCAGGCGGCAAGCCACGCTTGGGCCGAGGCGCATGTCTCGGGCCTGGGCTGGGTCTCCTTCGATGTCGCCAACGGCATTTCTCCCGACGAGCGCTATGTAAAGGTGGCGATCGGCCGCGATTATCGCGACGCCACGCCGGTATCGGGAATTCGGCTGGGACAGGCGGAAGAACAGCTTGCGGTCACCGTCACCGTGGAGCAGTAATCCCGGCAAGATTGTTGCCAAAGAGATTCGATGACCTATTGCGTCGGCCTGAAGATCGATCGCGGGCTCGTGTTCATGTCGGACACGCGCACCAATGCCGGCATGGATTCGATCTCGACCTTCAGGAAGATGCATGTCTGGGAGGAGCCGGGCGAGCGCGTCATCGTTTTGATGTCGGCCGGCAATCTGGCGACGACCCAGGCCGTAGTCAGCCTGCTCGACGAACGCACCAAGGCAGTGGCGGAGCGCCATGCCACGCTGCTCGAAACGCCCTCCATGTACCAGACAGTCCGGTTGGTCGGAGACACCGTCAAGGAAGTCATCGCCAGTTCGTCGCCGGCCGGCGAAAAGGCGGATTCCTATTTCAACGCCTCCTTTATCCTCGGCGGTCAGATCAAGGGCAGCGCGCCGCGCCTGTTCATGATCTATCCGGAAGGCAATTTCATCGAATCGACCGACGATACGCCGTTCTTCCAGATCGGTGAGACCAAATACGGCAAGCCGATCATCATCCGGGCCTACGAAAAGACGATGAGTTTCGCCGAGACGGTAAAGCTGCTGCTGGTGTCGTTCGACTCGACGCTGAAGTCGAACCTGTCGGTCGGCCTGCCGCTCGACCTGCTGTTCTATGAAAAGGACACTTTCAAGGTCGGCCTCAAAAAGCGAATAAACCATGACGATCAATATTATCGCACGATCTCGGATAGCTGGTCGAACGCGCTGAAGACCGCCTTTGCGAGCTTGCCTGATTTTCCCGAATGAAAACCTTCGTTTTTCGTGCTCTTTGATCGCGGCTCGATGAGGCGCTACGGAGGCGAAGATGAATAGCAACGAATTCCGCGAATGGTCGCTGCGAGCGGCTGAATGGGGCGCCGACTACAGAAACAGCCTTCGCGAAAGACCGGTGCGGCCGCTTGTCGAGCCGGGCGAAATCTTCAAAAGCATCGATGTCGCGCCGCCGGAAGACGGCGAAACGATGCAGGCAATCTTCGCCGATTTCGAGCAAAAGATCCTGCCGGGCATGACGCACTGGCAGCATCCGCGTTTCTTCGCCTATTTTCCGGCCAATGCGGCACCGGCCTCCGTCGTGGCCGAGTATCTGGTTTCCGCGATGGCTGCGCAATGCATGCTCTGGCAGACCTCGCCGGCAGCAACCGAGCTCGAGATGCGGGTCGTCGACTGGATGCGGCAGGCGCTTGGTCTGCCGGAGGGATTTTCCGGCGTCATGCAGGATTCGGCTTCATCGGCGACGCTTGCCGCCGTGCTGACCATGCGCGAGCGCGCGCTCGACTGGCAAGGCAACAAGAGCGGCCTGCAAGGCCAGCCGATCGTGCGGGTCTATTCTTCCGACCAAGTCCATACTTCCATAGACCGGGCGATCTGGGTGTCGGGCATCGGCGAGGCGAACCTCGTGCGCATTCCGGTCGCCGGACGCTTTCGCGCCATGCAGACGGCGGCTCTGGAAGCGGCGATCGTCACCGACCGCGAAAACGGCATGCTGCCGGCCGGCATCATCGCCAGCGTCGGCGGCACCAGTACCGGCGGCACCGACGATGTCGCGGCTGTTGGCGCGGTGGCGAAGCAGCACGGGCTCTACCTGCATGTCGATGCCGCGTGGGCCGGCTCCGCCATGATCTGCCCCGAGTTCCGGCATTTCTGGGCCGGCGCCGAACATGCGGATTCGATCGTCTTCAATCCGCACAAATGGCTGGGCGCACAGTTCGATTGCTCGATGCAGTTCGTTCGCCAGCCGGAAGACCTCGTGCGTACGCTGGCGATCAAGCCCGAATTCCTGAGAACACATGGCCGCGACGGGGTCATCAACTATTCCGAATGGTCGGTGCCGCTCGGACGGAGGTTCCGCGCGCTGAAACTTTGGTTCCTGCTGCGTGCACATGGCTTGGAAAATCTGCGAACCATGATCCGCAATCATGTCGCCTGGAGCGAGAGCCTTGCCGCGCGGCTGGCTCGGGAACCGGATTTCGAGATCGTAACGGAGCCGATGCTGTCGCTGCTCTCGTTCCGGCATCTTACGGCTGCGGGCATCGACTCTGACGAGCACAATTTGCGGTTGGTCAGCGCGATCAACGATGACGGCCGCATCTACCTGACGCAGACTCGGGTGGACGGGCAGGTGGCGATCCGCTTTCAGGTCGGGCAGTTCGAAACGACTGCGGCGGACGTCGATACTGCTTTCGAGGTCATCACTGAGATCGCCCGGGGCCTGAGTTGATAGCCTCGTCGAGATTGCGCCGGAGCTTTTCTCTCTGCAGTCGCCCGATTTTCATTAGCCGGCTCATACCTGTTCATGGCTTTCGTTTTCAGCTATAGACGAGAAAAACGAAAATGAGAGGTTGCTAGATGTATCTGTCGCCGCGTCATTCCGAAATCATCCAGATGGCCAAAGATCATGGCCGCGTACTGGTCGAGGAGTTGGCGACGCATTTCAACGTGACGCCGCAGACGATCCGCAAGGATCTCAACGATCTCTGCGACCAGCGGCTTTTGTCCCGCATTCATGGCGGGGCATTGTTCCCGTCCGGCATCGAGAACATGGAATATGAGGCCCGGCGTAAGATCGCCGCGGAGGAGAAGGAGGCGATCGGCCGCGCGGCAGCCCGGCTGATCCCTGACAACGCCTCTCTGTTCATCAATATCGGGACCACGACGGAAGCGGTCAGCAAGTCGCTGCTCGATCATATTGGCCTGATGGTCATCACCAATAACATCAATGTTGCCAACAGAATGCGCATATATCCTTCGATCGAGGTGGTGATCGCCGGCGGTGTCGTGCGCGGTTCCGACGGCGGCGTGGTCGGCGAGGCAGCGGTCGATTTCATCAGGCAGTTCAAGGTCGATTTTGCGGTGATCGGCGCCTCGGCCATCGACCATGACGGCGCACTGCTCGACTTCGATTTTCGCGAGGTGAAGGTGGCTCAGGCGATCATCGCCAACGCCCGGCATGTGATCCTGGTGTCGGACCAGACCAAATTCGAGCGCACCGCACCCGTCCGCATCGGTCATCTGTCGCAGGTCGACACCTTCATCACCGATCGTTGCGACATCCCGTCGGTGCGCAAGATCTGCCAGGAGGCAGAGGTTCAGCTGATCGAAACGTCGCTCTCCTAGAGATGCCGTTGCGGCATCTGCCACCCAACCATATTTCGTTTGACATTCGTTATCATTTCGAAATAATTCCCCTACGGTTTCGCAAGAACCCAAAAATGCTGCAATGCGAAATCGAGGGAGGACTCTTTGGGCGCATCACCGATTCATGACGTTTTCGTCATCGGTGGCGGCATCAATGGCTGCGGCATCGCCCGCGATGCCGTTGGGCGTGGCTTTTCGGTCTTTCTTGCCGAGATGAACGATCTGGCCAGCGGAACCTCTTCCGGCTCGACCAAACTGATCCATGGCGGCTTGCGCTATCTCGAATTCTACGAATTCCGCCTGGTGCGCGAAGCGCTGATGGAACGCGAGATCCTGTGGAGGAACGCGCCGCATATCATCTGGCCGATGCGCTTCGTGCTGCCATACGCCAAGGGGCTGCGTCCGGCCTGGCTGATCCGGCTCGGGCTTTTTCTCTACGACCATATTGGCGGGCGCAAATTGCTGCCGCCGACGAAAACGCTGGACATGGCCAAGGATCCGGCCGGCAAGCCGCTGAAGCCGCTTTTTCGAAAGGCGTTCGAATATTCGGACGGCTGGGTCAACGATGCCCGGCTGGTTGTGTTGAACGCCCGTGACGCTGCCGAGCGCGGTGCAACCGTTCGAACCCGAACAAGGGTCGTCAGCGCACGCCGCGAAGGCAATCTCTGGACGGTCAGGCTTGAAAACGTGCGGACCGGCGATACCGAGGAGGTCAAGGCGCGGCTGCTGGTCAATGCCGCCGGCCCGTGGGTCGATCAGGTGCTTTCAGCCACCGTCGGCTTGAACGACGTGCACAATGTCCGCCTCGTGCAAGGCAGCCACATCGTCGTTGGCAAGAAATTCGACGACCCACGCGCCTATTTCTTTCAGAACAAGGACGGGCGCATCATTTTCGCCATCCCCTACGAAGACGAGTTCACGCTCATCGGCACCACCGACCGGGACTATCCCGGCGATCCGCACGACGTCAGGATCAGTGATGCCGAGATCGACTATCTCTGCGCTGCGGCAAGCGAATATTTCGCGCAGCCGGTCAATCCGTCGGATATCGTCTGGACCTATTCCGCGGTGCGCCCGCTCTATGACGATGGTGCCTCAAAGGCGCAGGAAGCCACCCGCGACTATGTGCTGAAGGCCGATGGAGGCGAGGGTGCCGCCCCGATCGTCAACGCCTTTGGCGGCAAGATCACGACCTACCGCCGATTGTCGGAATCGATGCTCGAGAAGATCGAGGGTTTTCTCGGCAAGCGCGGCAAACCATGGACGGCAAACGCGCCGCTGCCCGGCGGTGACTTTCCCGTCACCGGCTTCGATGCCGAGGTGGCGAAACTGAAAACGGCGTACCCGTTCCTCGACGCGCGGCTGGCCCGCCGGTTGACCCGGCTCTACGGCACCCGCGCAAGGAAGCTGCTGGGCCTCGCCAAGTCGAACGTCGATCTTGGCCGCAACTTCGGCGCCGATCTCTACGAAGCCGAGGTGCGCTACCTCGTCGAAAACGAATGGGCGATGACCGCCGAGGATGTATTGTGGCGCCGGACCAAGCGCGGCCTGCGTCTCAGCCGTGAGCAGGCGGCAGTGCTCGACGAGTTCATGCGCGGAATAAGCCGGCAGCACGTAGCGGCTGCCGAATAGGGACGGCCGACTGATGCAGAAAGCCTGGGAGGAGGCATCATGCTTGAACTGAGAAACGTGACGAAGACGGTGGGTGCGGCGGAACATATCCGCGACGTCTCGCTGACCCTTCAGCACGGCTCGCTCAACGTCCTGCTCGGGCCGACGCTCTCCGGCAAGACCAGCCTGATGCGGCTGATGGCGGGCCTCGACGTGCCGACCTCCGGCTCGGTCTGGTTCGATGGCAAGGATGTCACCGGCATGCCGGTGCAAAAGCGCAACGTCGCCATGGTCTACCAGCAATTCATCAACTATCCGGCGATGACGGTGTACGAGAACATCGCCTCGCCGCTGCGGGTGGCTGGCACGGATCAGGCAACGATCGACAGGGAGGTGCGCAATGCCGCCGCCCTTCTCAAGCTCACACCCTATCTCGACCGCACGCCGCTCAGTCTATCGGGCGGCCAGCAGCAGCGCACCGCACTGGCGCGCGCCATCGTCAAGAATGCCAGCCTCGTACTGCTCGACGAGCCGCTCGCCAATCTCGACTACAAGCTGCGCGAGGAATTGCGCGCCGAACTGCCGAAGATATTCGCGGCCGCCGGCACAATCTTCGTTTATGCCACGACCGAGCCGCACGAGGCCTTGCTGCTCGGCGGCAACACGGCGACGCTTTCCGAAGGCAGCATCACCCAGTTTGGGCCGACCATCGAAGTGTTCCGCAAGCCGGTCGATCTGGTGACGGCGAGAACCTTCGCCGATCCGCCGCTCAACACCATCGTGCTTGCCAAGAAGGGCCTGGATTTCCTGCTCGAGGGCGGCGTGAAACTGCCGGTGCCGGCCGAGCTCTTCGGCATTGCCGACGCGATCTATACGATCGGTTTCCAGCCTCATCATCTTTCCCTCGATCGGCCCAATGCCGCCGCGGTGCCGGTGCGCGCAAAGGTGACAATCACCGAGATCACGGGATCGGAAAGCTTCATCCATCTCGATTTCGCCGATGCGCGCTGGGTCATGCTGACCCATGGCATTCGCGACTTCGAGCCGGACGAGGAGGTCGAAGTGTTCATCGATCCGCGCCATATCATGGTCTTCGACGAGCACGGCCGTGCGGTGGCCGCGCCGAAGCTGGCGGCTTAGGAGGAAGCGATGGCGCGCATCGACGTCAATCATATCCGCCACTCCTATCTGCAGAACCCGCGCACGGATGCCGATTTCGCGCTGAAGGAAGTGCACCACACGTTTGAGGATGGCGGCGCCTATGCGCTGCTCGGCCCATCTGGCTGCGGTAAGACCACGCTGCTCAACATCATTTCGGGATTGCTGCGCCCCTCGCACGGCCAGCTGCTGTTCAACGGCAGGGACGTGACCAATCTGTCGACCCAGGAGCGCAACATTGCCCAGGTGTTCCAGTTCCCGGTGATCTACGACACGATGACCGTCTACGATAATCTGGCATTCCCGCTGCGCAATCGCGGCGTGCCGGAGGCCGACGTCGACCGCAAGGTGCGCGAGACGCTCGAGATGATCAATCTCGCGTCATGGGCGAAGAAGAAGGCGCGCGGACTGACCGCCGACCAGAAGCAGAAGATCTCGCTCGGCCGCGGTTTGGTGCGCTCCGACGTCAACGCCATCCTGTTCGACGAGCCTTTGACCGTCATCGACCCGCATATGAAATGGGTGCTGCGCTCGCAGTTGAAGCAGCTTCATCGCCGCTTCGGCTACACCATGGTCTATGTGACGCACGACCAGACCGAGGCTCTCACCTTCGCCGACAGGGTGGTTGTCATGTATGACGGCGAAATCGTGCAGATCGGCACGCCGGCGGAGCTGTTCGAGCGCCCGCGCCACACCTTTGTCGGCTATTTCATCGGCTCGCCGGGCATGAATGTCATGCCGGTGGCGATCGACGGCAAGACCGCGAAGCTGGGCGCGCAGCAGATCGAACTGCCGGGCGTGCCCAAGGCAGGCAGCGGCGCCATCGAGCTCGGCATCCGTCCCGAATATGTGCGCCTGGGCAGCCAGGGCATTGCCGTCCGGATCAGCAAGATCGAGGACGTCGGCCGCCATAAGGTGGTCCGTGCCAATCTCGAAGGGCGCGAGATCGCCGCCATCATCGGCGAGGACGAGATAGTTCCGGCCGATCCGAAGGTGCGGTTCGACCCGGCCGGCATCAACATCTATGCCGATTCCTGGCGCGTCGAGATGGGAGCCTGAAGTGGAAAAGACCTGGAACAACAGAGCCTGGTTCCTGGTGCTGCCGGTGCTGCTGCTGGTGGCGTTCTCGGCGGTCATACCGCTGATGACGGTTGTCAATTATTCGGTGCAGGACACTTTCGGCAACAACGTCTTCTTCTGGGCCGGCACCGAGTGGTTCGAGGAACTGCTTTCCTCCAGCCGCTTCTGGCAAGCGATGATCCGCAACCTTGTCTTCTCCTTCATCATCCTGGCGATCGAAGTGCCGCTCGGCATCTTCATTGCACTCAATATGCCGAAGAAGGGTTGGGGCGTGCCTGTTTGCCTTGTTTTGATGGCGTTGCCGCTGCTGATCCCGTGGAACGTCGTCGGCACCATCTGGCAGGTGTTCGGGCGCAACGACATCGGCCTGTTCGGCTACTACGTCAATGCGCTCGGCATCGACTACAACTATGTGCAAGATCCCTACGACGCCTGGGTCACCGTCATCATTATGGACGTCTGGCATTGGACCAGCCTTGTGGTGCTGCTCTGCTATGCCGGCCTGGTCTCGATCCCGGATGCCTTCTACCAGGCTGCCAAGATCGACGGTGCCTCGCGCTGGGCGGTGTTCCGCTATATCCAGTTGCCGAAGATGAACCGGGTGCTGCTGATTGCAGTGCTGTTGCGCTTCATGGACAGCTTCATGATCTATACCGAACCGTTCGTGGTGACCGGCGGCGGACCCGGCAACTCGACGACCTTTCTTTCGATCGATCTCGTCAAGACGGCGCTCGGCCAGTTCGACCTCGGCCCGGCGGCGGCGATGTCGCTGGTCTACTTCCTTATCGTCCTGTTGTTGTCATGGGTGTTCTACACCGTGATGACCAATTACGACGCGGAGCGCTGAGATGAGCCGCGCTAACGAAAGAGCCGACAGAGTGAGCGAGACGACAGCTTCGCAAGGATTAGCCAGCACGCTGCGGCAGGACGAGATCGCACGGCTGATGCGCCGTCGCGGCGAGGAGTCGCGTTGGTGGTGGATCGTGCCGACGCTCTACATCATCGTTCTGCTTTTGCCGATCTACTGGCTCATCAATATGAGCTTCAAGACCAATGGCGAGATCGTCTCGTCGCTGACGCTCTACCCGCACGCACCGACATTGGCGAATTACCGCACCATCTTCACCGACGCGTCCTGGTATTCGGGCTACATCAACTCGATCACCTATGTGGTTATGAACATGGTGATTTCGGTGGCCGCAGCACTGCCTGCTGCCTATGCTTTTTCGCGCTATCGCTTCCTCGGCGACAAGCATCTGTTCTTCTGGCTGCTGACCAACCGCATGGCGCCGCCGGCGGTGTTCGCGCTGCCATTCTTCCAGCTTTATTCGGCCTTCGGCCTTATCGACACCCATATCGCCGTGGCTCTGGCGCATTGCCTGTTCAACGTGCCGCTGGCGGTGTGGATCCTCGAAGGCTTCATGTCGGGGGTGCCGAAGGAGATCGATGAGACCGCCTATATCGACGGCTATTCGTTCCCGCGCTTCTTCATCAAGATCTTCATGCCGCTGATTGCGAGCGGCATCGGCGTGGCGTGCTTCTTCTGCTTCATGTTCTCGTGGGTCGAGCTGCTGATCGCCCGCACGCTGACGACCACGGACGCCAAGCCGATCGCCGCGACCATGACCCGCACCGTTTCGGCCGCCGGCATGGATTGGGGGCTGCTCGCCGCAGCCGGCGTGCTGACGCTGATTCCCGGCGCGCTCGTCATCTGGTTTGTGCGCAACTACATCGCCAAGGGCTTTGCCCTGGGGAGGGTATGATGGAGCAGGTCGACAGAAGCCCATGGTGGTGGGCCGTGCTGTTTCTCGCCCTGGTCGTCGTGGCCTGGGTGGCCCTTCAAATCGATTTCGTGGCAATAACGGTAGGCTTCAGCGATCCGGCCAATATCCGCCTGTGGGGATTTAACCTCTCGTCCAACCTCGATTTTTCGTGGATGGCCTGGACGTGGCCGACCGCGGCCTTCTTTGGAACCATCTTTCTGCTGCTTTGCGGCATGGCGGTGTGGGAATACGTCTCGCCGGGCGGCAATCCGCGCGTCGGCGTGCTGCGCTTCGAAACGACGCGCGGCGACCGCTTGTTCCTGTCGCTGCTTGGCAGTGCCTTTATCCATCTCGCTTGGCTGGGTCTAGTCGGACCCAATCTGTGGTGGGCTCTCGCTCTCTCCGTGGTCTACGCCGTCGGCGTGTTCCGCTACGTATAGAGGGGGAAACTGTTGGAACGGCGGCGTGCCGGCCGCCGATCCAGATCGCACTTTGAACTTAACAGTGGAGGAAATACATGCGACGGCAATTCTTGACATCAACAACTGCGCTTGTCCTGTTGCTCGGGGCAAGCAACGCCTATGCCGGAATGGACGAGGCCAAGGCCTTCCTGGACAAGGAAATCGGCGACCTGTCGACGCTCGACCGCGCCGGCCAGGAAGCCGAAATGCAATGGTTCATCGATGCCGCGAAACCTTTCGCCGGCATGGATATCAAGGTGGTTTCCGAAACCATCGCCACGCATCAGTATGAATCGCAGGTGCTGGCGCCGGCCTTTACAGCCATCACCGGCATCAAGGTTACGCACGACGTCACCCAGGAAGGCGACGTTGTCGAGAAGATCCAGACCCAGATGCAGACCGGCCAGAACCTCTATGACGGCTGGGTCAACGATTCCGATCTGATCGGCACGCACTGGCGCTACCAGCAGGTGCGCAACCTGACCGACTGGATGGCAGGCGACGGCAAGGATGTCACCAATCCGAATCTCGACCTGAAGGATTTCATCGGCACCTCGTTCACCACCGCGCCCGACAAGAAACTCTACCAGCTTCCTGACCAGCAGTTCGCGAACCTCTACTGGTTCCGTTACGACTGGTTCAACGACGAGAAGAACAAGGCGGACTTCAAGGCCAAATACGGCTACGACCTCGGCGTGCCGGTGAATTGGTCGGCCTATGAGGACATTGCAGCGTTCTTCACCGGGCGTGAGATCGACGGCAAGAAGGTCTACGGCCATATGGACTATGGCAAGAAGGACCCGTCGCTCGGCTGGCGGTTCACCGACGCCTGGCTGTCGATGGCCGGCAATGGCGACAAGGGCATTCCGAACGGTCTGCCCGTCGACGAATGGGGCATCAAGGTCGACGAGAATTCGCGTCCGGTCGGTTCCTGCACGGCGCGCGGCGGCGACACTAATGGTCCGGCTTCCGTCTACTCCATCCAGAAGTATCTCGATTGGCTGAAGGCCTATGCACCGGCGGAAGCCCAAGGCATGACCTTCTCCGAATCGGGGCCAGTTCCGGCGCAGGGCGCGGTTGCCCAGCAGATCTTCTGGTACACCGCCTTCACCGCCAGCATGGTCGACGCCAGCGCCAAGGCCGTGCTGAACGACGACGGCACGCCGAAGTGGCGCATGGCGCCGTCGCCGCATGGCGTCTACTGGAAGGACGGCATGAAGCTCGGCTATCAGGACGTCGGTTCCTGGACGCTGATGAAGTCGACGCCGACCGACCGCGCCAAGGCCGCCTGGCTCTACGCGCAGTTCGTCACCTCGAAGACGGTCGACGTGAAGAAGAGCCATGTCGGCCTGACCTTCATCCGCGAGAGCACGATCCACGACAAGAGCTTCACCGAACGTGCGCCAAAGCTCGGCGGCTTGATCGAGTTCTACCGCTCGCCGGCGCGCGTCCAGTGGTCGCCGACCGGCACCAACGTGCCGGACTATCCGAAGCTGGCACAGCTCTGGTGGCAGGCGATCGGCGATGCTTCGTCGGGCGCCAAGAGCCCGCAGGAAGCGATGGACTCGCTCTGCGCCGAGCAGGAAAAGGTGATGAGCCGCATCGAGAAGTCGGGCGTCCAGGGCGATATTGGCCCGAAGATGGCCGAAGAGCATGACCTCGCCTACTGGAACGCCGACGCGGTCAAGAAGGGCAATCTCGCTCCTCAGCTCAAGATCGAGAACGAGAAGGAAAAGCCGGTCACCATCAACTACGACGAGCTGGTGAAGAGCTGGCAGCAATAGGACCGTTTGATGCGGGCGTCCGCGCCCGCATCGCCATGCTCAGGGGAGGCGGCATGTTGCCGTCTCCCCTGTTTGCGTGAACGGCTCCGCGCCGTCTGGCGTCGAGACACCGTAGCACCTTTGAATTCGCTTCGACGGGAGAGAGAATGACCGGATACATCCTTGCAATCGACCAGGGGACGACATCGAGCCGGGCGATCCTGTTCGCCGACAAGATGAAGGTCGTCGGCAGCGGGCAAAAGGAATTCACTCAATATTATCCGGCCTCCGGCTGGGTCGAGCACGATCCCGAGGAGATATGGGCAAGCGTCGTGGAAACGGTGAAGGCCGCGCTGAAGACAGCTGGCCGCAACGCAGCCGAAGTCGCCGCGATCGGCATTACCAACCAGCGCGAAACCGTCGTCATCTGGGACAAAGAGACCGGCAAGCCGATCCACAACGCGATTGTCTGGCAGGACCGCCGCACCGCGCCGCTATGCCAGAAACTGAAGAAGCTGGGGCTGGAGAAGAAATTCACAAAAAAGACCGGCCTGCTACTCGATCCCTATTTCTCCGGCACCAAGATCGCCTGGATGCTGGACAAGGTGAAGGGTGCCAGAAAGCGCGCCGAGAAGGGCGAACTGCTGGCCGGCACCATCGACAGTTTCTTGATCTGGCGGCTGACCGGCGGCAAGATCCACGCCACTGACGCCACCAATGCCTCGCGCACGCTGGTCTACAACATCGAACAAAACGCCTGGGATGACGAGCTGCTGGCCATTCTCGGCATACCGGCAAGAATGCTGCCACAGGTGAAAGATTGTGCCGATGATTTTGGAATCACGGACAAAAGCCTGTTTGGCGCGGAGATCAGAATCCTCGGTGTGGCCGGCGACCAGCATGCGGCGGCCATCGGCCAGGCCTGTTTCGAGCCAGGCATGATGAAGTCGACCTACGGCACCGGTTGCTTTGCGCTGCTCAACACCGGCAGCGATCTGGTGCGTTCGAAGAACCGGCTTTTGACCACCATCGCCTACAGGCTGAACGGCAAGACCACCTACGCGCTGGAAGGCTCGATCTTTATCGCCGGCGCCGCCGTGCAATGGCTGCGCGACGGCATCAAGGTGATCGGCAAGGCCGAGCAGAGCGGCAAATTGGCGGCGGAAGCCGATCCAACGCAGAACGTCTATCTGGTGCCGGCTTTCGTCGGGCTCGGCGCACCGCACTGGGATGCCGAGGCGCGCGGCGCCATCTTCGGGCTGACCCGCAATTCGGGGCCGGCGGAATTTGCCCGCGCGGCACTGGAATCCGTTGCCTTCCAGACCCGCGACCTGCTTGACGCCATGCGAAAGGACTGGAAGGGCGCCTCGGCCAAGACCGTGCTCAGGGTCGATGGCGGCATGGTGGCGTCGGACTGGACCATGCAGCGGCTGGCCGACATTCTCGATGCGCCGGTCGACCGGCCGACAATTCTCGAGACGACGGCGCTTGGTGCGGCTTGGCTGGCCGGCTCGAAGGCGGGTGTCTGGCCGAAGGCCGCGGAATTCGCCAGGAGTTGGGCGCTCGAGCGCCGGTTCAAGCCGGACATGGATGCTTCGACACGTGCCGCCAAGCTGGCAGGTTGGCGCCACGCTGTACGCAGGACGCTCAGTACTCAATAGGCAGGGATGCCACCGGATACGCACTAATGAAACACCCGCGCCGTTTCGGGCGCGGGCCTGCAGCCTCTAATCTAATGCATGTCGCGCAAACAGCGGTTTTGCGATAGCGCGTCGCATGAGGCCGATCGAACGCGACGCGCTTTAGGACTCAGTAAGGCGACCGGCACTGCCGGCGCGGACCGTAGTTGGGCTGGTAAGTGTTGTCAGAAGCGCGATAGCTCCGATAACGGTCGTAGCACCACTGCACGTGGGCATCGCCACGATAGACACGATTCTGGCTGTTGACGATAGCGCCCGTAATCAGCGCTCCGGTGGCGAAGGCGGCCAGCGGGAACCAGTAGTCACCGTGACGGCGATAGCCGCGACGATATTCGCGATAGCCGCGATGGCCACGCCAATACATGCCATCGTCACGCGCAAAACTGCGCCGGGAGAAATCGCGACGCGAGAAATCGCGGTTGAAACTCCGGTGCCTCCGCCACGGCTCGTACTGGACGGTCTGGACATTCGAGGTGATCCCCTGGGCCGGGGGCGCATAGCTGGGCTGAGCGTTGACTGGCACGATCTCCGCGGCAGCGAATGAGATCGAAAGAGTGGTCGCCAGCAGGCCCGACATGATCCTATTCATGATCTTCTCCTTGAAACGCATGTCCCTTATCGCGGGAAACGGGCAGGCTGCGCAAATTGTTCCGCCAAAAATCCCAAGTTGCTGATCCGCAAAGGTTCTCCCGATTTGCTGCTTGCCTTTGTCGCCATAGAGGGCGAGCTTCGGCCTTGTGCGAGAGGGAGGCAGTTCCGTCAACGCCGAAGCGCTCCGCAAGGCATGATGACACTGCTGGAAAGCCCGGTGTGCGAGCCGTCTTTTTCCGGTTGACCGGCAGAGGCACTCTCCCTATGTTCCGCGCAATTTCGAGGGCGGCCTTTCTGAGCCCGCGGGAGCGCGTAGCTCAGCCGGTAGAGCAACTGACTTTTAATCAGTAGGTCATGGGTTCGAATCCCATCGCGCTCACCAAAATCCAGATGTACGGCCCGGAGACATGGGTAACAGTTTGTACCTAAGAAATGGGTGACAACCTCGTGCCGAACGCATGCGGTGGCCTTAACCACCGCCCCATCGTCCATCATCGTGCCGGTGAGCGCCTCATAGGCTCTGCTGCACAGCTGCGAATGCGGACAATCCTTCACGATAAGCGCCGGCACCACCGTGAGAACCGCTGCGGCAAGGATTTGCGGGCAAAGACCGACGGCGCTTACCTTTCTGCCGAACACGCCGGCCAGGAAAAAGTAGAGACCCTGGGCCATGCAGGCTGCCGTCAGAATGCCCAGAAGCGTGCTCGTCCCTCTTGCGAAGGGCGTTGTATAGCTGTCGGGAAAACCCAGCGTGCCGAGATCCATCGACCATTGCAGCGCCAGCACGACGCTCAATGCCGCCCAAACGAAGGCCGTCTTACGAGTGAACAGCGTCCGCTTTGGTTTGTTGCTTAGATCGGTCATGAAATCACGTCTGAATGCGCGCCGGGACATGCGCAAGCTCCCGGTCAAATCAGCGAGACACTACCGCCGGCATGGCGTTCGAGCCGGCCGGCGAGGTCGAGCTCCAGCAGCACCATGAACACTTGGGCGGGATGCAGGCCGGTGTGGCGGATGATCTCGTCGACTGCTACCGGCGTCGGGCCGAGTGCCTCGACGACGCGGTCGCGGTCATCCTCGCGCGGCGGCGGCGTTGCCGGAAAGTCGGGCGGCTCTTCAAGCGGCGATGTCCTTGGCGCCCAGGCGCCGACCAGCGGCGCGATCGCACTGGTGACATCGGCGGCCTCGGTGACAAGGGTGGCGCCGTCCTTGAGCAGGCCATTGGTGCCGGCGGCGCGCGGATCGAGCGGCGAACCGGGAACGGCGAAGACCAGTCGGCCCATCTCACCGGCAAGCCGGGCGCTGATCAGCGAGCCGGAGCGCTGTGCGGCCTCGACCACCACCAATCCCAATGCGGCGCCAGCAACAAGCCGGTTGCGGCGCGGAAAATCCTGCGCGCGCGGCTGCCAGCCAAACGGCATTTCCGAGACGATGGCGCCACCGCGCTCGGCAATCTCGTCGCACAGCCCGGCATTTTCGGGCGGGTAGGGCAAATCGATGCCGCCGGCGAGCACACCGATCGTGCCGGTCGAAAGGCTGCCCTGGTGCGCGGCCGTATCGATGCCGCGCGCCAAGCCGGAGACGATGCCATAGCCGTCGCGGCCGAGATCCGCCGCCAGCATCCGCGCCATCTTGATGCCGGCCAGCGAGGCGTTGCGAGCGCCGACGATGGCGACCGCGGGCAAGCGGAAAACCGCACTACTGCCCCTGACCGCGAGCAACGGCGGCGGATGGTCCATGCTCTTCATCAGCGGCGGATAATCCGCCTCGCCGATGCCGACGAAGCGGGCGCCCGCCCGCCTGGCTGCCTCCAGCTCGGCCTCGGCCTCGGCAATGGACGGAATGCGGACGATTTTTTTGGCGCCACCCGAAATCATCAGCTCCGGCAGCATCGCAAGCGCTGCTTCGGCCGAACCGAACCGGTTGATCAGGTCGCGAAAGGAAGCCGGGCCGACATTCGGCGTGCGGATCAGGCGAAGCCAGCTCAGCCGCTGCCGGTCGCTGAGGCGCGGCCCGGCGGCGGGCTCGCTCACTCCTTTGCCCCGATCTTACCCTCGGTGCCGGCAAGCAGCCGCGCAATGTTGGCGCGGTGCTTTATGATGACGATCAGGCTCATCGCCGCGAAAAGCCCGGCAATCTGCGGCGTGCTCAGGAAGTACAAGGCCACTGGCACGACGACCGCTGCCGTCAATGCCGCCAGCGAGGAGTAGCGGAACAGGAAAGCCACCGCGAGCCAGACAACGGCGAAGATCACCGCCACCTGCCAGGCAAGGCCGATCAGCACGCCGAGGTAGGTGGCGACACCCTTGCCGCCCTTGAAGCCGAGCCAGACCGGAAAGAGGTGGCCTAGAAACGCACCGAAACCGGCCCAGAGTCCGAGCTCAGGTGCAAAGCGGCCGGCGATCAGCACAGCCGCGGTGCCTTTAAGGGCGTCGAGCAGCAGGGTGGCCGCCGCCAGACCCTTGTTGCCGGTGCGCAGCACATTGGTGGCGCCGATGTTGCCGGAGCCGATGTTGCGCACGTCGCCGAGGCCGGCGGCACGGGTGATCAGCAGCCCGAAGGGGATCGAGCCGAGAAGATAGCCGAACACCAATGCCAAGACGGGACTGTAAGCCATTGTTCCCCCGAAGTTTCCTTGGCTGAACGGATTTGAAGGCGTGACGCCTGTTCCGTCCTAGGCCGAAAACACTGTGCGGCCCGCCACCATCGTTTGCAAGACTTTGCCTTGCAGCCGCGCGCCTTCGAAACAGGTGTTTTTCGAGCGCGAGCGGATGCCGCTCTCGCTGACGATCCATGGCTCGTCCAGATCGACGAGTGCAAGGTCGGCCAAAGCCCCCGGTTTCAGCGTGCCGCCGGGCAGGCTGAACAATCTAGCCGGCGCGGTGGATAAGGTCTCGACCAGCCGGAGCAGCGTCACGTCGCCATTGTGATAGAGCCGCAGCGCCGCGCCCAGCAGCGTTTCCAGCCCGATGGCGCCGGCCGCAGCATCGGCGAAGGGCAGGCGCTTGGTGTCGACGTCCTGCGGGTCGTGCGAGGAGACGATGAGGTCGATGGTGCCGTCCTTGACCGCCTCGATCATCGCCAGCCGGTCTTCCTCGGCGCGCAGCGGCGGCGTCAGCCGGAAGAAGGTGCGGTACTCGCCGACATCATTCTCGTTGAGCGACAGATTGTGGATCGACACGCCTGCTGTGACGTTGGCGCCGTCGGCTTTTGCGCGCGCTACCGCGTCTGCCGCCATAGCCGTCGAGATCTTGGCAGCGTGATAGGAGCCGCCGGTCAGGCGAGCCAGCGCGAGATCGCGCTCCAGGGGGATTGATTCGGCCTCGCGAGGAATGCCGGCAAGGCCAAGCCAGCTTGCGTAAAGGCCTTCGTTCATCACGCCGGCCGAGGCGAGATCGGCGTCCTGGGTTTCATGCGCGATGACGCCGTCGAAATCGCGCGCGTAGGTCAGCGCGCGACGCATCACCAGCGCGCTGGCAATAGAATGCCGGCCGTCGGTGAAGGCGACCGCTCCAGCCTCGCGCAATAGGCCGAATTCGGTCATCTCGCGGCCTTCCAGCCCCTTGGTGATCGCTGCCGCCGGAAAGATGTTGACGATTGCCGTGTCCTTGGCGGTGCGCAGCACAAACTCGACCAGTGCGACATTGTCGATCACCGGGTCGGTATCGGGCATCATGACGATTGAGGTGACGCCGCCCGCCGCCGCAGCAATGCTCGCCGATGCGATGGTTTCGCGGTGTTCGCCGCCCGGTTCGCCGATGAAGACACGTGCATCGATCAGGCCGGGGATGATCGCCTTACCAGCGCACTCGATGATCGTGGCGTCTTCGGGCGCGCCCTGGTTCAAGGCCGCCTTGCCGGCGGCAACGATTTTGCGCCCTTCGACGATGACGGTGCCTATCTCGTCGATGCCGCGCGATGGGTCGACGATGCGGGCGCGGCTGAAGACCGTTATGCTCATGCGCCGCGGCCCTCGTGGTTTCGACGGGGGTCGAGCAGCGCTTCCATCACCGCCATGCGCACGGCGACGCCCATCTCAACCTGTTCCTGGATAACGCTTTGCGGGCCGTCGGCGATCTCGGAGGCGATCTCGACTCCGCGGTTCATCGGGCCGGGATGCATGACCAGCGCACCGTCCTTGGCCGCTTTCAGCTTCTCGGCGTCGAGCCCGAAATAGCGGAAATATTCGCGCACCGAGGGTACGAAAGCGCCTTCCATGCGTTCGCGCTGCAGGCGCAACATCATCACCACGTCGGCGTCCTTCAGACCCTCGCCCATCGAGCGGGTGACGATGACGCCCATCTTCTCGATGCCGGCGGGCAAAAGCGTCGAAGGGGCGACGACCCGTACTTGGGCACCGAGTGCGTTGAGCAGAATGATATTGGAGCGGGCCACGCGCGAATGCAGGATGTCACCGCAGATCGCCACGATCAGCTTCGACAACGGACCCTTGGCGCGGCGGATGGTCAGCGCGTCGAGCAGCGCCTGCGTTGGATGTTCATGAGCGCCGTCGCCGGCATTGACCACCGAGCAGCCGACCTTTTGAGCAAGAAGTGCCGCCGCGCCCGCCGATTGGTGGCGGATGATCAATATGTCGGGGCGCATGGCGTTCAGCGTCATCGCGGTATCGATCAGCGTCTCGCCCTTCTTCACCGACGAGCTTGCCACCGACATGTTCATGACGTCGGCGCCGAGCCGTTTGCCGGCCAGCTCGAACGACGATTGCGTACGGGTCGAGGCTTCGTAGAAGAGATTGATCTGGGTGCGGCCGCGCAGCGTCGATGTCTTCTTGTCCGATTGCCGCGAGATGGCAACGGCCCGGTCCGCCCGGTCGAGCAGAAGCTCGATGTCGGCGGGGGAAAGATCGCGGATGCCTAGAAGATGGCGGTGGGGATAAAGTGGAAGGGACGATGCGTCAGTCATCTCAAGTCGCTGCTATAGGGGGGAGGCTCCGCGGCTGCAAGCACCGGCTTGGGATTGGATCGGTTCTCCCCGGTATTTTCGTCGCGCGCCGCCGGCCATAGGCTATAAACCGCGATGACTTTGGATTCGCAGACTTCAGGTGATAAGGACGAAGCGTGACCGACGACGTGACCAACCAGCCGCCGCCGCTGGCCGGCGGCAACGCCTGGCGGGGCGATCCGTTGCTGATCCAGCTTGCCGAGCGCTTTTCCGATCCGGTGCGCAAGGACCTCGACGGGCTTGGCCGTTTCGTTTTGACGCATGAGGCGCAGGAGCTGGCCCGTCTTGCCAATGTCGAGACGCCGAAGCTCAGGACCCATGATCGCCAGGGCCGGCGCATCGACCAGGTCGAGTTCCACCCCGCCTATCACGCGCTGATGCGCCGCTCGGTCGCCAACGGGCTGCATTCGTCGGTCTGGGAGAATGGCGACGCCGAGATCGGCCGCCGCCACCAGGTGCGCGCCGCGCGCTTTTACCTCACGGCTGAGCTCGAAACCGGGCATCTTTGCCCGATCACCATGACCAGCGCTTCGCTGGCAGCGCTGATGGCCAGCCCGAAACTGTTTCGCGAATGGGCGCCTCGGGTGACGACGCGCAAATACGATCAGGGCCAAAAGCCGCCGGTCGAAAAAGCCGGGCTGACGCTCGGCATGGGCATGACCGAGAAGCAAGGCGGTACCGATGTTCGTGCCAACGTCACCAAGGCCGAGCGCGCCGGCAGCGGTTTTTATCGCCTGACCGGCCACAAATGGTTCATGTCGGCGCCGATGTCGGATGCCTTCCTGGTGCTCGGACAGGCGCCGGAGGGACTGTCGTGCTTTCTCGTTCCCCGCTTGCTTGGCGACGGATCCAGCAACGGCTTCCGCTTTCAGCGGCTGAAGGACAAGCTCGGCAACCGCTCCAATGCGTCCTCCGAGGTGGAATTCGTCAATGCCATCGGCGAGATGGTTGGCGAGCCCGGCGCCGGCGTGAAGACGATCATGGACATGGTGACCCTGACGCGGCTCGACTGTGCCGTCGCCTCCTCGGCGATCATGCGGGCCGGACTGGCCGAGGCCGTCCACCACACGCGCCACCGCCAGGTGTTCGGAACCAATCTGATCGAGCAGCCGCTGATGCAGCGTGTGTTGGCCGACATGGCGCTCGACGTTGCCGCCGCTACCGCGCTGTCGTTCCGGCTGGCGCGCTCCTTCGACGAGGCGGCCGGCGACCGCGGCGAGGCGGCCTTCGCCCGCGCCATGACGCCGGTCGTCAAATACTGGGTCTGCAAGATTGCGCCGCCGCTGCTCTATGAGGCGATGGAATGCCTCGGCGGCAATGGCTATGTCGAGGAGGGGCCGCTCGCCCGCTACTATCGCGAAGCTCCGGTCAACGCGATCTGGGAGGGTTCAGGCAACGTCATGGCGCTCGACGTGTTGCGAGTGCTCGGCCGCGCGCCAGGCCTGTTCGATGACGTGCTGGCCGGCATCGACCGCGATCTCGGCGCTGGCGGACGCGGCACCGTCGGCGTGCTCAAGGCAGCAATGCAGGTCGCTGCAACCGACGAGGGCTCAGCGCGGCTGTTGACCGAGCAATTGGCATTGTCGGCGGCGGCGGCAGAGCTTCGCAGGCTGGGGGCAGGGCGGATCGCCGACGCCTTCGTCGAGACGCGCCTCGCCGGCCAGTGGCGCAACACCTATGGAATGCTCGATTCGCGCCACGATGCGCGGATGATCATCGACACGCTCTACCCGCCGATCAACTAGTGCCGTCGCCCGGGTCGTAGCCGCTTTTTTTCGCGCGCCCTGTGGATGATCGTTAACCTTAACAAATGGTTTCCATTGCGGCGGCCGGTGGCAAAGCCCAGTGTTATGGTTAAGGCAAGGACTGTTCGGCTGAGCGGTCTTTGTCCTGCGAAGCAGGAGCGTCATGCGGCATATTTTGAGCTCTTTTCTGGCATTGCATTGGGCGGCCGTTTTCGCCCTGCTGGCGTTCATCTGCATCGATGGGAATCGTGGCGTCGCGGCGGCCCTTGGCGTGCTCGGCGTTCCCGTCCAGAACACTCGCTTTGCCGATCTTGAAAACGCCGTCGTCGTGGCGCCGCTCGCCGTGGCATTGCTTGTCGTCGCGGTGCTGTTCTGCTGGGCCTTTGTTGAAGCATTGACCAGCGACGCCACCAACCCGGACCCAGCCGACAGTGTTGTGCGGATCGCCTTCATCTCGGCCTCGGGCGTGCTGTCGTTGATCGTCATCGGCGGCGCTGCGCAAGGTATCAATGGGCTGTTCATGGTTGTCGCCGTGCAATTGGCGGCACTTCTGGCGTCATATGTCGCGATGCTCGCCGAGCGGCGCTCAGCCGCTGCCGCGGCAGTTCCAGTGACCGGCGAAATCCGCGCGGCCGCGCATATCATGGCCAAGGCAGCGGCGTACAATTCCTCGCTTGCGCGCATTTCGGGCCGGCCGGATTCGAGGGACGATCGCTGATGCGCACCTTGTTCGCGCTGTGGGCGGCTCCGCTCCTCCTGTTCTGGGGCTGGTTCTTTCTGTCGCTCAACGACATCAATTTCGGCTATGTCATGCTGAGCCGCCAATTGCACGATCTCGTTTTCCAGCTTTATGGGCAGATGCTCGGCGTCGATCCGGCGCTCATCCCGGGCATGGTGGCGAAGGCTTGCGTCTTCGACGGCCTACTGCTGATGGCGTTCTGGGCATTTCGCCGCCGCAAGGCGATCGGCAGCTGGATCAAGGCAACGCGCAATCGCTATTTCGACCAGGCATCGACTCCGAGCGCCTGAAGCCGGTCGAGAACACCCTGCAGGATGAAGGCCGCCGCCGCTGAATCGATCTTGCCGGCGCGTTTCTTGCGGGAAAAATCCATCTCGATCAGTGTCCGCTCGGCCGCCACCGTCGACAGCCTTTCGTCCCAAAAGACGAACGGCAGATCGGTCAATCCAGCCATGTTGCGGACGAAAGCGCGGGATTTTTGGGCGCGTGGGCCTTCCGAGCCGTCCATGTTGATGGGGAGGCCGATCACCACTGCGCCGGCATTTTCCTTCTGCAGCAGAGCGAGCAGCACCGCGGCATCGAGCGAGAATTTCTTGCGCATGATGACAGGGCGCGGGTGCGCGAAGGACAAGCCGCGGTCCGAAACCGCCACGCCGATCGTCTTGTCGCCGAGGTCAAGCCCAGCCAGGGTCTTGCCGCCGCCGAGCCGGCCCGGCAACTCCTCGATCGTGATGATGCCCAACGGCTTTTCCTTTGACCGCGACGCCGCACTTCCTATACGCGCAACATATGCCGCGGCACTTTAATTTCGCCGTCGGCGTTCTAGCCTCTACCGAAGCAAAAATCGAGGAAGGCATTGATGAAACTTACCTGGTACGGACACTCGGCATTCCGCGTCGAAATCGAAGGCGCGAAAATCCTCATCGACCCGTATCTGGTCGGCAATCCGTCATGGACAGGCGGCTGGGAAGAGCCGGCCGAAGGGGTCACGCACGTGTTGCTTACCCATGGCCACAGCGACCACATCAGCGGCGCCGTCGAAGTGCTCAAGAAAAGCGGCGCGATGCTTGTCGCCAATTTCGAGATTTGCATGTACCTGGTCGGCAAAGGCGTCAGTGACAAGCAAATCAATCCCGGCAATATCGGCGGTACCGTCGATTGCGGCGGCTTCACCACCACTTTCGTTCAGGCTCTGCATTCATCGTCCTTTCTAGGCGAGAGCGGCCAGAACACCTATCTCGGCAATCCGGGCGGGCTCGTCCTGCACTTCCCCGAGGATAAGACGCTCTACCATATGGGCGACACAGACATCTTTTCCGATATGGCGCTGATCAACGAGTTGCATGAGCCGAAGATCGGCATCGTGCCGATCGGCGACCGCTTCACCATGGGTGGCGCGGTGGCAGCTCTTGCCTGCCAGCGTTTCTTCAAGTTCGAGACGGTCGTTCCCGCTCACTTCGGCACATTTCCGATGATAGATCAGACCGCCGACAAGTTTGTGGCCGGGCTGGACGGATCGGGTGTGAAAGTGGCGTTGCCGAAGATCGGCGAGACGATTACGCTGTAGGAATAGCGAACCGGAATGACGACATGGGTCTGAGAAACTCTCTTTGCATTTCTATGCTGGTTGCCGCATCGCCGGCGCTGGCCGCCGAGGATTTCATCGAGGGCATCTATCTGCAATCGGAGGATCTCTGCGCGCAGGCCAAAAAGGATACGCTGCAGACGGTGATCGAGGGCGGCAATATCGTACTGTCGGCAAACGGATTGGAAAGCATCGAATATAACTGCGAGTTCCTGCAGATCACCAAGGCGACACGGTCGCCAAGCTGGGCGGTGACCGCCATCTGCCAGGAGCCGGGCTACGTCTTTCCGGATGTTCTCTCACTGACTCAGATGAACGCGAAGCAGATCGACCTGGTTTCGGTTCGGCCTGCCGCGGACGAAAGCGAGCAGAGCGGCAACGGCGGCAGCTATTTCCTCTGCGACGGCGTGGCAATGCCGTAGGGCAGTTGTCGGCACGATGCATGTTGCGCGGCACGCGCTGCGCCGCTATAGCGCTGGTTTTCCCCGAGGCACAAACATGTCCGTTGATATTAAAACCGTGAAGCGCGTCGCGCACCTTGCCCGCATTGCGGTGAGCGAGGAGGATGCAGAGCGCATGACCGGCGAATTGAACGCCATTTTGGGCTTTGTCGAGCAGTTGAACGAGGTCGATGTTTCCGGCGTCGAGCCGATGACCTCGGTCACGCCGATGGCAATGAAGAAGCGCCAGGACGTCGTCACCGACGGCAGCAAGACAGCCGACATCGTCGCCAACGCGCCGGCAACCGAAGAGAACTTCTTTCTCGTGCCAAAGGTCGTGGAGTAGCTGGCCGATGGGAATCGAGATCGCCGCGGAGACGCCGCTGCAGGACGATGTGCGTGGGCTGGTCGAGGAGCTCAACGCCACATTGCTGGAGTTGACGCCGCCGGAGCATTGCTACCATTTGACGGTCGAGCAGATGGCGGACCGCGAGACGACCGTTTTCATCGCCCGCGACGACGGCCTTGCCATCGGTTGCGGCGCGCTGAAGCGCCACGACGCTGTCGTCGGCGAGGTCAAGCGTATGTATACGCGGCCTTCGCATCGCGGCCGCAAGATCGGTGCGATGATCGTCGAGCGGATCGAGGGCTTGGCGCGCCAAGAAGGGCTGAAGCGTCTGGTGCTGGAGACGGGCGACCGTCATCCCGCCGCCTGGACCGTCTACGAACGCGCCGGTTTTTCGCGCTGCGGGCCGGTGCTGAATTACCCCAATTCCGAGTGGTCGGTGTTTTACGAAAAGAGCCTTGCCTGATGAGCGACCTGACCCAACTGACGATTTCGCAGGCCCGCGCCAAATTGCGCTCCAGGGAGATCACCGCCACCGAAGTCACCGAGGCTTATCTGTCGGCGATCGAGCGAGCCAATCCTGCGCTCAATGCCTATATCGTGGTCACCGGCGACAAAGCGCGCGACATGGCCAAGGCCTCCGACGCGAAACTGGCCAAGGGCGAGGGCGGGTCCCTCGAGGGTATCCCGCTCGGCATCAAGGATCTGTTCGGCACCGAAGGCGTCCACACCCAGGCCTGCAGCCACGTGCTTGACGGGTTCAAGCCGCGCTACGAATCGACTATCACCGCCAATCTGTGGGCGGATGGCGCCGTCATGCTCGGCAAGCTCAACATGGACGAGTTCGCCATGGGCTCGTCCAACGAGACCTCGTATTACGGGCCTGTCATCAACCCGTGGCGGCGTTCGCGGCTCGACACGGTGGTAATGCCGACGACACATCAGGGCGAGGGCGGCTTCGTTTCGGCGGGCGGCACCAGGACCGCGCGCACGTTGGACAATGCCCAGCTGGTGCCGGGCGGTTCGTCCGGTGGCTCGGCATCAGCCGTCTCGGCCTTCCTGTGCGCCGGCGCTACCGCCACCGACACCGGCGGCTCGATCCGCCAGCCCGCCGCCTTCACCGGCACGGTCGGCATTAAGCCGACCTATGGCCGCTGCTCGCGTTGGGGCGTCGTCGCCTTCGCCTCGTCGCTCGACCAGGCCGGGCCGATCGCGCGCGACGTGCGCGATGCCGCGATCCTGTTGAAGTCGATGGCTTCGGTCGACCCGAAGGACACGACCTCCGTCGACCTGCCGGTGCCGGATTACGAGGCGGCGATCGGCCGCTCGATCAAGGGGATGAAGGTCGGCATCCCCAAGGAATACCGTGTCGACGGCATGCCCGAGGAGATCGAGGCGTTGTGGCAGAAGGGCATTGCCTGGCTGAGGGATGCCGGCGCCGAGATTGTCGACATCTCGCTGCCGCACACGAAATACGCGCTGCCGGCCTATTACATTGTTGCGCCCGCCGAAGCCTCGTCCAACCTCGCCCGTTACGACGGCGTCCGCTATGGATTGCGCGTGCCCGGCAAGGACATTGTCGACATGTATGAAAAGACCCGCGCCGCCGGCTTCGGGCGTGAGGTCAAGCGCCGCATCATGATCGGCACCTATGTGCTTTCCGCTGGCTACTACGATGCCTACTATCTGCAGGCGCAGAAGGTTCGTAACCTGATCAAGCGCGATTTCGAAAATGTGTTTGTCGCAGGTGTCGACGTCATCCTGACGCCGGCAACGCCGTCCGCCGCCTTCGGCATCGCAGACGAAGACATGGCCGCCGACCCGGTCAAGATGTATCTCAACGACATCTTTACGGTGACGGTGAACATGGCCGGCTTGCCCGGCATCGCGGTTCCGGCCGGGCTCGACGCCAAGGGGCTGCCACTCGGCCTGCAGCTGATCGGCCGGCCTTTCGACGAGGAAACGCTGTTCCAGACCGCCCATGTCATCGAACAGGCGGCCGGCACATTTCAGCCGGAAAAATGGTGGTAGGATCGTTTCTCATCTGAGGGGGTGAGGGATGTTCTTCTATGTCTCCAAGGTCCTGTGGCTCTTCGTCCAGCCGCTTAATCTCGCGATCATCCTGCTGCTGGCTGGATTGCTTGCGGCATTGGTCGGGCGCAAAAGGCTATTTGCCACCGGCAGCGTGCTGGCCTTCCTTGTCCTGGCAGTGTCAGCATGGACCTCGCTCGGCGCAGTGATGCTCAATCCGCTCGAGGAGCGTTTCCCTAAGCCACCCCTGCCGGAAAGGGTTGACGGAATCGTTGTGCTCGGCGGCGGTATGGACGGCGCCATCAATTTCGTTCGCGGCGGTTATGAACTCAACGCCAGTGGCGATCGAATTGTCGAGGCAGCCGTGCTGGCGCGGCGTTTTCCGACAGCGAGAGTCGTCATTTCAGGCGGCCCCGTTGCAATAATCGGTGAGGACGAAGGCGACTCAACCACGGCGCCACGCGTACTCACTGCGCTCGGCGTGGCGGCCGATCGTCTGATCCTGGAAGACAAGTCACGCAACACCTACGAGAATGCCGTCTTCACCAAGCGGCTGATTACGCCGAAACCCGGCGAGATCTGGCTGCTGGTGACCTCAGCCTTCCACATGCCGCGCGCCAAGGCGCTGTTCGACAGAGCCGGCTTCCCGACGGTTCCATGGCCGGTCGACTACCGCACCTCCGGTAAGGAAGGTATCAGCCTGTTCCGCAAATCTACCAACGAAGCGCTGCAGACCACGACCATCGCGATTCGCGAATGGATCGGGCTCGTCGCCTATTGGCTGTCGGGCCGCATTGATCAGCCTTTTCCCGGGCCGGGCGGCTGACCGAGCACCGCCTGCCGCGCCGCCGAGAAAAATTGGCGGCGCACCAGCACCGCCAGAAGCAGCAGCGTCGATAGCACGAAAACGGCGGGATCGACGAACCAGCCAAGATAACCGATCGAGAAGAACACGCCGCGCAGCCCGGAATTGAAATGCTTCCCGGCCAGCATGTTCATGCGGGCCGCGCGCCACACCGCCGTTTCGGTGACCGGATTGCGCGACGCCTCGCCATGCGGAATCGGCACCGCGCCGATCAGGATCGAGCAATAGTTGAACAGCCGGTAAGCCCAGCCGAACTTGAAGAAGGAAAAGGCCAGGATCAGCACCAGCCCGAACACCTTCGTCTGGAAGGCGGCGCGTGAGGATGTGGCGCCAAACGGCAGGTCGCTCAGCACAGTGAGAACCTGATCGGAAGCGCCGAGCAAGGCAAAACAGCCGCCGATCGCAATCAGCGAACTGGAGGCAAAGAAGGCGGTCCCCTGTTGCAGGCCGCTCATGATGGCGGTGTCGACGATGCGGATCTCGCGTTCGGCCATGGTCCTCATCCAGGCCTCGCGCTGCGCGTTCATCGCCCTCGTCAGCGACATGCGGCTGACCAGCATTCCGTCGGCGGCGAGCGTATGCAGCACCCACGCGGCGAGGAAGAACCCCAGCGCTGCAAGGTCGGCCGTCGATAGATGAAAGGAATCGCTCATGCGGTGCTTTTACCACAAGCCGAGGCAACGCTTCGATGGCCGAAGCCGGAATGTCGCTGCCGGAGCAAACAAGGTCGGCAGGCGCAGCGCCGCAATCTTCAAAACAGCGGAAAACATCATGGGAATTCCTATATATAGAGCTCAACAGGGTCCCAGGAGAAAACGCCCACGTGTTCCTTTCGGTTTTCGACCTGTTCAAGATCGGCATCGGCCCATCGAGTTCGCACACGATGGGGCCGATGACGGCTGCGCGGCGGTTTCTCGACGAGATTGCGGGAGACGACTGGCCGCGTCCGGCCGGCGCCAGGGTCGACCGAATCGCGGCCAGCCTGCATGGCTCGCTCGCCTATACCGGCATCGGCCATGGCTCCGATCGCGCCGTGGTGCTCGGCCTCGCCGGCCAGACGCCGCAGACGGTGGATCCTGACCACGCCGACGGCATCGCCGCTCGCATCGCCGCCGAGAAGCGGATTTCGCCGCCCGGCCATCCGTCCTATCGTTTCGACCCGGCAACGGATCTGGTACTGGATCGCAAGACGCCGCTGCCGGGTCACGCCAATGGCATGGCGTTTTCTGCCTATGATGCCGGAGACCGGTTGCTGCTGAGGCGCGTCTACTATTCGATCGGCGGCGGCTTTGTCGTTTCCGAGGAAGAATTGCAGCGGATGAAGGCGAGGGGCTCGGCGACAACCGAAGGCAAGAAGGTTCCATATCCGTTCAAGAACGCCGTCGAAATGCTCTCAATGGCAACGAAAAGTGGCCTTTCCATCGCCGAGATGAAGCGCGTCAACGAGGAGACGCAGATGTCGCGCGAGGAGCTCGACGCCGGCCTCGACGGCATTTGGAGCGCCATGAAGGGATGCATCGAGCGCGGCCTGTCGCAAGACGGCATCATGCCGGGCGGACTGAAGGTGCGCCGCCGTGCCCGGATGCTGCACGACAAGTTGCAGGAGCAATGGCAGCAGAACCGGCCCAACCCGCTGCTCGCCAATGACTGGCTGTCGATCTATGCAATGGCGGTCAACGAGGAGAACGCCGCCGGCGGCCGTGTCGTCACCGCGCCAACCAATGGGGCGGCCGGCACTCTGCCCGCGGTGTTGCGCTATTGGCTGCATTTCCATCCCGAAGCCGACCAGCCAAGTATCCGCGATTTCCTGCTGACGGCGGCGGCCGTTGGCGGCATCATCAAGACCAATGCTTCGATCTCGGGGGCCGAGGTAGGCTGCCAGGGCGAGGTCGGTTCGGCTTCGGCGATGGCTGCGGCGGGATTGTGCGCCGTCATGGGCGGCACGCCCGAGCAGGTCGAGAACGCTGCCGAAATCGCGCTGGAACATCATCTCGGCATGACCTGCGATCCGGTCGGCGGCCTGGTGCAGGTGCCGTGCATCGAGCGCAACGCGCTTGGCGCTGTCAAGGCGGTGACCGCCGCTTCGCTGGCCATCAAGGGCGATGGCGTTCATTTCGTGCCGCTCGATGCGGCGATCGAGACGATGCGCCAGACTGGCCTCGACATGAACGAAAAGTACAAGGAAACCAGCCTTGGCGGATTGGCCGTCAATGTCGTGGAGTGCTGAGCGCCAGTCTGGCGGCCTGGACCACCACTGTGGAGAAGTCGATCAGGCCGTTGACGCGTTCGCGTGCTGGGCTAAACCTTAAACGATGTCTCTCAATCTCATAAAGCTTTGCGTCGGCTGTGACAGCGTCGAGGATCTGGAAGAGTGGATTGCCTTCCGCCTCGACGAGCGGCGCCGCGCCGGCGAACCGGCCGAACACTACCACACCACCCGCATGGTGCCGACGCGCGGCGCCGAGATCACCGACGGCGGCTCGCTCTACTGGGTGGTCAAGGGCAATGTCCAATGCCGTCAGCTGATCACCGAAATCCGGCCCTTCACTGATGACGATGGCATCGGCCGCTGCCATCTGATCCTCGATCCCGAGGTCGTGCGCACCGACTGGCAGCCGCGCCGTGCATTCCAAGGGTGGCGCTACCTGAAGCCGGCGGACGCGCCGGCCGATCTCGGCAAGGGCAAAGCCGGGCTGATCGAAATGCCGCCGAAGCTCAGGCGTGAGCTTGCCGATCTCGGCCTACTCTGACGCCAAGAACCGTAACGCCAAGGGCACCGGCCGAACGCTTGTCCGCAGTTGCCATCATCACCGGTCCTGCAGGTCGCCTGATCTGGGCTTGCAAGCTGGGGAACAACGCCACATCTTGAATGTCATGAGCGACAAGAAGCAGCCCGTGCCTGCAAAGGCCAATCCTGCGCCGGTCGAGTCCCAATCGAGCACCGGCGAGATCGACGCCTTTCTCCGTCAGGCAAGGACGCTCGCTGCATCCGCCACCGGTTCAGGCAGGCTGATCCTGTCCCTCGACGCTACGATGAGCCGCCAGCCGACCTGGGATCTCGCCTGTGCGCTGCAGGCCGAGATGTTCGACGCCGTCGGCAAGGCTGGGGTGCTCAAGGTTCAACTGGTCTATTTCCGCGGGCTTGGCGAGTGCCGTTCCTCCGCATTCGTCACCGATACCGAAGCTCTGAAGCAGCTGATGACGCGCATCGACTGCCGTAGCGGCCACACCCAGATCGGCAAGGTGCTCGCCCATGCGCTGAAACAGACGGCGGCGGCCAAGGTCAACGCGCTGGTCTATATCGGCGATGCGATGGAAGAAAACATAGATGATCTGGCCGAAAAGGCCGGTAGCCTAGGTCTGCACGGCGTTCCTGTCTTCGTTTTTCAGGAAGGCCATGATGCCGGTGCAGAAAAGGCGTTCAAGGAAATTGCACGGCTGTCCAAAGGGGCCTGGTTCCGGTTTGATCGGCGGGCTGCCGCGACCTTGGCCGGCCTGCTTTCGTCCGTCGCCGTGTTTGCGACCGGCGGTCTGAAAGCACTGGAGGACCGGGGCAGGCCGGAGGACCGGCTGATGATCGAGCATCTACGGGGCGGCGGAAACTGATGGGCGCGATTATCGCTTTTGTAGCATTGCTTCTGGTGCTTCTCGGCATGCTCACCATCTTCCTGCGCGCCGATCCGGGGAAGCTTGCAGGCGGCATGAGGACCCTTGGACCCGTGCTGCTCGGGCTGGTCGGCGTTGCCGTGCTGCTGGTCGGGCGCGAGGGCCTCGGCGGCTTGATCCTGTCGGCCGCGCTCGCCTGGTATGGCTCCATGCGCATGAATCAGCCGGCCGCAAAACTGGCACCGGGCAAGCGTTCGACGGTGCGTACCGCGGCGCTTGAGATGGAACTCGATCACGACACCGGCGGCCTCGAAGGCCTCGTGCTGGCTGGGCGCCATGAAGGCAAGATGCTTGGCTCGATGGGGCTTGCCGAATTGCAGCAACTTTATCGCGAGCTCTCCGGCGATCCGGAGAGCCGCCAGCTGCTAGAGACGTATCTTGACGGCAGATTTCCCATCTGGCGCAAAGACGCTGATGCGAATGGTGGCGAAGGGCTGGGTGTTGCGCCAGGTTCGGGCGCCATGACTAAGGAGGAGGCCTACAAGATCCTTGGTCTTGAAGCGGGGGCTGCCGCGGCGGATGTCCGCAAGGCGCACCGCCGCCTGATGCAGCGCCTGCACCCCGATATCGGTGGCACGTCTTTCCTGGCGGCGCGGATCAACGAAGCCAAGGACGTCTTGCTCTCCAATCACAACTAGTCTCCTTCGACGCAGAACTTTCGGGAAAGATATCGTTTCGCGCCCTTACTGCTGGACGGCGTAGCACTCGATCTTCTTCTTTTTCAAAGCGTTACAAGCCTTCCAGGCGGCGGTCTTCGAACCAAAACCACCGAACCGGGCGCGGTAATAAGTGACGCCGTCCTTGTCGAAGGCGACGGTGAAACCGGAGGCATCGGCCAGAACGGAGGGCACCTGCTTCGTCGCCTTGTCGAGGAAAGCCTTTGCTTCGGATTGCTTTGGCGAAGAGGCGACCTGTATTGCCCAGCCGGATGGCACCGACGCCGTGCTGACCGGATCGACCTCTGCAGCCGGTTCGGCATAGGCTGCGGCGACCCGGGCCGTCGCCACATCGTCCGCTGTCGCCACGGCCGCCGTCTTGACCTTTCTGGTCTGAACGACCGGAGTGGTTTCTTCAACGACGGGAGCATTTTCCTCGACGAGGGAGGCAACGGCATCGTCGTCCGGCTTACTATCCGGCGTCGGCGCGTCATGCTTCGGCAGAAGCACCTTGGCCAGGGCTGAAATCGGATTGCCGCCACCGGCTTTGGCAATCAGCATGCCGCCGCCGCGCGACGACGCCTTCGGCATGTAGGCATTGATCAACCCGGCCATCTGGCTGTCGCGGCTGCCGCCGGACCTGCCGCCCATGACCACCGCTACGATGCGCCGGTCGCCATCCGATACCGAGGAGACCAGGTTATAGCCGGAGGCGCGGGTATAACCGGTCTTGATGCCGTCGACGCCCTTGATGCGTCCGAGCAGACGGTTATGGCCGTTGATGCGCTGTCGCCCGTAAAGAAAGGAGCGCTGCGAGAAATAGCCGTAATATTGTGGAAAATGCTCTCTCAGGGCGATACCGAGCAGCGCCATGTCGCGCGCCGTCGTGAACTGCCCGGGATCAGGCAAGCCGTTGGCGTTGCGGAAAACGGTTCCCCGCATGCCCAGCGCCCGCGCCTTGGCGGTCATCATGCGGGCGAAATTGGCCTCATTGCCGCCGAGCATCTCGCCAAGCGCAGTTGCGGAATCGTTTGCCGATTTGGTCACCATCGACAGGATGGCGGTCTCGACCGTGACCGAGCCGCCCCGCTTGACGCCGAGCTTTGTTGGCGGTTCGGCAGCGGCATTGGCCGAGAACACGACCGGAGAATTCCTGCTGATCCTGCCCTTCGCCAATGCCTCGAACGTCAGATAGAGCGTCATCATCTTGGTAAGCGAGGCCGGATAGCGCCGGCCATCGGCATCCGACGAATAAAGCACCTTGCCGGACTTGGCATCGATGACGATGGCCGCCGACTTGGCCGCCATGGATGAAGCCGCGTCCGCGACGACGAAGCTCATCGCCATAGCGAGAATCATGATCGTTTTGAGGGGGGACGCGGATTTGGAAACGAAGCCCGACAACGCCTTACGCACTGATAGTTCCTTTGAATTTCCGTTGCCTTGGAGGCGGCAAAGGGTCCTGCCTCACCTCGGGCCACGCTAACGCGGGCAGCGTTACCAATCCGTTTATGGTAACCGCCGCGTTCACCCTTTTCTGCGGGATTGAGCCTCTCTTTATTCGAATCTTAGCGATTGCCGGCGGCTCACGATGCGCATTGCCGCGGAAATCTTGACTTTTTGTGCACTGCACAATATATTTACACGCATTGCACAACGCGGCCCGGACAAGGCGCGTCCATCGTCCAAAGGCAACCGTTCAAGGGAATGCGTGAAATGACCCAGACCTATGAAGATTTCAGCAAATACGGCAAGGAATTTGCCGACACCGGATTGAAGAGCTTTGCATCGCTGTCCAAGGGTGCGCAGGCCATCGCCACCGAGGCGGGCGAGTACACCAAGAAAAGTTTTGAGGCCGGCAGCGCCGTTGTCGAGAAGCTCTTCTCCGCCAAGTCGCTGGATAAGGCGATCGAAATCCAGTCCGACTACGCCAAGCAGTCCTATGAGAGCTTCGTCACCGAGGCCACCAAGCTTGGCGATCTCTATGCCGAACTCGCCAAGGAAGCCTACAAGCCGTTCGAATCGATTGTCGCCAAGGCGAAGTAAATTCGACGAACGTTCCAAGCCGGCCCTTGGGCCTCAAAAGACAGACCCGGTCGCGAACGCGCGGCCGGGTTTTTTCATGCCAGCTCGAAATCGGGGTCCTTGCGGTCTTCACGATTTGAAAAATCGGTCAAGTTTGGCCACCTAGCCATATTGTCAGCTAAACAGAAGGGCTTAAAATCGTCCATCGAGCACCTACATGTCGAGCATGCATGAGGATTCGAAAGAGGCAGGACTACGTGACTACAGGTTTGACTGCCACGAGCTACGTGGTGCGAATGCAGAACGGCAGCAACGGCAATGAGGCCGGTCGCGGCACGGCCGTCATCACGCGCACAAAAACCAAGACCAAGAAGCCCAGTCTGTATCGGGTCCTCATCCTTAACGACGACTACACACCCATGGAGTTCGTGGTTCACGTGCTGGAGCGTTTTTTCCAGAAGGATCGCGAAGCCGCCACACGCATAATGCTTCATGTTCACAATCATGGGGTGGGCGAGTGCGGGGTCTATACATTCGAGGTGGCCGAGACCAAAGTGTCTCAGGTCATGGATTTCGCCCGACAGAATCAGCATCCGCTGCAATGCGTGATGGAGAAGAAGTGAGGTAACATGCCGGCTTTCTCCCAAGGCCTGGAAAAGGCGCTTCACCAAGCGCTGACGCTCGCCAATGAGCGGCACCATGAATATGCAACCCTTGAACATTTGCTGCTCGCCCTGATCGACGACACCGAGGCGGCCGCAGTCATGCGTGCCTGCAACGTCGATCTCGACGAGTTGAAGCATACGGTTCTCACCTATATCGACACCGAGCTCGACAATCTCGTCACCGGCTACGATGAAGATTCCAAGCCGACGGCCGGTTTTCAGCGCGTCATCCAGCGCGCGGTGATCCATGTGCAGTCGTCAGGCCGCGAGGAGGTGTCCGGCGCCAACGTGCTCGTCGCCATCTTCGCCGAGCGCGAGAGCCACGCCGCTTATTTCCTGCAGGAACAGCAGATGACCCGCTACGACGCGGTCAACTACATCTCGCATGGCATTGCCAAGCGCCCAGGCGCTTCCGAGACGCGGACGCCGCGCGGCGCCGACGACGAGCAAGGCAGCCAGGGCGGAGCTGAGCCGCAAGAAGAAGGCGGCAAGAAGAAGCAGCAGCAGGACGCGCTGACTGCCTATTGCGTCAACCTGAACAACAAGGCCAAGGCTGGCAAGATCGATCCGCTGATCGGTCGCGAGAGCGAGATCAACCGGACTATCCAGGTGCTGTGCCGCCGGTCCAAGAACAACCCGCTCTATGTCGGCGATCCCGGCGTCGGCAAGACGGCGATCGCCGAAGGCCTCGCCAAGCGCATCGTCGAGGGCGAAGTTCCCGAAGTGCTGCACAATGCCACCATCTTCGCGCTCGACATGGGCACGCTGCTGGCCGGCACCCGTTATCGCGGCGATTTCGAGGAGCGGCTGAAGCAGGTCGTCAAGGAGCTCGAGGACTATCCCGGCGCCGTGCTGTTCATCGATGAGATCCACACCGTGATCGGGGCAGGAGCCACCTCTGGTGGCGCCATGGATGCGTCGAACCTGTTGAAGCCGGCGCTGTCGTCCGGCGCGATCCGCTGCATCGGCTCGACCACCTACAAGGAGTTCCGGCAGTTCTTCGAGAAGGACCGCGCGCTGGTGCGGCGATTCCAGAAGATCGACGTCAACGAGCCGACCGTCGAGGACGCCATCGAGATCATGAAGGGACTGAAGCCCTATTTCGAGGAGTTCCACAAGGTTCGCTACACGAGTGAAGCGATCAAGGCTTCGGTCGAGCTCTCGGCGCGTTACATCAACGACCGCAAGCTGCCGGACAAGGCGATCGACGTGATCGACGAGACCGGCGCCTCGCAGATGCTGGTGCCCGAAGCCAAGCGCAAGAAGACCATCGGCATCAAGGAGATCGAAGCGACGATCGCCACGATGGCGCGCATCCCGCCGAAGACGGTTTCCGCCGACGACGAGAAGGTGCTGCAAGGTCTCGACATCGAGTTGAAGCGCGTCGTCTATGGCCAGGACACCGCGATCACCGCGCTGACTTCGGCCATCAAGCTGGCGCGGGCCGGCCTGCGGGAACCGGAAAAGCCGATCGGCTCGTACCTGTTCTCCGGTCCGACCGGTGTCGGCAAGACGGAAGTGGCCAAGCAGCTCGCCGCCTCGCTCGGCGTGGAGCTGATCCGCTTCGACATGTCGGAATATATGGAACGCCACACCGTTTCGCGGCTGATCGGCGCGCCTCCCGGCTATGTCGGCTTCGACCAGGGCGGCCTTCTGACCGACGGCGTCGACCAGCATCCGCATTGCGTGCTGTTGCTGGACGAAGTCGAAAAGGCGCATCCGGACCTGTTCAACATCCTGTTGCAGGTCATGGATCACGGCAAGCTGACCGACCATAACGGTAAGCAGATCGACTTCCGCAATGTCATCCTGATCATGACCACCAATGCGGGCGCATCCGACGCGCAGCGCGCGGCGATCGGTTTCGGTTCGACCAAACGCGAAGGCGACGATGTCGAAGCGATCAACCGGCTGTTCACGCCGGAGTTCCGCAACCGTCTCGATGCGATCATTCCGTTCGGCTCGCTGCCGGTGCCGGTCATCCATCAGGTGGTGCAGAAGTTCGTCATGCAGCTGGAAGCGCAGCTTTCCGAACGCGGCGTGACCTTCGACCTGTCGCAGGATGCAATCGCCTGGCTGGCCGACAAGGGCTATGACGAGCGCATGGGTGCGCGGCCGCTTGGCCGTGTCATTCAGGAGCACATCAAGAAGCCGCTGGCCGACGAGGTGCTGTTCGGCAAGCTCAAGAAGGGCGGCACGGTGCGTGTCACCGTCGAGAAGAAGGAAACCGGCGAGACCGGCCTGAAGCTCGAATCGCTCGCCGACGAGGCGCCGGTGAAGCCGAAGAAGGAAGAGCCGGACGACGTGCCGAAAGCCAAGAAGGCGGTGGCGAAAAAGCCCGCCGGGAAAAAGGCGGTGGCGCAGAAGTCGGAGCCGAAGGGCAAGGATGGCGGCAAGCGCAGCCTAGTGCCGCAACTGCCGCGTAAGAACTGACAATCCTGCAAGTAAAAAAGCCCCGGCAACGGGGCTTTTTTCATGAAGCTTGTGGTCGAGTGTCGGCCGAGCGGCTTCGCCCCGATTCAGTTTGCCAGCGCCGTCCGTATCTTGCCGGCGTTCTCAGCCAGGACTTCAGGCTGTTCCATCTGTCCGCTGTGCGGCTTCAAGGGGATGCCTTCGAAGCGCGGAATGACATGGACATGGAGGTGGTAGACGGTCTGGCCCGAAGCTGGTTCGTTGAACTGCATGACCGTGACGCCATCGGCATCGAAGGCCTTCTTTACTGCCCGCGCAACTTTCTGCACGTGAGCGAAGAGGGGGCCAAGCACCGCCGGATCCGCGTCGAGCAGGTTGCGCGACGGCGCTTTCGGCACGACCAGCGTGTGACCCGGTCCTTGCGGCATCACATCCATGAAGACGATGACCGCATCATCCTCGTAGACGCGGTGCGAAGGGATTTCTCCGCGCAGGATTTTTGCGAAAATGTTGCTGCTGTCGTAGGTTGCTTCGGCCATGGCGCACGCTCCGGTTCTTGGCTCGCGGTCTCGTGTAGCGAAGCTGTTGCGGGCGGGCAAGACGATCGGTCGACATCGGCCATGCAGGCTCGAACGTGGTTGAGCGATCGGGCGGGTTTTGCTACTCCGCCATGTCCTTGCGGAACGGGGTGTGCTCTTCCAGATATTCGCTCATCCGCTCGACTTCGCGCCGCTCGCGCTGGAGGTAGTCGGCCACTGCATTGCGCAGACCTGGATGGGCGATGTAGTGCGCCGAATGCATCGTCACCGGCCGGTAGCCGCGCGCCAGCTTGTGCTCGCCCTGCGCACCGGCTTCAACCACCTTCAGCTTTCGCGAGATGACGAAATCGATCGCCTGATGGTAGCAGACCTCGAAATGCAGGAACGGGTGGTCCTCGATGCAGCCCCAATTGCGGCCGTAGAGCGCGTCTGAACCGATGAAGTTGATGGCGCCGGCTATGTAGCGCCCGTTGCGTTTGGCCATCACCAGCAGGATGTCGTCGGCCATGCGCTCGCCGATCAAGGAGAAGAAATCGCGGTCGAGGTAGGGCCGGCCCCATTTCCTGCTGCCGGTATCCATGTAGAACGCGTAAAAGTCGTCCCAGGCTTTTTCGGTCAGATCCTTGCCGGTCAGCCAGTCGATCGAGATGCCGTCGGCGAGCGCCTCACGCCGCTCCTTTTTCATCGCCTTGCGCTTGCGCGAGGCCAACGTCGAGAGAAAATCGTCGTAGCTCGAAAAGCCTTCGTTGAAGAAGTGAAACTGCTGGTCGGTGCGATGCAGGAAGCCGGCTGCCGCCAAGATCTGGACATCATCCTCCGGCGCGAAGGTGACATGCGCGGAAGACACGCCGAGCTTATCCGTCACCGCCTTTAGGCCGGCCGCAAGGCCGGCCTTGACGGTGGGGCTGTCCTCGCGCTTGCCGACCAGCAGGCGAGGGCCGGTGACGGGTGTGAACGGCACCGCGCATTGCAGCTTCGGATAGTAGCGCCCGCCGGCGCGTTCGAATGCGTCCGACCAGCCATGGTCGAAGACATATTCGCCCTGGCTGTGCGACTTCAGATAGCAGGGGACCGCACCGAGCAGCTTGCCTTGCGCGGTTTCCAGCCTGAGATGATGACCCTGCCAGCCGGTGCGTCGAACGGCGCAGCCGGAATCTTCTAGCGCGCTCAAAAAAGCGAATGAAACAAGCGGGTTGTAGGCGTTTTCTGCCTCGCCCCGCGTAGTGCCACCAAGGCTGTCCCATTCCGCGCTGGTGAAGGCGCCGATGCCCGCGGCGATGCGGATCGACAGCTCCGCATTCGCCGTTTGTCTGTCGCAGTCGTCCCCTTGATCCATGTGGCTTACTTAAGCTCGCTGCGAACCCATACAAGCCCGTTCAAGCAAGCCGCACAAGATCGGGCTCGAATCCTTCGAACGTCATCTGGTCGGCATATTTGAAGGTCAGGTCGACGGCAGGTTGGTCATGCACTGTCCAGGTGATCACCGGCATGCCGAGCCTTTCACGTACGAACGACACGAACCGGTTCGGCAGGTCGCCGGCGGCGTAGGAGATAAAGGCGATGTCATGCGCCAGCATGGCGAAATGCGCCTCGATCAGATGGTTGTCGTTGCCGTAGGCGGTCAACCCGCCGGGTATGCCGGGTGCATGTTTCGGGAACTCGCGGATCAGCCAATGGTCGAACGACATGATCGCGGTCTTGCCCTTATAGCGCTTGAGCATCTTGCCGACGCCTTCGACCAGGCCTTCGTCGTGTCCGGCAGCGCCTTTCAGCTCGACAACCATCGGCACACGCCCGTCGACCAGATTAAGCGCCTGCTGCAGCGTCGGCAAATGGTCGGCGGTGCCGCCGACCTTCAGCGCCGTGATCTCAGCAGCCGTACGCTGCCAGACGAAGCCGTCCTCGCCGGTCAGCCGCCGCAGATCGCCATCGTGGATGATGACGGGGACGCCGTCGGATGACAGGTGCACGTCGCACTCGATCGCATAGCCGCGCTCGGCTGCCGCGGCGAAGGCGGAAAGAGTGTTCTCCCAGCGCGCCTTGTTCATGTCGTGGAGGCCGCGATGGGCGACGGGCCGGGCAGTCAGCCAGGAAAGGTCGGTCATGGTCGCAGTCCCGGTCATTCGACTTCGAAGATCGCTTCGATTTCCACTGCGGCATTAAGCGGCAGGGAGGGGGTGCCGACGGCGGAGCGGGCGTGCTTGCCGCGGTCGCCGAGCACGGCGACGAGAAAATCCGAGGCGCCGTTGGCGACCAGATGCTGTTCGACAAAATCCGATGCCGAGGCGACGAAGACGGTGATCTTCACCAGGCGGCGGATCTTGTCGAGATCGCCAAGTGCCGCCTGGGCCTGCGCCAATATGTTGATCGCACAGTATTTTGCGGCTTCCTTTCCGGTCGCGGTGTCGACATCGCGGCCAAGCAGCCCGCTCGCCTGGAGCTTGCCCTCCTTGAGCGGCAACTGCCCGGCGGTGAACAGCAGATTGCCGGTCCTGCAATAGGGAACGTAGTTGGCGGCGGGCGCAGCGGCAGCCGGCAGCGTCACGCCGAGATCGCTTAGCCGCTTTTCGATTGTTTCGCTCATGCTATTTCCCTATTGCTTGAAGGTGCCGCGCAGGCCGGGCCGAAATTGCTATTTTTGCCTCGCTTCCGCCACGACTTTTTTTAAGCTGGACCATCTTTCCATGCGGCCTGCCATTAGCCGCGATGATCGGAGCACCCCATGCGCGCAACGCGCCTCGCATTCAACGCCGTTCTTCTGACAGCGGCTTCCTGGGCGGCTCCCGCTTTTGCGGTGCCGGCGCTGCAGGCGCACCGCGCCGTCTATGATATCACCCTGGACAAGGCGTCGGATCGCTCGGGGATCACCGGCATATCGGGCCGTATGGTCTACGAGTTCAATGGCTCGCCTTGCGAGGGCTACACGGTAAAGTTCCGCCTGGTCACCCAGATCGTCACCAACGACAATACTAGGCTGACCGACCAGCAGATGACCACCTTCGAGGATGCCGAAGGCAAGACCTTCTCCTTCGTCAACAAGTCCTTTGTCGACCAGAACCTCGACAAGGAGGTCAAGGGGACGGCAACGAAGGAGGCCAATGGTCTCAAGGTCGAAATCGACAAGCCCGAGAAGAACAGCCTGGAACTCGCCGCGACCCAGTTCCCGACCCAGCAAATGGTTGAAATGATCGGCAAGGCGGAAAAGGGCGAGCGTTTTTACGAAACCAACCTGTTCGACGGCTCGGAGGATGCCAACAAGGTGATGACCACCACCGTCGTCGTCGGCAAGCAAGCCAATGCCGACAAGACTGATCCGGAAGTGCCGGCGCTGGCCAAGCTCGCCAGCGACAAATACTGGCCGGTTGACATCGCCTATTTCGACGATACCGACAAAGGCGGCGAGGAAGTGCCGGAATACCGGATCAGCTTCAAGCTGCACGAGAACGGCATCACGCGCGGTCTCGTAATGGACTATGGCGAGTTCTCGATGACCGGCAAGCTGGTCAATCTGTCGCTGTTCGATCAGCCAAAGACCTGCCCGTCGAAATAGGCTCGAACCGACGGCAAGCTGCTGCCGGCTGCTCTCCGCGATAGTGGCGCTTGATCTTGCGAGCATGTTGCACCGACTTGAGCATGCCGCAATTGCATATCAACGTCTTACGACGGTAAGCGCCGCGGGGGGAGCAGGTTGAGCAGGATCGACGTTTTTGTGGCGCCGCGGCCCAATGCGACGCTGATCAAGGCCATGACATTCGTCAACCGCATTGTCATGCTGCACGGCATTCCGGGGCTTCGCGACCTGTTGCCGTTCAACCGTCTGGCCGGTCTGCGCGGCGTCGCCAATGTCCGCCACATCGATTTTCCGGAGGACGACCGGCAAAGGTTGAAGGCTTGTTGCGGCGCGGGCAAGGCGACGTTCATCACGCCCAACCATCCGGAGTTCTTTACCGACTGGATGATCGACAAGGAGGTCGTCTCGCGGGTAAGCCCGCTGGCGGCATCCTGGGCCACGCACGGCGTCGTCAACGGGCTTGGCCGGCTGATGCAGAAATTCTGGCTGGCCAACAATCTAATCGCCCAAATCCCGGGCAATAGCGGGGCCGCCAAGGAACATTCGGTGGCCTGGGCGCTGAAAGGGCACGGCGTTCTCCTGCATCCCGAAGGCGGCGTCGGCTGGCATGCCAACATCGTTGCCCCGCTGCTGCCGGGCGCGGTCGAGATGGGGCTCGAAGCGCTGAAGCGCGGCCGCCTGACGGATCCGGATTTCAAAGTTTGGATCGCGCCCGTGATCTGGAAGCTCGCTTTCACGGGGAATGTCGAGGCAGCGCTGGCAAAGGAGTGCGCCTACGTCGAGCGCAGCCTGAAGATCGAACGCCATGCCGCCGATTCGCTGCCGGAGCGTGTCCATCATATCTATGCGACGTTGCTGTCGCGCGATGAGGCTGCATATGGCCTGCGGTCCGATGAGCGGGTTTCGTATGACACACGTCAGAAGGACCTGCTCGCGGAACTCGGCCGTCGCCTTGCTGAACTTGTCTCGGTCGGCGCCGGCACGCTCGACAGTGCCGAGCTTTTGCGCCGGTCGCGCCGCTGGCTGCGAGAAAACACGGATGATACCGGAAGCCGGAAGCAGGTCCGAACGCTGGCGGATACGATCCAGCGCTTGCGGCGTGTCGGGCCGTGGGCTTCAGCCAATCCGCGCATCACGCAGGAGGAGATCGCCGAACACTTGAAGCGGATCCGCAACGATTATTGCAAGGGTACACTGCGCGATACGATCGATCGTTTCGTGCCGCAGCCGGCAGGCCCACGCCGCGCCCATATTCGGGTGCCGGACCCGTTAGGCTTGCACGCCTATGAAGGCTCCGTCGAGGCGGCACTCGTCGAACTGCACGACCGCATGCAGGGGACCATCACCAGCACCATAGCGCAACTCCAGGCCGGCGGCGGCTTCATATTCTATGCTAATCCCTTCTATCATCGTTAGCGGCGTGTTGGTCGGCGCAAGATGAAGGAGTGCGGCAAGCCTCATGGCGGTCTATGTCGATGCGGCGATCTGGAAATGGGTCGGCCACCGCTGGTGTCATCTGCTGGCAGACGACACCGACGAGTTGCATCGCTTCGCCGCGCAGCTCGGCATCAAGCGCTCGTCCTACCAAGGGCCGCCGAAGACATCGGCGCCGCATTATGACATAACCGGGTTCGAGCGCGACCGCGCGGTGCGGCTCGGCGCCATCGAGTGCAGCCGCGAGGAGATCGTCGCTGTTTTCCGGCGTGTGCGCGTGCCGAGGGGGAAGATGCGACGATGACATTGACGGCATTTTTGGCTTACTGCGCCGCGATCACATTTGCCGCCGCCACGCCTGGTCCGGCGATGTTCACGGTTATCTCCAATGGCGTCTCGCTTGGCTTCGTTCGCGCTTTCCTGGCTGGACTCGGCATCGCCGCAGGCGACGCGGTGCTGGTCACCTTGGCACTGCTCGGTCTCGTGGCGCTGGTACAGGCCTTCGAATGGGTTTTTTTAATCCTGAAGTATGCGGGTGCTGCCTATCTGGTGTTTCTCGGCATCCGGATGTGGCGATCGGCCTCCGCGCGATCGCATGGACAGCAGGCAACCCAGGCAAGACTGTCTCGATCGTTTTTCCTCGGTATCTCCATCGCATTGGGCAATCCCAAGGCGATCCTGTTCCACGCCTCTATCATGCCGCTGATTCTTGACCTCAATACGATGACCTTCGCCGATGGGCTGCTCGTGGTTGCGGTCGTGATCTGCGTCAACATCGTCACCATGGGCTTCTACGCAGCGCTCTCCGGGCGGGCTTCGAGCTGGTTCAAGACGCCAAGGCGCATGCGGCTGATGAACAGGTTTGCCGGCGGCGCCATGATAGGCACCGGTGCGCTGATCGCCGCACGCTGAGCCGCAAGACGCCACAGCGCTTGCGTTTGTCGCGCATCCCCTCTATATGCGCACACATTCCACACACGGACTTTGGTGTCTGCCCGGGAGAAATCCGGCGGAAACCTCCGGTGGCGTTCGAGGACCAAGTCCAAAAAATGCCTGTGTCCGTGGAGGCTAACCGGAAAGGAAATAAGAATGGCTCTGCCTGATTTCAGCATGCGCCAGCTATTGGAAGCTGGCATTCACTTCGGCCACCAGACCCACCGCTGGAATCCGAAAATGGCGCCCTATATCTACGGCGCCCGCAACAACATCCACATCATCGACCTCTCGCAGACGGTGCCTTTGCTGCACCAGGCGCTGAAGCAGGTTTCCGACACTGTTGCCAAGGGCGGCCGCGTGCTGTTCGTCGGCACCAAGCGCCAGGCCTCCGACATCGTCGCCGATGCCGCGCAGCGCTCGGCTCAGTACTATGTTAACTCGCGCTGGCTCGGCGGCATGCTGACCAACTGGAAGACGATCTCGAATTCCATCCAGCGCCTGCGCAAGCTCGACGAGATGCTGGCCGGCGAGGCTCAGGGCCTGACCAAGAAGGAGCGCCTCAACCTCGACCGCGAGCGTGAGAAGCTCGACAAGGCGCTGGGCGGCATCAAGGATATGGGTTCGACGCCCGATTTGATGTTCGTGATCGATACCAACAAGGAAGCGATCGCCATCCTCGAGGCCAAGCGTCTCGGCATCCCGGTCGTTGCCATCATCGATTCCAACTGCGACCCGGACAAGATCGACTTCCCGATCCCCGGCAATGACGATGCGGCCCGCGCCATCCAGCTCTATTGCGATCTGATTGCCAAGGCTGCGATCGACGGCATCGCCCGCCAGCAGGGCGCACTCGGCGTCGACATCGGCGCATCGGTCGAGGCTCCGGTCGAGCCGGCGCTCGAACCGACCCCGGCCGCCGAGAGCCCGGCAACCCAGACCCCGGAAGCATAATAGCGAAGGCCGGCTGCGGCCTTCATCTTTCCAATATGTTGGCGCGGTAAGCGCTACCGGCACCAGGCGCATCATCGAAACTCGATGGTGCGTCGGTGCATTTAGACAAAGAGGCGACAATGAGCATTTCGGCTGCACAGGTCAAAGAACTCCGCGACTTGACCGGCGCGGGCATGATGGACTGCAAGGCGGCGTTGAACGAGACCAACGGCAACATGGAAGAAGCCATCGACTGGCTGCGCAAGAAGGGCATTTCCAAGGCCGACAAGAAGGCTGGCCGTACTGCTGCCGAAGGCCTGATCGGCGTCGATTCCGGCGTCCGCGAGGCAGCGATCGTCGAGGTCAATTCCGAGACGGATTTCGTTGCGCGCAATGCTGCGTTCCAGGAGATCGTCGCCAATGTCGCGAAGGTCGCGCTTGCCTATGGCGGCAAGACCGAGGCCGTTGCCGCTGCTCCCTATCCGGGCTCGGGCAAGTCGGTCACCGAGACCATCAAGGACGCAGTCGGCACCATCGGCGAGAATCTGGGCTTCCGCCGCTCGGCCAAGCTCACCGTCGAGCACGGCGCTGTCGCAACCTACGTCCACAATGCGGTTGCCGACGGCCTTGGCAAGCTCGGCGTGCTGGTCGCCATCGAGACGACAGGCAACGCGCAGGCCGCCAACGCCTTTGCCCGCCAAGTCGCCATGCATGTCGCCGCCACCAACCCGATGGCCTTGACCACCGAAGAGCTCGATCCGGCCGCGGTCGAGCGCGAGAAGGCGATCTTCGCCGACCAGGCGCGCCAGTCCGGCAAGCCGGAAGCGATCATCGAGAAGATGGTCGAGGGCCGTTTGCGCAAGTTCTACGAAGAGGTCGTGCTGCTCAAGCAGGCTTTCGTGCTCAATCCCGACATCACCGTCGAGAAGGCGCTGAAGGATGCCGAAAGCGAGATCGGCGCGCCGGCCAAAATCGCCGCCTATCTGCGCTTCGCGCTCGGTGAGGGCATCGAGAAGGAAGAGACCGATTTCGCGGCGGAAGTCGCGGCAGCGGTCAAGAAGTAAACTATTCGTTTGAAAGGCTTTTTCGGCCGGGTGTCCGCGAGGATGCCCGGCCGATTTCTTGCGCGGTGTCGATAAAGGCGCGGAGCTTCGGGGCCATCGCGGCGCGGCGCGGGAAATAGAGGAACAGTCCCGGTTCCTCGATCGATGCCTCGCCAAGGACTTCGACCAGCCGGCCTGCCTCGATGTCGGGCTTGACAAGCGGCTCGAACAGATATGCGAGGCCGATGCCGGCAAGGGCCATGTCTTTTGCCGACAGCGGTTCGCTGACGACGACGCTGCCGCGCGTCTCGACGCCGATATCCTTGCCCTGGTCTGACAGATCCCAACGGTAGAGCGCACGTGATCGCAACAGCCGATAGCCGATGCAGTTGCGGGTGGAGAGATCAGCAATTGTTCGCGGCTTTCCGTGGCGGCCGATATAGGCCGGAGAGGCGACAATGGTCGTCCGGAACGGCTGAGTCAGCCGCACCGTCACCATATCCTCGGCGATCATCTCGCCCAGCCGGATGCCGGCGTCGAAACCCTCGCCGACGATATCGCTCAGACGTTCGTCGGTGACGATCTCCACCGTCACGTCAGGGTAACGTTCCGCCATCGCCGTCAGGATGGGCATCAGCGCCAGAGGCAGCGCCAAACGCGGCGCGTTGATCCTGAGCAGTCCGCTTGCCCGGCCTTTGACAGAGCGGATGCGTTCGATCCGGTCGGCAATGTCTTCCAGCGCCGGCTCCGCCGCAGCGACGAGGGCGGTGCCAGCCTCGGTCAGCGAGACGCTGCGTGTGGTGCGGGCAAACAACGGCTGGCCGATTCGCTCCTCCACCAGCCGCACCGCATGGCTGACCGCTGACGGGCTCATGCCGAGCTCGGCGGCCGCCGAGGCGAAGCCGCCACGCCGCGCGACGGCAACGATTATAGGTAGGTGGCTAAGCAGATCGCGATCCATTCATGCATGGTATCGCATAGTCCATTCGGATAATGCAATCTTATCGGATAGGGAAGAAGAACGCATCTTTGGCTGCATCACACGGCAATCGCCGAGCAGCCAAGGAGACGTCCAATGACCGACCTCAAGTCCGAACGAACCCGTAATCTCGAGACAGTGCGTAAATTCTTTGACCTGATGCACCGCAAGGACATTGAGGCATGGGGCAACCTTTGGGCTGAAGATGGCCGAATCCTTGTCTTCTACCCGCCGGCAGGATTTGGAAGCAGCATCGATGGTAAGGCCGCGATCCTGGCGGCCTTCCGAGGCCTCTTCGGCAATTTCGAATCCTTCGACTCCCAGCTGACAGCCGTCTATCCGGCAGCGGATTCGGACGCGATCGTCGTTGAGTACAAGAACCGCGCGATGCTGATTTGGCGGCTCTGAATACACCAACAGCAATATCGCGATCTTCCGCTTCGAGAGCGGTCTGATCAGCGCCTACCACGACTATTTCGATCCGCGTCGGTTCCAGGTGGTGGTCGATGCGCTGGCCAAGGCCTGACTGCATATCCCAGGCAAGGACCTCAATCCCGTTTTCAAATTTCAGGAGAAAATCCATGACCATGTCCTACTACACGCTCGGCAACAGCGGGCTGCGTGTCACTCGTCTGGCGCTCGGCACCATGACGTTCGGCACGGAATGGGGCTGGGGCGCGGAGAAGGAAACGGCGCGCGCCTTGGTTGATGCCTATGTCGAAGCCGGTGGCAATTTCTTCGATACCGCCGATCTCTATACCGGTGGCACGGCCGAAACCTGGCTCGGCGAATTCATCGCCGAGCGTGGGCTGCGCGACAAGGCGGTGATCAGTACCAAATTCACCTACAACGCCGAACCGGGTAATCCAAATGCCGGCGGCAACGGCCGTAAGAACATCCTGCGGGCGGTAGACGGTTCGCTGAAGCGGCTCGGCACCGATTACATCGACCTCTACATCCTCCATACCTGGGACAGGCTGACGCCACCGGAGGAGGTGATGCGGATGCTGGACGATCTGGTGCGCGCCGGAAAGATCCGGCATGTCGGTCTGTCCGACGTGCCGGCCTGGTACGCAAGCCGGGCGCAGGCGATCGCCGAGCATCGCGGCTATGAACCGGTTTCGGCGCTTCAGCTCGAATATTCGCTGGCCGAGCGCAACATCGAGCACGAGTTCGTGCCGTTCGGCACGCGCTATGGCGCTGGAATCATGGTCTGGAGTCCGTTGGCCAGCGGCCTGCTCAGCGGAAATACCGTTTCGATACAATCGTCAAGGATGGTGGCCGGCTGGAGACAATGCGTGGTTCGACCAATCCCGGTTTCCAGAAATTCACCGACCGCAACTGGCAAATCGTCGCCGAACTGGAGAGGGTTGCCGGCCAGCTCGGCCGCAGCATGGCCCAGGTCGCCCTGAACTGGGCGGCAAACAGGCCAGGCATTGCGTCCGTCATCGTCGGCTCCACCAGGCTTGACCAGCTCAAGGACAATCTCGGCGCGCTTGATTTCGACATTCCCGAAGACCTTCTGGCACGGCTCGATGCGGTGAGCCGGCCGGTCACGCCCTTTCCGTATTCGTTCTTCGGCCCTGAAATACAAGGCGGCTTGACCGGTGGGCAGGCGGTTGGCGACAAGCCGGCAAGCTATCTGCCGGATCTGCTCATGCAAGGCACTTTTGCCGGCGTGAGCTGACGGCTATCCCAGTCCACGATCTCAACTTTCCGGCTCGGGCGCCGCGTGACATCGCGGCGCCCTTCGTGTATCGGAACGCCCAGTGTTTCGGGGCGCCACCGAAGCGCGTCACACGCATGATGACGAGGACCAGATGACGGTGAAGCCCCTCTACCGACGTGTCTTGCTGAAAGCGTCGGGCGAAGCGTTGATGGGCGAACAGCATTTCGGCATCGACGTATCGGTGGTCGACCGCATCGCCGCCGACATTGCCGAGGCCCGCGCACTGGGCATCGAGGTCGGTGTCGTCATCGGCGGCGGCAACATCTTTCGCGGCGTCGCGGTTGCATCAAAAGGCGGAGACCGCGTCACCGGCGACCATATGGGCATGCTTGCCACGGTCATCAATTCGCTGGCGCTACGCACCTCGCTCAACAAGATCGGCGTCGACGCCGTGGTGTTGTCGGCGATCGCCATGCCCGAGCTGTGCGAAAGTTTTTCGCAGCGTCAGGCAACCGCCTACATGAACCAGGGCAAGGTCGTCATCTTCGCCGGTGGCACCGGCAATCCGTTTTTCACTACCGATTCGGCTGCAGCCCTTCGCGCCGCCGAGATCGGCGCCGATGCTTTGTTCAAGGGCACTCAGGTCGATGGCGTCTATTCGGCTGATCCCAAGAAGGACCCGAACGCGACACGCTTCGAGCGCATCAGCCATAGCGACGTCATAAAACGCGGGCTTTCGATCATGGATACCGCGGCGATTGCACTTGCGCGCGAAAACAACATTCCGATAATCGTCTATTCGATCCACGAGAAGGGTGGTTTCGGTGATATCCTGCGTGGCGGCGGCCGTTGCACGGTTGTCGCCGACGATTAATCCGGACCGTGAACCCGAAAGAGGGACCAGTTCGCGGATTGAGGCTCGAACAGGGTTTTACCCTCAAGGCAGTGAACCCGGGCTAAACGGGTCGAGGAGACGATGATGAGTGGCGAATACGACGATCTCAAACGGCGCATGGACGGGGCGATCGCCGCGTTCAAGCATGATCTGGCTTCGCTGCGCACCGGCCGCGCGTCGAGCAGCCTGCTCGACGCCATCCAGGTGCAGGCCTACGGCACCGCCATGCCGATCAACCAGGTGGCAACCGTGTCGGTGCCGGAGCCGCGCATGATCTCGGTTTCGGTCTGGGACAAGTCGATGGTCAGTGCCGTCGACCGCGCCATCCGTGAATCCAATCTCGGCTTCAATCCAATCGTAGACGGCACCAATCTCAGGATCCCGTTGCCTGAACTCAACGAGCAGCGCCGCAAGGAGCTTGTCAAGATCTCGCACGGCTATGCCGAGAATGCCCGCGTCGCTGTGCGTCACGTTCGCCGGGACGGCATGGACTTTCTGAAAAAGACGGAAAAGGACGGCGACATCAGCGAGGACGACCACCGCAAACGGGCCGACCAGGTTCAGAAACTAACCGACGAGACAATCAGCACCATCGACCACCTGCTTTCCGACAAGGAAGCGGAAATCATGCAGGTCTAGGGTCTGGCCACGGCTGGCCCGGAAGCGAGAACATGGCAACGCCCGCGCATGTCGCGATCATCATGGACGGAAACGGACGCTGGGCCAAGGCGCGCGGCTTGCCGCGGCTCGCCGGTCACCGCGCCGGCGTCGAAGCGCTGCGCAAGACGGTGCGCGCCGCCCCTAACCTGGGCATCTCCTTCCTGACCGTCTACGCTTTCTCGTCGGAAAACTGGTCACGGCCGAAATCCGAAGTCAGCGACCTCATGGGCCTGCTGAAGCTTTTCATCCGACGCGATCTCGCCGAGTTGCACCAGAGCGGCGTCCGAATCAGGGTCATCGGTGACAGGGCAGGGCTGCAGCCCGACATAAGAGGCCTGCTCGAGGAAGCCGAAACGCTCACTCTCCGCAACGAGGCGCTGACGCTGGTCATCGCCTTCAATTATGGCGGGCGCGACGAGATCGTCCGCACAGCGCGCAAGCTCGCCGCGGCGGTGGCGCGTGGCGAGATCGACAGCGAAGCGATCACGGCAGAGTCCTTCGCCAACTCGCTCGATACAGAGGGCATTCCGGACCCGGAACTGGTTATCCGCACCAGCGGCGAGCTTCGGCTGTCGAATTTCCTGTTATGGCAGGCCGCCTACAGCGAACTTGTTTTTTTGCCTTGCTACTGGCCCGACTTCAGTCGCGAGCACCTGTCCGATGCACTGCGCGATTTCGCCGGCCGCGAGCGCCGCTTCGGCGGACTTGCCGCCCAAGACGTCGCCTCGGGCTGAGGGATGAGCAACCTTCAGCTCCGCGTCATTTCGGCCGTCGTGCTTGCCATCGTTACGCTCGGCCTGACCTGGCTTGGCGGACTGCCCTTCCGGTTGCTTTGCGCTGCCATGGCGGCGGTGATCTTCTACGAGTGGACGCGGATGAGCCGCCCCGTTGCGCCTGCAGGTGCTAATGCTACGGCAGGTTTCCGCTTTCTGCCCGAGGCGCTGATCGTGGTCTTTATCGGTGCCCTCATCGCCGGCCTGCCTGCGTCTTTGCTGCTGCCGCTCGTCGCGGCTCTGGTTGCTGTCGCTGCCATCGCGGCGTCGATGCGCAAGGCAGGACCGTGGGAAGCATCCGGCCTTGCCTATGCGGCGGTTTCCGGCCTGTCGCTGGCCTTCTTGCGCGACGGCGACCGTTCCGGGCTGCTGGCCATCCTCTTTCTGTTCGCCGTGGTTTGGGCGACCGATATTTTTGCATATTTCGTCGGCCGCTCCGTCGGTGGTCCAAGGCTGGCGCCGTCGATCTCGCCGGGCAAGACGCGGAGCGGGGCGCTCGGCGGGGCGATCGGCGGCGTGGTGGCCGGGCTGCTTCTGGCCGCCATAGCCGGAACGGGCAACGTTGTCGTGCTTGGCGTGATCGCACTGGTGCTTTCGATCGTCGCGCAAGCCGGCGACCTGTTCGAATCATGGGTCAAGCGACGCCACGGCCGTAAGGACTCCGGCGCGCTAATACCCGGCCATGGCGGCATCATGGACCGGGTCGACGGGCTTGTCGCGGCGGCTTTCGCCCTATACGTCATCGGCTGGATTTCCGCGACCGCCGACCATCCCGCACAGGGACTGTTCCCGGTTTGAGCGGCATCCGACGGCGGGCTGGCGCGGGTTGCGCCATGGATTCGCCTGGATTGATGTCACAGTCGCGGCGTGACCTGCGCCGTGGATGAATTTGAGGGCATGAATTGAACGAGATTCTTCACGCGGTTTTCAGCACAGAGGGCTTTGTCCTCGGCACGCTGGTGCCTTTCCTGTTCGTGCTGACCGTGGTCGTTTTCGTCCACGAAATGGGCCACTACCTCGTCGGCCGCTGGTGCGGTATCGGCGCAAAGGCCTTTTCGATCGGTTTTGGTCCTGAAATCATCGGCTTCAACGACAGCCGCGGCACGCGCTGGAAGCTTTGCGCCATACCGCTCGGCGGCTACGTCAAGTTCGTCGGCGACATGAACGCGACGTCGAGCCAGCCCAGCTCGGAGGAGATCGAGGCGCTGAGCGACGAAGAACGCAAGGTCGCCTTCCACACGCAGCCGATCTGGAAGCGCGCGGCGACAGTGATGGCGGGGCCGCTGTTCAACTTCCTGCTGACGATCGCTGTCTTTTCCGTGCTTTTTTCTGTCCATGGCCGTCCCGTGCTGGAGCCGATGGTGGCTGAGGTTACCGTCGGCAGTCCGGCGGCGGCGGCCGGCATCATGCCCGGCGACCGATTCGTCAGCGTCGACGGCAGCAAGGTCGAGACCTTTGCCGACGTCCAGCGTCTGGTCTCCGGCCGTGCCGGCGACAGCATCACCTTCGTCATGCTACGCGGCGGCAAGGAAATCACCGTCACGGCGACGCCGCGCTTGATGGAACAACAGGACGCACTGGGCAACAAGGTCCAGGTGGCCGTGATCGGCGTCGTCAACAACAAGGAACTCGGCCAGCCACGGCTGATCACCTACAGTCCGGCCGGGGCGGTCGGGGCAGCGGTCCAGGAAACCGGACACGTCATTCAGCGCACCGGCCAGTTCCTGCAACGTTTCGTTGTCGGTCGCGAGGACAAGTGCCAGCTGGGCGGCCCTATCAAGATCGCCAAGATGTCGGGTCAGGCGGCAAAGCTCGGCTTTGAATGGCTCGTACAGCTTGTTGCATTCCTGTCAGTCGGGATCGGGATTCTCAACCTTTTGCCGATTCCCCCCCTCGACGGAGGGCATCTTCTGTTCTACGGCGTGGAGGCTGTCATCCGGCGGCCGGTGTCCGAACGGATGATGGAAATGGCTTACCGAAGCGGCCTCATATTGGTGCTCGGCTTCATGGGCTTTGTTTTCTGGAACGATCTGTTTGGGTGCTGAAATCATGAAGGAATTTGGCTTCGGCACGAGCAATGTTGAGACGCCGTTTACCATGCGTGGGGATATGCGTGACGCGAAAGCCACGCCACAGGGTTAAGTAAATACAAATTAACCAGAAGCCTTGCGTGTAGGGAAAATCCGGTTAATACGGTAGGGGAAATTACCGCACGTCCGGTTTTCTCGCCGTGGGGACTTCGAGAAAAGGTACAAAAGCCCGATGAAGGCAGCATCCAAGTTTCTGAGCGCCGCGTCCGCGGTGGCTATGTCCGCCGCTCTGGTTGTACCAGGCGCGCTCGCAGTGCAGTTCGTTGCCACATCGGCCGCCGAGGCGGCTGTCGTCTCCAGAGTCGAAGTCACCGGCAATCAGCGTGTCGACGCGGACACCATCCGCAATTACGTGACGATCAAGCCGGGCAAGGCGTTTTCCAGCTCCGACATCGACGATGCGGTCAAGGCGCTGTTCGGCACCGGGCTGTTTTCGGACGTGCAGATCAACCAAGTCGGATCGACGCTGGTCATCAAGGTTTCCGAATACCAGGTCGTCAACCAGGTGCTGTTCCAGGGCAACAAGAAGCTCAAGGACAACGCGCTTGAAGCTGCGGTGCAATTGAAGCCGCGCAGCACCTTCTCGCAACAGCAACTCGACACCGACGTTGAGGCGGTCAAGGCCGCTTACAGGCGTATCGGCCGCGACGACGCCGCCGTGACCACCCAGATCATGGATCTCGGCGATAACCGCGTGAACGTGGTCTTCAACATCAACGAAGGCGGCCGCACCCAGATCGCAGCGATCAATTTCGTCGGCAACAGCGCCTATTCGAGCCGCCGTCTGTCGGACATCATCTCCACCAAGCGCTCGTCCTTCCTTTCCTTCGTGCTGCGCGACGACGTCTATGACGAGGACAAGCTGCGGGCCGACCAAGAGCTGTTGCGCCGCTTCTATTACAATCACGGCTATGCCGACTTCCAGGTCGTCTCGGCTGTCGGCGAACTCGACGACACCACCAACAAATACACCGTCACCATCACGGTGCAGGAGGGCGAGCGTTATACGTTCGGCGATGTCAGTGTCGAAAGCACAATCCCCGAGGTCGACAGCAAGTCGCTTGAATCGGTAGTCCAGACCCACAAGGGCGATGTCTATAACGCCAAGGACGTCGAGGACACGATCATCGCGCTGACCGAGAAAGTCGCCGGTTCGGGCTATGCCTTCGCCCAGGTGACGCCGCGCGGCGATCGCAACTTCGAAAACCACACGATCTCGGTTGTGTATACAATCGACCAGGGCACCAAGGCCTATATCGAGCGCATCGAGATCCGCGGAAACGATCGAACGCGCGACTACGTCATTCGCCGCGAATTCGATGTCAGCGAAGGCGATGCGTTCAACCAGGTTCTCATCCAGCGCGCGAAGAGGCGGCTGGAAGCGCTCGATTATTTTGAGAAAGTCGAGATTTCCACCGTTCCGGGCTCTGAGCCGGACCAGGTCGTGTTGGTGGTCGACGTAGTCGAGAAGTCGACCGGTGAATTCTCGATCGGTGCCGGCTATTCGACTGGTGGCGAAACGTCAGGTCCGTCCGTCGAAGGTTCTATCAGTGAGCGCAATTTCCTCGGTCGCGGCCAATTCATCAAGGTGGCGGCGGGCGGCGGCAAGAACTCGCGCGACTACAGCTTCTCTTTCACCGAACCTTATTTCCTTGGGCGGCGCATCGCGGCCGGCTTCGACATCTACAAGCAGAGCCGAAACTACGACCATTACGACAGCGATACGACGGGCGCGACAGTGCGTTTCGGTCTGCCGATCACCGACAACATCACGACGCAGCTCGCGTACAATATCGCGCAAGAGAAGTACGAGTTCGACGAAGACTGCGACCCAATGGCCGGTTGCAACGTCTCCCAGGCGATCCAAAACGGAGTTAACGAGAGCCCATGGCTCAAGTCGTCGGTCAGCCTCGGCCTGATCTACAACACCATCGACGACATGAAGAACCCGCATGACGGGCTTTATGCCAATGTCAACACCGAAGTGGCCGGCGTCGGCGGCGACGCCAAGTTCATCAAGGTCACGGCGCGCGGCAGCATCTATCAGACGTTGTCCGAACAATTGGATCTGGTAGGCCTCATTTCCGGCGGCGCCGGCCATGTCCAGGGATATGGCGGCGGCGATCTACGTGTCTTCGACCATTTCCAGAGCAGCGACCGTATGATCCGCGGCTTCGAATATGGTGGCATCGGTCCGGTTGCCTTGGACAACCGCAACGACCATCTCGGCGGAACCACTTATTTCAACGCCTCGGCCGAAGCCCAGTTCCCGCTGCCGGTTATCCCGGAAAGCTTCGGCCTCCGCGGGGCAGTGTTTGCCGATGCGGCAACGCTCTACGGCAGCAAGATTGCAAGTGGCCTCGTCGATCAGTCGACAACCGGAATGGAATGGCGCGCTTCTGTCGGTGTCGGCCTGATGTGGGCATCGCCCTTCGGTCCGATCCGCATCGACTATGCGATCCCGGTCAAGAAGGAAAAGACCGACGACGTGCAGGAATTCAACTTCGGTATATCGACCCGCTTCTGATGAGCGGGTAACGATGCTTCCGGCTCGTTTGGATCCGGATGGGCGGTGACCCGACACTACAGCGCAGCGCGTCCTATTGGACACGCAAAGGATGTTGTAGCACTTTGTTTTTGCGCATGATCCTTTCCGAGGATCGACTTCCGATTTCCGGGGTCATGCGCTAGCTGGATATTGCTTCTGGAATGACCGATCCGGTGTTCTTCGCGCCCTCACGCCGGTATACGGCCGGCGAAGTCGCGAATCTGACCGGCTCGACGCTTGTCGATTCCGGTCTCTCCGATGTATCGATCGAGGCTCTGGCGCCCGCCAACGAAGGCGGCGAGAACGCGCTTGTCTTCGTCGATGGGAGGCGCAATTTCGCGCTGATGCAGTCACTGCGGGCGGCAGCGGTTCTCTGCCCCGCCGAATTTGCCGGCAAGGCGCCGGCGGGCATTGCGGTGCTGGTGCATCCGCGCCCGCAGCAGGCTTTCGCAATGGTCGGGCGCCTGCTTTTCCCGGCGGCTGCAACGCCTGGACCGATGACCGGCGAAACCGGTATCTCGCCGCACGCCCATCTCGATCCGACCGCCCATGTCGAGGCCGGTGCGATCATCGAAGCAGGCGCGGTCATCGGGCCGCGCGCTGCCATCGGCAGCGGAACCGTCATTGCCCCGCATGCGGTTATCGGTCCTTCCTCTCAGATCGGCCGCGACGGCTATGTCGGTCCAGGTGCAAGCGTGCAATATGCGTTGATCGGCAATCGCGTCATCATCCATGGCGGTGCCAGGATCGGCCAGGATGGCTTCGGTTTCGTTGCCGGCGCCAAGGGTCCGGAGCGGGTTCCGCAGATCGGCCGCGTCATCATTCAGGACGACGTCGAGATCGGCTCGAATACGACCGTCGATCGCGGCGCCATGTCCGACACGATCATCGGCCAGGGCACCAAGATCGACAATCTGGTGCAGATCGCCCACAACGTTCGCATCGGCCGCAATTGCATTATAGCCGGGCTTTCGGGTATTTCCGGTTCCGTGACGGTAGGCGACAACGTCACCATGGGTGGCGGCGTCGGCCTTGCGGATCATTTGACCATCGGGTCCGGGGCCAAGCTTGCCGCAAGAAGCGGGTTTATGAGCAATGTGCCTGCAGGTGAGATTTGGGGAGGATATCCGGCGCAGCCGATGGCGGAAGCCATGCGCGAGATAGCGGCCTTGCGCAGACTTGCACGGACGCGCAAACAGGGTGAGGGGGGAAATGGCTGAGATCGCAGCGGCGACGCTCGAAGCGGTTGACATAATGCGGCTGATGAAGCTCCTGCCGCACCGCTATCCGTTCTTGATGATCGACCGCATTGTCGACATAGATGGCGACGAATCCGCCATCGGCATCAAGAACGTCACCATAAACGAGCCGCATTTCCAAGGTCATTTCCCCGACCAGCCGGTCATGCCCGGCGTGCTCATCATCGAGGCGATGGCGCAGACGGCCGGCGCCATCTGCATCCGCAGCCTCGGTACGGAAAAGCCGTCGCTGGTTTATTTCCTGACCATCGACAACGCCAAGTTCCGCAAGCCGGTCGTTCCAGGCGACCAATTGAAAATTCATGTGAAGAAAATCAAGAAACGCGGCAATCTTCTCAAATTCGCCTGCGAGGCCCTCGTCGATGGCACCAAGGCGGCGGAAGCCGAGATCTCGGCAATGATGGTCGCAAGCGGCTGACAAACGAATGCTAATGAAAATCCAGACAGTCATCCATCCATCGTCGGTCATCGAGGCAGGCGCCCAAATCGGCGAAGGCGCCCGCATCGGACCCTTCTGCTACGTCGGCCCCGACGCCGTGATCGGCGACCGTGTCGAACTGGTCAGCCATGTGTCGGTGATGGGCGCGACCACCATCGGTGCATCGACCAAGGTCTATCCGATGGCGATACTGGGCGGGCCGCCGCAGAACACCAAGCACAAGGGCGGCCGTACCACGCTGGTGATCGGCGAGAACTGCGCGATCCGCGAAGGCGTCACCATGCATCTCGGCACCGATTCCAGCCGCGGCGAAACGACGATCGGCGACAACGGCAATTTCCTCGCCTATGCCCACATTGCACATGACTGCGTGGTCGGCAGGAACGCCACCTTCGCCAATCAAGCGACGTTAGGCGGGCATTGCGAAGTCGGTGACAATGTCTACATCGGCGGCCTTACCGCGGTTCATCAGTTTGTCCGCATCGGCGATAACGCCTTTCTCGGCGGTTGCTCGGCGATCGTCGGCGACGTCATTCCCTACGCCATCGCCGTTGGCAACCGTGCCAGCCTTCGCGGCCTCAACATCATTGGCCTGAAGCGCGCCGGCCTGCCGCGTTCCGAGATCCACTTGCTGCGCAAAGCCTACAACACGATCTTCGATCGCTCTCGGACCGTCGGCGAAAACATCGAGTTCGCCAAGGCGGAATTCGCCTCGTCGCCGACGGCCATGAAGATCGTCGATTTCATCGCTGGCCGCGGCAAGCGGCACTATGCCGTGCCGTCGCTCAAAGGTGGCGACGGCGACGATACCGATGATGAAGACTGAGGGCAGATGACGAAGATTGAGGCTGCCGGAAAGGGCCTTGATCTCGCGCCAGATGCCAAGGTCAGCATCATCGCCGGCGGCGGCAGTCTCCCGGTCGAAATTGCCCGAGCGCTCGCCCGGCAAGGCAAACCTCCCTTCGTCGTCATGGCGGCGGGCGAGGTCGACCGCATAGTCGATTTCGAGCCCTATGAGCAGGCAAGCTTGAGGCTGGAGGACGTCGGCTCGCTGCTGCCGATGCTCAAGCGGCATCACGTTACGCATCTGGTGACCGCGGGACATATTACGCGCCGCCCCAGGCTGAGCGCCATGCGCCTCAATTTGGGCCTGCTCGCCTGGCTACCCAGCCTTCTCGTCGGTGTAACCCGGGGGGACGATACGGTGCTGAAACTGTTCGTGCGCAGGATCGAGCGCAGCGGCATCAAGGTTGTCGGCGCTCACGAGATCGTGCCGGAACTGGTCGCCGCTGAAGGCCCGCTGACCAAGATGGCGCCACGCAAATCCGACTGGCGCGACATCGAGGCGGCGCACGCTGCAGCAAAAGCTATCGGCGCGCTGGATATTGGCCAGGCGGCTGTTGCGGTTGGTGGCCGCGCCATCGCGCTGGAAGGCGTCGAGGGCACAGACGGGCTGCTCGAGCGGACAAAACAATTACGCGGGCACGGCAGGCTGGCTGGCAGGAGCCGTGGTGTTTTGGTCAAATGCGCCAAGCCCGGTCAGGAACTGCGTGCCGATCTGCCCTCCATTGGCCCTCTGACCGTCGAGGCGGCGCATGCCGCCGGACTGGCCGGCATTGCCGTCGAAGCCGGCCGCTCGCTGGTGCTCGAAGGTCCTGCCACCATCGGGCGTGCCAATGCACTCGGCCTGTTCGTGATCGGCCTGCCTGCTGCGGAGCCGGCGCATGGCGAATGAGCAGCCGTTGAAGATAGCCGTCGTCGCCGGCGAGGAGTCCGGCGACCTGCTTGGCGCCGACCTTGTGCAGGCGTTAAAGCGCATGACCGGGCGCGAAGTTCGGCTCGTAGGCATCGGCGGCCGCCATTTGCAGGCGCTCGGTTTGGCGCCATTGTTCGACGGCAGCGAGATCGCGCTGATGGGGCTTAGCGCTATCCTGCGCGACCTGCCGCGCCTGATGCGGCGGATCGGCCAGACGGCAAACGCGATTGTCGATGAAAAGCCCGACTGCCTTATCACCATCGACAGTCCGGATTTCTCGCTGCGCGTCGCCAAGAAGGTGCGCGCCGCCGATCCGACGATCCCGATCGTCCACTATGTCTGCCCGAGCGTATGGGCTTGGCGGCCGGGCAGGGCGGCGGCAATGAAGCCATATGTCGATCACATTCTTTGTATCCTGCCGTTCGAGGTGAAGGAACTCGCTCGCCTGGGCGGGCCGCCCGGCACCTATGTCGGGCATCGCCTTGCACACGATCCGGGCATAGTCAGTGCCGCCAGGGCGCAGGCGCAGCCGCGTGACCTCTCCGCCGACCGTGTGAAAACGTTGCTTGTATTGCCCGGTTCGCGTCGCGGCGAGGTGCGGCGCCTGGTCGGGCCGTTCGGCGAAACGGTATCGATCCTGCGGGCGCGCGGGCACCGCTTGCGCTTGCTGTTGCCGACGGTGCCGCACGTCGCCGACCTGGTCAGGACCTCGGTCGCGAGCTGGAACGAGAAGCCGGAGATCATCCTTGATGCCGAACGCAAATGGCAGACCTTCGGCAAGGCCGATGCGGCGCTGATCGCGTCGGGGACGGTATCGCTGGAACTGGCACTGGCGGGCGTGCCGATGATCTCCTGCTACCGGCTCGATCCGGTCATGCGCATGGCGCAGGGACTGATCAAAGTTTGGAGCGCAGCCTTGCCCAATCTCATCGCCGACCGGCCGGTCGTGCCGGAACACTACAACCAATATGTGCGTCCGCATTATCTGGCGCGCCAGCTGGAGGCGCTATTCTCCGATACCGCCTACCGCGCCTGGCAGAAGGACGGTTTTGCCGAAATCGCCGGGCGTATGGCAACCGACAAGCCGTCAGGCGAGATGGCGGCGGGGGTGGTGATGGGCATGGTGAGGAAGTGAGCGAGTAGTGAGTAGCGAATAGGAAATGGTGCTGGCCGTAACAGCCAAGCTGCTTCAGCTACTACTCGCTACTCGCTACTCGCTACTCGCTACCTTCACCGCTTCGCGATCGGCACGTAATCCCGTTCCGGCGCACCGGTATAAAGCTGGCGCGGACGGCCGATCTTCTGGTGCGGGTCCTCGATCATCTCCTTCCACTGCGCGATCCAGCCGACGGTGCGGGCAACCGCGAACAGCACGGTGAACATGGTAGTGGGGAAGCCCAGCGCCTTCAGCGTGATGCCGGAATAGAAATCGACGTTGGGGTAGAGCTTCTTCTCGATGAAATAGGAATCGGTCAGCGCGATCTTTTCCAGCTCCATGGCGATGTCGAGCAGCGGATCGTCCTTGATGCCGAGCTCGCCCAGGACTTCGTGCGCGGTCTTCTGCATGATCTTGGCGCGCGGATCGTAGTTCTTATAAACGCGGTGGCCAAAGCCCATCAATCGGAACGGATCGTTCTTATCCTTGGCGCGCGCAATGAATTCCGGGATGTGATCGACATGGCCGATCTCGCCCAACATGTTCAGGGCTGCCTCGTTGGCTCCGCCATGTGCAGGACCCCACAGGCAGGCGATGCCGGCAGCGATACAGGCAAAGGGATTGGCGCCCGACGAGCCGGCGAGGCGGACGGTCGAGGTCGAGGCGTTCTGCTCGTGGTCGGCGTGCAGGATGAAGATGCGCTCCATCGCGCGCGCCAGCACCGGATTGATCTTGTATTCCTCGCAAGGCACGGCGAAGCACATATGCAGGAAGTTGGCTGCGAAATTCAGTTCGTTCTTCGGATAAATGAACGGCTGGCCGATGTGGTATTTATACGCCATCGCCGCGATCGTTGGCATCTTGGCGATCAGCCGCATCGAGGCGACCATGCGTTGATAAGGGTCCGAGATATCGGTGGAATCGTGATAGAAGGCCGACAGCGCGCCGACCACGCCGCACATCACCGCCATCGGATGCGCATCGCGGCGGAAGCCGGTGAAGAAGCGCGACATCTGCTCATGCACCATGGTGTGGCGCGTCACCCGGTAGTCGAAATCGTCCTTCTGCGCCTTGGTCGGTAGTTCTCCGTAGAGCAAGAGATAGCAGACTTCGAGGAAGTCGCCGTGCTCGGCCAGCTGGTCGATCGGGTAGCCGCGGTGCAAGAGAATACCGGCATCGCCATCGATGAAGGTGATTTCCGATTCGCAGCTCGCCGTCGACGTAAAACCGGGATCGTAGGTAAATACGCCGGTGGTGCTGTAGAGCGAACCGATGTCGATGACATCAGGTCCTACCGAACCACTTCGTATCTTGAATTCATGGGTTTTGCCGTCGAGTTCCAGTTTTGCCGTCGACGCCTGGGTTTTGCCGCCAAATTCCATCTTTGTCGCAGGTTCGGTCATAGCAAACTCCTTTTTGTTTCCTCAGGCCGGCAACGGCAAAACATTGAACCCAACACGTCAAAAGCATCGGAATACGCACATTTGCGCCCGCAATTGAATCTGCGCGCCAGATTAGGCCAAGACCCAATGTTGCACTGCGAAACACACCTTTCAATGCCAATCTTCTTGGGCCAGTTTCCTAATCGATTTGATCGGCAATCCGCGCCAGGCCTTCCTCGCGGCCAAGCACGGCCAGCACATCGAAGACGCCGGGCGAGGTGCTTTTGCCGGTGAGCGCGGCGCGCAGAGGTTGGGCCACGGCGCCGAGTTTGTGGCCGCCGGCCTGCGCATAGTCGCGGATCGCGGCTTCCGCCGAGGCGGCAGACCAGTCCGAAATCGTGGCCAGTGCCGCATGAGCGCCCCGCAGGATCGCGCGCGCCTCACCGCTGAGCAGCGCCGCCGCCTTCTCGTCGACCGGCATCGGCCGCTCGACGAACAGGAATGCAGCCCCTTCAACAAGTTCGACCAGCGTCTTGGCGCGCTCCTTCAGGCCTGGCAAAGCGGCAAGCAATTGCGCCTTGCGTCTGTCGTCGAGGCTAGCTGCGATCGCCGGACCGCCGTCGAGATAGGGCAGAGTGGCGATGAAGATGTCGAGCAGCGCCGCGTCGTTCATGCGGCGCATGTGCACGCCGTTCAGCGCCTCGAGCTTGGCGAAGTCGAAACGGGCGGCGCCCTTGTTGACGTCGCCAATGTCGAACCATGCGATCATGTTGGCGATCGACATGATCTCATCGTCGCCGTGGCTCCAGCCAAGCCTCGCCAGATAATTGAGCAGCGCCTCCGGCAGGTAGCCCATGGCGCGATAGGCCTCGACGCCGAGCGCACCGTGCCGTTTCGACAGCTTGGCGCCGTCGGCACCGTGGATCAGCGGGATATGCGACATCGACGGCACCTCCCACCCCATGGCATGGTAGATCACCGTCTGGCGGGCGGCGTTGGTCAAATGGTCGTCGCCGCGGATGATGTGGGTGACGCCCATGTCGTGATCGTCGACGACGACGGCATGCATGTAGGTCGGGTTGCCGTCCGAGCGCAGAATAATGAAATCGTCGAGATCCTTGTTGGGAAAGCGCACGTCGCCCTGGACGCGGTCATGCACAACCGTCTCGCCGTCTGTCGGCGCCTTGATGCGGATCGCCCCCTTGGCGCCGGCCGGCGCCTCGGAGGGGTCGCGGTCGCGCCAGCGGCCGTCATAGCGGGGAGGCAGCCCCTTGGCTCGTGCGCTCTCGCGCATTGCCTCCAACTCGGCAGGCGTCGCGTAACAATAATAGGCCTTGCCCATGCGAACGAGTTCCTCGGCCACCTCGCGATGGCGCGGCGCACGCTCGAACTGCGACACCGGCTCACCGTCCCATGTCAGGCCAAGCCAGGAAAGCCCGTCGAGGATGGCCGCGGTTGCCGCATCGGTGGAACGCTCGCGGTCGGTGTCCTCGATGCGCAGCAGCATCGTGCCGGCTGTGTGCTTGGCATACAGCCAGTTGAACAGCGCCGTGCGCGCCCCGCCAATATGCAGATAGCCGGTGGGCGAGGGGGCAAAACGGGTGACGACCTTGTCGGGCATGGAACTCTCAGGCAGGCGAAGGAAGTGGGTTTGCGGACTTTCGCGCGTTGCGCGTTCATGTAGCATAGGAGGTCGAGGGCGCAAGGGGCAGACCCGATGGCTGTGCGAGGCCGTGGTGCGGGCGAGGGCGAGGACGTTGGCAGCGGCGTCAGCGAACGCTTGCTGTTTGCCGCGCCCGTGCCTGTCCTGCCGGCACCGGCATTGCTGCCGGTTCCACGCTTTGATGCCCCGTCGCTGCCGGCGAGCGACCCAGCAACGGTTCTCGTGCCCGCGGCCGAGCCCATCGTGCGCCTACGCCGGCGTTTCCGCCTCCCGTCACCGTCCCGTATCCGCAACGGCGTAACCTCGGCGGTCGGCCTGGAGCTCGACCGTGGGGTCGCCTTCCTGCTGGTGCCGGTGTTCCTCGCATGCGGGGATCGTATATTTTGCGCTGGCGGTGGAGCCGGCCTTTCCACAGCCGATCGCAATCGTCGCCTTGGCAGCCCTCTGTGCCGTCGCCTCGCGGTCGTGGCCCAGAACCCGCCTGTGCTTCATGGCGGCGTTGCTCTGCGCGCTTGGCGTGCTTGCCGCCAAGGTCGAGACCTGGCGTGTCGGAACGCATATGCTCGGTTCCGAAATCTCGACGCGCCTCACGGGTCGCGTCGTATCGTTCGAGCCCATGGCGAGCGGCCGCATCAGGCTGACGATCGATGTGATCTCAACCGCCAGGCCGACACTGCGCTACATGCCGGAACGGGTCCGCGTTTCGGCGATGAAAATACCGGCTGAGCTGACCGCCGGTTCCGAGATCGCCGGCTATGTGCGGCTGCTGCCGCCGACCGGGCCGGTGCGGCCCGACAGCTATGATTTCTCCTTCGACAGCTATTTTGCCGGTATCGGCGGCAGCGGCTTTTTTCTCGGCAATCCGAAAGTCGTGTCGTCGGGCAGCATGCCGTTTGCCGCGCGGCTTTCTTCCGCGATCGAAGACGCGCGCGAATCCATCGCCGACCATATCCGCAGCCGCATCGGCGGCGCCGAGGGCGAGATTGCTGCTGCGCTGATCGTCGGCGTGCGCGCCGGCATTCCCGAGGAGATCAACGAAGCGATGCGGCGTACCGGCATCTACCACATCATCTCCATCTCGGGGCTGCATATGGCGTTGGTCGCCGGCACCATTATGGCGCTGCTGCGCGGCGCCTTTGCGCTGTTTCCCGATTTCTCATCGCGACGGCCGGTCAAGAAATACGCGGCGGCCGCCGCGCTTTTTTCGATTGCGGCCTACCTCGTCTTTTCCGGCATTGTGGTGGCGGCCGAACGCAGCTTCATCATGTTGGCGGTGATGCTTATCGCCGTGCTGTTCGACCGGGCCGCGCTCACCATGCGCAACCTGGCGATCTCGGCCATCGCGGTCATTCTGGTGTCGCCGCACGAGGTGGTCGGTCCGAGCTTCCAGATGTCCTTCGCCGCGACGGCGGCCCTTGTCGGCGCCTATGCAGGCTGGTCCGATTACCGCGCCGGCGGGGCCACCACGCCGCCGCCCCGGCGGTCGCCGCTACGCTTTGCCACTAGAAAGGTACTGATGGGCATGGGCGGCCTGGCGATGACCTCGATCATTGCAGGGAGCGCCACGGCGCTTTTCGCCATATGGCATTTCCAGCGCGTGGCGCCGCTCAGCCTGTTCGCCAATCTGGCCATCATGCCTATCGTCTCACTGGTCGTCATGCCCTTCGCCGTCCTCAGTGCGCTGGCGATGCCGTTCGGCGCGGATGGGCCTTTCCTCTACGTGATGGGCAAGGGGCTGACGGCGATGATCGCCCTGTCCGGGTGGATCTCCGAGCGCTCGCCGATCGATGCGGTCGGGCTGATTTCGCTGAGATCTGTCCTTTTGGTGACGATCGCCCTCGTCATTGCCAGCATGGCGACGACCTGGTTGCGGCTCGTGGCCCTTCCTTTTGCGCTCGCCGGCTTGCTAACGACAACGCAGACGCGCGTACCCGATGTATTGATCTCGGAGGACGCACGGCTCGTCGCGCTGCCGATCGGCAGCGGTGAACTCGCGGTCAACCGGGCACGCCCGAATGAGTTCACCATCGACAACTGGAAACGCGCGCTCACATCAGAGGCTATCGTCGCGCCGGAAACACCTGGAAAGAACGATCCGCAATTCGACATTGCCGATCCGGCCGACTTACCGCCGGGCATGCCGTTCATTTGCACGGACGGTCTCTGCCTTGCCAGGCATCCATCCGGCGCGATCATCGCGCTAGCCAATGACCGCGATACTGCACGGCCAGCCTGCGCCTTTGCCAGCTTGATCGTCATCGACGACGCCACCGCCCATAATCCCTGCTACTACGACCGGCTGGTCCTCGTCGTCACCAAACGGCAACTGGCGCGCGCGGGAAGTGCGGCCGTCTATTTCGATCCACAAGCGGCAACACGCGCCGAAATCCGCTTCGCCGTCGAAAAATCATACCGGCCCTGGCACGTGCAGCGGAAATTTTCACGCGCGGCGCGGGGCATGCCGCCATACCGCAGAGCCGACAAGCCAAAAGCCGGCGCCAAGGGCGCAGCTCAGTAGCGGCGGATCAGCCCAACGAGCTTGCCCTGCACCTTGACCCTGTCTGGTCCGAAGATGCGCGTCTCGTAGGCCGGATTGGCGGCTTCCAGGGCGATCGAGGCGCCCTTGCGGCGGAACCGCTTCAGCGTCGCTTCTTCCTCGTCGACCAGTGCCACCACGATCTCACCGGGGCTCGCCGTATCGGCATTGCGGATGATCACCGTGTCGCCGTCGAAAATGCCAGCCTCGATCATCGAATCGCCTTTGACCTCGAGCGCATAATGCTCGCCGCCCATGATCATGTCCGGCGGCACCGAGATCGAATGCGTCTGGTGCTGGATGGCATCGATCGGCACACCAGCGGCGATGCGGCCCATCACCGGGATAGACACGGCGGCGACGACATCGTCGTCATTGCCGGCTGCAGGGACGCGCGACGATGTCGGCTTGCCTTGCCGAGGACCTTGCCCAAGACTGCCCTGGATGACACTCGGCGAGAACTTGCGTGCCGCATTGAGGCCGGGGGCGATCGAATCGGGCAGGCGCAGCACCTCCAGCGCACGGGCCCTGTTGGGCAAACGGCGAATGAAGCCGCGCTCCTCCAGCGCCGTAATCAGCCGGTGGATTCCCGATTTGGAAGCCAGGTCGAGCGCTTCCTTCATCTCGTCGAAGGAGGGCGGGATACCGCTTTCCTTCAGCCTTTCGTGGATGAACATAAGCAGTTCGTGTTGTTTGCGTGTCAGCATAGCGACCCCCAACAGAATCAGAAAAACAAACCCAGAACAAACACTATCTGTTCCAGTTGTGTTCCGCAACTGTTTAAAGTTTAATGAATGTGTTAGGGCTCGGGTAACGATACCACTCGCCAAACCGGGACGCTGCATTTTCACCGCCGCGGGCCTCATCGCCTTGATTCTGCTTTCGTTTGCGGCCTCTGGGTTTCCAGAAGGCGGCACTGGTATCGGCCGTCAGCCGGCAAAGGGGCACGGAATTGAAGCCGTATCGACTGTGCGGTTTGGTCAATGCACCGTGAACGAAACGAACTCAAAACGCCAACCTTGGGTTGGCTTGGCTCCTGGTTTCCACCGCATGGTCAGGCAACTTGTCGCCGGTGGAGCCTTGCTGCGCGATACCAGGTAATGGAGAACCGCTCGTGACCGATGGATGCCGTCGATGCGTGTCCGGCGTTGCGGTGAATCTTGGGGAGCAGACAAATCATGACAGGAATTCCCGATCTCGTGGCCATAAGGGCGATGGATGCTGCAGATCCGCTGCGCGCGATGCGCGACCGCTTTGTGCTGCCGCAAGGAGTGATCTATCTCGACGGCAATTCGCTAGGGGCCGCTTCGCGTGCCGCTTTCGATGAATTGAGCAAGGCAGTGACCGAAGAATGGGCGCATGATCTCATCCGCGCCTGGAACACGGCCGGCTGGTTCAACATGCCGCTCGAACTTGGCGACCAGCTCGGGCGCCTGATCGGTGCCGCGGCCGGCCAGACGGTGGTCTGCGACACGACATCGGTCAACATCTACAAGCTGCTGCACGCCGCCATGGCCATGCGGCCGGAGCGGCAGGTCATCGTCGCCGAGGGCGACAGTTTTCCGACAGACCTCTACATGGCTGAGGGTGTGGTTTCGACGCGAAAAGATACGCTGCTGCGCCTCTCGGGGGTCGACGCGCCGAGCATCGAAGAGCTGATCGACGAACGCACCGCCGTGGTGCTGGTCAACCACGTCAACTACAAGTCGGGCGAACTGCGCGACGTGCCGGCGCTGACGCGCAGGGCCCAGGAAGCCGGGGCGATGATCGTCTGGGATCTCTGCCACACCGCCGGTGCGATGCCAGTCGAGCTCGACACGGCAAACGCCGATTTTGCCGTTGGCTGCACCTACAAATATCTGAATGGCGGACCGGGCGCGCCTGCCTTCATCTATGCGGCTGAGCGGCATCTTGCCGACATCCAGCAGCCGCTCACCGGCTGGTGGGGCCATGCACGGCCCTTCGCCTTCGAGCCAGGCTATGCGGCCGGCACCGGCATCCGCCGGTTTCTGTGCGGCACCCAGCCGGTCCTGTCGATGCGCACGCTGAAGGGCGCGCTCGACATCTGGAACGATGTCGACATGACGGCGGTGCGCAAGAAGAGCATCGCGCTGGCCGATCTGTTCATCGAGCTTGTCGAGGCAAAGTGCGGCACTTACGGGCTAACGCTCGAAAGCACGCGCGACGGGGAAAAACGCGGCAGCCAGATTTCATTCATGCACGAGCATGGCTACCAGATCATGCGCGCGCTGATCGAACGTGGCGTGATCGGCGATTTTCGCGCGCCATCGACCATGCGCTTAGGCTTCACCCCGCTCTATGTCGGCTATGCCGATGTCTGGCAGGCCGTCGAAGTGCTTGTGGACATCCTGCGCACCGGTGCGTGGAAGGATGCGCGCTTCGCCATCAAGGCGGCTGTCACTTGAGATTGATGCGAGAGCTGGCATCGTGAGGCTGGCGACGACGCGCCGCGCGATGCTCACGGCTACGCGGCAAGGCCATATTGCCAAGGGGAGGGCGCAGGGTGTTCGAACGTCACATTGCCGATTGGGACAACGCCTATGCCAATGGCGCCAACATAGCCGGCAGCGATCGCTGGCCGGCGGCCTGGGTCGAGCCCGCGCGGGTTTTTCGCGACGTGCTTTCGACCGAGGGCCGGGCGCGGCTCGACATGGCCTATGGCGATGGCCCACGCAACCGGCTCGATCTTTTCCTGCCGGCCACCAAGCCCAAGGGGCTCGTGGTGTTCGTCCATGGCGGCTACTGGATGGCATTCGACAAGAGTTTCTGGTCGCATCTTGCCGCTGGCGCTGTTGATCGCGGCTATGCCGTGGCGATGCCGTCCTACACGCTCTGTCCGCAGATGCGCATTGGCGGCATCGTCAAGGAAGTCGGCGCGGCGATCGGCAAGGCGGCGGGGATGGTCGCAGGGCCGCTGATGCTGACCGGACACTCGGCCGGTGGCCATCTTGTTAGCCGGATGGTTACGACGACGACGCCGCTGGCGCCCGAAATTGTCCGGCGCATTCGCCATATCGTATCGATCTCGGGTGTGCACGATTTGCGCCCGATCATGCGCACCGGCATGAACGAGACGCTGGCGATCGATGAGGCCGAGGCGCAGGCCGAAAGCCCGGTGCTGCTGCGCCCGATGGACAAGGCCCGCCTGACCTGCTGGGCCGGCGGCGGCGAGCGCGCCGAATTCCTGCGCCAGAGCGCGTTGCTGGCCAATATCTGGATCGGCCTGGGTGCCGCGACCAGTTCGGTGGTCGAGCCTGACCGGCATCATTTCAACATCATCGACGGTTTGGCCGATCCAGACCATCCGCTGACCCGGACCTTGATCTCGGAGTGAGGCAGGTTCAGCGTAGCATCAGCACGTCGCAGGCGGCGCCCGCCGCCGCGGCGGGCGTGAACGGCGCATGGACGATCAGCCCGTTGGCATCGGCCAGCATTTTCAGCATCGAGGAGTCCTGGATGCCGAACGGCGTCGCCACGAGCGTACCGGCGTCGTCTGTGACAACAGCCCGCACATAATCTTGCCTGAGATCGTTGGCCGGCATGGCAGCGCCGAGCCGTGCCTCACGCATATCCTGCTGAAAGGCGCGGCCGCCGAGCCGCGCCAGCAGCGGCTTCAGGAAGAGCTGGGTGCAGACCAGGCTCGCCACCGGATTGCCGGGCAAGCCGATGCAGCGAATGTCGCCCAGCCGCCCGAACATCAGCGGCTTGCCCGGCCGCATGGCGATCTTCCAGAAATCGAGAGTCATGCCTTGCCCGGTCAGCACGTCATGGACGAAATCGTGGTCACCGACCGAGGCACCGCCCAGCGTGACGATGACGTTCGCGCCAGCCTTCACGGCCTTTTCCACCAGCGCAGCGATCGCCTCCCTGCGGTCCGGCGCGATGCCAAGGTCGAGCACTCGCGCACCGACCGACTGTGCGGCGGCGGCGACACCATAGGCGTTGGAGGAGATGATCTGGTCGGGGCCAAGCTCGCTGCCCGGCGGCAGCAATTCGTCGCCGGTGGCGATGATGGCGACCAACGGCCTTTTGACCACGCCGACCTCGGGGTGGTTGGCCGATGCCGCCAGCGACAAGGCCGCCGGGTCGAGCAGGCGGCCTTTGTGCAGCAGGACGTCGCCTTTGGCGAAATCGAGCCCGAGGCGGCGGATGTTTCGCCCCTGCACCGTCGGCTCCGTCACTTCGACGACACCGCGGCCGAGATCGCGGACGTTCTCCTGGATGACGATGGTGTCGGCGCCTTCGGGAAGCGGCGCGCCGGTGAAGATACGGACGGCCTGCCCCTGCTGCACCGTCCCGGCAAAGCCGCTTCCGGCCGGCGCCATGCCGACCACCGAAAGCTTTGCTGGTAAGGACGCGATATCAGCCGCCCGCACGGCATAGCCGTCCATGGCGGAGGCGTTGAACGGCGGCTGGGTGCGGAGCGCCACAACCGGCTCCGCCAGCACGCGGTCGGCGGCATCCAGCAGCGCGACGCGTTCGCCCTGCAGTGCAGCTGCGCCGTCCAACAGGCGCTCGAGCGCCTCAGCAACTGGGACCAGCGCCATCAGCGGCCTGCCTCGGTGACCCCATCTTCGGTGATCTTGTAGTCGCCGGATTTGCCGCCGGTCTTTTCAACCAGCCTGATGCCGGAGATGACCATGGCGCGGTCGACCGCCTTGGCCATGTCGTAGATGGTCAGGCAAGCGACCGAGACGGCGCTCAGGGCCTCCATCTCAACGCCGGTTTTGCCGGTGACGCGGGTCAATGCTGTGACCTTCAGGCCGGGCAAAGCTGCGTCCGGCTCGATATCGACAGATATCCTGGTCAGCAGCAGTGGATGGCAGAGCGGGATCAGTTCATGCGTCTTCTTGGCCGCCATGATGCCGGCGATACGCGCGGTACCGAGCACGTCGCCCTTCTTGGCATCGCCGGCGAGGATCATGTCCAGCGTCTCGGGCCGCATCGACACGAAGCCCTCCGCGACTGCCGTGCGCACCGTCTCAGCCTTGTCGCCGACATCGACCATGTTGGCTTCGCCGCGCGCGCCAAGATGGGTGAGGGCGGCCGCCATCCTCAGATCGCCTCTGCCGGCGCCTTGCCCGTCAAAAGCAGGCGCGTTGCAGCGGCCACGTCCTGTTGACGCATCAGGCTCTCACCGACCAGAAAAGTGGCGATGCCGCTCCGCTCCAGCCGGCGGCAATCGTCATGCGAAAAGATACCGCTCTCGCTGACCAGAAGGCGGTCGGCGGGCACCATCGCGACCAGCCGTTCCGAGGTCTCGAGGCTGGTTTCGAAGGTCCGGAGATTGCGGTTGTTGATACCGATCAGCCGCGACGACAGCTGCAGCGCGCGTTCCATCTCAGCCTCGTCATGCACTTCGACCAGCGCGTCCATGCCGAGCCCGAAAGCTGTCGCTTCGAGTTCTCTTGCCAACGCGTCGTCGACGCTGGCCATGATGATCAGTATGGCATCGGCGCCCCATGCCCTGGCCTCGTAGACCTGATAGGGATCGAACAGGAAATCCTTGCGCAAGGCAGGCAACTCGACGGCAGCGCGCGCATCGCTGAGGAACGCGGGCGCCCCCTGGAAAGAGGGTGCGTCGGTCAGCACCGAAAGACAGGCGGCACCGCCTTCCGCATAGGCCCTGGCCAGCGCCGGCGGATCGAAATCGGCGCGGATCAGGCCTTTGGATGGGCTAGCCTTCTTGATTTCGGCAATCAGCGCGAACCTGCCGGATTGGCGCTTTGCTTCAAGGACGGAAAGAAAGCCGCGCGGCGCTTCGGCGTCCGTTGCCCGTGCCTTGATCTCGGCAAACGGCACTTGCGCCTTGGCCGCCGCGATCTCGTCGCGCTTGTAAGCCTCGATCTTGCGCAGGATGTCGGACATAGTTCTAACCGTTCGAAATCTCGACCAGCCTGTCGAGCACTTTCAGCGCGCGGCCGCTGTCGATGGCCTGCGCCGCCGTCACCATGCCGTCGGCAAGTGTCGTCGCCTTGCCGGCCACCACCAGCCCGGCGCCGGCATTCATCAGCACCGTGTCGCGAAAGGCGCCGGCGGCGCCGCCCAGCATGTCGCGCAGTGCCTGGGCATTGTGGGCGGCGTCGCCGCCGCGCAACTCGTCCTTGGTGTGACGCTTCAGCCCGACCGCTTCCGGGGTCAGCACAAAGCTGCGGATCTCGCCGCCGGCCAATTCGGCGACCTGCGTCTCGCCGGTGGTGGTGATCTCGTCATAACCGTCGCCATGGACGACCCAGGCATGGTCGGCACCAAGCTCCTTCAACGTTTCTGCCACCGGCATGATCCATTCGGGCAGGAACACGCCGACCATCTGCCGTCTGACACTGGCCGGATTGGAAAGCGGACCCAGCAGGTTGAAGATGGTGCGGGTGCCGAGCTCGACCCGGGTCGGGCCGACATGCTTCATCGCCGGGTGGTGCGCCGGCGCGAACATGAAGCCAACTCCGGCCTCGTGGATGCAGCGGCCGATCGTCTCCGGAGGGATGTCGATCTTGACGCCCAACGCGATCAGAACATCGGCGGCGCCGGTCAGCGAGGACAGTCCGCGATTGCCGTGCTTGGCGACGGGCACGCCGCTGCCGGCGATGACGAAGGCGGATGCGGTCGAAATGTTGACGCTGTGCGAATTGTCGCCGCCGGTGCCGACAATGTCGATGGCGCCCTCGGGGGCTTCGACGCGCAGCATCTTGGCGCGCATGGTGGCGACGGCGCCGGCGATCTCGCTGACGGTCTCACCGCGCACCCGCAATGCCATCAGGAAGCCGCCGATCTGGCCGGGGGTGGCGTCACCGGACATGATGATGTCGAAGGCCTCGCGCGCCTCCTCGAAGGAAAGAGCGCTACCGGCGGCGACCTTGGCGATGTGGATCTTCAGCGCGCTCATCTGGCCAGGGCTTGGGTTACGGCCGTCTGATCGATGCGGACGTCATATTGCGTCTGCAACTGCGCCACCAACTGGTCGAGCAGGTCGTCGGACATACCGGAGGTGAAGGATTTCTGCGCGTCCTGGGGTACTGAGTTGGCGTCGGCCCCGGCGGGCTCGAATACCTCGGCAACCTTGAACAGGATCTGTCCGTCGCCCGTGGGCGAGGGGATTAGCCCGGTGCCGCCTTCGCCGACGCCGAACATCGCGGCGGCCCCTTCCTTGCCGAAATCGACGTCGTCAGCATCGCGCTTGACACCGCGCTTGGTCTGCTTTTCGAGCTTGAGCTCACCGGCGATCACCTCGAGCGTGGCGCCGGCCTTGAGACGCTTCTCGAGCTCTTGTGCCTTTGCGGTAAGCCGTTTGGTGGTCTCCGCCGCGGTCCAGTCGGCCACGACCTTCTGGCGGACTTCGTCCAGCGTGCGGTCGCGGGCCGGCGTGATCGCGCTTACGTCGTAGAAGACGAAGCCGTTATCGGCGGTGGTGAGGCCTTCATTGTCGGTTCCGGGTTCGGATTCGAACACCGCCTTGATGAGCGCCGGCGATTCCGGCAGGTCTTTGACGATGCTTTCATCCGGCCTTCGGCCGGTGCGGTCGATGGCGTCGATGGTAACGACCTTCAGCTTCAATTTGGCAGCTGCCTCAGCGAGCGAACTGCCGGAGGCGCGCGTATCCTCGTAATTGTCGTGCACGTCCAGCAAGATGCGGCTTGCCTCGCCCAGTGCCAGATCCTTGCGGATCTGCTCGGACACTTCGGCCAGCGGCTTCACCACTTCGGGCTTGACCTCGGTGACGCGCAGCAGAACGGGGCCAAAGGCGCCCTGTACGACCGGGCTGACTTCATTGGCGTTGAGCTTGAAGGCAGCATCGGCAACCGCCTTGTCAGCGATCTTGTCCTTGGCCAGCGTGCCGAGCAGGGTGTCGGCCGGCGTCTTGCCTTCGGCGGCGACGATCTTGTCGAAGGTCGCGCCGGTCCTGAGCGAATCGAGCGCCGCCTTGGCAGCATCAGGCGTCTTGAACACAAGCTGCTCGATGGTGCGCATCTCGGGCGTGGTGTAGCGCGCCTTGTTCTTGTTGTAGTCGTCGCTGACCTGTTGATCGGTCACTGCGCTCAAATCCATGATGTCTTCCGGTTCGAGCCTGACATAGGAGAACTTACGGTATTCGGGCGCGGCGTAGGTTTTCTTGTTCTCCCCGAAATAGGCCGAAAGCACGCTGTCGGACGGCGCTTCTATCGGTTCGACCAGCGATTTCGGCAAGGTCAGGTAGTCGATTGTGCGATCTTCGCCGCGATAGAGCCCGACCGCCTTGAAGAATGTATCCGGGGCTTTGAGGCCATCCGAAACCGCCTCGACGATCTGCTGGCGGACCGCCACCTGGGCGCGGTTTTTCAGATAGTCCTCCGGCCGCATGCCGATCTGCCGGAGCAGGTACTCGAAGGTTCGCCTGTCGAAGGTTCCGCCAGGCCCTTTGAACGCCGGGTCTTCGCGGGTCAGTTCGGCCAGCCGGTCCTTGGACAGGCCAAGGCCGAGCTTGCGGGCCTGCTCGTCGAGGACGGCGCCCGAGACGAGTTGCGCCAGCACCTGGTTGTCGATGCCGAGCGCCGTCGCCTGCTCACGGCTGATGCGCTGGCCGAATTGCTGCGACATTACGCTGAGCTGGCGATCGTAGGCGAGGCGGTATTCGTTGATCGAGACCTTGGTGCCTCCGGCCGTAATCACGGCGTCATGGCCGGCAAGACCGCCCATCAGCCGCCCCGAGATGCCCCAGACGGCGAAGCTCAACACCAACAATGACAGCAGCAGTTTCGCGACCCAGGTCCCCGCCGCGCTTCTCAACATACCAAGCATGAGTACTTCCGATTTTTGCGCATTTCGCATGCGCCGAGTCTGAAACAAGCGCAATAGCGCCCTTCCTGCTCACTGTCGATTGCTTTGTGGCCTGATTTTGATAGTGAGAGCCAGCTGGAAATTGCCCGGAGAAACAAATCCCATGACGCCTGGAATCCGCCCGCTCGTCGCCGGCAACTGGAAAATGAACGGGACCAGCGCCTCGCTCAACGAGCTCAGGATGATCGGCAACGGCTTCATGAGCGGGCTCGACGCCGAGACCGAAGCGGTGGTCTGCGTGCCGGCGACCTTGCTTGCGCACGCCGCCGAGATTCTGTCGCGCACGCCGGTCCGGGCCGGTGGTGAGGATTGCCACACCGAGGAAAGCGGCGCCTATACCGGCTGTATTTCGGCGGAGATGCTGAAGGATGCAGGCGCCAGCCATGTCATCGTCGGCCATTCCGAATGCCGTGCTGATCGCAAGGAGAACGATGCCATAGTGCAGGCCAAGGCCTCCGCCGCATGGCGCGCCGGGCTGGTGGCTATCATCTGCATTGGTGAGACAAGAGCCGAACGCGAAGCAGGAGCCACGCTTGACGTGCTGTCGCGCCAGGTTGCGGGCTCGGTACCGCCAGACGCCACGGCGTCCAACAGCGTCATTGCCTATGAGCCGGTATGGGCGATCGGCACCGGCTTGACCCCGACCGCCGCCGACGTCGCCGAGGCGCATGCGCATATCCGTGAAGAACTGGCGCGGAAGCTTGGCAATACGGCGGCCAAGATGCGCATTCTCTACGGCGGCTCGGTCAAGCCGTCCAACGCCGTCGAGTTGCTCGGCGTCAGGAATGTCGACGGCGCGCTGGTCGGCGGCGCCAGCCTGAAGGCAGCGGACTTCCTCGGCATCGCGGAAGCCTATCGAAACATCGCTTGATACCGGGACTGCTTGCTGGATTTGAGCGGACGGCCGGCGCCGGAATCGTTGCAAAGGACGCATTGCTTCCCATATTCCGGCCACGGGCTTGGAAATGCCGTCAAAGCATTGTATTGAGCCGCCTCCAAATCAGCGGCCGCACAAGGCCTTGCCAGGATAAATTATGGAAACCGTACTGATCGTCGTCCACCTCATGGTCGTGCTCGCGCTTGTCGGCGTGGTGCTGCTGCAGCGCTCCGAAGGCGGCGGTCTCGGCATCGGCGGCGGATCGGGCTTCATGACCGCGCGTGGCGCCGCCAATGCGCTGACGCGGGCGACAGCGATCCTGGCCGCGGCTTTCTTCGTCACTTCGCTGACACTGTCGATCGTCGCGCGCTATGGCGAGAAGCCGATCGACATTCTCGATCGCGTCCCGGCGACCTCGGACGGGGCAGGCAAGGGCGTACTCAACCAATTGCCCGGCACCACGACGCCGCCTTCAGGCAACACGGCGCCGACCCCGCCGTCCGGCAATGGCGCGGCAACGACGCCTCCGGCAACAGCTCCGGCGACGCCGCCAGCGACAAACGGCGCCACCGCGCCGGCCACGCCGCAAGTCCCCAACCAGTAATCGGGCATCTGATGCCGCGATCTGTTGTCGTTTGAACACAGTCGCGGCAAATGCCGCACGATCACGAAGATTCGACCGCGCCCTACGCTTGAGGCGCTTCCGGCTAATCGATTATACATTGCACGCGGCATTTTCGGCGTCCTTGGGGGGCGCCGGGCGACGCCGTGGGCAACAAGCATTGAACGATCGGATCTTCCCCATGCAGCTTCGCAGCTTCATTTTTGCCGGCCTTTGTGCCGTGCTCAGCCTAGGTGCGCCCGCTTATGCGGCTATGCCGACGGCAAATTCGGCTCATAAAGCCGCGACAACAACTGACGTCGTCAACGTCGCTGCCAAAAGCGATGCGGCGCAATTGAAGCTTCTCAAGAAGAAGAAAGATCCGACGCCGGACGACCTTGCGCAGATCCGCAAGATCGAAGCCAAGATCGCAGCCGACAAGGAAGCCGCTCGCGCCAAGGCACTCGAAGCCAGGAAGCTGGCGATGCGCGAGGCGGCGAAAGCCAAGGCCGATGCGGAACGGCAGGCATTCCTTGCCAAGGAGAGCCAGCCGGTCGCGGCGGTCAAGGTGGCTAATGCCAAGCCGGCCAAGAAGAAGACCGTCAACATCATCGAACCGATCGCACCCATCGCGCCGATCCAGTCGGCCGAGCCGATCCCGGCCGAGGCCATGAACGTTGCGCTGACCGGCAACAATGGCGAATTGCGCAGCGAACCGGTCGGGCAGAAGCCGCAGAGCGTCGGGCTGTTCGCGGGACTGTTCGGCGGCACATCGTCTTCATCGATGTCGCTGCTTCCTGAGACGCGCGCGCTCGACGCCGCGCTCGAAAGGAAGCAGGCCAAGCGCCAGTTCAAGGTCAAGCCGGAATTCGTGCCGCAGGAGGTCGAATTCACCGGCTACAACCCCGGCACCATCGTCATCGATACCAGCGCCCGCCGTCTCTACCTCGTCGAATCATCGTCAACCGCCCGCCGTTATGCCATTGCGGTCGGCCGCGAAGGCCTGCAGTTCAAGGGGACGGTTGCCGTCGGCGACAAGCAGGAATGGCCGCGCTGGATTCCGACGCTGGATATGCAAAAGCGCGAACCCAAGCATTATGGGCAGTACAAGGACGGTATGCCCGGCGGCGGCGACAATCCGCTCGGTGCGCGCGCCATCTATCTCTACGATGGCAAGAAGGATACCCATCTGCGCATCCACGGTACCATTGCACCGCAGTCGATCGGAACCAGCGCCTCCAATGGCTGCTTCCGCATGATCAACGAGCACGTCATGGATCTCTATCGCCGGGTGAAAGTAGGCACCAAGGTCGTCATCATCTGACGCCTCGACAGATCGTGCCAAAAGGGCCGGCCTCGCCGGCCCTTTTGTTTTGATACGCCAATGACCAGAGCGCCTTCTTGGGAAAAAGCCTTCGCGGCGGTTTTTTCTCTGGCGGAATCAATTCGGCCGCGTTAAGCGATGACTCCCATGGCGCGATATGTATTCATCACAGGCGGCGTGGTTTCCTCACTTGGAAAAGGCATTGCTGCAGCGGCCCTTGGGGCTCTCTTGCAGGCGCGGGGCTATCGCGCACGCATCAAAAAGCTCGATCCCTATCTCAATGTCGATCCCGGCACGATGTCGCCCTACCAGCACGGCGAAGTCTTCGTGACCGACGACGGCGCCGAGACCGATCTCGATCTTGGCCATTATGAGCGCTTCACAGGCCGCTCGGCCAACCAGCAGGACAACATCACCACCGGCCGCATCTACAAGAACATCATCGAGCGCGAGCGGCGCGGCGACTATCTTGGCGCCACCGTGCAGGTCATTCCGCACGTCACCGACGAGATCAAGAACTTCGTCCTCAACGGCAATGACGACTACGATTTCGTGCTGTGCGAGATCGGTGGCACCGTCGGCGACATCGAGGCGATGCCGTTCCTGGAGGCGATCCGCCAGCTCGGTAACGACCTGCCGCGCAACAACGCCGTCTACGTCCACCTGACCTTGATGCCTTACATTCCGACGGCGGGCGAACTGAAGACCAAGCCGACACAGCATTCGGTCAAGGAGTTGCGCGGCATCGGCATTGCGCCTGATATCCTGCTGGTCCGCGCCGACCGGCCGATCCCCAAGGAAGAGCGCAGAAAACTGTCGCTGTTCTGCAACGTGCGAGAAAGCGCCGTCATCCAGGCGCTCGACGTGCCGCATATCTACGACGTGCCGATGGCCTATCACAATGAAGGGCTGGATTCGGAAGTGCTGGCCGCCTTCGGCATCGATCCGGCGCCGAAGCCGCGCATGGAACGATGGCAAGCGGTGTCCAACCGCATCCACAATCCGGAAGGCGAGGTGACTATCGCCGTCGTCGGCAAATATACCGGCCTCAAGGATGCCTACAAATCGCTGATCGAGGCGCTGTCGCATGGCGGCCTCGCCAACCGGGTCAAGGTCAAGCTCGACTGGATCGAAAGCGAGATATTCGAGAAGGAAGACCCGGCGCCGTGGCTGGAAAAGGTCCATGGCATTCTCGTCCCCGGCGGTTTTGGCGAGCGCGGCTCGGAGGGCAAGATCCTGGCGGCGAAGTTCGCGCGCGAGCGCAAGGTGCCATATTTCGGCATCTGCTTCGGCATGCAGATGGCCTGCATCGAGGCGGCTCGTTCGCTGGCCGGCGTCGAGCACGCATCATCGACCGAGTTCGGTCCAACCGAGGAGCCGGTCGTCGGCTTGATGACCGAATGGCTGAAGGGCAACATGCTGGAAAAGCGCAGGGAAACCGGCGACCTCGGCGGCACCATGCGGCTCGGTGCCTACCAGGCCGACCTCGCCAAGGGATCGAAGATCGCCGAGATCTATGGCGATACGCAGATTTCCGAACGCCATCGCCACCGCTATGAGGTCAATGTCGACTACAAGGAGCGGCTCGAGGATTGCGGCCTGGTGTTTGCCGGCATGTCGCCGGATGGCGTGCTGCCGGAAACGGTCGAATATCCCGACCATCCCTGGTTCATCGGCGTGCAGTATCATCCCGAGTTGAAAAGCCGGCCGCTCGATCCGCACCCGCTGTTTGCCAGCTTCATCGAGGCGGCGGTAGAGCAGTCGCGGCTGGTCTAGATTAGCCGCCGATGCGAACTTACGTCGCGCTGCTCTACAGCATCATCCTGGGCGAGGGGCGGCGGGTCGTCATGTCCGATCTCAAGGCGATGGCCGAAGGCCTGGGCCTGAACAACCCGCGCACACTGGTGGCGACCGGCAATCTGGTCTTCGAGGCGCAGGAGACAGAACTCGCGGCGTTGGAGCAGCGGCTGGAGGCGGCGTTCGCAAAGACTTTTGGCCGCCATGTCGACATCATCGTGCGCCGCGCCGACGGCTGGCTGAGGCTGGCGGCCGGCAATCCGTTCCCAGCCGAATCGGCTAAAGCCGCGGACCAGGTGGCGGTGCGCGTGATGCGGGCGCCTGTTTCCCCCGATGCGGTCTCTGCGCTGCAGGCCTATATCGGCAGGAATGAAAAGCTGCAGGCGGTCGGCGGCGACATCTGGATCGTCTTTTCGCGCGAGACGCCGAGTTCGCGGCTGCTTGCGGCGGTGAGCCACAAACGCCTCGGCATCGGCACGTCGCGCAACTGGAACACCGTGCGCCGCCTGGCCGAGATGGTCGCAGAATGAACGGGGCGGCTTGCGCCGCCCCGAATCCGTTTAGGCCTTGGCCATCTTGGCCCAGGCGCCGAGTGCCATCGTACGCAGCACGTAATAGATGACGCCGGCAATTGCCACGCCGAAAAACCAGCCATAGACGCCCCACCAGGACGGCAGCAGGCTGGTGAAGTTGGGCAGGATCGACGAGAAGACCGCGCCAATACCGGCGGCGATGAAGGCATTGACATGCCAGCCGCCCTGGAAGCGGAATTCGCCATTCTCCGTGTAGAGCGCCTCGACATCGACCTCGCCCTTCCGGATCAGGTAGTAGTCGACCATCATCACGCCGAAGATCGGCCCCATCGTCGCGCCAATGATGTTGACGAAGGAGGCGGCACTGCCTTCCCAGGGCGCGAAGGGATAGAGCACCAGCGCGATCAGCGCCGCGATGTAGCCGCCCTTCTTGAAGTCGATCTGACGTGGAAAGACGTTGGAGAAGTCGAAGGCCGGCGACACGAAGTTTGCCACCACATTGATGCCAAGCGTCGCTACGGCAAAGGTCAGGGCCGCGAGCGCCGCCAGGAACCAGCTGTCGAATTTCGCCGAGATCTGGTCAGGATGCAGCAGCACCTCGCCATAGACGTCGAAGGCGGCGATCGTGGTGACGCCGGCGACCAGCGAGAACAGGATGAGATTGACCGGCAGGCCCCAGATGTTGCCCTTGCGCAGCGATGCCTTGTCCGGCGCATAACGGGCGAAATCGCAGAAGTTGAGGTAGAGCGCTGAGAAATAGGTCACCCAGATCGCCGCTACAGCAAACAGCGAGGTCCAGGAGCCCGGCGTGCCCGGCACGCCCGCGTCCTTGGTCTTTTCCAGCAGCACATCCATCGGGATGTCGCTGGTGAAGGCGAAGGTGCCTGCCTTGATGCAAAGATAGATCGCCAGGATCAGCATCATCACCCACACCGCCGGTCCGGCCCAATCCTGGAAGCGGCGCACCGTTTCCATGCCCCTCTGGATGATCAGGAGCTGCAGCGCCCAGATGACGGCGAAGCAGATCACCTCGAGCCCGGAGTGGCCGAGGAAATGTGTGCTCTGGTTGAAGTCGGCGAACCATTGCGAGCGGATCAGCAGGGCTACGATCGCGCCGGAGGCCGCCGCCGTCTGCGCGCCGTACCAGAAGCAGGCGACGATGGCACGCACCAGCGCCGGTATGTTGGCGCCCCAGATGCCGAAGGAGGCGCGCGCCAGGACCGGGTAGGGCACCCCGGTCTTCACGCCGGCATAGCCGACCATGTTCATCAACGCATAGATGATCAGCGAACCGATACCGATGGCGATGATGAAGTTGACGAAGCCGCCGCAGAACAGGAACAGGCTGGCAGCGAGATAGTAGCCCCACAGGCTGTGGACGTCCGACGTCCAGACGTTGAAGATCGAGAACGGTCCCCAGTTTCGAACCTTCGCCGGAGCGAGATCCTCATTGTACAGGTCCGGTGATGCGCCTTGTATGGTCATAGAGATGTCCTCCCCTTGTTACCGCACGCGCCTCCACGCGTGGCACGCAGGTTAAGCCTGACGCAGGGGAACCGGCAAGCAGACGATCTGCCGGCTTTGGGCTTAAAGATATTCAATGAGAAACGCGCTTATCGACCGGACGCTGCCGTGGCTGCGATATTGAGCTTCGCCCTTGATTCGGTCTCTGCCTTGTTGTCGGCCGGTCGAGCACCGGAGACCGGCGAGACTTCGAAATTGGCCCCGAGCCAGGCTATTGCGCCGGTCACGCCATCGAGGACATAGGTTGCGGCCGTCGGTCCGTTCGGCTTCACGCGGATCGAGATGCCGCCAATTTCGTTGATGGCCTCGAAACCGTGTTCGTCCGATGTGTCGTCTCCGAGGAATATCGGCCGCCGGCCGACAAAGGGCGGAATGTCCATGAAACGCCGGATGGCAGCACCTTTGACGGCTTCCAGAGGCATGAGCTCGACGCCGGCGTTTCCGGGAAGCACCCGATAACCCTTCGGAAGCCGGGCCAATGCCTGTTCGATCAACTGGATTGCCGGCGCAAGCAGTTGCGGCGCTGCTCTTGTATGGACGGCAAGGACCGGACCCTTGCGCTCGACATAGACCTTGCCGCTGCCCAGTTCGGCCTCGATCTCGTCGGCAAGGGCGGCGATGTCGGCAGGCGCGTCGGCGGCATCGATCGGACCCGTCGGCGTCAGCCGGTGCTCCAGCCCATAGAGGCCGGCGATCCTCAGCTTCAGCGGGTGGAACAGCTTGTCCACAGCGGGGATCGAGCGGCCGGTGATGAAGGCGACCGCACCATCCAGCCGCTGCTCGATGTGCCCAAGCAGATTGCGCAATTCCTCGCCGACCGACACCGCGTCGGGATGGGCAGCGTGTTCCAGCAGGGTTCCGTCGATGTCGAGGAAGAGCGCCCATTGCCCTTCCGGCAGGTCCGGCGCCGGCGGTTGTTCAAAGCTTTTCACGACGCTGCCTTCCGTGCCCGCTCGAACATCGAGATGACGTTGTTGGTGTTCGACGGCGGGCGCTCGCCAGTTCCGGTCACCCTGTCGAGATCGCCGCGTTTGCGCAGGCGCGCGGCATCCAGCAACATGCTGCCGGCCCAGCGGTAGACATTATTGTCGCGGACCATCTCGCGCATCGGCCGCAAACGCTCGCGCTGCTCTTCCGGCGTCATCGTCAGCGCCTGCAACAGCGCCTCGCTCATCATGGCTGCGTCGTAGGGGTTGACGATCAGTGCCTCCAGCAATTCGCGCGAGGCGCCGGCGAAGGTGCTGAGCAAAAGCACGCCCTGTTCGTCGTCGCGCGCCGCGACGAATTCCTTGGCGACAAGGTTCATGCCGTCATGCAGGCTGGTGACCATGCAGATGTCGGCGGCGCGATAGACCTCGTAGACCTGCTCCTGCCGATGATGTTCGGCGACCATCAGGATAGGGCTGTATGTCTCGCTGCCATAGCGCCGGTTGAGCTCCTCGGCACAGCGGCGGCATTCGTCATGGAGTTGCTGGTAGGCCGGCAATGTCCCCCGGCTCGGCGCCGCGATCTGCAGGAAAACCACCTTGCCTATCCATTCGGGATATCTGGTGAACAATTCGTCCAAGGCATGGAAGCGATCGAGAATGCCTTTCGTGTAGTCGAGGCGCTCGACGCCAACGCATAGTTTGGTCTCCGCAGACAGGCCGAATCTATCGCGGACACGGGCGCGGCACTCCTCGACAGACGGCAAACTTGCCAGCAATTGGGCCGGCCATTCTATGGAAATGGGATAGGCGTGGACCAACGTGGTCTGTCCGCCATAGGAGATCGCCGCGTCGGCCCGTTCTATGCGGCTCTCCAGAAAGCGGTCGACACTTTCGGTGAAGTTGTTGGCATGGAACTGGGTATGAAAGCCGATGATCGAACTGCCGAGCAATCCCTCCAGGATCCGCTCACGCCACGGACAGATGCTGAACACTTCCGAATTGGGCCACGGGATGTGCCAGAAGGTGATGATGATGGCGTCCGGCAGGCGCTGGCGGATCATGCGCGGCAGCAGCGCGAAGTGGTAGTCCTGCACCAGCACGATCGGCCGCTCGTTGCGTGCTTCGGCAACCACCGTATCGGCGAACTTGCGGTTGACGGCCTCGTAGGCGTCCCAGTCCGAGGCGCGAAAGATCGGGCGGGTGAAGGCGATATGGCAAAGCGGCCATAGGCCCTCATTGGCGAAGCCCAGATAATAGCCCTGATATTCCTCCTCCGTCAGCCAGACCCTGCGCAGCGTGTAGGACGGATTGCCTGGCGGCACTTGCACCCGGTCGTCCTTGTCGACCGTGAGACGGTCTGCCGTTCCGCCGCCATAGGCGATCCAGGTTCCGGCACAGGCGCGAGTGATGGGCTCGAGTGCCGAAACCAGCCCGCTGGCCGGCACCAGAAGTTGGACCCCGTCATCCTTGATGTTGTGGATGTAAGGTTCGCGGTTGGACACGACGATGACCTGTGCGTCCGGCAGGTCGTCGGCCAGGATCTTACGCAATGTGTCGGGCGACCATGTGACCAGCGCCGCGTCGGCCGACTGGCCGTTCTTTTCGAACTCGCGCAGCACCTTGCGTGCCGCTTCCGATGCGACATCCTCGCTCGGCGTGTATGCGGCCGCCGTTGCGCGGCCGCGGCGCTGGCGGGATATCGATAGGAGAATGGCAAAAGCGGAAAAGCCAAAACTTGCAATCAGCAAAACCCAGAGCAGGTCTACAGTATAATCTGACATGGAATGTGATCTCGCCTCCGGCCGCCGATAGCCGTTTTTATTGGTTTTTCTGGTTCGCTGCCGTGCGACAACAACAGTTCCCACGCCGCCCATTTTTGCAACGCACAAAGAGGCTATCGGTTCCGGACGATTGCGGTGCCGCGCGTCGTTTTCGATGCGCCGCTGCGAGGCGGCGTCAGGTGCGCACGATGAGCGGTACCATCCCCTCATACCGATCGGCGAGAAAGGCGACGACCCGATCGCCGACACGCTGGAATGTGAGGTCGACCACCGCCGAGCCGACACCCAGATGCCGCAGTGTCAGCGTGTCGATGCCGATCGGCAGCCTCGGGCGGGTGACCCGGATTTCACCGTCCCAGCCATCGATTTCCAGGCCAAGGCAGGCCTGCATCAACATGAAGGCCGATCCCGCCGACCAGGCCTGCGGCAGGCACGCGACGGGATAGGCGATCGGCGCTTCGCCCGGCGACCTGGTAAAACCGCAGAACAGTTCCGGCAGCCGCATGTTGAAATGGACAGCCGACTCGAACGTGCCGCTCATCAGCCGCACCACGCTGTCGCGTACGCCATAACGTGCCAGGCCGGCACCGCACATGGCAGTGTCGTGCGGCCAGATCGAACCGTTGTGGTAAGACATGGGATTGAAGAATATCGCATCGTCGGCCAGCGTCCTGACGCCCCAACCCGAGTGGAACGACGCCGAGAGCAGCTGATCGGCGACCAACTGCGCCCGTTCCGGCTCGGGCAGCCCGACATAGAGGAGATGGCCGGCATTCGACGTCCGTACCTTGCAGACCTCGCCGGCACCGTCGATCGCCATGGCGTAGAAATTGAGATCGTCCATCCAGAAATGGCGTTCGACCGCGGTGCGCGTGGTTTCGGCGCGTTCGTCCCAATGATCGGCCTTGTCGTCCTCGCCACGGCGGCGGGCGAGCGCTGCCAGCCCACGGAACGCGGCAAAGACATAGCCTTGCACCTCCACCAGGGCGATCGGCCCCTTGGGCATGCGGCCATCGGCATGGAAGACCGAATCGAAGCTGTCTTTCCAGCCCTGGTTGGCGAGGCCGGACTCGGCGCCGCGCTGATAGGTAACGAACCCGGTCGCGCGGCTTATCTCTTCGGTCCATTCGGCCGCAGCACAGAGCGATGGCCACAGGCTGTCGATGAACGCCATGTCGCCGGTACGATCCGCATAGGCACAAGCGAGATGAATGTAGAGCGGCGTGGTGTCGACACCGCCGTAATAGCGGCCAAACGGGAGCTCCCGCAGTGCCGCCATCTCGCCCTTGCGGGTCTCGTGCATGATCTTGCCCGGCTGCGAATCGCTGAACGGCGACGTTTCGGTTGCCTGATGCTGGGCGAGAAAGGCGAGCACGCCGCGCGCCAGCCCGGGATTCAACCACAGCATCTGCAGTGCGGAGATCACCCCGTCGCGGCCAAACGCCGTCGAGAACCAGGGTATGCCGGCATAGGGGTAAGGTCCGGTTGCAAGCTCGGTGGTCAGCAACGCCACGTCCGCGCGCGCGCGCTCGATCCAGTCGTTGAAGACGCGGCCAGAGCTGTGCACCGTCGCGCCGTGGCGGCGTTTGGCGCGCATGCCGAAGCGAGCGCGGGCGGCGGCAGCCCGAAAACGGTCGCGGTCGGGTGTCTCCGCCACTTCCGGGCCGACTTCGATATAGAGGACCTCGCTGCTGCGCTTAGTCACCGCAATCAGGAAATCCGCACGGTTGGTGGTCAAATTGTCCGGGGCTTGCGAGAACGAGATCGCCGACAGGCGCACAAGCTGGTCCAGCCCGTCATATCGAAGCACCACGGACGTCGGACTGGTCTCGGCGGCATGGGCTATCCCGCGCTTGGGCCGGGTCGAGCCGCGCACCTCGAACATGTCACGGAAATCTGCTGCGAAATGCAAGGAAACCCGAATGGCCGACGATTCCTGGCTGTAGTTGGAAAGGGTGATGCGCTCGAACAGCCGGTCCTGCCAAAGCAGCCTGACGCGTTCTATGTGGATCGCGCCCTGCGGAATATCCCGGCCACCGACACTCTGAATCGGCAGATTGGTCAGGTTCGAGGTGAAAAGCACATTGTCCTGGCTGAGCGATGCGCCGAGCAGCGACATTTGCCGGCCACCGACCGTCAACCGAAATTCCGAAAGCACACGCGTGTCGTCTCGGAAAAAGCCGTCGCCGGCGCCGCGGATGTCGCCATAGGCGTCGGCCACCGCGAAGCAGTCGCCTTGCTTGAGGGCGAACAGCCGGTGCGGCTCCCGAGGCGCGACCTCGTCGAGAGAGGCAAGGGCTACGGCGGGATCAAGCTTACGCTCGTCGAGTTGATTCATTCGTCACAAACTCTGTCGTTTCGTTCTCAACTTCCACAATGACGCCGATCAGGACGCTCTCGCTTCACCGGGAGCACCGATCAGGTGCGCATAGGCTGCCACATAGTCGTGGGCCATTCTCGTGGCAGAAAAACGGTTCTCGAATACGGCTCTCACCTGACGCCTGTCGAGGCGTAGCAATTCCGGTATCGAGGCGACCGCAGCGTCGACTTTATCGACAAGGAAACCGGTCACGCCGTGGTCGATGATCTCCGGCAGGGCACCGCAATTCCAGGCGATTACCGGCGTGCCGCAGGCCATCGCCTCTATCGCGGCAAGGCCGAACGGCTCCGGCCAATCGATCGGAAACAGCAGGCCGGCCGCCTTGCCGAGGAATTCCGCCTTTCTGTCCTCTTCGATCTCGCCGATATAATCGACACGGTCGCCGTCGATCAGCGGCTCGACCGTGTCGTGGAAAAACGCGCGGTCGTCATCGCCAATCTTTGCCGCAAGCTTCAGTTTCAGCCCGGAGCGCAAGGCGATCTCGATGGCACGATCGGGGCGCTTGTCGCGCGACAGCCGGCCCAGGAAGGCCAGATACGGCTCGTCCGCATCCGTCTCGAAAGTCGGCTCGTAGATATCGATCGGCAGCCCGTGATGGATGGTCGCCAGCCAATTGGCCTTGGCGAGTCCGGCTCTCTGGCTGCGGGAAATCGAGATCATCGGAAAGCGCGGAAAACGTTCGTAGGCCGGCGCCAGATCGACATAGTCGAGCCTGCCATGCGGTGTTGTCACCGTCCGGTCGGGCATGTGTTCGAAGAAAGGAAAATGCAGGAAGTGGCTGAGATGGAAGTGGATGACGTCGAACTGCTGCGCACGGTTCCTCACCTCGGCAAGCATAGAGAGATGTGCCGCGGTTTCGGATTTGTGGGGGCGCGGATCGAGACGCAGCGCACGCTCGCGACACGCCACCAATTTCGCCGACGTTTTGGTATCGCCGCTGGCGAACAGTGTCACGTCATGGCCAAGCTCGACCAATCCTTCGGTCAGATAGGAGACGATGCGCTCCGTCCCTCCATAGAACCGGGGTGGCACGGATTCATGGAGCGGCGCCACATGGGCTAATCTCATGTTTTGGCATTTCCCTCAAAAAGACTGCTCGTGGGATCGAAATGCATCAGTCGCGCTAACGTTCCCGTACAACGGCAAGATGTCGCGCAATGGGGACTGCCGGAGCTTGCCGTCCAGCCAACATTTTTCATGGCAAGCCTCTTTTGCCGGGAACCAAAGGGCCAGTTCGCGAGTTTAGTGGGGTTCGATCGCACGCATCCGGTCGACGGGGAGGAAATGATGGACCGCTTGCAATTCTTTTCGCCCGTGCGGATTTTGCGCGGACAGGGACAGCCTGTGGAGGAAATCGACAGCGTTGCCGAAGCGATGGCATTCCTGCGAAAATGGCCGGCCGGGCGGCGCGGGCCGGTTTACCAATGTGCGGTGAATTGCTGTGCTGCGGCCATGGCCGGCCGGATGTCGGCCGAGGAAGCGAGAAAGGCTTTTGCCGGCTTCGCCCGGATCACCCGCCTGCTCGAGGGCGATAGGCCGTTGCCGGTGAGCGGCGAGGATCGGCATCGCGCGGATGCGCTGCGACGATAGCGCCAGCTGCCGCTAACCCTCAAAACAAGATATCATTCAGCCGGAACGCCCGATCGGCGACCGACTCGCTTTCGCGAACAGTCGTTTGAACTGGGCTACAGCACCGTTCTCGGCGATGTAATCGCAATAGGCGGCATAATCGGGGTCGCGTGACAGATGGCGTTCCTCGGTGATGGCGCGAAGTGCATAGACGGCGTTGAGCCCGAGCAGGATGGCGGAGTGCCGCAGCGCTTCAGCGGGTCCCGTGGCGGTGAGGAAAGGGACGGAGACCAGCCACCAGGAGAGGTTTTTCGAAACATAGGCGGGGTGCTTGATCCAGCGATACGGTCCGCAGGTGATGATTCCGCGGTTGGTGAGATTGGAAAATCTCAGGCCAAAGCTCACGGTGGACCAGACAAAAATCAAGACGCAGAAGACGATCGCCGATCCCCAGAAAACCTGGAGCGCCGGTGTGGGCATCACCGCCGTCCAGTTGACGCCCGTTTCGTAATTCAGGTAGGCACGGGTGGCGGCATTCATGGGTTCATAACAGGCAAGACAAACCAGCCAGCCGAACACAGTGGGCTCGACGGTGCGGATATGGTTGTCGAGGACGCGCAGCGTGAAAATGTAGCCGACGACCGCGACAAGGACATCCACCATGAACAGGAGATCGATTGCAAAAGCGTGCCAGCGCATGATGTCGAATTGATACGGTTGTTCCAGTCCGGCCAGGATCGAACCTAGCGCGGAGCACAGATAGACGAACATCAGCGGCAGGAAGAAGCCTTTGACGATCCAGCCCCGCACATGCTGGCGTATCTGCTCAGTCCTTTGCGGCACGGCGCCGCCGAGGACGAATGCACCGATTTCGGCATATGAATCTTCCGGATCGGTTTGCCGGCGATCGACATAAGCAACATAAAGCGGCGCGGCGACGAGCAGCGCCGGCAAGGTGTCGTAGAGAGCTGCCCAGTAGGGGGCGTAAAACTCACGCCGGTATTCCGGCAATATCCAGTAGACTGCGGCAATCGTCGTGAGCGTGACGATGAAGCCGATGAGTTTGCGCATGACGCGCTCGACTTCAAGCGCTCGCATCGGCTTTGCCTGCAATCCCGTTGAACGCCTTCGAAACGTCTGGAAATAGGCCGTGTCGACCGCGATCATCGCTGCCGCGGTAGCTGCAATGACAGTCATGGCCTGCAAATGCACAGGCCAGCTTCTGTCGACGAGCACCCCGACGGCCAGCGCAAGACCAAGCAGTCCTGCAAGGCCGGTGAGGGGCGCGGTCGCGGATTTCGGTTGGAGCGTCAAGCTACTACTCCCGTTGTCGTGAGGGTTTGATCGTCGTGGGCGGCCGGCACGGGTCACGTGGTGTGCCCACCCGCCGCCGCTGGAGCCACTTGAGCAGCTGCTACACTCCACCGCTGCCGTTGGATCCGCCGCTGCTTGTTCCGTCATTGCCGCCGCTTGAACCACTGCTGCCGCTCGACCCGCTGCTGCCGCTTGAACCACTGGTGCCGCTCGACCCGCTGCTGCCGCTTGAACCACCGCTGCCGCTTGAACCACTGGTGCCGCTCGAGCCGCTGCTGCCACTCGAACCACTGCTGCCACTCGAACCACTGCTGCCGCTTGAGCTGCTGGTGCCGCTCGAACCACTGCTGCCGCTTGAGCTGCTGGTGCCGCTCGAACCACTGCTGCCGCTTGAGCTGCTGGTGCCGCTCGAACCGCCGATGGGCCCCTTGTTTGCGTTGCGCGGGGAGGGATAGTTGTTAGCGCCCTCGCTTACATTTTCGCAGGTGCACTTGCGCTGATATTTGGTGCCGAAAGCACTGCGTTCATTGCTCGCCTTCTGGCAGACCACCCTATGGCAAATCAAAGTCGCTTCGGTTGTCTCGGGGGTAAGGCCTGTGATGACTATTGCGGTTGTCGTGGCCGCCATGCCCATGATTGTGAACCGGAGTAAATTCCGAAAATTTTGCATAGATACCTCGCTTTCTGACGCCTCGCTTCTCGGGCTTTCGCCCAAGCTTCCTCATTGTCGAGCGGGTGTTTGCAACAAGGCCGCATACGGATCGCTTACGCCTCAGCGGTCGGGCTCAGGGGCGGCGTAAAAACGTTGGACAAAGCGCAGACAATGGTGCCGCATTGCGGTATTTCGATCAGAAAAAGACCAAAGATGCGCTTTTCGGGGGAAACAGATAATGTCGAAACGGCTTAGACTGGTGTTGGGAACGGCCGGCGCAATTGCCGTCGCCATCGTCTGGGGGATCATCGCCACGTCGATGGGGCTGCCATCGATCCTGATAACCGTAGGAGCGGTCGCGATCGGCGCCGGCATCTACAGCTATCAAAGCCGGAGCTGATCCGGCATCCGGCGACGGCGGCTTAGCCAAAAAATCCCACAGTCCCGGACTGCCCGCGGCAATGTTCAGTGTACGAAAATTACCAACGGCAGCGTCCTGTGGAACGTGTGGCCTCTCGAAGCTATTGTGGTGGCGGTCCGAGACACCCCCGCCTCGGGCCGTTGGCTCACCCAGCCGAGTGGTCCGCTGCTACCCAATGGCGGCGGACCGTTCACCCGCAAGACGGACCCCGGAAGACGGACATTGTGCCGAATCGAGGGAGAACCATGGTCGTTGACGAGATTGCAGCGCGGCGCCTGAAAATTCTGATCGAGCAATATATCGAGACCAGGAAGAGGCGCCACGATGAGGTTTCTACCGCAGCGGCTGAGATCGCCATCAGGGCTGTCATGCCGAATTGCCCGGTCTCCGGAAAAGCCTTGGACGACATGATTGCGGCATGTGCGTTCGAACATGGGCTGGGGGTGCTGTTCGATCGACCTGACGCATGAAGGCTAAAATTAGATAAACCGACCAACCGGAACCGGCATGCCGAGATATTTTTTTCACTTCCGAAACAATGACGGCCGCTTGACGGAAGATTTCGAGGGTCAGGAGTTGGACGGTTTGTCCGCGGCTCAGGATAACGCCATGGCTTCGGCCAAGGAAATCCTGGCCGAGGGCCTGCTCAGCGGCAGCCCGGTCCTGACAGGTCTTTCCTTCGAAATCTGCGACGAGAACCGGAAGCTGCTATTCCGATTTCCCTTCTCGGAAGCTGCCGAAAAGGCTGGCACTCGACCGTGATTGGCCAAAGGCCCGCAATGCGGGCGAGCTTTGTCGAGCCTGGCTGAAAAACCGCATGTCGCGGGCAAGGCGGTCGTTGGCGCAAATCAGCACCATAAGCAAATTAGTAGCATAGCTGCCGGCACAAAGCAAGAACAAACATGGCTTGCCTTGCCGACAGGGGAACTATTTATGCTCCCGTTTGTCGGCCCAGGGCTACCGTAGCATTCCAGGATCTCGAGGGCAGGGGACTGACCAAGGCGAGCGCGGCGAGACTGATCCGCGATCGCGACGGCCTGATCTCCCTGGTCGCCGAGTTGGGCTCTCTGACGCTCCAGGCGCGACGAGGGCGCCTGACACTTTCGACGCACATCTGCTGCGGGCATTGCCCTGCTGTGCGCAAATATGTGATGAGGAGGTGCCGCGCCATCGTTGCGGCGCGCAGATTAAGCCGGGCAGTGTGCTAACTTCCGCTGGCAATCGACCAATTTCCGGACCGGCCTGGTACGTGACCGTGATCTTGAGTCGCAGTGCATGGGAGTTCCATTCCCGATCTTGGCTTATTACGTGCACCGGAAGCGCTTCGTTGCGGGATAAGGCCATGTCCTTCAGTCGGAACTCGACGTCATTTCGCGTCTGATGACGGCAGAGTTTCTCTCTGCCGTCATCAGAACACATACCGAATGCTGGAGGATACAGGTGAAATTGAGAGACGCGGCACTTGCTGTTTTTTCAAACAAACGCCGAGGCGTGGCTTGGTATAAGATCGCACAGAAGAAGGCGGACAGATACGGCTTCTATGTCTATTCCAGCCATATGGTCTGGAAGGACCAGCCATTTTTCCGCAAGGCACTGCAGCGGGTCAAAAACATCCGCGGGATTCCAGATCCGCGAGCTTTTGTCCTGCAAAGCTGCCTACGATCGATCGAGCGGATCGACGGCGATGTGGCCGAATGCGGCGTAAGGCAAGGCCGGTCGACGATATTCATGCTGATGAGCGATCTTCGGCCACGGCACTATCACCTTTTCGACTCGTTCGCCGGCCTCTCGGAACCGACCGCAGAGGATCGCAAGCGAAACGGCCAAACGCCGTGGAAGTCCGGCGATCTCAGCACTGACGAGAGGGTAGCCAGAGAGAATATTTCGGACTTCGGCAACACAACTTTTCATGTGGGATGGATACCGGAAACTTTTCCCAGCGTAGCCGACCGGCGTTTCGCCCTGGTCCATATTGACGTCGATCTATACGAGCCGACGCGTGACGCGCTTGCCTTCTTCTACGATCGGGTGTGCGCACATGGCATCATCATATGCGATGACTACGGCTCCGCGCTCTGTCCTGGAGCCCGAAAGGCCTTTGACCAATTCTTCGAAAACCGCCCGGAAGGCATTATCGAACTTCCAACGGGGCAGGCGATTGTCGTAAAGGCAAGCTAGTCCTGAATGGTTGCGGCGGCTCTCCATCGGATGAAGCGAGGACGTCGCCGAAAGCCATGATGGAAATCGGCAGGGCACGGGTATCAATTCTCGCTTGATGGCACCTGAGACGGAGCAAAATAGGCATTGAAGAACTGCTCAACGATCTCGTCGACGACTGAGTTCTTTACGTGCCGCAAGTCCTCTCTGTAGCTACGAGCGAGGCCTCCATAGGTGACAAGCTCGAACGAGGGAAGATAATGGACATTGTCCCGTTCCCGGCAGACTTGACCAAGCACGGCGCGAAGAACGGACTTGCCTTCAGTGCTCGCGGTGACGACATCCGCGTCCTGAAATGTGCGCGCCAATGCAACCGGTGAGACCGTGAGAATTATCGGCGCATCGGGTTTGCGTTCACGGACCATGTCCACGGCAGCCATCACGTTGGCGTAGTTTTCCTGAAAGCTGCTGACGTGAAGCGTTGTTTCCTGCATTCCGCCGCCGCCGAGATAGAGCGGCTTCTGCGCTGCTGCTTTGCCACTGGCCTTGTTGATGAAGACCTCGGTCATTCCAAAGGTGAATATGAATGCCGTGGCGGCATCGAAGCCAGCCCGCATCTCCCGGTTTACGCTCCCGATCACCTCTTTGAGAACTTCCGGAGATTTGGCGAAAATACCGCGCCGATACGGGTCCTGAAAGCTGGCCGAGCCCCAAGGGACGCGTTTCTTGACCTGCCACCAGTCGTCGTCTGCCTGATCCCACACGCCAAGCATTTGCTCGAGCTGGAGGCGAACAGTGAAAGTGTTGTAGAAGTTCATATGTTCCTGCCGAGGCAGCTCATCTACAATGGCCTCCGCGGGGTCGAAGCTGATATTTCCGTAGGACGGGACGCATGCGATGCGTCTGTTTGTCAACGCGCGTCGAATTTCCTGCGCAAAGCAACTCCCCATCGTGAAGAATATGTCGTCAGAAGTTAATACGGGGGTTTTGCGTATAGTAATGGCGCCAGAGCTTACAAAGTCGCCATACTTCGCGTTCAATTTATCCGACGCCATCAGACGGACAGGTTTGGCGTATCCGAGTCGATTGCGTATCCGAAGGTACCTTCGTTTAACTCGCTCCAGAAATGGCACAGTCGCTCCATAGTGGTCACAGCTGGCCCCAACCGCAATGCCGGACATGTAGTCCGCTTCGCGGCTAGCTGCAATCAGAAGGATTCAAGATTGACTATTCGAACGACGTCAGACCTCAGATGCGGTTCTTTTGGCGCATGTTGTCGCGGCGCAGTCTGGTCCCGCTTCACGCTTCATTGAGGCGTCTGTCGGGCTGTCCGCTGACCCCGACAGTTGTGCAGAAATCGCCTTTGGTGGATCGGCAACGCAACATGAGCCGCGCCCTTGGGACCGGGGGATCTCTCTCGCGCACGTCTGGCGTAACCCAAGGCAGACCGAGGGATTAGGGCCTACCAGAGAGGGTAATTGTCCTCCGGCTCAGCTTCCTCGTCAGCTTTTCCTCGTTTTTTTATGACCATCCGCACCAATGCTATTGCGGCTACAACCAGCAAAGCAGCGGATGTCCAAAAAAATATACTATTCATGAAAAACATTCATAGTTTTTCTCTCGTATACGTCAGTATATTAGAGGTTTCTCTTTGGAAAAGTTCAGAAGACCCTGTTCCATAATCGCGTTGGCAACAATCCTGGCAGCAGAATCCGCTCCCTTCTCGGTGAAATGCACCTCGTCGTAATAATTTCTATCCAAAGTCTCGCTGCGTTGGCAAAGGTAAGGCAACGATCCATGGAGATCAACGACCGAGGCGCCGGTTCGCTTGGCTATGTCTTCCACAATGCGTCTGTGTTCCCAAACCGCGTTTGCAGCGGGATCGATTGGGTCTTCCTGCCGATAATTGGGGTTTACGAAGAGAACCGAGGCTCCGGCTGCCTTTGCGAGGACGACCAGTGCACTAAAGTTCGCACGAAACGCGTCTGGTGGATTGTGCGCAATGTGCTTCGAATTTCGACGTCCATCGCCTCGACGTCGAACAATGTTCCCGACATACGCGGTCGCCAGATTTTGCCGTCTTTTGAACCAACCCGAAAGCCCGCCACCTGACGGTGGCTCGAACCAGGAGCAGGAATACTGGTTGTAGTCTCGAGACAGTCCTTCCAGTCGGCGAGGATGAACATCATTGTGGGTATAGTAGTATACGATAAGATTAGGTGACAATGGTGCTACGTGGAAAAGAAGTCTCAAAACGTTCTCGACCGAGGTATATCCGCCAACTCCTGCGTTGACGATGTCAATTTCGACTCCCGGTTTCAGATCCCTCAGGTATTCGCCCAGCCGGTGCGGATAAGTACGGCTATCGTCTTCTATTCCGGTACAATAAGTAGACGATTCTCCCATACAGACAACTCTTAGACATTGCTCCGGCTTCGGCATGGCGGTTTCCGGGCCCCGGAAGCCCAGGCTATTGTGTCTCGATCTGCCGTTGCCCGAGTGCCACACAGGATTCAGCTCATATAGGGTATAGGGGTTTGGCCGAACCAAAGGTGTCGGGCAACCAGCCCATTTGGCAATCAAGCCTGGGAAACCGATCTGGAGCAGCGCCCTATCGCCTAGAAGCATAATGAGGCCTTTGCGCAAAGTGCGCCGCGCTCTCCAAAGTTGCTTTTTAACCACGTTCATCTCGACACCATGTAGCAACGCCTTTCGTGCGCGTGCTCAATCGGGCTCAAACTCACCGCGGTAGTCCATTGCGAGGGCGGAATCCTGCTTCGGCTTATGGAGAACGCAGTTACCAGCCACCAGCACGTCCAGATCCGTTCCCATGAAGCAGCGAAAAGCATCCGTCGGGGAACATACGATCGGCTCGCTGCGCACATTGAAACTGGTGTTCACCAAGACAGGACAGCCGGTAAGCGCTTCAAACCGGGTGATCAACGCGTGGTATAGCGGGTTGGTCTCGACGTGCACCGTCTGAATCCTGGCCGAATAGTCGACATGCGTGACGGCAGGAATCTCGGACCGACGGACGTTCAGCTTGTCTATTCCGAACATAGCGGCCTCGGATGCAGTCATCGCGCGGTGACGGCTCTGCTTAACCGGAGCAACGAGGAGCATATAAGGCGATTCACCCTCCAGATCGAACCAGTCCGACACATGTGCCGACAGGACTGAGGGGGCGAACGGACGAAAACTCTCGCGAAACTTGACCTTGAGATTGAGCGTCTTCTGCATATGGTCCGACCGCGGATCTGCAAGGATGGATCTGTTGCCAAGCGCCCGTGGTCCGAATTCCATCCTGCCCTGGAACCACCCCACCGCCTTGCCGTCGGCCAGCGCCGCAGCCGTGGCATCGATCAGTTGGTCGGTTGGCATGACTTCGAAAACGGCTTTGGCTCGGCTGAGTTGCGCTTCGATCTCGCTCTGACCGAATTCCGGACCGAGATAACTCCCTTTCATGGAATCTTGCTTGGCTATAACCCGCTCACCGCCGAGTTTAAGATGCCAGGCGGCGAGTGCGGCCCCAAGCGAGCCTCCGGCATCGCCGGCTGCGGGCTGAACCCAGATTCTCTTGAAGGCACCATCTCTGAGCACTTTGCCGTTCGCCACGCAGTTAAGCGCCACACCGCCGGCCATGCACAGATTGGGAATTGCAAAATCTCGTGCCAAGCTGCGGGTCAGCCGAAGAACGATCTCATCGGCGACGCCTTGGATGGACGCGGCAACGTCCATGTGAAAATCAGTTAACGGATCGGTATCAGGGCGCCTTACCGGCTGTCCGAAGAGGCTGGCGAACCGTGCGTTCGTCATTTTCAGTCCAGTGGCATACGCGAAATAGCTTTGGTCGAGACGGAAGGTTCCGTCCTCCTTCAGGTCGACCAGCTTTTCCAGGATCAGCGATTTGAACCGAGGCACACCATAGGGGGCCAGCCCCATCACCTTGTATTCGCCACTGTTTATCTTGAAGCCGAGATAATAACAGAACGCTGCGTATAGAAGCCCGAGCGAATGCGGAAACCGCAATTCCCGCACGACATCGAGAGTTGCGCCCCTGCCGATCGCAACTGTCGTGGTTGCTTTCTCGCCAACGCCGTCGAGAGTCAAAACCACAGCTTCGTTAAAGGGCGACGGGAAAAACGCGCTGGCCGCGTGGCTCACGTGGTGTTCGGAAAAAAGGATCCGGGATGGATCCTTGAAGCCGCGGTCGATTCTGCGGAGTTCGTCGAAAATGATCCTCTTCTGAAATAATTTTCCCGTCAGCCAAGCGGGCATCGCCTTTCGGAATGAATCGAATCCGCTAGGAGCGGCGTCGAGATAGGTTTCAAGCAGACGCGAAAATTTTAGCAGCGGCTTTTCATAGAATACGACGTAGTCCACATCCTTCAGCAAGACACCGCCGGTCTGCAAAACGGACCGAATGGCGTTTGAGGGGAAGCGTTCGTCGGCTTTTCGACGGGTGAACCGCTCCTCCTGGGCCGCCGAAATGATGGCGCCGTCGACGACGAGGGAGGCCGCGCTGTCGTGGTAGAAAGCCGATATGCCCAATATATTGGTCATAATATTGTCTTCAAAACTGATTGGTCATCGAGTTCAAATCGTTCTTGGTTCTTCGTTCAATCCAAAATGTATCATTGGAATGCGTTCTTTGGAGCCGTCGGCAGATCACTCTGACCAACCGGCGTGCAAATCCGACGGGAAATACCACCCCAAAGAACGTCGATGCACACACCAAGTCGGAAAACCAACCATTGGTCGCAGCCCTCTTGGAGGGCACGTTGTGAATGTCAGACACTATTTTCGCCCACCACGAGAATGCACCCAAGCTATTGGCAAACGATTGAGCCGAAGGAACAAAGCTTGTCAAGGACGCGGCGTATCACCGAGCCGATTGAGCCCGTGCGGCAGCCTTGACGGTCGCCATTCAATGAGTCGGGTTCGGCATTGACTGCGGCTCCGAACGAAGCCACAGACATGGAATAGGATATGAACTATCGCGGATGCTCAAGCGGCGTCCCGAAATCGTGCGGGTCGGCAGAGAGCAGAGGCCCTCCGGTACCAACGCACATCGCATCGGGAAATGGAATGAGCGCAAAGAGACGAATTTCGGCGGTGCTGGCATACCCGCTGGTTAAGCGTCTGATCATCGAGAACCTGCCGCCGCACAAAACGCTGTATCTCGCCGGTTTGCTGTGTTCGATCGCCGTTGCGGCGACGACCGCCGCGTCGGCTTGGATCATGAGCACCATGGTCAATAGCATCTATGTGGAACGCAACGCTGCCGCCGCATGGGGTATCAGCGCCGTAATCATCGGCATTTTCCTGGTTAAGGGCATAGCCGCCTATTGCCAGACCATCACGACGGGAAAGATTCGCCGGGCTATCGTCTCGGACCTGCAAAACCGCCAGTTTTCTCGAATGGTGCGTTTCGACATCGGTCGTTTCGCCAATCAGCATCCGGCGAAATTCGTCTCCAAGATCATGTTCAACGCGCGCGCCGGGTCATCCGTTATTCTGACGCTCACGAGCAGCACCGTCTCCGATGTGCTGACGCTGATTGGCCTGGCAAGCGTCATGGTCAAGCAGGATCCGATGATGTCGCTGATATCCGTGGCGGTTCTGCCGCTGCTGTTCCTGTCGGTGGGCGCCATAACCAGGAAGCTCAAGGCGCTGGCAAGGGGCGAGACGGAGTTGGCTGCACTGGTCCAGTCGATCGGCACGGAAGCCGTCGAAGGTATCCGGACCATCAAGTCCTTTCAGCTCGAAGACAAGGCGGTCGCCAGCTTCGCAAAGGCCGTCGGCAAGATGGAAAGGCGCGGCATCCAGATAAACCGGACGTCAGCGTTGATGAGTCCGTTGATGGAGACCGGCGGCGGCGTGATCATCGGGCTGTTCGTCATTTATGCCAGTTGGCAGACCCTCGGCAACGGCAAGACCCCGGGCGAGTTCATGGCCTTCATAACCGCCTTTCTGCTTGCCTATGAGCCCGCCAAGCGGCTGGCCCGCGTCAATGTCGATATCCAGAAGCAGATGGTGGCGGTTGAGCAGATGTATGATTTGATCGATACGCCCGAGCAGCGACAACTCGCAACCGCCGGCGAGCGCCTCACCGATGTCGAGGGCGGTATCCGTTTTGAAGATGTGGCCTTCTCCTACGAAGGCAACAGCCCGGCGCTGCACGGCGTTTCCTTCGAGGTACGGCCCCGTGAGAAGCTGGCGATCGTCGGCCGCTCCGGCGCCGGCAAGACCACCATCGTCAATCTGATCCTGCGCCTCATTGAGCCGGACAAGGGCCGGATCCTCATCGACGGAAAGGACATTTCCAAGATCGGCCTCGCCGACGTTCGCGACAATATCGCACTGGTGTCACAGGATGTCTTCCTGTTCGAAGGCTCGATCCGCGACAACATCCGCGACGGACGCCCGGGCGCCACCGATCAGGAAATCGAGTCCGCGGCGGACCTCGCCCGGGTCACCAGCTTTTCCTCCAGCCTTGAAAACGGGCTCGACACTCTTGTCGGGCCGAGTGGCACCAACCTGTCGGGCGGGCAGAAACAACGCGTCGCCATCGCGCGCGCGCTGCTCAAGAATGCTCCGGTAATCGTCTATGATGAAGCAACGTCCGCGCTTGACGGCGAAAACGAACGGGCGGTCATGGAGGCTGCTTTCGACGATGCATTCGAGCGCACGGTGATCTGCATTGCGCACAGGCTTTCAACCATCAAGGCAGCCGATCGCATCCTGGTGTTTGACGCTGGCATTCTGGCGGACGCCGGGACTCATGACGAGCTTGCCAGGCGCAGCGAAATTTATCGCTCGATCTTTCACCTGGAGGCGTCCGGCCCGATCGTCGAGGGCAGCAAGCAGCTGCGGCAAAGCGTTTTGCGCTGACGGCGATGACCAGTTTTTATCACGGTTCCTATGTCAGGTATGTGATTGCTGGGATAGGCCTGCGATTGCGCCGATACACAAAGGCCGCGCGGACATTGTTTGCCGGCTCCAAGCCTCATTCCGTTCTTGAGCTGCAGGCCAAGGCCGACGCGCTGATCGCGCGCAGGGACTGGACAGGCCTTGAAGCAAGTATCAATGAAATGGCCATCATGGCTGACCGTTCCCGCAACGCCGAGCTGATGCAGAAGGCAGGACAGGCCTTCGAACGGCTGGGCAACTTCGCCCGGGCGGCCGAGCTACGGCTTACCGCTCGCCGGCTGCGGAAGGGGAAAAATGCCAACGAGTGGACCGGGGAGAACCTCGGTTCGGATACACTGCTGATCGATCTTGTGGAGGATGACCCGCGCAGCCTTGGCCGGGTTATCCGCCACGCGCGACTGGCCGGCGCCGCCGCTGCCTATGCGCAAAGTGCAACAATTCGGGCAGAGCCGCGGCTCATATCAATTCTGCAGCGAACGTTCCCGAAGGCGACCGTGGTCCCGGCGCAGCAGGATGTGATCGGCGACAAACATGCGACCTTCGAAGATCTCGCCTGGGTGTTCGGACGCGATGCCGAGAAACTTGCCGCCGACTTCGTGCCGCTGCGAGCAGATCCTGGGCTCGTCGAGACATTCCGCAAGCATTATCGCTCGATCACGGATCTGCCGCTGGTCGGCCTCTCCTGGGGTAGCAAATCCCACACCAAGGACGTGCCTGACTTCCCCGAATGGGCACGGTTCATCGCCCAGACACAAGCGACATTCGTTTCGCTTCAGTACGGACAGATCAAGCCGGCGCTGCGGCGCCTGCGCAATGGCAATGACGCGCGTCTTATCTATGACGACAGCGTTGACCAGATGGTCGATATGGACCGGTTCGCTGCACAGGTCGCAGCGCTCGATGCCGTCGTGACGATCAGCAACACGGCGGCTCATCTATCCGGAGCACTTGGTATTCCGACTATTTTCCTGATCGACGACAATTTTCAGACGGCGTGGCCAGTCATCGGCGATCGAACGCCTTGGTATCCGAAGGGCGTCGTCATTCGTAAGGAAGGGCGCGCGTGGTCGGTGGTGCTCGACGAGGTTGGTCAAAGACTCTCGTCGATCTTGACGACGCATTCCGACGCTGCCTGTTGAGGATCGCCGTGCCGAACAGACGATCCGTCCTTCAAAAAGCAAAAGCTGCGGACCTGCGCCCGCAAGCAGGCGCGGGCAAGCGGCTACAGACGCTTTTTGATCGAGCAAAGGAACTTCTTAAACGGCCCTCGCGTCATGCCGACGAAAGCGTCGAACGGCATATGAGGCTGATGGCGGAGAGCGTCGAGCGAAGCGACTGGAAGGCGGCCCGGGACCATGCGCTGGCACTCGGCCTGCTCGGTGAGCAGCTTGGCGATCGCGGGCTTGTCAAGAAAGCCGGGCGTGGGCTCAGACGTCTCGGCGGCGGAAACCGTGCCTGGCAGTTGATTGCGTCGAGCAAGCAAATGCCAGGCAGGCCCGAATGGGATGGCAGTGATCTTGCGGGTCGCAGGCTTGCCGTCGAGCGCCGCGAAGGCGACCTTGCGATTTTCCTTCAGTTCGCGTCGTTGCTTGGCCCGGTGGTCGCGGCTGCCGAGCGATGCATCGTCTCGGTCGAGCCGCGACTGGTGCCACTCTATCGCCGAACATATCCTGCGCTCGATCTCAGGCTGGAGGAACAGGGGGAGGTGGCGGCGGTGGACGCCGATGTCTTCGCCTGCTTCGAGACACTGGCGAAGCACTTCTGGCCGGATGAACCGGCAGCACGCGCGCCCTTCGTCCCGTTGGAGCCGGACCGCCGATTGGTCGCCGAGTTGCGCAGCACCTACCTCGATCGCGGCCCCGGTCCTCTGATCGGCTTTGCCTGGGGAAGCCTGAACAAGGCCAAGGACCTGCCGGCCCTGGACGATTGGCGGGCGTTGCTCGGCAGCCTGCCGGGACGTTTCGTCAGCCTGCAATATGGCGATGTCGGGCCGGCGCTCTCCGAGTTCGAGCACTGGGTGCCGGGACGCATCATCCATGACGCTTCCGTCGACCAGTTGTCGGATATGGACCGCTTTGCCGCGCAAATCGCTGCGCTCGATGCCGTGGTGACGATCAGCAATACCGGCGCCAATCTGGCGGGGGCGCTTGGCGTCCCAACGGTCGTCATGCTCGACGACGGGTTTCGGCTGTCGTGGCCCGCCTTCGGCGAGACCGTGGCCACATATCCAAGCGTTCGACTGGTCAGAAAAGGCGGCCAGGCATGGGCGTCCGCAATGCAGGAAGCAGGTGGACGGATCAGGCAAATCATCAGTGGAGTTGCTGATGGCCGATAGCCGATTTCTTCTCCGGTTCCGCCGCGCTATCGCGCTTGCCGGCTACAAATACAAGGTTTGGTTCCGCAGTCATCGGCGGCAGCTTTTCCTTCGCTGGCGTGACGGCGATATTGCCGATCAGATGGCGGATTATCGGCGAAGCATCGAGGCGCGCGATTGGTCGGCCGCGCTGCCGAAAGCCCTGGCGCTAGCATCGATCGCGAAGTCGAGGGGCGAGGTACATCTGCTCGACGAGCTCGGCAAGGCGCTGATGCGGATGGGCGCTTACGGCCCGGCGGCCGAACTCAAGATCGCCCGGCGCCATATCGTTGAAGGCCGTGTCGAGCGTGAGTGGCTCGGCCAGGATGTCTCGGGCCAGGTACTGCTCGTCGACCTGATGGAGACCGAGAAGCAGGGGCTGGCCACCGCGATCCATCATGCGAGTTCCGTCGGCCGCGCGCTCGCCCGCGCCGCACGATTGATCGTGCTCGTCGAGCATCGGTTGGTGCCGTTGTTTCAGCGGACATTTCCCATTGCCGATGTGCGGGCTGTCGGTCCCGGGAACAAGGCCGCCTACGCCGAGGCGCAGGCCTTTGCCGGCGTCCAGCATCTGACTGCTGTGTTCGAAACCAATGAGGCGACGATCCGGGAGCATTTCGTCCCGCTTAAACCGGATCCGGCGCGGGTCGCTGAACTTCGCGCCCGCTACAGCGAGGACGGCCGGCCGCTGGTCGGCGTCGCATGGGGCAGCTCCAATCCCGGCAAGGACCTGCCGCCGCTGGCGGCGTGGCGTCCCCTGCTTGGCCGACAGGACCTTCGGTTCGTTTCGCTCCAATATGGCCGGACCGAGTCAGACCTGAAAATCTTGACCGATGGCGACCCGACACGTGTGTTGCACGACCCTACCGTGGATCAGCTTGTCGACATGGACATGTTCGCCGCGCAGGTTGCAGCGATGGACGCCGTCGTAACCATCAGCAACACCGGGGCCCACCTGGCGGGCGCCCTCGGCGTCCCGTCGGTCTTCATCCTTGGTGACGGCTTCAAACGTTCGTGGCCAGTGGAGGGCGACCGCACGCCCTACTATCCTTCGGCCGTGCTGGTCTCAAAGCGCGAACGGCCCTGGGCCGACGTGATGGACGAGGCGCGACACCACATGTGCTCACTCATCGCCTCTAGTTGACTCCGCCACGCCTGGCATCGCGAATGCACTAGGAAGGCCACAGCAGCCAAGTGGTCAAGGGCCTTTTTTTACGGCGAGAACGCTGTAAACTGCCGGCTGGCGGCTGGTTCAAGACTTGGAGGGCGATGCATATCTTTGGGTAGGTCGGGGAACAAGTCGGCTTCTCTTATCAGCGAAGACTTTGTGCAGCGGCTCCTCGCGGTGTACAGGCTTGTGCATCCAGGAAACCTGTTCAGGCGGGGGCGTATCTACGCTCGCGGCAGGGCAGAGACGAGGACGGTCTACTTCGTCCCACACAATCGCAACAATGTTCGCCTGCTGGCTGATGCGGCTCAACTTCTGGTCGACGGCGGCATTCAATGCGTATTCGCGCATATTGACGGATTGAAACGCGGCGGCGTCGCACGCCCTGAACTAACCGCCCGGGGAATGTCGCATATCAGCTTTGCTGAGCTCAAGCGGACGATCAGACCCTGCGACATGCTGGTGACTGGAAATGACTATGCACCGCAATTTTTTAGGCGGTTCATAGATTCTATCAACTTCGGAATGGTCCGTGTGGTCGGCCTCATCGGAGGTGCGAGACTGCTGCAGCCGCATCGATTTGTGAGAGCTGACTACATCCTGTCGATGGGACCGGCAGCGCTGCAGCAACGACGACAACCGACCTACATTGTCGGCTCCCCGGTAATTGAGCGTGCCGTCGAAAACGCGGGCGCCAGGCACGATGAAGGGCTTTTCGTGCTGGTGAACTTCAAGGGGGAGATCGAAGACCTCGCAGACCGCCAATCGATTGAAGCGGTGGCAGCCGCATGTGCGAAACTCGGCCTTGCCCATGTCGTTAGTGTCCATCCCACGATGTTCGCAAAAGTCGACATGCCGAACAAATCGCCCGTAGACTTCGCACAACTGCTCCCGGACGCCCTGGCGCTAGTAACTCGCCCAAGCACCACGGTTTACGAAGCGATCGCCTGCGGCATTCCGGTGGTGCTCTTTCCGCTGGTTTCGCCGATGGTCGAGTTCGACAGTCCTATGGGCGCTTTCAAACCAACATGGTCGGAGCATCAACTCGTCGACGATATCCTTGCTGCGGTCAGGTCAAGACCGACCTATTTTGAGCAAAGCCGGGACTTCCTCAATGCCAATCTGTCGATTGATCCAAAGATGCCAGCTTCGCAACGGATCGCCAATGCTTTGATCGATATTTACAACCGCTGATTTTGCGCAATCAAAGTGCTCGCAATCGGAGGCCTAAGTTGAGATTGTTGTCCAACTTCTTTGCAAAAAGGCCGCCACTCCTTGTCGTCTCGTTTCCCAAGTCCGGGCGGACGTGGCTGCGCGTAATGCTTGACGATCTGGGCGTCAATGCGGCTTACACGCATGATGGTTCCGACCACAAGGAGCTGCGTGACATTGCACAGATCAGCACCGACAAATCACGCTACAAACGGCAGCGGATCCTATTTCTGACGCGAGACCCCCGCGACACTGTGGTGTCTGGATATTTTCAGGTTTGCAAACGCCATCAGCTGGGAGCAGGTCCGATAGGCGAATGTGTAAGGAGCCCCAAACACGGCGTCGAGAAGATTGCCCTTTTCAATCTGCAGTGGTTCGCAGCCGCAAGTTACATGCGAAAAATTGCGCTTCTGCGCTATGAAGATATGCAGCGGGATACAAACGACGCTTTGCGCAGTGTCGGAAACTTTGTGGGAAAGTCCTTCGACGAGTCCAACCTTGCTGATGTGGTCGTCAGTAGGTCGTTCAAACGAATGCAGCAATCTGAAATCTCAGGAGAACTGGGTGCGCGCTATGGCGGAAAATTGCGACCACGCAATCCTGACGACCCGGAAAGTTTCAAGGTTCGAAAAGGTAAGGTCGGTGGTTATTTGGACTACCTCAGCGTAGATGATGTAGCCTTCTGCGACAATGTACTTGCGCGGCTCGATTACTGGAAGCGGCTCGATGAGGCCTTCCTGCGGCATGGCATATCTTATATCGGCGACAGGGGCAGGTGTGAATTGATCCGATGCATCGGTTTGTCTGCGGATGCGGACATAGCGGCACGACGCCGATAGCTACGATTTTGCCTCATATGCCGATGCCTTTTTTGCCATCTAGGTTCTGCTCTCCGGTTCGAGAAGGCCGAGAAGCAGGTCTGGCTGGCCACAGCGATCCATCATGCGAGTTCTATCGGCCCGCGCGCTCGGCCCGGGCCGATCCCCAGATCACGGCCGCCTACGGCCCTGGGCCGAGGTGATGGACGAGGCGGAGAAGAACATGAGGCGCCTGCTCGAGGCCGCTCGAGCCTGACCGTACAAATCAGCAGGGCGGTTGAGCATCCAGGCAGTTTCCTATACTGGTCTGGCCCGGCTGGCGGAGCCGGCAAAAAGCTTTCGAACCGAAGATCTTCCTGCGGAGCCAATGATGTGCGGATTGTTCGGCGTCTATCGTGCCGAGGGCTTTTCGCCCGACGATATCCATCGTGCCGACCAGGCCCGCGACACGCTTGTGCACCGCGGCCCGAATTATGGCGGCGCACGTGTCACCAGCGATCTCTATCACGGGTTTCGGCGCCTCAGCATTATCGACCTCTCGGCGGCAGGCAATCAGCCCATGGTCAGCGCCGACGGGAAGTTCGCGATCACGGTCAATGGTGAGATCTACAACTATCGCGAGCTCCGCGCCGATCTGATTGCCAAAGGCTGCGTATTCGCCTCGCAGTCCGATTCCGAAGTTGTGCTGCATGGCTATCGGGTGTGGGGGCTCGAAGGGCTCTGCGAGAAGCTGGACGGCATGTATGCGGCCGTGATCCATGACGGGGAACGCCGCAAGCTGCATGCGATCCGCGACCGGCCGGGCATGAAGCCGTTCTTCTACTTCCATTCGGGACGCCGATTTGCCTGGGCGTCGGAACTGAAAGCGCTGCAGACCTGGCTCGGCGACGATCTGCCGCCGATCGACGAGACGGCTGTCCTGGACTATCTCGCATGCCGCTATATTCCAGCGCCCAAAAGCCTTTACCGCAATATCTTCAAACTTCCGGCCGCAAGTCGGCTGACATTCGATCTGGAAACCGGCCGCGTCGATGTCGGGCGTTACTGGACCATGCCTACCGAACTCCGCTCGGACAATGACGACCGCCTGGCCGACGGGCTGCGGGACCGCATGCAGGCGAGCGTTGCCGCTCACATGGTGAGCGATGTGCCGGTCGGCTATTTTCTCAGTGGCGGCATAGACTCGGCGGTTGTCCTGTCGCATGCCGTTGCGGTGAACCCCACGGCAAAGGCGTTTTCGATCGGCTTCGAAGATCCGAGATTTGACGAGAGCGCGCAGGCGGCCAAGGTCGCGGCGCTGTTCGGCGCCGAACACGCGATCCGGATCCTGCAGCCGACAGAGCTCGATGACGTCTTCGACCGCACGCGGGAATGGTATGACGAGCCGCTTTCCGACAAGGCCGCCATCCCGGCGTTTCGTGTCTGCGAATTTGCCAGCCGCGACAGGACCGTCGTGCTGACGGGCGATGGCGGGGACGAGCTTTTCGGCGGCTATCGCTCATACAAGCGGTTTAGCGGCATTCGCAGGAAGCAACGTTTCGTCCCGTTCGGTTCACAGAGCGGGTGGCGCCTGAAGGACCGCAATTTGCGCCTGATCACCACGCGTGACCCGGTCGAGCTCTCCATCGCCATTGGCTCCGGCAGAACGAGATGGCAGCGCGACGTCTATCGCGAACGCCTTGCCATCGCTGCTGACTATGATGAACTCGCCCATCTCAGGGCGTGGTGGAAGCCGGAACTCGGACCGTTGCGCAGCCTGCAATATCTCGATTTTCATACCAGTCTGCCCAACAATATCCTGACCAAGGTCGATCGGTTGAGCATGTCGGTTTCGCTCGAAGCGCGTATCCCGTTCCTGTCGCGAACGATGATCGAATATGCGTTCAGCCTGCCGGAGTCGTTTCTTTACAAGGATGGCCAGCTTAAGGGCGGGCTTAAATACGCATATCGCAATGTTTTGCCGGCAAGCACGCTCAAACGTAAGAAGCAGGGATTTGGTCTTCCACAAAGCTGGAAGCGAACGGCCGTGGCTTCGCAATCCGAGGAAAGCTATCAGGAGGCGGTATTGTCCGGTTTCCTGAAAGGCGCCAAGTTTTCGAATGCCTCCGCATAGCCACCCTCAAGGCTGCCAGCATTTCTTTTTTGCCGTGACGGAGCGGGGTCGGGCCATGGGAGCACTGCCGACATGGTGATGCGGACCGGATTCATATGCGGCTGCGGTCATAGCGGCACGACGTTGATCGCGACGATCCTCGCAGCCCATCCCGACGTCTACCTGCCGTTCCAGGAAACCAATGTCTTCTTCAAATGGACGCCGCTGGCGATGTTTCGCTATTGGAAGCTGAAGCGCGCGGCGCGCGGTGCCGGAAAGACCTTGCTGCTTGAAAAAACGCCGCGGCATATCCGTCGCGTCGGCCGTATTCGCCGCCTCGTGCCCGGGGCGCGTTTCGTGATGCCGGTGCGGGACGGGCGCGACGTCGTGGCGTCATTGGCCAAGCGTCTTGGCGATCCAAGGGAGGCGCTCGACCGCTGGATCGGCGACAATGCGCTCGTTCTCGCCGAACAAGGACAGCCGGATGTACTGATCTATCGCTACGAGGATCTGGTCGAGGATCCGGCCAAGATCGTCGAGCGCATCTGCGGCTTTCTCAACCTGCCCTTCAGCCCGGACCTGCTCGACTATCACAGGAAGCCGCAGCAATGGTTCAAGCCGGCCGAAGTCGAACTTGAGAAGCAACATACTGCACTCCGCAACCAGCAGGTCAATCAGCCGATCTATGACGGGCGCGGACGATGGAAGACCGACCTTGGTCAGCAGGAATTGGCGGAGCTTACCGAGGGCCGTGGGAAGCCCCTGATGCAGGCTTTCGGGTACCTTTGAGCGATACGCCCGATATTTTCACTCTGGAAGCGCGCGCGGATAGCCAAACTGATCGAAGTCGCGCTCATATGCGCGATAGATGGAATCCGCCAGTTCTGGCGTGAAGTAGTCGGCAAGCCTGCGACGCGAGGAGGTGTGCAGGGGCGGCATCGCCGCGCGCCGCATATCGTCGCCTGCACCGACATGATCGAGAACCCGTTCGAAATCCTTTGCGAAAGTCTCGGTCTTGCCGATGAGGTCGAACGCAACTCCTGGAACTTCGACAATGTCGCTTTGCCTCTGCCAATGTTTGTCGATGCGCCATGTGGACGTCTTGCAGGCAAAGGCGACGAAATCTGCAAAGGACAGGCTCTTGTCAGCGCCGACAGGCAGCGCCGGATCGGCCCGTTCGCGGTGGGCCAGATAGACCTCGACCCTGCCATAGCCAGGCACAAGGGGACGGTCGCGATATTGGTCGGCCCAGCACGACAACAGCCTGGTGTAGGGATTGCGAACGAAGGTAAATCGCAAGGCTTCAGCACTTGTCGCCATGTGGTGGAACTGCACGATGCCATGGCGAGGCGCCTGCAACCGTGACGCCTTTCGGTTGTGGACCTTCCAGTTCTGGTCGCTGCGCCACCCCGACACGGTGTCGTTGCCGATCATGGCTGCAAGGTTGCTTCGAATGCGGCTGCTGGCCGCCTTCGGCGTTGCCAGGTACAGGATCTTGAGTTGCGGGACCACGTCGATCAAGTCGTCCGGCAGGTATGCGGTTGCCACGGCCCTGCGGTAGAAGGCGAGGGCTTCCGGATGCGCCCAGGCAAGAAACGGCTCCCTGACTACGTCGCGAAGGCTTTGCAGCCGTGGCCGCAACGAGCGCTCGAGGCGACGGAATGCGCCGAGCTGGGGTTTGCCCGGCACGACATTATCGGGCGAAACATGGCTGGTCGTCATCGGCAAAAACCCTCGCCTTGAAATCAGTCTACCTGTCGTGGCATAGGCCTGTAAGCAGGCAGACTGTCTTTACCGCATTGCCCTATCCAAGGCTGGCTTACGGCGCTTAATAGACCGCGAAGAAACTCCCGCCAAGTTCGAAAGCTCAATTGAGGTGGATAGAGGCATCGCGCGTCGCACGGGCTTGTCACAGCACGACCAACGCTTCCGGCCCTGGTGCAGGACAATGATCGCCTTTTGTGCTGCGATGTTTTTCCGGGGGTGGGAAGGCGTTAGACAACGCAAATGTTCCGCCAAATTTTTTACATTCAATCTCTAACTTGGCAGCGTCGACAGACTTACGCTATACGCCGCGGTGGGCACGGTAAACGGGGGACGAAACCACTCACGGATCGAGCTCGAATGTGCTGAAACGATTTCGGAAAATCAAAACAAAGGTTGGCCGAACGGTCGCCAAAAGGACCATACCGGCTTCTCCGTTTTACAAGCGATACCCGTATGGCGGCAAATTGACGATACTGACCGCCGATCGGCAAGGATTGTTTGATCCCGATCACGGATTTTTCTACAATCGCATTGCGAAGTCGGCCAACTCTACGGTCACAATAAACTTGGCCCAGCTTAAATTTCGCGAAAAGTTCCAGCTCGCCGGCGCGAAGAAACAATTGCTGCAGAGCGACACCCTGTTGCGTCCGTCGCAATTGACCGTCGATCAGGTTGATTCGATTTCGAACGTGTTCGCGTTCACGTTTGTGCGGAATCCCTACAGCCGCGTGCTGTCGGCCTATTTGGATAAGGTCGCGACGGGAAAGAAAAACATCGGTAAGCGCGGCAATATCCCGACTTTCTGTGAATTTTGTGATCTCCTGGAAGATGGCTGGCTGTATGCGGACCTCCATTGGGCTCCGCAGACATCGTCGCTTGTCATGCCCACGTCCGAGTTTGATTTTATCGGTCGTGTCGAAAATTTCGCCGAGGACTTCCAAAAGGTGTGGGATCGGATCAGTGGCGGCAGGCAAATCAGCAACACCATCCACCGCAGCCAAAGCCGAACGGATGCGACGAGCAAGGCCGACGATTACTATGATAAGAGATCGCGCGGGATCGTCTCTAGCCTCTATGCCGAGGATTTTGAGGCTTTCGGCTACTGACGGCAATGCGCGGCTTCTGCTCGGCGGCGCACAGTCTACCTCAGGAAAACGACACTCCAGTCGATCATGTGCAAATCTTCACGGCGTAGCGAGGTCAAATGGCTCTGTCTCAGCATGATCGGCAGGTCCAAGCCGAACCGACAGTGCCGATCCTGTTCGTGCGCCAGCGTTATGCGCCTTTCGGTGGAGGCGAGATCATGCTGGAAAACATCATGGCCGCGTTCGCGGCGCGTCAGCGGCCGGTGGCCGTGCTCTCCGGCGACTGGCCGCGTAATGAAGGGATAGAGTTCATCCATTGCGCCGGCCGCCGCTTTCCGCGTTCGCTGCGGGCGACGTCCTTTGCTCAAGCCGCCTGCCGCAAGATCGCCGAGATGCCACGGGCGCTGGTGCAGAGCAACGATCGCCTCCCGTGCTGCGATGTCTTCCGGGCCGGGGAGGGCGTTCATGCCGCCTATCTTGCCGAGCGGCGGCGTTTCCAGACGCGGCTTGGCAGGGCGGCAATGGCGCTGAGCCCTTTTCACCGCCAGACGCTGCGCCTCGAGCGCGCAACCTATGCCAGCCCACGGCTCAAAGCTGTCATTGCGATTTCGAAAATGGTCGCAGACGACATTGTCCGTCACTACGATTATCCGGCGGAAAATGTGCACCATATCCCCAACGGCGTGGACCTCGACCGCTTCAATCCGCAACTGCGCCAACAGCATCGGACCGCGGTCCGCGCGCGGCTCGACGTCGACGATAACAGGTCGGTCGTCCTGTTTGTCGGCTCGGGCTTTGCGCGAAAGGGGCTTCTTGCACTGATGAGGGCTGTCGCCAGGCTCGATGGCGAGCCGGAATTGTGGGTCGTCGGCCACGATTCGCGCGCCAACGCCTTCAGGCAGGCTGGTGACAGGCTGGGTCTCGGCGCAAGGCTCAAGATGCTGGGGCCGCAAAAGGACATGTTGCCGTGGTACGGCGCGGCCGATATTGCCGTGCTGCCTTCCATCTATGATCCTTTCGGCACAGTGGTGATCGAGGCCATGGCCAGCGGCTTGCCCGCTGTGGTAAGCACCGGCTGCGGAGCGCGCGAGCTTGTCGAGCGGTTCGAGCCGACGCTTGTTTGCGACGCGGCCAGCGAAAGCGACCTCGCTGCAGGGCTCGCGCACGCGCTGCAGTTGTCGTCACGATGTGAGACCGCGACCCGGGTGAGAGCGGCGGCCGAGCATTATGATTTCAACGTCATGATAAAGCGAATGATGGCGCTGTATGAAAGCCTTGATCTGAAATGATTTTCGACTTTGTTGGATTAGGTTAGTACCCTCAGTGCGCTAACAGGCCGGGAGCCGATGCTGCAGATACATTCGAATGACAGCGGCAGCTTTGATGCCGGAACCTTCTGACCGTGCCGGTGCTCTCGGTCGTTATCATCACCCGCAATGAGGAGGCGTCCATCGCGCGCTGCCTTCGTTCGGTGGATTTTGCCGACGAAATCGTCGTTCTAGACAATGACAGCAGCGACAGAACCAAGGACATTGCCGGTGATCTCGGAGCCAAGGTTTTGATGACCCTTGATTGGCCCGGTTTCGGCGCGCAAAAAAACCGTGCGCTTGCCGCGGCAACGGGGGATTGGATCCTTTCGCTGGATGCCGATGAGTGGGTGGAGGCGCCGCTCGGTGCGGAAATCAGGGCCGCAATCGCCGACCCAAAAGGCTATGACGGCTTCGAAATACCGAGAAGATCGCGCTTTTGCGGGCATATTGTCCGCCATGGCGGCTGGTCACCCGATCTGGTGCTCAGGCTATTTCGTCACCGCTCCGGGCGCTTCAGCGACGATACCGTGCACGAGAAAGTAGTGGTGAACGGGAAGGTCGGGCGATTGTCCCAGCCGATCGAGCACGACTCCATCGCCGACCTGGCGGATGCCCACGACAAGATTGGCCGGTACGCCGAAGCGTCCGCCGCGCGGCTGCTTGCCGAGGGCAAAAAAAGCTCGATAGGCAAGGCGGTTTTGCGCTCTGTCTGGGCTTATATGCGCAGCTATGTTTTCCGGCTGGGATTTCTGGACGGTTCCACTGGGGCGATGGTTGCCGCTTATTCCGCCAGCTACACCTATCAGAAATGGGCGCGTGTGGCATTGGGGAGCGAGGCCAATTCCACCCGAACCAGCAAGACCGAGGCCAGGACAAATCTGTGAGAAACCGGCTTGGGCGACCGCCATTGTTGCCGAGCCATCGCCAACTAGTTAGTGTACGACCGTTTAAATCGAAAGCCAGGGTAGTGAATATGACTGATGCGTTTAGGGTATTTATCGGATGGGACAGCCGTGAGCCGATCGCGTACGACGTCGCGCGCCACTCGCTGCTCAAACATGCGTCGGCGCCTGTCTCCGTCATTCCGATCAAGCAGGACGAGATGCGTAGCCGCGGGCTGTACTGGCGGGAAAAAGACCCGCTCGCCTCAACGGAGTTCACCTACACGCGCTTTCTGACGCCCTTTCTCGCCGGCTACACGGGTTGGGCCCTGTTTTGCGATTGCGATTTCCTGTGGCTCGGTGACGTCGCAGGCCTGCTGAAATATACGGACTCGGAAAAGGCGGTCTATTGCGTCCAGCATGACTATACGCCGAAGGCCACGACCAAGATGGATGGCGTGGTCCAGACATCCTATCCTCGGAAAAACTGGTCGTCGTTGATGCTGTTCAATTGCGCGCATCCCTCGGTCAAATCGCTCACGCCAGAGGTCGTGAACCAGGAAAGTGGCGCCTATCTTCACCGAATGCAGTGGGTTGCCGACGAAGATCTGGGCTCATTGCCGGTAGAGTGGAATTGGCTCGAAGGCTGGAACGAAAAGCCTGCTGTCGGCACACCTAAGGCGGTCCACTATACGAGCGGCGGCCCGTGGTTTGCCGAGTGGCAGAATGTCGACTATGCCGATTTGTGGATAGCAGAACGCGACGAATTCCTGGCTTCAGATCAAGCACAATCTTCTCAGAGCGCAGTTCGATAAGCGCCATCGTGTTTGGCAGGTGAGCGCTTCCGAAGTGGAATCGATTTCGTGTCGCGAAGAGCGCAGCAACCAGCCGTCAGACGCTGGGCGTCGACAACAATGCGTGGTGCCGCCTTGGGGCGGGACCGGGGGCGGATTGTGCCTAAATCTGGCGGTTCCGGCCGGATAAGATGCCGCACCAGGTAAGGATCAGCTCGCGGCAATATGATCGGTCTGGGGTCCGTCAGCTCTTTCATCGGCCTAGCCGGCACGCGAAAGTCGACCATGCCGTCATTGCGAAGACGCCTCGATCGTTTTTTGGAAAACCGCGGGCCTAAAATACCGCGGCTGCAGCTGAACCATGTCGAGCGCCTGGCGCTGGTCCGTCGCCATGGTGATTTTTCCCTTGCCTATTCGGCCGCCGTGCAGAAGGGGCTTCATTACTTCGGCGATGCCCAGGGCTACATCGCTTACGGCAGCAAAACGCGACATCATTTCGCGCTCGGTGACCCAATGGCTGCCCCGGCCGATCGGCGCGACTATATCAAACGTTTCGTCGAGGTTGCAGGCAGCCCGTGGTTCGTGCAGATCGGCGAACAGACGGCGCGCGTGCTTGCCGGGCTTGGCTATCAGGTCAACCGCCTTGGCGTCGACACCAGGCTTGTCCTGCCCGGCCACGACTTTTCCGGAAGGCGCAATGAGACAGTGCGCTATTCCGAACGTTGGCTCTTGAGGAAGGGGTTTTCCTTTGCGGAGGACAACGGGACCGTCTTCCTCGACGAGATTGCCAGGCTCTCCCAGAACTGGCGGGCAGACCGCATCGTCAAGCGCTGGGAGATGAGGTTTCTCAACAGGCCCTTTGCCGATCACCTTGGCATCGACATGCGCCGCTTCGTCCTGCACGGTCCGGATGGAGAGCTCGTGGCCTTGCTGGATTTCGATCCGCTGTTCAGTGACGGCAAGGTCATCGGCTACACCACCTCGTTCAAGCGCAAGCACATCGATGCCTCGGCGCATGCCGAGATCGGCCTGACCAAATTTGCGGTCGACCGCTTTCGCAACGAAGGTGTTTCCGTCGTTACCCTCGGCCTGTCGCCGCTGGTCGAAATCGGACCCAGCGGTTTTGTCGAAAGCGATTTCTGGCGGTGCGCTTTCCAGCGCGCCTATGAATCGCCGTGGGTCAATCGCACCCGCTTCAACCTGCAGGGGCAGGCGGCCTTCAAGCGCCGGTTCCACGGTGTCGAAGAGCCGACCTATCTCGCCTTTCGCAAGGGGACCTTTTTCGAGGCGCTTTCTCTGCTCCGGCTGATCAGGGCCGTCTAGTGCCTGGTGGATGGGGCTCGTCGTCTCCCAGTATGTCGACCTCACACCGGCCAGGCTTGGTTGTTTAGGTGGGAAAGGAAGGCCGCGGCGGGATGCAAAAGACCGGCCGCGAAGCGCCGGACGGTTCTTGCTGTCGTCCCCAGTCCCGCCGGGGCACTTTTGGTAGCCCGAGAACGGCTCCGCATCAGCGCCAAGGGGTCGGATTCACGGTTGCTGCAGCGTACCGCCAGGAATAACGAGGGTACCTTGGCCTGGCCTTGAGTATCTGAAGCCTATGAAGAACAAAGCGACGATGATCAAAAGTTGTGTGCGTCAAGTTCTGCAAAAATGGCGTGGCAGTAGCTGTGACGTCGGCGTGTCCGCCGCGCAGCCCCCGTGTTTAGCGG